>CAPXSA010000012.1 GCA_948735595.1 uncultured Clostridia bacterium | reverse complement strand
TCATTTTTTTATCAAATTTACACCATATTCATATAAACTTTCACTTCAACTCGGCTAAACTTTTCTCTCTTTTTCTCTTCTCTCACATGGCTTTCAAGCTCTTTCCTCATATCGAACGCATTTCCTACTAATAGCAAGTGCAATTAGAGTTATGCCAGTTGTAGCATTTAAGTAGCATACAAATGGCTTATCCTGACAGGATATTCCCGGATTCTTTCTCATTTCTCACTTTCTCCTTTGCATTTTACTTCTTTTCTTCTATCTTAAAGTCTTTTGCGTTTACTGCGTCTGCTCCACTAATTGTTGTGTTAAATTGTTTCGTTTCTCCCGGTTCTAATTCTGGCATAATTGGCTCAATTACATCTATTACTTGATTATTTTCTCCTAGTATTGTCATTTTTACTATCTCATTTTTATGTTTTGTACTTGCTGTGTTTTTTACTTTGGCTAACAATATGGTTCTTCCGTTCTCATACGTAAATTGGATATTACTCATTTCTATATCTTTATATTTCTTATTCTTATTCAATTCTTCACTATGATTTAGTTTCGTTCCATCTTCTAAATTTGTTACATATTTTTCTGTATTTTGCCCTGTTTGTGTATTACCTCCTTCTGCACTTTCTTTTCCTTTTTTACTGATTCCATTTACTACTAGTAAAATGATTAATGCTATAACTACTATGCTTGCTCCTATTAAAATTACTTTTTTCTCTTTGTTCTCCACTTTTTTATCCTCCTTATTTATATCTTTTCTCTTGTTTAGAGTAATATTAAAATCTGTTTTTGCACGCAAAAAGACAGACTATCTTTTTATAGTCTGCCTTTTTGATATGTCAAAGAGAGGTTTTTAAAACCTTTGATATCTTCTATAAAATTACTTGTGTGTGTGTGTGTGTGTGTGTGTGTGTGTACAGCCTCAACGGCTTCAAGGCTTCCGCTTAATTTTTTCATTCTTTTCTCCTATGTTTCTTATTTATTTTCATTAGTATATCCATTATCTTTTTTAGTTATTCACATAGATAAATATTAATGCATAACATTTTGTTATATTTTATCAAAACATTTTGTTATATGTCAATATATTATTTCTATTTTTCGATTCAAAACGCCGGGTTTTAATCTGAAACAGGTTTCAGTAGACTACTTTTTTGACACATTTTGTTTTTTGTAGTAATATACTACTATTGGAAATAATACAAATCAATAAAATGATAAAGGAAGGAGATTAGTTAGTTTAAAGAATAGCGCCCGGACAAGAAGACTTTTCTTGTTGACGAGGATAGGATTTATCGAAAAACTCGGCGGATGGTCCTATGGCATTTATTACTGCCAAGAAATATTAGACAAAAAATCACAGTAATGTGATAACAAATCTAATAGGGTAATATGATTTGTGTGTTTTCCTTTATAGAATTAAGGAGGAAATAAAAACATGTGTGGAATTGTAGGTTATATAGGCAATAAAAAGTGCGTTCCTGTACTTGTTAATGGTTTACATTGCCTAGAATATCGTGGATACGACTCAGCAGGAATTGCTGTTTTAGAAAATGAAAAAATCGTTGTAATGAAAGACAAAGGAAGAGTTGCCAACTTAGATAATATGGCTGGTATTAATGACTTAACTGCTTCTATTGGTATTGCTCATACAAGATGGGCAACTCATGGCAAACCATCAAAAGAAAATTCTCATCCTCATATGGACAATAGCAATCAATTTGCAGTCGTTCATAATGGAATTATTGAAAACTATAATGAATTAAGAGCCTTTTTAACAGAAAATGGATATCATTTCTTATCTCAAACAGATACAGAAGTTATTCCTAACTTAATTCATTATCATTATACAAAAGGCGTAGATTGTGAGGATACCTTCTTAGGGGCTGTTCAAGCTACAGTAAACGATCTAAAAGGAAGTTATGCGTTAGAAATCATTTCACCACTATTCCCTGATAGGGTTATTGTTGTTAGAAAAGATAGCCCTCTTGTTCTTGGAAGAGGAAAAGAAGAAAATTATGTGGCTTCTGATATTCCGGCTGCTTTAAGTTATACAAAAGATTTTTATTTATTAGATGATAATGAATATGCTGTTGTTTACAAAGATCATATTGATTTTTATGATAGTAATTTAGTAAAACATGAAAAAGAAATAAAAGTAATTGAGTGGGACGCTACTGCTGCTGAAAAAAATGGTTATGAAGATTTTATGTTAAAAGAAATTCATGAGCAACCAAATGCTATTCGTGAAACAATTGCAAACAGATTGAATTTAGGAGAAAAATGTTCTTTTGATGATTTAGCAATTACAAAAGAATATTTACAAAGTTTAAATAAAATCTATATTGTAGCTTGTGGTACAGCAATGCACGCAGGTCTAGTAGGAAAAGATGCCATTGAAAAACTTTGCAAAATCCCTGTAGAAGTAGACATTGCATCAGAGTTCCGCTATCGTGACCCTATTATTGACGAAAAAACTTTATGTATTTATATTAGTCAATCTGGTGAAACAGCAGATACTCGTGCTGCCCTTAAACTAGCAAAGTCTAAAGGGGCTAAAACATTAACTATTACGAATGTAATTGGAAGTTCTATTACACGTGAGGCAGATTTTACTGTTTATACTCATGCAGGACCTGAAATTGCTGTTGCTTCTACAAAAGCATATACTGCACAAGTTGTACTATTAACCGTTTTAGCAATTCATTTTGCAGAGATTTTAGGAAGCTATGAACAAGCTAAATTAGAAAAATTAAAATCCGAAATTTCTAGCTTACCTGCTAAATTAGAGACTATCTTAGAAGAAGAAGCTACTTTGAAAGATATTGCAAGTAAAATTTATACAGAACATGATATGTATTTCTTAGGAAGAGGAACAGATTATCATGTAGCTATGGAAGGATCTTTAAAAGTAAAAGAAATTTCATACATTCACTCTGAAGCTTATGCTTCTGGCGAACTAAAGCATGGAACCATTGCTTTAATTGAAAATAATATTACTGTTATTGGTGTTTTAACAAACCCTGAACTAACACCAAAATCTATTAGTAATATTCAAGAAGTAGTATCAAGAGGTGCGAAAACTATAGTAGTTACTAACCAAGATTTAACGAATGTAAATTTTGATTTTATTATTCGCATTCCAGAAGTAGACAGTTTAATTTCTCCTATTCTTTCTGTTGTGCCTCTTCAATTACTTGCTTATTATATTTCTAAATCTAAGGGCTTAGATGTTGATAAACCAAGAAATTTAGCAAAATCTGTTACAGTAGAATAATATGAAAATAACTCCTCTTTATTTTTAGAGGAGTTTATTTTTTAATTTCACATAAATATTTTCAATACAATTAATAATATAGCACCGTGGAATACCTAAGATACCTACTAAAATCGAAGTACCTACATTTAACCCAATATGAAATCCAAAGGTGCCTCCAATTAAATTGATTACAAAAATTAGAATTCCACCTAAAATAGAATTCGTAACTAATTTAAAAACGGCCTTGAGCGGAATGGAAAACATTTTCCCTACGATCCACAAACCAACAATACATCCTAAAATAATGAAAATAGTAGAAATGTCCAAGTTTTATCACCATACCTTTTACTTATAGTTATGATAAAACTTGGACAAATATAACTTATCCTACTTGATTTTTTCTAAAATATAATTCTTGTATCATATTAAGTGAAATACCTTTATCTCTTGCCTTACTTACCAAGTAGTCTAATTTACTTTTACTAGCTTTAATTTGATAGGTATAATAATCTACTAATCCTTTTTCTGCAGTTTCAAAGTTTTTAATCGCTAAATCTAACTCTCCTTTAGTTTTTAATACACTCATAATCAGTTCTACTTTTTTCTCTTCTTCTGTTTTATCAGAAATCTTTTCTTCCTTTAAGTATCCTTCCATGTCCTTCGTCCTTTCTATTTCATTTCTGATAGATTTTATGCATTTTTATTATTTTTATTCAAAATTTGGAAAGAAATTACCTTAGCTATCCACCAAAAATGCTAAAAAGCAAAATTCCAATAGATTGTATCACAAATAAATTTAAGATGTTGGAAGTTAATAAATTGCTAGTTGCTTCAATCACACCATCTTCTCCATTTTCTTGTTCTTTATGATGTTTTTGTGATTCAAAGAAAGTAATTAATTCTGGAATACTTGTAATAAATCCTAACAATACCCCTATTATTAATTGTGGAATTTGAAATTGTACACATAAACTCTCTAAAGTATCACTTAATAAATTTCCAATAGCATATAGTAAAATACTAATGATAAAAAGCAAAATAGTGTATTTTATCATTATCTTTTTCTTTCCTCTTACCCACTTTTCCTCCTCTTCAATCTTTCTTTCTTCCTCTGTTATCTTATGCAAATATAGTTTATGAACATTATGATTGATAAAATAAAATAGCAGAAATAAAAGAATAAAGATGGGAACTATGCTAACGGAAAACTCCATATGAAAAGTCATCATTGCAATTGGAATGATAATTGTAAATAACACTAAAATTAAATCTGTTTTTAGTGCCTTATTTTGCAAATGCTTTTGATTTTTATTTAGGAAGATAGCCAATGAATATTGTACAGTATTAATAATATTAGAACTAATAATATTGTAGGCACTTGCACTTACTAGTCCTGTGACTGCTGAAAAGGAGACAGTTAGTAATTCTGGCACAGAAGTAGCAACCCCTGCAATGTTTCCTACTGTTTTTGGTTTTAAATTTAAGCTTTCTGCTAGTTTTCTTAATACTGGAACTAGTGCATATTTGGATATGACAACTATTAGCCCAGAAAAAAATATGAATTTGATAAATTCCCATGCTACCATTTTTCTTCTGCTCCTTTTCTCTTTTGATTTTACCCTATGTTAAAAATTTCATTCAATTGATAAAATTATTTCTAAAATATTGATTTTTTTGGAATATGATGTTACAATAAGTGGCATAATATAAAAAACATTGGATGAGAGATTAGTAATAGGTTCCTTTTATTTAGAGAGACTATGCTTGGTGAAAATAGTTTAAAAGCTCTTATGAATCCACTCTCAAAGTTTTTTGTGAAGAGCAAAACCGTTTGATGCTCGGTTATCAGCATTATAAGATATTTGCTATTTAGTTTTCTTGTGTTTGGTTATTATAGCATAAGATGATTCTATTTGGCAAATAATTAAGGTGGTACCGTGAGAAATAATACCTCGCCCTTATTTTTGGGCGAGGATTTTTGTTTGTCAGCTAGGTACATGTCAGTTTAGGGACGTTAGTTTAACTGACATAAAAATAATAATGTCAGTTAGGGGACACATGTCAGTTAAACTAACGTCCCCAAACTGACAAATTGAAGAAGGAGGTTATTTGAATGATTGACATTAAATTGTTAAGGGAAAGTGCAGATTTAGTAAAAGAAAACATGAAGAAGAAATTTCAAGAACACAAATTAGTACTTGTTGACGAGGTTTTGGAATTAGACCAGAAGAAACGTGAAGCTACTTTAAAGGGTGATGAACTTCGTAGCCAAAGAAATTCCTTAAGTGGCGAAATTGGTAACTTGATGAAACAAGGACAAAAGGAAGAAGCTGAGAAAATAAAAACTAAGGTACAAGAAATTAATCAAAGCTTAGTAGAAAATGAAGCTTTAGAAGAAAATTTGGCTAATCAAATTAAAGAGAGAATGATGAAAATTCCTAACATGGTTCATGAGTCTGTTCCTATTGGAAAAGATGATAGTGAGAATGTAGAAATTGAAAAGTTTGGAGAACCTATTGTACCATCTTATGAAATTCCTTATCATACAGATATTATGGAGTCTTTTCATGGTATTGATTTAGATAGTGCTCGTAGAGTTGCTGGTAATGGTTTTTACTATTTAATGGGTGATATTGCAAGACTTCATTCAGCGGTAATTTCATATGCAAGAGATTTCATGATTCATAAAGGGTTTACTTATTGTGTTCCACCTTTTATGATTCGTAGTAATGTGGTAACTGGTGTTATGAGTTTTGAAGAAATGGATGCTATGATGTATAAAATTGAAGGAGAAGATTTATACTTAATTGGTACTAGTGAGCATTCTATGATTGGTAAATTTAAAGAGCAATTGCTTCAAAAAAGTGAACTACCATATTCTATGACTTCTTATTCTCCTTGCTTTAGAAAAGAAAAAGGTGCACATGGTATTGAAGAACGTGGCGTTTATCGTATTCATCAATTTGAAAAACAAGAAATGATAGTTGTTTGTGAGCCAGAAGATAGCTGGGAATGGTATGAAAAATTATGGTCTTATACAGTTGAACTATTTAGGAGCATGGATATTCCTGTCCGTACTTTAGAATGTTGTAGTGGAGATTTGGCTGATTTGAAAGCTAAAAGCTGTGATGTCGAGGCTTGGAGCCCAAGACAACAAAAATATTTTGAGGTTGGTAGTTGCTCTAACTTAACAGATGCTCAAGCTAGACGTTTAGGTATTCGTATTAAAGGTGAAAAAGGAAATTATTATGCACATACTTTGAATAATACTGTAGTTGCTCCTCCTCGTATGTTAATCGCATTTTTAGAAAATCACTACCAAGAAGATGGAAGCATTACAATTCCTGAAGTATTATGGCCATATATGGGCGGAACAAAAGTGTTAGTGCCCAATAAATAAGAAAATTTGTTTTATTTATATTGACTTATGCATTTCATTCACTTATAATTGTATAAGAAAGTAAGAAAAAGCAGAGTGTGGTTGCCACCTACATAAAGGAGGTGGTTATATGGTAGAATATAGTTTAGTCATTATCTATTTACTCTTCTATGCCTTGATTGGCGTAACTATCATTACAATTGCCTTAATAATTGCTTTAGTGATTATTATTAGCAAATAAAAAAACCTATCTCTGCATACCAATAGAGATAGGCTTTTTAATATATTTCCATTATTGGTAACCACACTTTGTGGCTTCTTACTTTCTTTATTATAATAAAATATTGTAAAAATGTCAATATATAGAAGGAGATTTCATGATAGTTAAAAATCCAGTTTTAACAGTTTCTGCTGTAAGTCCTAAGCAATACCCACAAAATGACTTACCAGAAATTGTATTGGTAGGAAAATCAAATGTGGGAAAGTCTTCATTTATCAATACTTTAGTAAATCGTAAGAAATTAGCTAGAACCAGTAGTGAACCTGGTAAAACTAGACAAATTAATTTCTATAACATGGATAACCAATTTTATTTAGTAGATTTACCTGGTTATCGGTTATAGTAAAATGTCTAAGCAAGAACAAGCTAAAGTTGGTAGTTTTATTGAAGAATATCTGCAAAAAAGTAAAAAAATTGCTTTAATTGTTTTTGTGATTGATATTCGTCATGAACCAACAACAAATGATAAGCTTATGTATGACTATATTTTCAAAACCAATTTGCCTTGTTTAGTCATCGCTAATAAAGCTGACAAAATTGCTATTACTAAGGTAGACAGCATGGTAGAAAACCTACAAAAAACTTTAAATCCACTAAAAGATATGGTTTTTCTTCCTTTTTCTAGTGAAAGAAAAGTATACACCCAAAAGGTATGGGAGGAATTAGAAAAGTATTTTTAAAATAGTCATTTTAATAAATACCAGAAATTTTTTTGATTTTCTTCCGGTATTCTTGTGATATCAGAAAATATTTCCAGTATTTATACTACCTCTCACATTGCCTACATAGTGAAAAAGCGTCTTTAAATCCTATTTTATAGTTTTTTTCACTATAGTAGGCAATTTTTAATTGATAATCTTCTACTAGCTTCTGTACATCATTAATTACTTTTTCTTTTACTACTATATCCTCATTTAAACTTTTTATGGTTTCTTCTATTTTCTCTAATTCTATTCCATTTAATTCACTTTTTAGTATTCTTCTGTCCATACCATCTTCCGATTGTAATTCCTCTTGCCTTACATCATATATTTTGCTTAACATATCTATTGAATCACTTTCTCTTTTCGTTTGCTCCATTCTTTTTCCCTCCTTTGTTTATTGGTCTCTTTTAACTGTTTAGTTCTATATATCTATTTTACCCAAAATGATATGTTTTAATCAATAGTTTTGGGATATTTTCACATAAAAAATGAACCCTCCATGTTTTGTCTAACATTTTGGGTTCAGTACAGTATTGTAACACACTACAACACTTTTTTGCTTATCGCTTCAAAAAGTGTTAGTGTGGCAGGGACACCCCACACCCATTTGCCTAAAAAATACAAGTAGTATTTTTTAGGTTTTCGCTAAAGTTGCTTGCTTAGCAACTTTAACGAAAAAAAATCAGCCACCAAAGTAGTTAATTTACTCTAGTAGCTGATTTCTTATATGCAAATGTAGCTTTTCACATTTGCGTATGGTTTAGCATACTCTCTGTTAGAATATTCTTCCTTTTACTTTCCTTTATTTTTAGTTTTAGACGTTTTTCTTTTGTCATTTAAGTAAACCTACTTCTTGTTAATGTAGACAAAAAATTTCCATAAAAATAAGCCTTAGACTTATTTCTAAATCTAAAGCTGTATTACCTTTTAAATTTTTGCGACAGTGTCGCAAAAATTTAAACTACTCTTTTCCTTCGTTTCTATTTCTTTGCTCTAATTGTATTTTAGCATTTTTTATACTAGATAAAAATTTCTCCTCTAATAATGCTTTAGGAACATAATTAGTAAGATATTGTGCAACATGTATTCCACTATTATCTAATTCAAGTAGTTCTGTCATCATATCACTTTTAGTGGCACACAATATAATCGCTACTGGTGCTTCTTCTCCTTCTGCCTTTTCATACTTATCAAGCCATTTTAAATATAATTCCACTTGTCCTTTATGTTCTGGTTTAAATTCATCTAATTTTAATTCAATAACAACTAATCTTTTTAACTTTCTATGGTAAAATAATAAATCCATATAATAATCTCTACCATCTATTGTTATTCTTTTTTGCCTAGCTAAGAATGCAAAATCATTTCCCATTTCTAAAATAAACTTTTCTAATTCATTTATTATTGCATTTTCTAAATCTTTCTCACTATATGTATCTTTCAATTCTAAGAAATCTAGAATATATGGATCTCTAAAAAATAAATCTGTTGTCATTTTATTTTCATTTGTTAATAATTGTAAATCATTCATTATTGTTTGTTCTGGCTTTTTAGATATAGTTGTTCTTTCAAATAATGCCGAGTCCACTCTTTCTTTTAATGTCCTTACTGACCAATTTTCATTCATACACATTGTTGCATAAAACTTTCTTTTAATGTCAGTATCCATTTTTACAATTTCTACAAAATGAGACCAACTCAATTTTTGCGACAATGTCGCAAAATTTTCAAAATCTTCAAAATCTTCATTTATTTGTAACATTCTATATAAATTTGAATAGCTGTAACCTCTACCATATTTTTCAGTTAATTTTTTGCTTAGTTCTTTAATAACTCTCTTTCCATATTCTGGTTTTTTGTTATCTAGCAATTCACTTTTTATTCTATTTCCAATGTTCCAGTTCAATATAACAAACTCTGTATTAACATGCGAAACTACTTGAATTTTTGCTTTTTCAATCAAATTTGCTACATCATTATAAAGATTATCTACATTTATATTTTCTATATTATCCAATTCGTTCATACATTATTCCTCTCTAATTGTGCAGATATTGTCTGCATAATTTTGATTTATTATATCACTTATTTTCAAACTTTTCATTTAAAATCTGAAAAAAGATAAATTTTATACATATACAATCTCATTTAAAATGATTTCTTCTGCTTTATTTCTAATGTTATTCATTCTCTGCACCCATTCCATTTGATTGTTTACTTTTAATTCCTCTGTTACATTTTCTTTTTTAGCCATTTGTTTTACTAGAATTTCTAATCTTTCTTTGCATTCATCTTCAATATCTAGTAAATAACTTTTTAACTCGTTATCTAATAACATTCTGTATATTCTGGTATTTGATATTTTTTCACATAGTCTAGTTTTAATCTTCCATATTTTCCTATGTTTCCTATTCTTCTAGCTTTAGGTATCGTTATATTGGGCATATAGTAATCTCCTTGTAATGTGTATTCTATTCCTGTTATTTCATCAGTAAATCTTCCTTTTAATTCTTTATTTTCCATAGCCTCAAAATCTCCTTTTTATTTTATTTTTCCATAAAAAAATAGAATTATTATCTTTTACAATACCAATTCCATTATAAATCTATATAAATTATAGGCTGAAACCCACTAAATTACTATATTTTCTATTCTTGTCATAAGAGACTAAATCCACTACTATTGTTACTACTAATGCTACAAGTGTTATCCCAGCTGTTGAGGCTTTGCCGATTACAGATGGGTTATACTGGCAGTGTATGCCAGTTGCACTTTCAAATTTTCTTTTCATTTTTTCTTCCTCCGTCTCTTGTTATGCACTTTTCTTGCTTGCATAAATTCACTTTTGTATTAATATTTCCATTCACAAATGAAATTATACATTTAATTATCTTTCATTCATTTTTTTTGTGAAATCCGCATCATATCTCTCCGCTTATTATTAAGTTATAGATTAATAATATTATATCGATACATGTCATAAAATGTCAATATTTTTTCTAAATTTCTTACACTATATATGATTTTCGCGAAACTCTTTGATTTGATTGACTTCTACGTCTTTTTGTTGTATAATTTAATTATGTTCAATAGAACTTGGCAAATTTCTATTTGTTCTAGTTGAGCAAATAATCGATGAGGTGAGAACCTATGGCAAAATCCAATAAGAAAACAACTCAGAATAAACCTGATTTCGTGTTGGTGTTTTCCACCTTTGGGCGGGCGGTAAGCTTCTGCGATGAACTGTCTAAGCAGTCTCCCGATGTGAAGTCTATCTACAATGGTTGCACCGTGAAGCTTTGGGCTCCCGCGCATGATTTTGACACCATTTTGAAGTTGTCCTGTGAACCCCGCTTCCAACGGACCGCTTTCAGTCAGCATACTGCCTCTCGCTAAATCGAAACAATGGACGGCACCTTTTGGTGCCGTCCATTACTTTTTCATTCTTCTTTTTCCATCTTTTTTGTGATTGCCTTCAAAGCTTTTTGTCTTTCTAAAATAACAACATGTCCACATCCTAGGCATTTTAATTTGAAGTCTACGCCTACACGTGTTAATTCCCATAACTTACTTCCACAAGGATGCTGTTTTTTTGTTCTTACTATATCTCCTACGTTATATTCCATTAAAAGAATTCACCCCTTTTCTATTTAAGTTTGTATTATAGTACTTTGAAGTGAAACAAGGTGTTTTCTGCAAAGCAGAAAATAGCGGAGCGTCCGAAGTTGAACGTAAAATTACTATAATACAAACTTAGCAATTATACTATATTTTGAATTCTTTTTATGACGCTTTCTTTGCCAAGTACTTGCATAATCTCATATAAATCTGGTGTTTGCATTCTTCCTGTTAAACTTACTCTTAATACAGTACTAATGTCTCCTACATGTCCTGGCCATTTTTCAGGATTTTGCTTGAATTCTTTTACTTCTCTTGCATATCCTAGTTCTTCTGACAAATCTTTCATTTTATTAAACCAAGTTTGTTTATCATCATTTATATCAAAATATTTTTCTAAGTATGCTACTAGTATTTTCTTGATTTCTTCTTTATCATTAATCTTTCCATATTCTAATTCACTAGTATCATTTAAGAATTTATCATCATACATATAGGAAATGGCGTCTTTTACTTCAGACCATTTAGCAATATCTTTTCTAGGCTTTGCGTTTCCTCTTTCTATTCCAAAAATCTTTAACGCATATTCTTTATCTTGTAATAAGTCTTCTAACTCTTTATCATATCTTTTTGCCCATTCTAATACTTCATCATAGATGTCTTCTTTGGTATATTTAGAAATAACATTTTTAGAAACATCTAATAGCTTCACAATGTCAAAAATGGCTCCACTAACACTCATTTTACTAATATCAAATTGGAATTCTGACATAGGTGCATTTGGATTATTTTTTCTCCACATTTCAAAGTTAGAGTTTCCAATATTCATTAAATACTCACATACAGACTGTGCTGGTATTCCTTCTTCATGATAATAGCTAACTGCTGCTTCTGGATCTTTTCTTTTACTAATCTTTCTCTTTTTACCATCTTCCTCTTTTAAGATTGGTGCATAATGGCAATACTTTGGAGTTTCAAATTCTAAGGTTTTAAATAGTTCCAAGTGTAATGGCAATGAAGATACCCATTCATCTGAGCGAATAACATGTGTTACTCTCATCAAGTGATCATCTACTGCGTGTGCAAAGTGATAAGTTGGCAAACCATCTGCTTTGATAATAACAATATCTTGGTCGTTTTCTGGGAAATCAATATTTCCTTTAATTACATCATGATGTCTAATCTTTTTATCTTCTCTTCCCATAGATTTAAAACGTACAATATATGGTGTACCTGCCTTTATTTTTTCAGCAGCTTCTTCTACTGATAAATTACGATAAGTTGCCCAAACTCCATAATATCCTGTTCTTAATTTTGCCGCTTCTTGTTTTTTTCTCATTTCTTCTAATTCTTCTGAAGTTGCAAAACATGGATATGCTCTACCTTGTTCGATTAACCATTTGGCATAAGCTTGGTAAATTTCTCCCCTTACACTTTGTTTATATGGTCCATAATTTCCCTTTTCTTCTGTTTCATTTAGCATTCCTTCATCAAATTCAATGCCAAAATCTTTAATTGCATTTACAATTTGTGCTACACCATCTTCTATTTCTCTTTTTTGATCTGTGTCTTCTATTCTTAACAAAAATACACCATTCGTTTGATTGGTAAGCTGTCTATTAATCACACATTGCATTAATCCACCTACATGAACAAAACCAGTTGGACTTGGTGCAAATCTTGTGACAATTGCTCCTTCTGGTAAGTTCCTTGGCGCATATTTCTCTTCATAATAAGAAATTGGTTTTGCATTTGGAAAAATTAAATTCGCTAAATCTTTATAATCCATATTTTCTAACTCCTTCTCGTCAAAACTCTTTTGTCACTTTCCTAGAACTAAAAAAAGTAACGTATTTTTTATACGCTACTATTCTACACTATTTTATCTTAATATTCAAGTGGCTTATCCTTAATCATTTGAATTAATTGTGGCATTTCCATTTCTCCACCTGCAAATCTTCTAAACATCTCCACATCATTTTGTGTAATTGCCATTCCTTCAATTGCTAAGTCATTTTGAATATTCTCTATATTAAAATTAAATGTTTCTTCATTATACATATTTTTTACCTCCAAAATTGGATTTTTCTTTTGCCCAAATCTATATTTATTATACCATAAATTGAGCGAAAAATCAAGGCCTTAGAAGCTTTTTCATCGGTATACAATCTCTTCTTCGTTTCACTACGCATAAGTTATTCGTAACTCACTTCGTTCGAACGACTAACTTAACATACGTTCGATTGCATCAGCTATCCGTACGTCGCTTCGCTCCAACGGCTAGCTGAAATACCTACTAATTTCTTCCAATTGTTCAAATCCAACTTGTCGAAACACTTCATAAGCTACAATTGCTACTGAATTAGATAGGTTAAGAGAACGTAAATGCTCTTTCATAGGAATTCGAATTGTATTTTCAATATATTTTTGGAGCAGATCTTCTGGTAGACCTTTGGTTTCTTTTCCAAATAATAAAAAGATTTCTTCTGATTTCGTATAGTCCATATCTGAATAGCATTGTCTGCCTTTTGTTGTAGCAAAATACATAGCATTTTCTTCTGGTGGATATTTTGCTAAAAATTCTTGCAAATTTTCATGCATTTCAATAGTTAGTTTATCCCAATAATCTAGTCCTGCTCTTTTTAAGTATTTATCTGATATTTCAAATCCTAAAGGTTTTACTAAATGTAATTTTGCTCCAATTGCTGCACAAGTTCTTGCGATATTTCCTGTATTTTGTGGTATTTCTGGCTCTACCATTACAATATTTAATTTCATCTTCTATATCCCTTCTAACAACCATTTAAAAGGCGATTTATCTTCTCGCTCTCTTCCTTCTTGGTTAGTATATTGTTTATTAGAAAATATGATATCCATAACACTATCTGGATAATATTTATCCAAAAATCTATCTAAGCTAGTATCTGCTGAAATATTTTGCATTCTTTCATATTGCCTATATCCTGCTAGCATAGAAATAATAACATTGAACATCATAAAAACAAAAAAGAGAGTTGTCGCTATTTTCGCTGTTCTATTCATATTAGCCAAACTATCTAATTTCGTGCTAAGTGGATACATCCATTTAATGAATATAACGCCGCCTAAGCCCCAATAAATACAATGTAACAAACTAGTCCTTCCATTAAGATTAAAACGAAGCGAACTATACTCCCATGAAACTGTACCAAATAAACATTCTTGCATGTAGGAAAATAAATATTCTGTAATGCCACCTAATACTGCTGTATAGACAAATATCTTTAAGCTACTAATTTCCTTTGTGTTTTCAGTGGTTGCCCCTGTAATTCTTGGAACAAGTAAATAGAATAGGACTGCTCCTGCTCCGTAAACTGGAATAAAAGGTCCATAAATAACCCCTTGTCTTACTTCGAAGTGTCCTTCTTGTACAATACAGACAATAGTCTCCACAATACAACCTATGACACTAACAAAAGTAAAAATCCAAAAAACTTTAATTAATTCTTTCTTTATACTACTCTTCATATTTTCCCCATTTTCATTATTTTCTATTATACTATATCACATTTTGTCGAGATTTGTATTAATTTTTTATTAAAATTCTTGTTTAATTTATTATTAACACTTGACTAGTATATATTTTCGCAGTTTGAAAGGTACCAAGTTGACCTACTTGTATGTATCTGCTGACTACCTTGGGCATTTGAAAACCAGAAAATATATACCAGTCAAGTGTTTAACAATTTTAAGAATTAATTGTCGTAGAAGTTTTACCTGTTCCTACTACACTTTCTTGTAAGGAGCGCCATGTATTGCATCCAATGATTCCATCAGCTGCTAATCCAACACTTCTTTGATATGCTACCACCGCACGATAAGTCTGTGGTCCAAATACTCCATCTAATCCGCCTGTTGTATATCCCAATGTATTTAAATTATCTTGTGCAATACATACATACGCACCTCTGCTTCCCTGTCGAATTAATGGAAATCCCCCTTGGCTACATGCCGGCGTTCCTCTTCTTTTATCAAAGTGTACCCATGTTGGTGTAAGAGACGCTGGTTCTACATAACTCCATACTCCTGAAGAAATAACAGAATTTCTTAGTCGATTTCGGTTAGCGTTCGTCATTCTTTGTCCTACATCAAAAGCTGTTCCTGCATAGTGTTGTGATTGATTTCCATGTCCTCCTTCATATGGTCTTTTAAAGGCAAAGCCTACATCAATAGGTGCCCCAAATAGATATCTCTGGCTATTCCAAGCTTGTATAACTCTCTTTTCTGTCCAAAGCACATTACTTTGACTAGAGCCTCTAAATTCATTAACTGTTAATGTTCTTCCTGTATTATAGGGCATTGCTTCTGATAACCCTCTATAATAGGTTTCCATACGGTTTGTGTCATTATTATATACTAATATTCTTGCCATTTTCGTTTCTCCTCTCATTTTCATTATATGTACAGTTATCTGAATTGTTGAGAGAAAATTAATGTGAGTAAGCGTCAGTTAAGGGACATACGTTTTCCCAACAAAAGCTTTGCTTTCGTCAGAAAAACATACGTCCCTTAACTAACACTATTCTATTGCTATACTTCTCTTAATTTTACAACTAATCTTTCTTTTCCATAATTCGTACAAGTAATTAAAGTAAGTTCTTTTTTGCCATGTGTCAATTGACTTGTACAAGATGTATCAGTTGGCTTAACTACCTTTTTATCATATACCTTGTACTTTATCTTTCTTCCTGATAAATCTGTTAATTCTGCAATATCTCCGTTTTTTAGTTTATGTAATTTACCAAACATAATTCCACTTTCATAATAGTGCCCTACAATACAATAGTTGCCTACTTCATTTGGCTCAGGTCCCCAATATTTATTAATTGATACATATAGTAAATCTGGCGAGGTTTCTGAAAGTACAGGATATTCTATCCCAATTTTTGGTATTTTCAAAACTGCTTCTGTCGTATATTTTACTCCATCTTTTGAAGTATATGTTGCTGTATCAATATTTGGTCTTGTGTTTCTTTCGCCCGTGTGCTTATCCTCTTCCTCTTTGTTGAGAATAACAACAATGACATCATTATCTGCTTTTTTTATGGTAGTATCTTCTTTGTTGTATTCTAATTGTGCCAAAATCTCTTGTGATACCTCTGCTGTTTTGCTTCTGTCATATTCTGCGTATACATAATAGGAAAATAAAAGGCAAATTAAAAATACAGACAAAAAGAATTCAATTTTATAAATGACTTTTTTTCTTTTTAATTCTGGTGTAACATACAATTTTTCTGTTGCTAAAATCTGGTTCACTTTTGCCACTCCTTTCTTTCCTATTGATACAGTTTTTATTATATCATATCACTTCTTTTTTTTGAAGTACCTTTTCTAAAAAAAACATTGAAAATATTTCCAATTGTTTGACAACCATCTAAAAAGCCTATATACTTATGTGCATATAGAAAAGAGGAAGATTATGTCTGTTTTAGAAGAAACCAAATTTTTGATGAAAAAATATCATATTACCGCCAATAAAAGTTTAGGGCAAAATTTTTTAATTGATGATGAAGCTGTTGATACCATCGTATCTTCTGCTCAGATTAATACAAATGACTTAGTCATCGAAATCGGTCCCGGACTTGGTACTTTAACTGCTAGATTATTAGAAAAAGCTAGCAAAGTAATTGCGATTGAATTAGATGATAAAATGATATCTATTTTAGAAGACCGTTTTTCTTTATATGATAATTTTGAATTAATCCATCAGGATGTATTAAAAGTAGATTTGAAACAAAAAATAGAGGAAAATAAAGCTAATACTTCTAATGTTAAAATAGTAGCAAACTTACCCTATTACATCACGACCCCTATTATTATGAAATTATTGGAAGAGCATTTACCAATAGAAAGTATTACTGTTATGGTGCAAAAAGAAGTTGCAGATAGATTAACAGCTATTCCGGGTCAGAAAAATACAGGTGCTATTACTTACTGTGTCTCCTATTATTGTGAGGCTCAAGAAGTCTTATTAGTTCCTAATACTTCTTTTGTCCCTAGCCCTGAAGTAAATTCGGAAGTAATCCAACTAAAAATTAGAAAGGAGCCTCCCGTTGTAGTAAAAGATGAAGCCTTTTTCTTTAAGGTAATTCATGCAAGTTTTATGCAAAGAAGAAAAACTTTATTGAATGGTCTTGCCAACAATGGCATCTCTTCTAAAGAAGTCTTGAAAAAAATGCTACAAGATTTGCAATTAGATGAAAATACACGTGGTGAAACCCTTGATTTAAATGAATTTGCTAAAATTAGTGATTATCTCACTAAATGAATAACAACCTAAAACAAAAACTATGTCGCTTTTATTTATGACATAGTTTTCTTCTTTTATGAATTACTTTTTAGATGTTTCCATATCTTCCATAATCTCTTCTTTCGTCAAACCTGTTATTCTCATAATTTGCTTTAGTGTAAGTTCTTCTTCTAGCATTTTTTGAGCAGTTTCAAGCTTTGCCTTTTTCTCGCCTTCTTCCATTCCCTCTTTTCTTGCTTCTTTAATATCTTCGTTTTCTTCCATTATTTCAGCTACCTCCTTATTTTCTGGGTTATCCAAA
The DNA here is from genome assembly GCA_948735595.1 of uncultured Clostridia bacterium. GTDB lineage: Bacteria > Bacillota > Clostridia > TANB77 > CAG-508 > CAG-273. The sequence goes on along the minus strand of CAPXSA010000012.1, from coordinate 111,254 downwards.
AACATCATCCATTGTAGCATTTCATCTTATTTATTGTTTTCATACTCTTGAATACATCTCAATTATATTTAACTCACAGAAGCTTGTCAAGATTATTTCTTTATATCTCTCCAACATTTATTTTTACTATCTACATGTCAAGCCTTAGGGGCATATACTATTATAATATCTAAGAAAGAAGGGAAAATATGAAAATAGGGTTATGTTTGGCTCGGTGGAGGAATAAAAGGTGCAGCACATATAGGTGCTTTAAAAGCATTTGAAGAAGCAAATATACATTTTGACTATATTTCAGGAGCATCTTCTGGAAGTATTGTAGCAACATTATATGCGTGTGGATACACTTCTGATGAAATCTATACATTATTTCAAAAATATGCTAAGAAAATAAAGTATGTAGAATGGAAAAATATCTTGAAATTAATTGCAGGGCTAATTTTCAAAAGACAAATTGTAATCGATGGCTTGAATAGTGGAAAGTCCATAGAAAAAATAGTAGAAAAAGCATGTTTAGAAAAGGATATCTATCATATAAAAGATATTCCTAAAAATCTCATTATCTCTAGCGTAGACTTAGATGATGGAACTGTATATCTTTTTTCATCTATGGTAAAAAAGGAAACAAGGCAAAATTATTCTAACAAAGTGAAATACATATATGATGTGCCTATCTCAAAAGCGGTAAGAGCCAGTTGTAGTTTTCCTCGGAGTCTTTTCACCATGTACTTACCAAAATTTGAAATTAGTAGATGGAGGTATTAGAGAAAATGTACCTTGGAAAGAATTAAAAGAAAATGGAGTAGACAAAGTCATTAGTATTGTTTTTCCTAAAAAATTAAAATGCAAAGAAAATAAAAATATCATTGACGTGATTAGTGGCTCCATAGAATTAATGGGGCAAGAACTTTCTAATTATGAATTAGAAGGGGCAGATTACTTATTAAAAATCAATACGATGAATACACCACTTTTAGATACTAGCAAAATGGACTATTTCTATCAAAGAGGATATGAAGAAACTAAGAAAAGGATAAAAGAAATCAGTTTTTACTAAAATAGAAAACGATTGTTATAACTTCTAAATGCTAAAAGCATTCAGAAGTTATAACAATCGCAATCATTATCTTACTCTTCTAGCCCAAAGCTAACACCTAATGCATTATTAATTCGATTAATAATTTTTTCATCATCAATGTGCCCTATCTTTTCTTTTAAACGGCTCTTGTCTATGGTTCTAATTTGTTCTGTTAATACCACTGATTCTGCTTTTAGTCCGCTTTGTTCTGGTTCTATTTCTATATGGGTTGGCAATTTTGTTTTTCCTGTTTGTGAAGTAATTGCTGCTGCAATTACAGTAGGACTGTGTTTATTTCCTACATCATTTTGAATAATTAAAACTGGTCTAACCCCTCCTTGTTCTGAACCAATAACTGGGCTTAAATCCGCATAAAACATATCTCCTCTTTTTACTACCATTCTTCTTCACTCCTAATATTTGTGTATTTAAAGGTTTTCTATATTGATATATTTTAATATTAGTTTAAAAAGAGGCTTTATTTCTTAATACTGTACTATATGATCTTCTTGCAAGCGAAATGCTAATACTTCCTCTTTTTTTAGACTATTCATTTTTATCTCATTATATAATATGTAAACTAGATTTTTTTGGTTCTTATCTTGTACTATTAATTTCTGAATTGACCCTGTAATCTTATCAATGACTAGTTTTTTGCTTGCTATATATTGATTACTACTAGAAAGTTCTACCTCCATGATAATTTGGTTATTTTCTTCATATAGCTTGGTCTTTTGCCCATTTGCCTTTGCTACTCTATACTCTTCTATAAAAGAATGAAGCCATAGAAAATTATCTGTTAAATAGGGATAATTTTCATAGATTGTTGTTAGGTTTAGTTTAGAGTTATGCACTGTGAGTTTACTTCCATCATAAATTGTTTCTAGTCCTTGAATATTACTTGGCTCTTTTACAATTTGTTTTTCAATATTAGGGCTCACATAGTTTTGTGTGATTACATACTTAGTCTTATTTTTGTTACTTTCTACTGAGACTTCAATTTCTGCTTCATAGGAACTAATATTTAAAATATATTCCTCTACTTCTTGTAGAGTTTTGTTACTTAGATTATTTCCAATATTCAAATTTTTATTAGGATTTTTCAAGAAAAAATATAAAATAATTGTAATAATCACTAAAATGGCTATGACACCTATGATAATTAATTTTTTGTTTTTCTTCATAATTACCTCATTTCTTCTCTTTTTTACCAAAGAAAAAAGAGAATATTTCTATTCTCTTTCATCTATATTCACAAACTTTTAAAGTATTCAGTTAAACAGTGGATTAATTCTGCCTTTGTTTCTATGGTATTTATCTGCTGTCTTACTGCACTTGCCTCTTTTAACCCTTTTAAATAATATGTCATATGTTTTCTCATTTCTTTAATTCCAGTATTTTCACCTAGTTCTTGTACCTGTAGTTCAATATGTTCTATCATTAACTCTAAACGTTCTATATGACTAATTTCTGGTATAGCATTTTGGGGGTTACTTAAATATTCTTTTACTTGTTTAAAAATCCAGGGATTTCCAATAGAGCTTCTTCCAATCATAATTCCATCTACGCCTGTTGTTTCAAACATTCTTAGAGCATCTTGTGGTGTTTTGATATCTCCATTTCCTATCACTGGAATAGAGACCTGCTTTTTGACTTCTTTAATAATTTCCCAGTCTGCTATTCCTGTATAAAATTCATCTCTAGTTCTACCATGAATTGTTATAGCTTTTGCTCCTGCTCTTTCTGCCATTTGAGCAAATTGCACACAATTCACATGATCTTTATCCCAACCTTTTCTCATTTTCACTGTAACAGGTACTTCCGAATTTTGGACAACTGCTTGTATAATCTCCTGTGCTAGTTCTATATTAAGCATTAATTTACTACCATCTCCATTTTTTACTACCTTTGGAGCTGGACATCCCATATTTATATCTACAATATCTGCTATTTTGCTTACTTCTTTGGCACTATATGCCATTGCTTCTATTTCATTTCCAAAGATTTGTACTGCTACTGGTCTTGGTTCATCTTTCATATTTAACAATTGATTTGTTTTCTGGTCTTGATAAAATAACCCTTTACCACTTACCATTTCTGTACATACTAACCCTGGCTCAAACTTTTCACAGATACGACGAAATGGCAGGTTGGTAATTCCTGCCATAGGTGCTAAAAGCACATTGTTTTTTAAAGTTACATTTCCAATTTTTAATGGTTTTAAGTACATTTGTTACTCCATTTTTTGTTTTATAATTAATATTCTATATATAAAAGTGCAGTTCGCGCAAGGCGAGCTTGCGAGCGCCTTCCGTTGCTATCTTTGATTTATATCTAATTGAAAGCAACGGACAGCAAGGACAAACGTATATATAGAATATTAATTACAATCAAAAAAATCATTCTACAAACAATGTCCTTTGCCTACGTCCACTGATATTTAATAAAATAGCAATTAAGATCAAATTAGTTAATAAAGAACTTCCACCATAACTTACAAATGGCAGAGGAATTCCTGTAATTGGTAAAAGTCCCATCGTCATACCAATATTTTCTAACATATGGAAAAAGAAAATTCCTGTAATTCCTGCTGCCACATAAGAACCCACATCATCTCTTGCAGTTTTAGCTACTTTAATAGATTGTATGAGCAACACGATATATAGAACAATGACAGCAGCACCTCCCAAGAAGCCCATTTCTTCTCCTATTACCGCAAAAATGAAGTCTGTAGTTTTAGGATATAAATAACCAAGTTGTGTTTGGTTTCCTTTTAAAATTCCCATCCCAAATGCTTGCCCTGCTCCAATTGCAAGTTTTGATTGTATAATATTATAGCCTGCTCCTCTTGGGTCTAAATCAGGATTTAGATAAACATCAATTCTGGATTTTGCATGGTCTGGCAAAATAAAGAAATATGCTAAAGGTACAACAATAGCTACAAGTAAAGTAGCTATTAAAATATATCTTTTTCGTATTCCTGCTATAAATAGCATAAAAATAAGGGCTACTAAAAAGGCAAGTGCTGTTCCATAGTCTGGTTGTTTGATAATAATAACAACTGGAACGGCAAGTGCTACTATGATTAAGCCTAACTTCCATATACGATTAATTTCATCTTTCTCTTTTTTCTGAAGCTTTACCATAATATTGGCAATAAATAGCACTACCGCAATTTTGGCAAATTCTGCTGGCTGAAAAGAGAAAGGCCCAATGGCAAACCAACTAGTGGCACCATTAATAGGCTCTGTAAATAATACTGCAATTAGCAAGAGAATACTTATACCATATAAAATTGGTGATATTTTGCAATAGAAATTATAGTCAATTGCTATGACACAAATGACAACAGGTATACTAATCACAAGCCATAATACTTGTTTTTTTAATTCCTCATAATCTAAATTTTGAGTGGCAGAAAATAGCGCTACTAATCCTATTACTACTAGTAATAAAGTACATACTAATATTCCCCACTCAATACTTTTTAACATCTTTTTTTTCATTCTTATCCTCACGCATTTAGAAATCTTCTTAATTCTTAAAACTTTTTTTCATTTTCATTGTGTTCGATTTTTTCTTTTTCTATGCGCTTACTATTACTTTTTCTTTGCTACTTCTTTTACTTTTTCTCCTTCTTCTTTTTTCTCTTTTGTTTTAGTTTGTTTTGCTTTTTGTGTTTTGTTAGCTGTTTTTGCTTTTGAGATGACCTTTTTTGTTTCAGGCTTGTCCTCTTTCTTTTCAGCTTTTTTCTTTTCTTCTTGCACTATCACTTCTTCTATTACTTCTTCTTGGTCATCGGCTTCTTGTACCTTTTCTTCTTCTTTTTTTGCTTTTACTTTTTCAACCTTTTTTACGCTTTCTTCTTTTTGTGGTGTCGCATTTACTTTACGGGCTTCATTTTTAATGGTTGTAATTGGAATATTGGCATATAGCGCTGGTGCTCCTGTTGTGCCATCTTCATTCGCTTTATTGGTTAAACGAACATCAATAGCTTTCTCATCTACATCAATATATTTTTTAATTACTTCAATAATTTCTTGTTTCATTAATTCTAAGAAGTCAGCTGATACATTGGCTCTGTCTTGCATTAATACCAAGTGTAATCTTTCCTTTGCGGTGTCTGAACTTTCTTTTGTGCTTTCTTTTTTCCCAATGTTCTTAAAGAACTTGATTATATTCTCAAACATATTTGTCCTCCAACTGTCTATTTTTCTTGTGATTTTAAAGGTTCAAGCACCATTTTAATGAACAAAGAAATGCTTTATTTTTGAGAAAAATCCTTCATTTTCTCCCGGAATTGTAATTTCTACATTCTCTCCTAAGATTCTTTGTGCAATTTCTATGTAAGCTTTTCCAGAAGGTGCTTTGTGGTTTGTTACCACAGGCTCTCCTTTATTGGTTTGTGTAATGATGTATTCATCATCTGGCACAACACCAATTAAGTCAATAGATAATAAATCAACAATATCATCAACTTCCATCATTTCGCCTTTTTTAACCATGTTTGGTCTTAAACGGTTAATCACTAATTGTGGGTTTTTAATTTCTGATGCTTCGAGTAATCCTATAATTCTATCTGCATCACGGATAGCTGAAATTTCTGCTGTTGTTACAACAATTGCTCTGTCTGCACCTGCAATTGCATTTTTAAATCCTTGTTCAATTCCTGCTGGACAGTCAATTATAATATAATCAAAATCTTCTCTTAATTTTTCAACTAGTTCTCTCATTTGTTCTTCATTTACTGCACTTTTATCTCTTGTTTGGGCTGCTGGAAGTAAGAATAATTCGTCAAAGCGTTTGTCTTTAATAAGCGCTTGTCTTAATTTGCATTTTTCTTCTACTACATCAACAATGTCATATACAATTCTATTTTCTAACCCCATGACAACATCAAGATTTCTAAGTCCAATATCAGTATCTACTAATACTACCTTTTTGCCTCTTAATGCTAGGGATGAACCTACATTTGCTGTTGTTGTTGTTTTTCCTACTCCACCTTTTCCTGATGTGACTACAATAACTTCTCCCATTCTTTTCCTCCTTAATTTTGGGCAACTTTAAGACTGGCTTATCAGTTTTAAAGTGTGTTACTTTTTTATTCATCTTTCTTGGAAAAATAAAAATGCATTTTCTAACGCATCTATTATACTAAAAAAAACGGAAAAAATCAATGTTATGAGTTGCATTTATTGAAAAAGTTGAAAATCGAAAAAAATTTTACTGATACAAATTGAGAATATAACTCCTAATTTGTATAAAAATAGGATAACCCAAAAGTTATCCTATCTTTTCCTTCTATAATCCGAACCTTGCTTTATCTATCTCATAATTTAATCTTACTTCTGCTTTTGATAGTGCTCTATCGTAGATTTGTAGGCTATATAATTCTATATTAGCATATGGGTGATCCCCACTTTCTCCACCAAAGGCTCTTCCTATATCTAAAGCATCTGCTGACCAATTAGATGTAGCTGTTGTTTGATTCTCAGCAATCATTTGGTTATTACAATATATCCTGTTATATTGCTTTGCATTTTTTCCCATATAAGTCATAATCACATTTTTTGTTTTATCTTTTTCTACTGCATTTGCATCTCCATATACCCAAGTATTTGGCATTGTATAACTCATGGCATAGGTATTGGCATTTACTATATTGGCACCATATTGGCTACCATATCCGAAATAAATTCTTCCCTCACCATCTATGCTAGAACTTACTACTGCAGGGGCTTTATTAGTAGGTATGCTTAATACTTTATAGGTTGCACAAATCGTAACATCTTTATATTGTGATAAATCTAAGTCTTGAATAGTAGCAAAATCATCTATACCATCAAAGATTAAGCTTTTTTCTGTCCAACAACTATTTTTATCTTGTGTAAAGTTAGATAGTGTAGCATCATGACTATTGCCACTTAAGTCTTTCCATGTTCCTATGCTATCATCATGTCCTGTTCCTGTATTATTGGTTGCATCAAATCTTGCGACTAATCCGTTAGAAGCATAATCATTTTCATTTAATGTTACTTCATATCTTTGTTTATCTAACATATAGTTTGTAATTCGTTCTTCTTCTGTTAAAACTCGGTTATAAATGCGGACTGCTTGTAGTTTAAATCTTTTATTTTTATTATGCGTGCTATCTTTTCCCTTTCCTACTGTCAAAGTACTTGCAGCAGTATTTATATTGGCAAAAGATACATTTTCTTTTCCTTGTAAGTTTGTATAATAACTAGTTGTGTGGTCGGTAGCATCATAAGTAATGGTTGTAATATAGGTTCTTCCCTTTTCTAACGCTTTATTCTCTATTCCTTCATCTGCTTGGTTTCCATAGTTGTTGATATTGATTCCATTATGATTGTAAATAATATCTTGCAAAGTCCCGCTGTTTTGAGTTCCTAATCCAAGTATATTTTCTACCCCATCTTCTTCTAATGAACATACCATTTCTATGGTTCTTGCAGAATTGCCTAGTAAAACATCGCCTGTTGTTTCAAAATAGTTAGTTTCTGGGTTCGCAAAATCATATGCTTTTTCATTCCATGTAACATCTTCTGAGCCTTGATGTGTTAAATCATGTCCATTACCACTAAGGTCTTTCCATACCTTTGCATGATTACTGTGTCCACTCCCTGTATTGTTAATAGCATCATAAAATGCTGTTAATCCATCTGTTACATAGCCTTTAACATCTGCTTCTTCATGATACAAACTAGTTTGATTAGTTTGTCCAATTCCAGTAGCATATATTTCTTTAATTTTTAATAATGTTCTTAATTGGTTTTTACGAGTTGAAGCGCTTGCAGCAAAAACTCCTCCTAATATAAAAATCAAACTGAAAATGGTAGCAATTGCAAATACTGCAATAGAGCCTTTTTCTTGTTTCCACAATTTCTCTTTTGACATCTTTTAAACTCCTCTTACATGTTTATTTTCATTATGTGAGTTTCTCTCTAATTTCTCTATGATTATCATAAACAAAAAATTAATTTCTGTCAATTGATTTTATCCAATTTATTCTTTCTTCATGCAGTTTTTCTCCAAAAGCTTTGCCTTTTAAATTTGGATATTTCTGACCGATTTTTTCTCCTGATACTTGATTAAGACATTCTTTTCCTAACTTAGCAAATTGAACCTGATTTAAAGTAGTTGCTAAATCTGATGAATAACGACTTTTATCACAAGCCACTACAATTTTTAAGCCTTCTAGACCTAACATAGATTTTCCTATTGTCTCTATCAATTCTACTTGTTTTTTTGGCGTCATCTGGTCAAAGATGCCACCTTTCATATGCCATTTTGCAGCTACTTTTCCACATTTCATCCAAGAGTTTGGTATCCCTATTCGATTTCCTAGAGTGTGTACTAATTTTATTCCCTTTTCGTCATGTCCATAATGATGTGGTAACATCTCTTTGGGTGTAGCACCTTTCCCTAAATCATGTACTAGGCAGCTAAAACGAATTGCTAAATTATCTGTTAGCTTTGCTACATTGTCTACTATTATCATCGTATGGTTATATGCGTCACCTTCTGGGTGATACTGCTTAGGTTGTGTTTTTCCTACCAAATTTGCAATTTCTGGAAAATGCACTTCTAATACATTTGCTTGTTTTAAAGTTTCAAAAAATAGGGATGGTTTCGAACTTGCTAGCGCTTTTTTCAATTCTGTGAATACTCTTTCTTTAGAAAGTGTCAATAGTTCTGATTTTAATTGTTCCATTGCTTTTAGCGTGTCTAGATCTATTGTAAAATTACTATCCAATGTCGCCATAAATCTAGCTACGCGATATACACGTAAAGGGTCTTCTGCAAAAGCATTCGTCGTTTTTCTTAAAATTCTTTTTTCAATATCTTCTTGCCCATGAAATGGGTCTATGATTTCTTCTGTTAAAACATCTTGGGCAATGCTATTTATAGTTAAATCTCTTCTTGCTAAATCTTCTTTTATTGTAATATCTGGACTTGTTAAAAATTCGAATTCTTTATGTCCTTTCCCGATTTTCCTTTCTTTTCTGGCCAATGCAATTTCTGTTTGGTTTAGAATAAAAACTGGGAAGTCCTTACCTTGTATTTTGGCTTCTGGAAAGAGAGTTTGAAATTGCTCTTGTGATAAGCCTATTACACAGTAGTCCTTATCTATGACAGGCATGTTTAATAGGTGGTTACGAATAGCACCACCTACTAAGTATAAAGTTCCCCCTGCCTGTTTAATTTTTTGAGCAATTTCGTACATAGCTTATTTTCCTTCTACCAAATCTAAAATTTGGTCTTTATCGAGAATTCCTACTCTTCTGTCTTTTTCTTCTCCATTTTGAATGAGCACTAATGTTGGTATAGACATGACTTGATATTTTATCGCTATATCTTCTGTTTTATCGATATCTATTTTTACAAACTTTACATCTTCATTTTCTTGTGCTGCTTCTTCTACCATTGGAGACAATATCTTGCAAGGACCGCACCATGTTGCATAAAAATCTATTAATACTGGCTTTTCACTTTTTAACACTTCTTCTTCAAAGTTTGCACTTGTCACTTCCATTATTTTTTCTTCTTGCTTTGCGTTTTCTTGCTTATCTTCTGGCTTTGCATTATTTTGGTTATTTAAGAAAACATTAAGTGCTACTAGAGCCACTACAAATAGGACAATGGAAATAATAATTAGTATTTTCTTTTTCATAATTTTCTCCTCTTTTTAGAAAATGATCGTATAAATTCCGGCTATAATTAATATGACGCCTGATATCTTTTTAATGATATCATAATGACTTTTAATATATTGAAAAACATTTTTTAATTTTTCTATTAAGACAGCTGATACAATAAAAGGTATTCCTAATCCAATTGAATAAATTAGCATCATGATAATTCCTTTTAGAATATCTTGCTCTTTGGCTACTAATAGTAAGGCTGAACTTAAAAAAGTTCCTATGCATGGGGTCCAACTAATGGAAAATAGAAGTCCAAATAAGATTGCTTTCCAAAAATTCAAATTTTTGTGATTGATGTTTCTCATACTTGTTTTGTTTAAAAATTTAATTTTTAGTATTTCCATATAGTTTAGTCCAAATAGAATAATGATAATTCCAAAAATAATTTTGATGTACTTAATATAATTGACAACTAAATTTCCAATACTACTTGCGAATATCGAGAGTAGTAAAAAAACAATTGTAAAGCCAGTCACAAATCCAATAGAATTGATGAGTGCTTTGCGTGTGTTGGAATTGTCTTCTCCTATAAAGTATGATAGATAAATGGGTAGCATTGGTAGCAAGCAAGGTGATATAAAGCTTGCTATTCCTTCTAAAAATGTTAAAATATAGTCCATCGTCTTCTCCTTCTTTTATTATTTTAATAAAGCAATTATATCTTTATGATTTTCATTTTGCAATAGCTATTATTTGCATTATTGTAACTTCATTTTACTTTTACCAATTTTTCTCTTTTATATTCATACACCTTGGTCAAATTTCTTGACATTCTAGTAATTTAAGAATAAAATTAGGGCATAATATAAAAAGAGAGGAGACTTATCTACATGAAAGATTTAGTTGAAATTAGATGGCATGGTAGAGGCGGTCAAGGTGCAAAAACAGCTTCTTTATTATTAGCAGATGCTGCTTTTAACACAGGCAAATATATTCAAGGTTTTCCTGAATATGGTCCTGAAAGAATGGGTGCACCAATTACTGCCTATAATCGTATTAGTGACAATCCTATTCGCATTCATAGCAACATCTATGAACCTGATTATGTAGTGGTTGTAGACGATACTTTGCTTGAAAGTGTTGATGTAACAGCAGGTTTAAAACAAGATGGTGCTATTGTGATTAACACTACTAAAGGAAAAGATTATTTAACCAAGGTATTACGTGGTTATTCTGGTAGTGTTTACACCATAGATGCTAGAAAAGTATCTTTAGAAACATTAGGAAAATATTTTCCTAATACCCCTATGCTTGCTGCTATTGTAAAAGTGGCTAGTATTATGGAAGAAAAAGATTTCTTAGAAGATATGAAAGGTTCTTTTGGACATAAATTTGCGAAGAAACCTGAGGTTATCGAAGGTAACATGAAAGCTTTGGAACTTGCTTTGAAAGAGGTTCAAAAAATACAATAATTAACCATAATTATATTGAATCGTTCGTTCTTACTGGTTGTTTTCTTCTTTTTTAATTTATTACATAAGAAGAAAACAACAGGCGCTCGCAAGCTCGCCTTGCGCGAACTTCACTCTTTCAATATAATTACAGTTTCTTAATATTTTTTACTAATTTACTAAAAGGAGGAAAAAAACATGTCAACAAAAATAGATAAAAATACTCCTGTGCAAGATATGACAATTGCCGGAAATATCTATGAAGCAGGAAATGCAATGGAATTTAAGACTGGTGACTGGAGAAGTATCAGACCAAAATATATCTCTGAAAAATGTACTCAATGTGGCTTATGCTTCCCTGTTTGCCCTGATAATGCTATCCCTGTTGGAAAAGACCAAAAACGTACAGATTTTAACTATGATTACTGCAAGGGTTGCGGTGTATGTGCTAAAGTATGTCCTTTTAAAGCCATTGAAATGGTAGACGAGGGCGAAAAATAAGAAGAGAAAGGAATAAAGAAAATGGGAATTAGAGAAAGATTAAGTGGAAATGAAGCTGCTGCTATTGCTATGAAACAAATTAATCCTGATGTAGTAGCTGCCTTCCCTATTACTCCTTCTACTGAAATACCACAATACTTTTCTACTTTTGTTAGTAATGGATCAGTAGATACAGAGTTTGTGGCAGTAGAAAGTGAACATAGTGCAATGAGTGCTTGCGTTGGCGCAGAAGCTGCAGGCGCTAGAGCTATGACAGCTACTTCTGCAAATCGGTTTGTCTTTTATGTGGGAGATGATTTATATTGCTTCTAGTTTAAGACTTCCTATTGTTATGTCATTAGTTAATCGTGCTGTTTCTGGTCCTTTAAACATTCATTGTGACCATTCAGATGCTATGGGTGCTAGAGATAGTGGTTGGGTTATGCTATTTTCAGAAAATAATCAAGAGGCTTATGATAATTTAATTATGGCTCATCGTATTGCAGAGCACAAAGATGTGTTATTGCCTTTAATGGTTTGCCAAGATGGATTTATTACATCACATTCTATTGAAAATATTGAATTAATTGAAGATGATAAGGTGAAAGAGTTTGTAGGTACTTATCATCCTGAACATTATTTATTAAATGAAAAAGAACAAATGGCAATTGGGCCTTTAGATGTTCAGTCCTATTTATTTGAACATAAATATCAACAAGCAGAAGCTATGAGAAATGCTAAAAAGGTGATTGCTGATGTAGCTAAAGATTTTGAGAAAATGACTGGTAGAAAGTACTCTTTCTTTGAAGAATATATGCTAGAAGATGCTGACATCGCTATTGTTTGCATGAATTCAACTGCTGGTACTGCAAAAACAGTAGTTGACGAATTAAGAGCAAATGGTGTTAAAGCAGGATTATTAAAGGTTCGTATGTTTAGACCTTTCCCTACTGAGGAAATTGCAAAGGCTCTAGGACATTTAAAAGCAGTTGCTGTTATGGACCGTAGTGATTCTTTAAATGGCGCTGGCGGTGCTTTATTTGAAGATGTTGTGTCAAGCATGTATGTAGGACAAAAACAAGTACCTACCGTTAGCTATATTTATGGAATTGGTGGTAGAGATACAACCTCTAAAGATATTCATGAAGTATATAGCTATTTACAAGAAGTTGTAGATAGTGGAAAAATTGATAATCCATATCGTTATGTTGGATTAAGAAAATAGTGTCGCACAGGGGACAGATGTCGCACTAACTAACGTCCCTAAGTACGACAAAATGAAAGGAGATTTAAAATGTATAATGTAAAAGAAATAGTAGCAAATAGACCTTCTAGATTTACTTCAGGACATAGAATGTGTGCTGGTTGTGGTGCTCCACCTGTTGCTAGAATGGTGCTTCGTGCTTTAAAACCAGAAGATCATGCAGTAATAGCAAATGCTACTGGTTGTATGGAAGTTTCAACTTTTATGTATCCATATACTGCTTGGACAGATTCATATATTCATACAGCATTTGAGAACGCTGCCTCTACCCTATCTGGTACTGAAGCTGCTTATCGTTCTATGAAAAAGCAAGGTAAGTTGCCTGCTAATGGAGATACAAAATTCATTGCTTTTGGTGGAGATGGTGGAACTTATGATATTGGTATTCAAGCTTTATCAGGTAGCATGGAAAGAGGTCATGACATGGTTTATGTATGTTATGATAATGGCGCTTATATGAATACTGGTATTCAACGTTCTTCTGCTACACCAAGATTTGCAGATACTACTACATCACCTGCTGGTAAAGTCATTCCCGGCAAAATGCAATCTAGAAAAGATTTGACTGAGATTATGGCATCACATCATTTGCCATATGTTGCTCAAACTATTGCTTTTGCTAATTTCAAAGATTTATATGAAAAGTCTGAAAAAGCAATCTATACAGAAGGTGCTTGTTTCTTAAATGTATTAGCACCATGCCCTAGAGGTTGGGGATATCCAACAGATATGTTAATGCAAATTAATAAATTGGCTATTGATACTTGCTATTGGCCATTATATGAAATTATTGATGGTAAATATGTGATTAATTACAAGCCTGCTAAAAAGTTACCTATTGAGGAATTTCTAAGACCTCAAAAACGCTTTAGTCATATGTTTAAAGAAGGAAATGAATGGATGATTGAAGAATTCCAAAAAGAAGTCGATAAGCGTTGGGAAGAACTTTTGGCATTAGAAGGAATGGGAAAAGAAAAATAGACTTTTGGTGATTTTTGTGATATAATGATAACTATACTTTTTTTAGAAAGGGTGTTATTTATGTTGTCTGAAGAGGTCTACAAACGGGTCAAGTGCGAATTGGCTAATAAGCCGATCCATCTTTCGCTTCTGGAGTATCTTTGGCCTTTAGTCAAAGACTTTGATTTCGAAACAGATGGAAGTTTGGAGGTTAGGCAGCCTATGCATGAGTTGCTTGTTTCCCCTTCCAAGTTGGACAGAGCATTAGGAATTAGAAGTCCAAAATCCACTGACCAAGTGGTTCCGTATAGTCATCGGACCATTCGTCGAACTGTTCATATGCTCGGCTTGTGGGTTGACAACAGGCATAAGTTTTTCAATGGTTCTTTTAGAATTTTGCAAGAGAAACCCAAAAAATCCAAACGCTAAAAATAACATCAGGTGGGTTCACGTTGAACCCGCCCTTTTTATTTTAATCTATATTCATCCACTATACTTTTCAAGAGAAAAAAGAACCCTCTATGTTTTATCTAACATTTTGGGTCCTATTGTTTTTAATCATTATCTGGCTCTGGTGCTCCAACTGGACAAACTCCAGCACAAGTACCACATCCAATGCAAGCTTCTTTGTCAATTACATATTTGCTATCTCCTTGTGAAATACAAGACACTGGGCAACTAGCGCTACACGCACCACATCCAATACATTTATCTGTAATTTTATATGCCATTTCTTTCTCACCACCTCTCGCTACATTTTTTATTACCTCTGTTTCAATTTCTTTATGCTAGCAAATTCTTTTTTATTACATATCGTCTTCATTATTTGCTTGTTTTTCCATTTTCTCTAACTTTTCTAATTCTTGTAATTCTTTTAGGTGCTCTTTTTCTTCTGGGTCTATCTCTTCTTTTCCTACATTTTTTATAATCTTAATTGCAGAAGCTGGATATTTTTTATAAAAAGTTTCATCTCCGTCTTTCAATTTTACACGAATAATCTCTTTTAAAGTTTCAATGGAATCTACTACTCCCTCTCCGTCTTCTGTTTTAACAATTGCTCCTATCTTAGGTAATCTATCTAATTTTTCTTCATAAACTTCTTGTTCATATTTTAAGCAGCACATTAATCTACCACAATTTCCTGAAATCTTAGAAGGATTTAGTGACATATTTTGCTCTTTTGCCATTTTTATAGATACTGTCTCAAAATTTCCTAGGAAAGAACAACAGCAAAGTTCTCTTCCACAAACTCCATTTCCGCCAATACGTTTTACTTCGTCTCTTACACCTATTTGTCTTAACTCAATTCTTGTTCTAAAAACTGCTGCTAAGTCTTTTACTAATTCTCTAAAATCAATTCTTCCATCTGCTGTAAAATAGAATAGAATTTTACTGTTATCAAATTTATATTCTACTTCTGTTAAATGCATGTCTAATTTATATTTTTTAATTTTCTCTTCACAAATTTTGAATGCTTCTTCTTCTTTTTTTTGATTTTCTTCTTGATGCTTTAAATCTTTTGGTGTTGCTATGCGAACCACCTTTTTAAGAGGAGCTGTTAAACTTTCTTCTGGAACTTCTCTTTTACTAATAACCACTTCTCCAAGTTCTTGTCCCATAGCAGTTTCTACCACAACTTTATCCAATTTATTAATTTCTAATTCATCTGGATCAAAGAAATATATTTTTCCTGGCTTCTTAAATCTTATCCCTACTATATTTTTCAATTAATTTCTTTCCTTTCTTTTATGCGAATTGCTCCCATATTCTTAATAGCAAATTGTCAATAGACATATCATAATTAGCATTTGCTGTTATTCTCTTTTTCGTCTCTTCTATAATATCTACTGCTTTTGTATATCTCATGTCTTGTTCTTCACGAAGTTTTTCTAAAAAAATAACATTCATATAGTCTAATAAGTCCATAATCTTTTCTTTTGCTTGATATAGCACTTCTGCCTTTTTCCAAATCTGTGTAATATCTTCTTTTTTTATATTGTTAATCACATTTTCTACTTGTGTATATGCTTCTTGCTCTTCTCCTATTTTAACTAGCCTGCCTATACTTCCTTGGCACTGTCTTATCATATTACTAGTCATATTTTGCTCATTATTTTGGCTTTTTAAATATGTTTTAATTTCTTCTTCTGACAAAGATTGAAATGCAATTTTAGTACACCTTGATTTAATGGTTGCTAAGAGTTTACTTTCATTTGTTGTAATTAAAATGAGAACTGCATAACTTGGTGGCTCTTCTAATGTCTTTAATAAACCATTTGCTGCTTCTCTTGTCATTTTGTCGCAATCTTCAATAATATATACTTTCTTTTCAGAGGTGACAGGCTTTTCTGCTATTTTTTCTTGCAAATATCGAATCTGTTCAATCTTGATTGTTTTTCCATCTTCTGGCTCAATTTGTAAAAAGTCTGGGTGACTGTCTCCCTGAAATTCTAAACAAGATTTACAAGTTTTACATGGTTTTTCTTGATTAGAAGTGCATAAAATCATCTGAGCAAATTCTTTTGCAAAAAGACTCTTTCCAATTCCCTCTATTCCAACAAATAAATAACTGTGGAGTACATTGTTTGCTTGCACTGCACCTGTTAATAAACTCTTTATTTTTTCATTTCCTATCAAGTTTTCAAAAGCCATCTCTTTCTCCTTGTAATTGAATTAAGCAATATTTCTTAATTAGCTATCATTATATTGATAAGTGTAGTCCGCGCAAGGCGAAGCAAGGCTGAGCGCCTTCCATTGCTTTCTTTGTTTTGCGCTTAGCAATTGAAAGCAATGGACAGTAAGGACAAACGTTCAATATAATAATAGCTAATCAATATTTGCTTATTGAACCTTTCCAAATAAATTAAATGGCCAAAAGCGAATCCATACTTTACCTTCAATTTTTTCTAATGGAATACAACCAAATTCTCTACAATCCATTGAATCTTTCCTGTTATCTCCCATTGCAAATACACAATTTTCTGGAACAATCAAGTCTGAATAATATGTGAGTTCATTACGTGGCCCTGTTTCCATTCCTTCTGCTAAATAATCCTCCTGCAATTCTTCTCCATTAATATATACTTTTCCGTCTTTAATTTCAACATGTTCACCTGGTAAACCAATTACTCTTTTTATATAGCTTTCTTTTCCTATCTCAAGTACATAATATGTAAATTTTTCCCACCAGGAGGTTGGTCCATTCTCATATCTCGCTACTGGATGGATTAAATCACTTTCTTCTTGTATAGAATTACTTGGTGCTTCAAATGTGATAATATCTCCTCTTTCTGGCATTTGTTTTGTTGTTCTTACTAGGCGATTTAAAATAAGCCTTTGGTTCTCAATTAAAGTTGGTTTCATAGAGACTTGCTTTACCACTGTTGGTGTTCCTATAAAGTACTTAATTAGAAGAGCTAATATAAATGCTACTGCAATACAAATTATCCATTCTACTATATTTTTTGCTCTATTGCTCATTACCCTTTTCCTCTCTTAGTCATCTGTAGTTCAGCTTTATTTTATTATGCATAAATCATCCATAACTCGCTTTGCTTCGCACGGCTTACTTAACTTCTCCAAATAGATCAAATGGCCAAAAGCGAATCCAAACTTTACTTTCAATTTTTTCTAGTGGAATGCATCCAAATTTTCTACAGTCTGTTGAATGTCTCCTATTATCTCCCATAGCGAATACGCAATTTTCTGGAACCGTAATGTCTAGGTAATAATCATAAACTGAAATCGGCCCTGTTTCTACACCTTCTGCTAAGTAATCTTCTTGTAATTCTTCTCCATTAATGTATACTTTTCCATCCTTAATTTGTACATGTTCACCTGGTAAGCCAATGACTCTTTTAATATAACTTTCTTTTCCTATTTCTAATACATAATAAGTAAATTTTTCCCACCAAGAAGTTGGTTCATTTTCATATTTTGCCACCGGATAATTAAAGTCAATATCTTCTTTTTGTACTTCTTTTCCTGCATTACTTGGTGCTTCAAAAGTAATAATGTCACCTCTTTTTGGCATTTGTTTTACTGTTCTCACCCATCTATTTAAGATAAGTCTATGTCCTTCAATTAAAGTTGGTTTCATGGAGACTTGTTCTACTACAGTTGGCGTTCCTATAAAGTACTTTATTAGAATAGCTAATATAAATGCCACTACAATGCAAAATACCCATTCTAATATATTTTTCACCCTATCGTTTACTCCCATCTTTTATTTCCTTCTTTCTTAAATAGTCTATAGTTTCTTGGTAGGTACTCTAATAACAATTTCAGTTCCCTTTCCTACTTCGCTCTTAATATCAATACTTCCATTATTTTGGTCTAAAATCTCCTTTGCAATAGAAAGTCCAAGGCCTGTTCCTCCCATTTCTCTGGTTCTTGCTTTATCTACACGATAAAATCTTTCAAATATTCTGCTTAGGTCTTGTTCTGGAATTCCAATTCCATTATCAATAATTTTGATATAGGCATCATTGTATACAAATCCCACATATACCTTAATAATTCCACTTTCTGGTGTATATTTAATGGCATTTGTAATAATATTTAGAATTACTCTTTCAATACCATATTTATCTGCTTTTACTGGTGGAACATTAGCTGTAACAAAACATTCTACATGATGATTTTTCTTTTCAATCTCGAATTTTAGCCTTTCAATACACTTTTTCGTTAAGTCTCCTAAGTCAAATTCTACTTCTTCTTTGGTTATCTTTTTGTTATCATAACGAGAAAGTACTAGTAAATCTGTTACTAGCCTTGCCATTCTTCTAGCTTCTGAACTAATAACTCCTAAGAATTTTGCTTGCATTTCTCTGTCATATTCTGATTCTAGAAGTGTATCTGCATATCCCATAATAGAGGTAATTGGCGTTTTTAGTTCGTGAGAAACATCTGCTACAAACTCTTTTTGCATATTATCTAGTTTTACGTGTTGTGTAATATCTTGAATTACTACAATCACACCTGCTGGCTTATCATTTTCATCTTGAAAAGGTGCAAATAGTAGATTAACATACTTTTCGCCAATATTTAATCTTTGTTCTGAAGAAGTCCAATTTTCTAAGTAAACAATTTTTTCTAAGTTGATATCTGTGTTTAATTTTTGGAAAATTCTATTAAAGTTATTGTCTTGTCTATCTAGCTGTAGCAAATTCTTTGCTGCGGGATTAATGTGAATGATTTTCCCTTCCATATCAAAAGCAATAATACCATCTGTCATATGAAGTAAAATTGTTTCAATTTGCTTTTTTTGCTTTCCCATTTCATTTAAGTTTTGTTTTAGTTCATTTGTCATTAGGCTAAAGGCATTGACTAATTCATCTATTTGCGTTTTCTTTTTCTCTAAATGATTAATTTCAATTTCTTCTCCATTGGCAATTTTCTCTGCACTTTCAATTAAGTTATTTACTGGATTTACAACTGATTTTGTATTAAAGTAACCTACTAATACCATAATGACACTGAAACTTCCAATAGCTATTATGCCAATGATTTCTGTTTGCTTTATTTGTTCTTTGATTTCTTCTTGCATTTTACTTTTCTGTTTTTCTGAAAGTTCTAGTTCATTGTTTTCTTGCATTATGGATTGGTTCATCTTTTCTAACATCATAACATGAGAGGCAGAAAGTAAACCAATTATCAGTATCCCTAAAACAAAGAAAATTAATATTATCTTAGTTTGTATATTTTTTATCATTTTTTTATTCCTTTTGTAATTCTATCTGGTTATCATTTTGCACCTTTTTAGTTTGATGCCAGGTAATATCCCACACCTCTCTTAGTAATCAAAATCTTTGGTGCTGATGTATCTTTTTCAATTTTTTCTCTAATTCTTCTAACAGTAACATCTACGGTTCTAATATCACCATAATATTCATAGCCCCATACTTTTTCTAGCAAGATTTCTCTAGTAACAACTTGTCCTGGCTGATTTGCTAAGTACTTTAATACTTCAAATTCTCTAAGAGTTAAATCGATAACTTCTCCTCTTACTCTTACTTCAAATTTATCTAAATCAATAGTAAGCTCGCCTAAAGAAATGGTATTATGTGCTTTTTCATTTTGTTTTTCTTCTACCACTGGTTCTTTTTGTTGCCCTGCTACTTCTGCTTTTCTTAAGTTTGCCTTTACTCTGGCAATCAATTCTCTTACACTGAATGGTTTTGTAATATAGTCATCTGCCCCTAATTCTAATCCTAGAATCTTATCAATTTCCTCATCTTTTGCTGATAGGATTAAAATTGGCACATTAAGTGTATGTCTTAATCTTTGACATACTGTTAACCCATCTACCTTTGGAAGCATGATATCTAATAAAATCAAATCTATTTTATTATCTAATGCTACTTTGATGGCAGTTTCTCCATCTTCTGCTTCTATTGTTTCATATCCTTCTTTTTGTAAATTGTACACCAAAATATCTCTAATTGGCTTTTCATCATCTACTACTAAAATAACTTTTTTGTCTGTAGCTTTTTTATCTTCATTTTCTTGTATTCCTAAATTTTCCTCCACTCCAAGTACCCGCCTTCCTTTTCGTTTCTATTCTTTATAGTTATATCATATTCCTGTTTTTTGCACAAGTTTTTTTATACATTTTTGTAATATTTCTGACATGGTTTTGCAATACAAATGAAACGTTTTTGTAATATCAATCTAGACAAATAATTTCTGTTGTATTATACTAAAATATATTCATTAGGGATTATGTTATAGGTATCCTGGCTGCTCTGGCTGGCATAGCGCTAGCAACGCTACCTGGCTCAGCAATACTAACAATGGGTTCATACGTGGCAATGGCGGTATGTTCTCCTTCACCTATAACAACAACTGGACTAGCAACAACAACTATGGCCGTGGGGTAGCAGTCGTAGGCACCGGACTTTAATATAGTTTATCAGAGGGGAAAATTTTAAGGAGTTTTTCGAGAATATCTATATTATTAAAGAAACATAATTCCTTCCTTTTGGGGTAAAATAACAAAGAAAGATATATCGCAAGTAACTCTGTAAAAGCGATATATCTTCTTTTTACATCTCTATTTCAATTTTGTAAATTCCTCCATTATGATTCAAAGCAATTTGCTTTTCTGGTATTTCTTCTCCATTTACTTTAAAGCTAGTTACACCTGTTGTTTTACCATTTGGGTTATTCACTTGAATATGATATCTACTATTACCATATTGGTACCTAATCGAATATTCCTTCCACTGGTTTGGAATGCATGGCTCCATATGCAATATGCCCTTATGAATACGCAAGCCTAATAAATATTTGATACCTGTTTCATACATCCAACTCGCAGACCCTGTATACCAAGTCCAACCACCTCTTCCAGCTAAATTTCTTTGCCCTGAAACATCTGCTGCAATAACATATGGCTCTACTTTGTATTTTGTTGCCGCTTCCTTAGTTCTACTATGCTCAATTGGATTAATCATTCTATATAGCTCTCCTGCTTTTTCTCCAAAACCTAATATTGTTTCTGCTATAATTGCCCAAATCGCTCCATGAGTATATTGTCCACCATTTTCTCTTGTTCCTGGCACATATGCTTTGATATATCCTGGTTCTAAATTACTTTTATCAAATGGTGGGTCTAATAATTTGATAATACCATTTTCTTTATCTACTAAATGATTTTCTAAACTTTGAATGGAAATATATTTCTTGTCATTATCTCCTGCTCCTGAAATCACAGCCCAACTCTGTGCAATTGCATCAATTCTACATTCTTCATTTTGAATACTTCCGAAGCACATTACCATCATCCATAAAGGCACGTCTAAACCATCTTCCATCCCAACCGTTAGAGTTAAGCGCTCTTTTTAGTTTTTCCATAATTTGTTCATATTGTTTTACTAATTCTTCTTCTTTTCTTTCTAGGCAAATTGGAATAAATCTTTTTAGTACTTCGTAAAGGAAAAATCCAAGCCATATGCTTTCTCCTTTTCCTTGATTTCCTACTGTGCTAAATCCATCATTCCAATCACCTGACCCTATTTTCGGAAGTCCATTTTCTCCAAAGTCTAGAGAAACTTGAATTGCTTTTTTGCAATGTTCATACAAACTTTCCACTTGGTCTGATGGTAAATGCAAATCATATCTTTCGTCAGTTCCTTCTGTTAGTGGTTCACCTGCAATATATGGAATTTGCACATCTAAAATACTACTATCGCCTGTAAAGTCTAGGTATTCCTCTGTTAAATATACTAGCCATAATCGGTCATCACTAAACTTAGTTCGGATTCCTCTCTTCGTTTCTTCATGCCACCAATGCTCTACATCTCCTTCTATAAATTGATGCTCACTATGCTTGATAATTTGATTTTTTAGTATTTCTGGATTGGTATATTTTAAAGAAAGAACATCTTGTAGCTGGTCCCTAAATCCAAAAGCTCCTCCTGATTGATAATATCCTGTTTTGCCCCATAGTCTAGAAGTAATTACTTGATATAGTAACCAACCATTTAATAATATATTGGTAGATTCGAGTGGTGTTGTGACTTGTATTTTTCCAAGTAACTCTCTCCAATATCTTTTGGTGTTTTCATATTCTTCATAAACTTTGCTAGTGTTGCGATATTGATAGCTTAAGTCTTGACACTCTAAGACATCTTTTCCTACCCCTAATGTGAAAATGACCTTTTTGCTTTCTAATGCTTCTAATTCTACTTCACATTGTATGGCTATAATACCATCTTGCCACAAGCTGTTTTCCTTATTAAGTTCTATTTGGTCTATGCTGTCTGGATGTGTTAAATTTCCCTTTCCAAAGAAACTTGATTTACTACCTGTATAGGAAGTGATTTTTTCACTACTAGATACAAATAAATATTGGTTATTTTCCTCAGCTGCCATATTATGCATACAAACAAC
The DNA here is from genome assembly GCA_948735595.1 of uncultured Clostridia bacterium. Classification (GTDB taxonomy): domain Bacteria; phylum Bacillota; class Clostridia; order TANB77; family CAG-508; genus CAG-273. Next base: position 88,466 of record CAPXSA010000012.1, on the reverse strand, counting down.
ATTGGCATTCTCATAAAAATCTAAATGTAAGAATCCATTTGACTTCAATTCATCTTCTTCTAAAACTGGTTTTACATAGTAAACTAATTTATATTTCTTTTTGTGCAATTCGTTATTTTCTAACTGAATGGCTTGCACCTTAATATTGTCCTCCATTGGTACAAAAACATCCAATTTTTGCGTTATTCCTTTGCTTGTATGTTTGTACTTAGCGTATCCAAATCCATAGGTAATATGATAATCATTTTCATCTGGACAAGGGTTAAATCCTAAGGACCATATTTTTTTAGTATCTAAATCTTGCATATAAATTACTTCTGAAGGAACATCTACTACTGGTCCATTATTCCATGCAGTTAAACGATTTAATCTACTATTTTTGTACCACGTATATCCTCCCATGCTTTCTGTTACTAAGGTTCCAAAGTTTTGGTTAGTTAGTAAATGGCTCCAAACGGTTGGTAATTTTTGATTTTTGTGAATACGAATATGATATTCTGTGCCATCTTCTGAAAATCCGCCATATTCATTATAGTATTTCAGTTTTTCGGCGTCTAATTCTTGACGAATCGGCTCTTCTTCTAATACCATTTTCGGTGGTTCTTCTTTTGGTACTTCTTTTATTTTTTCAAGATATTCTTCTTCTGCTTCTCTTAAAGAACGCCATATACTATTACTTCCATTAAAACTCAAACTTGCCCTATATTCTAACAAATCTAATTCTTCCTCTGACAAGTTTTCTAAAATGAAAATACCACCTTTGATATTTTGCAAATACCCTAGATTTTTATTTAAGATGCTAGCAAAAATAGCTTCTTTGACACTACTTTCATAACTATACTTTTCCCTACTTACTATAACTAAATCTAAACCAATATTTTTGAAACGGAAATATTCATAAGCTTTTAGGGCCTCTTCTACTAACTCGATTTCTTCTAATGTCTTAATAGAAATCAGCAAAATTGGCAAATCTCCTGAAATGCCATATTGCCATAATCTACTTACTGGTGCTAAACTATCTACTTTCTGTGTCAAGGCCTTTAGTGGGTTTGATGTTAACAAGTATCCTACCATTTTTTGATAAGTATTTAATTCTTTGGTTTGAATACCTAAATAGCGGTTCGCTGCTTCTACTTTTGCTTTTGCCAATTCTAGATGATAATGAATTGTCTCTTGACTACTAAATTTTTGCAATTCTTCTATGACTTGTTCTTTACTCTCCCCTACTGCTAGTATTAAATTCAATGTTATTTTTTGCTCAGGCTCTATTGTTATGGTACGTTTCATACTGATAATTGGTTCTGTGGTAAGGTTCATTTGGTTGCCAAGTAAACTAGAGTTCTTGACACTATTTGGCAAGCCCAAATTGTCCCTTCCATAGAATTTTTCTTTGTCAATTTCATATTCTAGTTCTCCAATTGTTTCGCTTTCTGTATAGAAATTTGCTCCTAAAAATACTTTTTTCTCGTTTGGTGTTCTAGTTCTTCTGCTGACTAAAATAGAGTGGGTGTCTTCTAAATATTCATAACTTAAAAATAGCTTATTAAATGCCGGATGAGCATGGTCCTGTGCTTCTTGTGACAAGACTGGTTCCAAATAACTGGTAATTTCTAAAGTTTCTGCTTCTATTCCGTTATTTGTTAGTTCGACTGTTCTTAACTCTACCGGTTCATCAGGTGAAATACCAATTTTACTAATAGTTTCGATATTGCCATCTTGTCTTGTGATTTTGGTTTGGGCTGGTGTAAAGCAAATAGAATACTTATCTGGATTTGCCAAATAACTCATATGCCCTGCTGTCCATATACGATTGGTTTTGACATTTTTTAAGAAGAAAAATATTCCTTGTTCTACATCATCTGTCTTCTTATATCGGTTGATTAAAATGTCTCCATATTTGCTATATCCTTGCCCTTTGCTGTCTGTTACTATGGTATAATTTTCACTTGCTAAGACATTCATTTGTGGCAGTTTGGTAACTGGCTTTGTAATTTCTTTTTGAGTATAGCTTTGGTCTTCTACATATTTCATTTTTTCTACTTTTTCTTTTTCTTCTTTGGTAATAATAATATTTTCTGGCATTTTCTCCTGTAGTAAAATATCTATTGCTTGCATTTGTGGGTTTTTCATAAATCTTTTTTGCAAGATGTTTTGATGGAATAAGTTGTTAATGGCAAGCAGAATAAGACCTTGATGGTGTGCCATATAGGTTTTGACAGTTGCATAATCTTGCCCTTTTTTGAGCCTAGTTGGTGTATAGTCTATGGCTTCATAAAATCCATATTTTTGGCACATGCCGTTTTGCTCTAACTTCTTTAAGTTTTCTACTACTTGTTTCGGCTCTTCTGGCAAAGCTAAAATACTTCCATAGCTTGCTACTACCGTTTCATCTGCTAGTCCTCTTTTTAGTCCTAGCCATGGGATACCAAATGCCTTGTATTGGTAGTTATTATGCAAGTCTTTCAAATGGAAAGCAGATTCTGAAATACCCCAAGGGATATGCAACTTTTTGGCATATTCTTGTTGACACATGAGCATAAACTCAGTCGATTCTGCAAGCAGACTTCCCGGATATTTAGGAATGTTCATATTGGGCATTAAATATTCAAATGCTGTTCCTGACCATGAAATAAGCCCTTTATATTGATTTAAAATTGTCAAGGTTCTACTTAGGTTATTCCAATGTTTGACTGGAATGTCCTTTTTAGCAATTGCTACTAAACTTGCTTGTCTTGCTTCTGATGCAAGTAAATCATAGTAAGAGTCTGTTAATTTGTTTTCTTCTACATTAAAACCAATGGAGAAGAGCCTTGTTTCTTCGTCGTATAACATTCTAAAATTAGTTTGGTCAATTGTGGTATTAGCAATTTCTAGCATTCTTGTTAGTTTTTCTTGTCTAGTTTCTGCTTCTTGTACTTTTTTATTGTGTTCTAACTTGCTATTTTGCTCTGCTCCCTTACCTTGTAGTTTTTCTAGCTGAACTAGTTCCTCTAAAAATTGCTTAACTACAAATAGGTACCCTATGAAATTTCCACTGTCTACAGAAGAAACATATCTAGGCTTTAAAGGTTGTAAAGTTTGAATATCATACCAATTATATAAATGGCCATTCCACTTTTGTAAATTACGAATGGTATCTATTATTTTTTCTAATAATCCTATGGTATCTTCTAGGTTCTCATAGCCTAAATCATAGCTTGAGATAACTGCTAGTAAAGCTAGACCAATGTTAGTCGAAGATGTTCTAGGTACTACTTTTTGTTTTCTATCTTCTTGATAATTATCCGGTGGCAAATAGTTGTATTCTGGTTTTAAATAGTCTTTGAAGTATTGCCATGTTTTTTTTCCTATTTCTAATATATATTTTTGCTCTTCTGGTGTTAACTGTGCTAATTTCTCTTGTACTTTAATTTCTTTACTAATGTAGCACATGATAGCGGGTGCAATGAGCCACAAGCTAGCTAAAATAAAGAGAAAAATGCTTAAAATATTTTGTGGCAGAATGAATAAAAGCAAGATGCCTAGTGCACCTAGTATGACATTTGGTAACATATTACGATAATAAGAAAATATATCTTTCTTCGCATTTTTTTCTGCCTCTTCTGCTGTCATCCATTCCAAAAAATGCTTTTTACTAATAAACATACGATATAAGGTTTTGATACAAGCATGGATACTAAAATATGCTTTGTCTGGTAATGTGCTAATAGCCAAAATTCCTCGAATAATGCTCGCTTTTACTCCTGAAATTGTTTTCGTGAATGTTTTTTGCACTGTTTCCGCTTCTTTTTTAAAAATGATGCGGTTGATCATTTCTAATAACATTGGTATAACTTCTGAAATGACAGCAATCGCTATAATTGGCCCTATTTGAATAGAGTAAATCACATCTAAAATACTAGCATAAATCATGGTTAAAATAATCATTGGCTCTTGCAAGCTTCTGATTAAATTGTCAAAGATTTTGTATTTGGATAGTAGAGTTAATGAATTATGCTTTTTTTCTCCATGTTTGTTATAAATACTATTTCCTAGCCATTTAGATACTTGCCAATCTCCACGTATCCAACGGTGTAGTCTAGTTTTAAAACTGTTATAACCGCTTGGATATCCGTCCATTAATACAATATCGGAGGCAAGTCCACATCTTAGATAACTTCCTTCTAATAAATCATGGCTTAGTACTGTATTTTCTGGAATTTCTTTGCTTAGCACTGTGGAAAATACTTCTACATCGTAAATTCCCTTTCCTGTGAAGATTCCTTCTTCAAAATTGTCTTGATAAATGTCGGAAATCGCATTGGTATAGGCGTCCTTTCCTCCTGAACCTGCATAGATTTTGGTGAATAGACTTTTTCCTACTTCTAATAGAGAAATTCCTACTCTTGGTTGTAATAGTGCATGTCCTTCAACAACTAGGTCTTTTCTTCCATTTAGTACAGGCATATTTAGAATATGTGCCATTCCTCCAATGAGTTCTAACCCTGTATTTAAACTCAACTGTGTATCTGCGTCTAATGTGATAATATATTTGATTTTTGGAAGTTTCTCTTTTCTATCTTCTATGGTATTGACTAAAAAGTTGTCCTTTTCTTTTCCTAAAATATATTCATTGAATTGATTTAATAATCCTCTTTTTCTCTCCCAACCTAAATAGCATTCCTCTTTTTCGTTCCATACTCTTTTACGGTATAGAAAGTGAAATTTTGGAAAGTCTACATCTGTATATTTTTCATTTAGTCGCTTTGCTTCTTCTTGTCCACTTTGAATCACTTCTTCGTCAAAAGGCTCTTTTTGATTTTTCCCTGCGCTACAATCTCCTAAAATGGAAAAGTATAGGTTATCGCTCTTATTTGCCATATAGTAGACTTCTAAACGTTCCATTAACTGTCTTACTTTTTCTTTAGAGGTTAAAATCGTTGGAATAACAACAAAAGTGCTACTTTCTTTTGGCACACCATCTATATAGTCTAGTTTTGGAATAATTTTAGGTTTGACAAATTTTCCTAAAATGTATTGCCCAATTTGTACCCAAATGACTTGGTTTGGAATAAGTAATAAAAGAGCAAGCAAAACAGACCAAATGATTTGGTGTGTTTGTGTATATAAGTACCATGCAAATAGACTACTTGTTCCTAGTGTTAATATGGTTAGAGCAGTAATAGCATACCCTATCTTTTTGGTATTGGAAACTTTTTTAGGTTTCTTGCCAGTTAGTTCTTCTAATAAAATTTGTTTTCCCTCGTCTAGTAAATAATATCCAATGTGTGCTTTCTTATGTTGTTCTTTCTGAGGCTGTGTGATGATTTCTTTTTGAGTAGTATCTTCATTTTGCATTGTGCTATTTTCGTTTATTTTTAATGCTTTCTGGCTTAATTCTAAGCATTTTTTACTAATATAAATCTCGGAAATTTTGGTTTTTTGTGAAATCTCTTTGATTTGATTTCTGTAAGCTACTTTTGTTTCATAATCCATTTTGTCATAAACACCTACAGGGTCTTGTCTTAAGATGTCTTCTACTCCATTAATTTGTTCAAAAATTTCTGCCATACTAATTCTGCTTAGGGTTTTGATACTCGTAATGCAATTTCCTATTGCAATTTTACGAAGGGCGATATCAAAATGCTCTTTTTCTACTACTTCTGATACTGCCATTCCCATTCTACCTACTTGTTCTTCTAATACCATTAAAAAAGGGTATGCTTTTTTTCCATATTTTTTTAGTCGGTAAGAAAGATATTCAATAAAAGGGTATTTCATTTCACCATATGATCTTACTTTTTCTTTGTAATTGTTTAAGTGATCGAATTGTAGTTCTTCTTTTTCTTTGTTTTCGACTAATCTTTCTATCATATTTTCTACTTTATATTTTTGAACTTGAGCAGAATAGATTTTCTCGCAAATCTCACGAATATTTTCAATTAAAGCAAGCTTTAAAAAGAGGCTAATATTCCATATTTCCTCCATGCTTAAACTCTTTTTTCTTTGATAGGCTTGCAACAATTGGCTCAAAGTTTTTCCATCAATTTTATTATTGGTGTAATTTACGATTTCGCTAGCTAGTACATAAATTCTAGCAAACCCCTTATATGCACCATTTGCTAATCCTAAAAATCCAGTATACTTTTTTAAGCTTAAATCTTGTTTGATATTTTTTACGGTTTGGTCTATTACATAATAGTTATCTAATATCCATTCTCCTGCTGGATGAATGGGAATTTTTAGTTTAATATGTTCATTTAATAACCCATATACTTCTGTGATGATTTCAAAATTTTCTTTTAGTCTTGGAATTGGATACGTATTTTTGCTAGAAGTATTTTGTAAATTATGGTCTGTTGCTATGGTTTCTAAGTAATTTTCTAATTGATTTTGATTCAGAATTGTTCCTTTCATGGATAAAGTTTTGTATTCCATTAAAAAATTCCACTCCTTGTTTTTAACATTTTACTGTTATTCTCTCCAAGAAGTGGAATTTTATACTATTTTTTAAATCTAATTAATTATTTATAATGAAAGCAATGGACAGCAAAGGCAAACGGATTATAAATAATTAATTAGATAAAAAATCCAAAGCATAACTCATCTCTACGTCAGCTAACGCTTCCTAGAGCTAAGAAATAATCCATTATTCCATTGTAAATTCCCCAAGCAAGTCTGTCTTGGTATACATCTGTTAGAAGTTGCTGTTCTTCCTCTTTATTGGATAGAAATCCGCATTCTACAATAGAAATTGGAATTTCTACATGTTTCATAATATAGACTGTATCTAATTTCATGGCAACCCTTTTATTCTCTTTTTGAATTGCTTCATTTAAGTTGGCTTGTAAACTTTTCGCTAAATTTGTACTTTTCTCATCATTTTGTTTATAAAAGCATTGCCAGCCCCAATATTGTTCTTGTGGAATTTTGTTCAAATGAATGGATACAAAAATATCTGCGGAACTTTCATTTCCAATTTTCACTCGATTATGAATATCTGATATTTTTTTCTCACGTAAAGTAGTTTTATCTAAGTCATAAATCGCATTTTCATTGCTACGTGTTAAAATAACAGTTGCACCAGACTGTTCTAACAAGCTTTGTACCTTTAGTGCAATTTTTAAATTGGTTTCTGCTTCTGTTGTACCAGTACTTGACTGAGCTCCTTCATCAGGCTTTCCGATGTCCAGCATCTAGTACGATAACTTTATTAGATACTGGTAGAGTTACGGTTTGTACTGTGTTGTTTGAGTCTGCCTTTTGAAATGTAAAAGCAAATATAGCTATCAGTAGTAAACCAGATATTGCAATTAATCTTTTTTTATTTATTATAATCATAAAAAATCACCTTTTAAATTATATTTTAAAAAGTGACTTTTATGCGTTATTATCTTTTATTTCTTCTGTCTTCTGCATCTCCCCAAGGTGTTCTTCCTTCTTCTTCGTCTCCTTGCTCTACTTCTGCTTGTTCTTTTTGTTCTTCTTGTTTGAATTTTCCTTGTGCAATTTCTTCATTTACTTTTTCTTTTGCTTCCTCTAAACTAAGTGCCTCTTCTCCTACCATATAGTTAAAAATTTGTACAGCCTCTGGTCTCTGATATCCTTCTTGTACTAAGCTTTCTATAAGTTCGTTTGGATGTTGTATTAAATACATTTCACTATATTCTATACCATCTTCTTTTAGTCCTGTTTGTGATGCTTTTTCATATGCTTCTGTTTGTCTATCTGGGTCAGCTGCACGGGAACGAATAGAGGTAGTTGCATTCACACTATGTGAGTTATATCCTCTTCCTTGTACTTCTACATCATGAGATAGCCATTCTCCATTTTTTCCTTGTCTTGCTTCTTCAATATCTAAATAGCCATAAGTATCAATTTTTATATGAATTCTAATATCTCTAATATCTTTGTCCACATTGTTAAGTCCTTTTGTTTTCATGACTTGATGAGGTACTTCTTTGGTAACAGGATTTCCGTCATTGCCTATGCTAACTGTTTCTTGCCTTAAGGAAGTATTCGAGTCTTCAAAATACTTTGATGGCTGTGGTTGCCCATTATTATCAATATATTCTGCTTTTACAATACCCTGATTGTCACGGTAAAAGTAGAGATTTGGCTCTAAATTTGGATGATCTTTATATAAATTACTGTTTGGTCTAATCATTAATATACTATGACTTGGTATTTTCTTTGCTTTTGCTATTTGTTCTTTTTGTTCTTCTTCAGGTGACTTTTCTTCATCTTTTTGCTCTAGTTTTTCCTCTTCTTCTCCCTTTGCTTTTGTGTTATTGTCTTTTATAGAATTCTCTTTTTTAGATGCGATATGCTGTCTTTCTTCTCTTGTTAAAACTCTATCTTCTTTTTCCAATTCTTCTGGCATAACAAAGTCTAAGTCTTCTAGATTTAGCATTTGAGCAAGCCTTTCATCAATTTGTTTTAAGCTTTCTATATATTCTGGCATAAAATGCATTTTACCTTGTTCGTCTACAGTTGCAATTAAAGTATTAGTTTTTCCTGAGTACAATTCATAAGTATTGGTATTTTCTAATGTATTTTCAACTTTTGCTATAAAAATGTCAGTTTCTGCTAGATTACTTCCTTGAAATACAAAGTCTTTATAATAATGAATTGTTCCAACTTGTATGTCTTCACTTTCTTTTCCTTGCTCAATTAAATCTCCTATTTCCATCATCTTTTGTAGTACATCTATTTTCTTATTCTCTGGCATTTTTTCGCCTCCTTAAATTCCAAAAGACATTACAAAATCTGTCCCCTCTTTTAATTGCATAACAAAATTCTTTTTCTTGGTGCCTACTTCTTTTTCTTCCCCATCACTAATGTTAATATCATATAGATAAAGATTTCCTTGTTTTTCCGTTTTTCCTACTGACAATTTATTCTTGCTAAAGAAATTCTTTTTCATATATGCTTCGAATTGTGCTAGGGTTCCAAAGTTAGTATTTTTGAAAGTTTCATCTAATTTGCTATATGCAAATGCATAATCTTTTTGATTAATTGCTTCAAAGAATTTTTGAATATTGAATAATACTTTTTGTTCATCTGTAGAATTATTATACTTCTCTATAAATTCTGGTAAATCAATGGTATAGGTGTCTAGCAAAATACTATAATCTAATACTCCTTTTTCACGAACAATATAGTAACGTCCATTTTGGTCTATAATAACATATTGTTTCGTGTTATTTTCTCCGTCTGTTACTTGATATTGTTGTGGATTAATTCCAATAATTTCCGCTTTGTTTGTTTCAATATATTGCTTGAATTTTTCTAGACTACCAAACTTAGCTTGTTTGTAATCTTTATCTAATAATTTATACATTTCTTCTGGATTGCCTAGTGCTAATCTTTTATATAAATTGGTATAATCTTTTACAGTTTCTTCATAATTAGATGTAATGGAGATATATTTGTTGTTTGCGTTTTCTTCAATTGTAGTTTCTGTTCCATTTACTTTGATGTTTTTGATATCTGTTACATCTTCTTTAATTGGTTCAATAGAAAATGTGTCATTCTTCATGTCAATATTTACTACCATTGTTTTCTTTCCTATTACATGAAAATCTTGTATATCTTCTACGAAACCTGATACAGCAAAACTTTTAATGTCTTTCTCTTGTACCATAGCAATTTCTAGTGGCACAAACAGAGTTGATGCTTCTAATGTTTCTACTTTCTCATATACATTTTGTATGGTAATTTGATTTTGAGCAATATAATTTTTGCTTAGCAAATTATAGATATTTTCTTTTATTTTCTCTTCGTCAATTGCTAAGACAGGATTTCCCTTTTCGTCATAAGTATAGTAAGCATCATTTTTGACATTAATTGTTTTTAAGTATTGTGTAATGCAGTTTACAGAATCTGAATATGCTTGCCTGTCTACTTTATTATCCTCCGTCTTTCCGTAGGTATCTACAAAGTGTTCTGCATTGGCAAATTCTCCATGTTCTATATTTTGTCCACTTGCCTTATCATCTTTTTTCGTTTGTAGTAGTAATAAAGCAATTGTTAAAATAATGGATGCAACTACCACCACAATGATTAGTTTCAATATTATTTTCTTATCCATTTTTTCTCCTTTCAAAAGGATTTTTATTTTTCGTTTACAAAAATCATATGTCTAATACCATGTGTTGTAAACTCGTCTACACCTACCCAAGTAATACCTCTCCAGTCTGCTACTGCCATTTTTTCTACTCCACCTTCATATTTGTAATCAATAATTGCTACCCAGTGATATAATGAAGTCCATTTTGTTCCTGATTTACCATAATAAGTACTATTGTTATGATTAATCCATATCATAGCATAACCACCTGATACTAATTGTGTTCTTAATTCTTCTGTATAATTTGCTATATTCAAATCTTTATCTATTTTCGTTACCTGTAAGCCATATTTATTCCAGTAATTATTTCCTGAAATAACACCATAATATTCTCCACCATAGCTATTTCTTGTATTAATTAATTGTGTTGGTGTTTCGTCAGAATATCCACTAGCAATAATAGCACACGCTGCTCTATTACAGCAACCGTCCCAACTAGCAATTTTGGTTTGATCTAGTATCGTGAATTTTCTTCCATTTGCTGCAGTATAATAACATCTTACACTCTTATCATCTGATGCCCCTGTTGTTCCTCCTGTGCCTCTGTTTTTGTATAATTCGTAATATCTAGTTGCTTGGTCTGACCTTTTCTTTTCTGTTTTCAATATGTCATCTGTCTTTGTGTCTGCTGTGCTTGGAGTCTCATAAAACCAACAATAGGCAACAGCAGCCTTCTTTTCATCTGTAGCATTTGCCCAGTCATTATAGGTATGATAATTTGCTCCTTTTCCACCTGCTGTTCTTCTAGTTGCATAACTTGCTGCATCTCCTGTACCAGTAAGTTCTGCAATTAAAAACTCAATTTGGCAGTCTTCATCGTCTTCGGTTTTTCCCTTTGAACTTGCATAATTTTGTAAATTTGTTCTTCTTCCTCCTAACCACTGTGCTAATCCATAAGCCCCTGAAGAAGAATTTAATGCCGTTGGCCTAAATCCTGATTCACAGTAAACATTTCCCATTGCTCCTGCAATTGCTTCATTGGAATACCCCATACTTTTTAGAGCATACCAAAATTTGTCTTCAATAGATGAACCGTAAATTCCTGTGATAGTTGAAAAGGTGCCTGGGTTAAACATATTAAAGCTAAAGTCCCCTGCTCCATAGTCTCTAGTATTATCATATTTTTGCATGATGTATCTCATGACTAATTCCATTCCTTGTGTCTCAGGGTTTTGGCTTAGTAATTGAAAGAATAATTCTGCATCTGTTTTTAAATATGCTCCTGCCGTTCTTTTTTCTTTTGAGTTTGGTATTTTGTATTCTGTATCTAATAAGGCAATAAATCCATCTGTATTGTCGGTATATTCTGATGCAATACCCGAATCATAGGTATCTCTTGTGCTTGAAGTATGAACAGTCGTATCTTCTCTCGTTATCCATGAAACAGATTCTTCTTTTGTTGTATCTGTTCCTAGTTTTTTCTCTGACTCACTTGTTGTAGGAATTGTATAATCATCCTCTACTGCTGTACCTGGAATTTTACTATATGTAATCTTTTGACTACAAATCCATGTATCTACTGAAGTCACTTTTACTGTAGGCGTTACTACTTTTTTCGTTGTAGTAGTAGTTGTTGTTGTTGTCTTGTCTGAACTAGTAGTTCGCATTATTTCTTCGCCTCTGACCTTCACTTTCTTTCTCTCTCGAACATGCTTTGTTGTCTTTTCTACCTGTGTTGTAGTGTCTATCGTAGTTGTATTTAAAACTGTTAATTGTATATTGGTTTTAAATTTTACTAAATCTACTAGTGATGCTAAAAACTCTGGATTTCTAGTTACCATACCCAATTCTAAATAGAAACTCATTGGCGTTGCATATTGTGAAATCATACTTTTATAGTCAATGGTTACTTCTGTTGCAACATTAGTGATATCGACTGAATTATTTCCAAATACATCTCCTTCTGTTTTAGTAAAGCTTCTAACACTTGTAGTTTCTAATGTAGCTAATACTAATTGCCCTTGTGGATTAATAGAGAAATAACTTTGGATATCAGAGGCATTTGCTGCTAACTTCTTTTTGAAAGTATTTTCTCCTTCATCATCTGATTGGTATGGAAGGTAAGTCATGGTTTGAGTACTAGTAAGATTGCTCATTCCTATTGTAGATTCAGGATATAGATATACATGACCTTGTTTATCTAAATTATCATTTCCTCTTTTTAATTCTTGTGTAATGACTTGTGCCTCGAAGAACATTTTGACATATTTTCTTTTTGCTTTTTTGATTTCTTCTTCTCTGTCTGCTGCATTATAATCAATTTCGCCGCAGCAACTCTAAATCCTCCAGATCTATTCCTGTAGCTTCTATATTCTTAATGAGTTCATCAATTTGTTCATCATTTAACTCAAAAGCAGTTTGTGGACCTGTAAAAAAGTTTACAATACTATTCCATACGCCTCCTAAAAACTCAAAAACAATGTTAATAACTGCAGCAAAACAGGATATAACTATCATTGCTATTAATATAATAGCAATAATAGGTATTGCTTTAATGAAAAGTAGTTTTATCTTCTTTTTTATTTGATTTTTTGCTTCCTCTTTTCCTGCTTGTTTTAATTTATTTCCTATGCTATCTTTTTTGTTTTCTTCCTCATTCACTTATCCCACCTGCCTTTTACTATCGATTTTGCTTTCTATTTTACAATTTCTATATTTTTATAAATTAATTTTAATGATTATTTTTTGTGGCTCTTCTTGTTTTGTATCATATTGCACTTTATCTAAATAAACATTTGTCATTTGCATGACTTGCGGTGTGCTTGCTGACATATAAACTTTATTAAATTTTATATCCATCGTTCTTTTATATTGTGCATCTAAGGTTAATCTACTTAGTGGTAGTTCTGAAATATCAGAAGAAAAAGTACTATTATTGGTTCCCATTAAACTAAAATTATTAGCACTTGTTCCATCATTTAATAAAATAGTTTTTTGTGTATTATTTTGTACTGTCATATGGTAAATCTCATAATCCATATAAATACTTTTGCTATGGATAGCAACCTCAATCCCGCTATTACTTCCCTGTCTATTCAATGTTTCTTTTCTAATAAATTTATTAATATTTAGTTTATATTCTCCGTTTTGTTTAACTAGAGTAATATAATCTAAAAAGTTACTAGAAGAACTTTGTCCACCTGTTTGTAACAAATTACCTTTGTTATAGGTAATACGATAAGTATAGTAATTGGAAACTGTATGCCATAATTGCAATTCAAAATTCACTTGTTCTCCAAAGATTTGGTTAATATAATTGCTAACAAATATTTCTTTGGTAGGATATAACTCTGCCTTGCAGTCATCTGTTAATAACTGATAGGCTTCATCGGCTTTCTTTTGATTGCAATAGCTAACGAATTGTTCAATAAAATTCGAATTTTCTTTTGTCTCTTTTTCTGTTAATTTAGTATCAGAAATAACAGAATTACTTGGCTTCGTAATATCATTTGCTACTATATTTCTTTCTGCCTGATTATTGTTGTTCTTTTTATTTTGTTCTCTTACCATGTTGTTTGCAATTTGTATGATAATAATAATGAGAGCTATAACTGCAATCGTTATTAATATCTTTCTTTTGTTCTGGTTCCAGTATCTTAATAACTTTTTCATTTTTATAGCTCTCCTTTGTTATTTTATTCTACGCCACGTGCCTTTTTCATCTCTCTAACAATCGTATCAACAGTTTGTGTTTTCTCTCTTCCTGTTAATCCTTGTCCTTCTAATCGTTTTGATAAATTGTTTCTTAAACTTTCTACTTTCTTTTCATCTACTAAATCTTTTGCGCTATAGTCTTTTACTTCTTTCATAATAGCTGCTGTCTGCGCTTGTGCTCTTCTGTTTGCTTCATCTTCTGCTAAACCTGCTTGTTCTATTTCTTTCTTAATTCTTTCTTGCATGCTTACAGCTTTTAGCGTGTCTTTTCCTTCTATTCCAACACTATCAAAGTAAGCACCTTGTTCTAGTTTTGCTTTTAATTCTTTCTTCGAAGCATCTGGGAATTTTTGCTTATATAATTCTTCATTATTTTCAACATAAGCTTTTTGTCTATCCCTAATGGCTGCTTCATAGCTTGTACCGGATCCTTGTCTATAGGCATTGGCTATAAAGGAACCTGCTTGTCCTACTGCACTTGAACCAATTGTACTACTTAATGCTGCTCCTGCTAAAGTATATTTTGGAATATCGCTTAATTCATCTCCTGCAATACCTGCTGCCATACCTACGATTGCACCCGGTGCTGCTTTTAAGGCTGCTTTTCCAACTGCTAAGCCACTTTGTAGAGCTACATTTCCTACTCCTAATGCTGCTCTACTAGTTGCTCTTGCTAGAGTTCCCGCTGAATTTCTAATTGGTTTTGGTATGTATTTTCTTCCTAAATCTCCTACTTGATGTGCTCTAGCTGCTGCCATGTCTCTTACACTTCTTGCTCCACTTGCAACGGTTCTTCCTAGACGAATAGCACCTTGTCCTGCTTCTGAATTTGCAATTTTATTTCCTGCCCATGAAGCACCTGCTCTTGCTATTCCTCCTAGATATTCTCCTGCACCTCTAGTATCATTATCAGACCACTCAAAAGGAGAATCTTTGAAGTGTATGCCTTCTGATGATTCTGATGCACCATCATCTGACGTTCTCATCATTTCTGCAATTTCATCTTCTCCATATCCTGTATCTCTTAAAATCTGTCTATATTCATCGTCTGTATAGTTCATACCACTACTGCCCGGTTGAGATGCTTCTCTTGCCATTGCTTCTCTTTCTGCTGGATCATAGGCGTCTGTTCCAAATCCTTCATCGTAAGCATCTAGCATTCTTTGTTGCGCTGACTCTTGTGGCTGTTCATTATTTTCTTGTTTTCCACTTTTTCCATTACCAAATACCTCTCCTATACTTGGTGCAGAACCTTCTGGATTATTCTTATTTCTAATTCCTTTATTTCCGCCTGCGCCTCCGCCACCTTTTTTAGGTGACATAAGTTTTTGCATATGGTTCATAAAAGCTGCTCCACCTGCTGCGCTAGCAACTGCTCCTAATGCACTTGCTGTGCTTGCTTTTTCAAATCCAAAGAATTTACGTAGTATTTTTTCAGCTGGTGTAATAAATGCTAATGCAACAATTGCAAATAATGGATTTTTCGCTGCTAAGTCAATAGCTGAGCCTACAAAAATACTATAAATAATTAAATGGAATGGCTGTAGTAATGCATTAAATATATATTCCTTTAACCACATATCAAAAGCTTGCGCTTTACCATCTTTTATTTTATCAATTGGATAAGTTATGGCTACTAATGGCGAAATGAGTGTTAAAAATGCAATTGTTAATACCCTCTTTAAGTAATAGAAAGTAAACATACAAGTGTAAATTACCATTGCTAAGTATAAGATTAAGTATAAAATCTTTCCTGTTACATTTGGCGCTTGCATTTTAAATCTCATTAATCCCATTAGGTCTGTGTTAAATTGTACATCTCTATCATCACCTGTTACTTTAATAGCAACATTATTTCCACCACTACTTGCACTACCAGTAATAGCTCTTGTTACTTCATTTATAATTGTTGTTGTAAATGTCATAATATAATGCAAACAAAATAGAATACATAGAGCCACAAGCCAATCGATTAACATTTGCTTGTATTTTGCTTTATCTGATGCTGTACTACTAATAACAATACGAATACCTACATATACCAATACTAGCATTAATGCTACTACTGCTAAATTTCTTAAAGAAACATACCATGAAGCAATCGTACTATGTAATGCTTGCGTAACAGAGCGTTCATTCATATCTTCGTCTCCCCAATCTACTGGGTTAACAAAGTTAATATCTAAAGCTGGAATTAAACCTGCAAATATCTTTTCAGGTGAGTATTTCATAACAGGAATAGCATATGTACTATTTCCGCCAAAAACTTTTATCTAGTTCGTCAACACTTACTTCAACCTGTGCTTCTCCATTTCCTGTAGAATATTTAAACTCTTGATATGCTGCATCATTTGCTTCTATTTTATCCATAAAGTCATTACGGTCCGCTAAATAAAAGTTTAACCCACTCGAGTCGGCACTATTATTAAACTCTCCATCTACCAAAAATGCTTGCAAAGCTCCTGTTATAACATCTAAGAAAGTTCCAACTAAGTCGAAAAGTGGATCTAATAAAATACCACCTAACCCTGCTTGTGACCTTACTGGCACAGCAAAACTAAGCAATAATACTATGATTATTGATAGAACTATCTTTTGTGTTAACTTATAGTTTGCAACTAACTTTTTCATAATTCCCCCTAATAATTTATTGCTCGTTTATTCCTCTTTTGCGTTAATTTATTTAAGTTCGTTTCTACGAATTCAAATTCTTTTGCAGTTGGTTGTATTTGAATAATGGCACTGTCTGCTCCTACTTTTAATAGTCCCTCTCCTTTGAAGCAAGTAATTAAGAAGCTTGCTTCTCCTTCACTTAGTTTAAATACCTCTTTTAAGTATGCAATTTCTGATTTATCTTGTGCTAAAAATAATTTTGTATCTGATGATGTTAATACTGCTTGAGCTTCTGGCTTCTCATAGAAATCTTGAAATCTTTGAGAAATGATGGCTAGTGATACATTTCTTTTTCTGGCACGCCTTGCCATTGTATTTAAGAAGTCTACTGCTTCTGGATATGGTAATAGCATCCATGCTTCGTCTACTAGCACTCTCTTCTTAGAAGCTTTTGTCCTATCTTCGCTGTTTTTCTTAACATATTTTTCCCAAATCCAAGCAAGCAATATTTGTTGTGCCAAAGGTCTTGCAAATCTTTCTTCTAGTTGTGAAATATCTAAATTGATAAACAATGTTCCATCTAATAAATCGAAGGTAGATTGTCCATCAAAGTATGCCATCTGTCCATCATATTCTCTAATGTATTGTTTCATAACTTTTAGTAAATAGCTATAATGGAAGTTATAGTCTTGATTTGTATTTGCTGCGGCCTTTGCTTGAATTCTTTTATACCAAGAACCAATGGTAGGCATTTCTTTCTTCTCTCTTCCTAACATATTGCCATTGGTTAATCCCATAGCGGCATCATACAAACTGTTAGGATCACTATTAATTCCATGTGCTACATATTCTTCTGCTACTGATTCTGCTATGATTTGTTTGGTAAGTTCGTTTACTTCTTGGCTTCTAGTACTTCCTCTTGCCATAGTAAGTAGGGCCTGCGTTACGTCCTCTACTTTATTTTCTACATTTAGTACTAATCTTTCTTTTCCTGTGATTTCATCTTTTACTACTTCTGTTTCAATATCAAAGATATTGATAATGGTTTTGGAAGTAGGTGATAAAACTACATTGATTCCGCCTAAGCTTTCTGCTACAATGCTATACTCACCTTCAGCATCTAGTGCTAAACTTTGAATTCCCATTAATACTGCACTACGAGAAATTAAAGTTTTCATGGTTACTGATTTACCAGCACCTGATTTTGCGAAAATAACCATGTTGTAGTTAGTAAGTGAGTTATGGAAGTTATCAAATAAAATTGGCACTCCAGTTTGCTTATTCACTCCAAGTGGAATTCCTGTTGGGTGTCCTACTTCTGATGTTGTAAATGGGAATACTGTTCCCATAGAACGTCTGTCAAAAGTGTGTGTCTTTTTGATTTTGTCTTCCATTAATGGTAAATTTGATTTGAATGCTTCTTCTTGCATTCCCCATGCTGTTTTGATATTGACTAATGATTTTGACATTTCTGTTGCGAGTAACTTTGTATATTTATCTAGGTCTTCTAAGCTATAGGCAAATAGGGTTGCTACAATAGATGCTTCATATAGTTTATTAAATCCTGCTGCAATTTCATCTCTTAATTGTTCTGCTTCCAATCTCTTTTGACCTAGAGTGCTTTCTCTGTTAATATTACCTTTATCTGCTGCCACAATTCTTTCTGTCTCTAGTTCATTGATAACACGATTTAATTCGTTTTGTGATCTAGATTCTTGAATTGGGTTAATATAGATAGATGTATTAATATCACCGAATAAATACATATCTCTGAATAGTTCAGGGAAGGTACACATTCTAGGTAGTGTTGATACAAAGAAACTTCTGGCATATCTTGTGACATTAGAAATAATTTCTAAATGGTCAATATTACTTGTATCTACTCCTGCTGGTGAGATTAATTCTTTAATTGTCTTTTTCTTTAAAATTTTGTACTCATTTGGATTGGTATAATCATTATGCTGTTTTTGTACTACTGCTTCTTCCTTCTTTTTCATTTAACTTTACGCCTCCTTCTTTTGTACTTTCTGAAGTTTGCTTTTTAGGTCTTCCTTTTCTCTTTTGTTTTTCTTCTCCAATTTTTTCAATAGCACTATCTGCTACATCATTTCCAATAGTTCCTCTATTTTGTTCTACAATAACTGCTGCTAATTGTGCTATTAAATCATCTTGATTTGCTTGTCTTTGTTCAAAGGCTTTTTGCTTTTCTGTTTTTGCTTCTATTACTTTTTGATTTGCTTTTTCAAATGCTGCTTTTTCAATCTGTTCATTTAAAGCTTTCATTTTCTTGTCTACTACATCTGGTGCTGTAGAATATAGTTCGTTATATCCTGCTTCAATTGCCTTGTCAATTCCGTAGATTTCTGCGTCATCTCTGTTATATGCTATGTATAGTAAGTCTACTAATTCATTAGAGTCTAGCACTTTTCCTGTGACACCACATACAGATAAAGTTCTAACAATAGATTGTGCTCTTGTATATAGTTCTGAAAAGGCTAAATTTCTAATTTCTTGTTTGTCGAAGTTGTTATCTCCTAATTCTTCTGGGTAATATGGAATAATGATATAATATTTTTGATTTAGTACATTTTTGTTTAAACTCATTTTTTCAGTTGTGTAAATAATATCTTTTCCATATTCATAAAGGTTAGTGGCTTTTGTTAATTCATAAAATGCTGCATTTAATTGTTCCTGTGTATATCTTCCTGAATTAACCATATCTTCATATTTTCCTTTTTCTTTTTCTAATTCTTCTTCAATTTCTTTTACTTTGTCACGATAGGTTTGGATACTACTTTCTAGGTTAATGGTTCTTGTTTGTGTGTAGATTTGGATAGGATGTCTTAAGGTGTTTAAGAACTGAATAAATCCTTCTTCTACGGCATTTTTTTCTACTTCTGACATCAAATCATAGTTAATACCTTGGCATTCTACTACCATAACATATTTTCCACCATTCTTGGTAGAAATCATGTTGTCTTCTACGGTATCAAATTCCATGAAATCAAAAACAGATTCTACGGAATAGTTTTTATTTGTTTTAATTTCTTTTTTACTTGAAACTGCTGAAGTATTTTTAGCTGTTTCTGGTTTTTTATTTTTAGATTTAAAGTATAACATACAAAGAACGGCAAGTAACATTACCATTGCAATTAAAACTATTGCTAATATCATTGTAATCATTTCAATCATTGTTTTGACCCTCCTTATAGATATATACTTTCTTTCCTTTTGTTTTAAAAGCGATTGCTCTTTTGATAATATCATCTAAATTCTCGCCACCTGTTTTTTTGGCAAATTCAAATTTTCCAAGCTCTGGCATTTTTAAAGTTCCAATTGTGAACCCAATTGCTGCAAAAATAGCTACTGCTACAATCCCACCTATTGTTGATCCTAAAGATGAAAGAATAAAATAAAATGGTAATCCTATTACTGCTCCTATTACAGAATATATCAAGCTCTTTGTAGTAAAGATAAATAAAATTCTGCCTTCTCCTTTTACATTTCTGGGTAAATTATATGTGCCCATAAATAGCTTGTCCTCCTTTTTCATTAGTTCTAATCATGCTTATCATATATTATAGCAAATAAACACGAAAAATGTAACTAAAAAGCAAAAAAAAGTGCACTTTTTGTGCACTTTTAATATATTTGTAATATATTTGTAATTTGTCTGTAATATTATTAAACAATTTGAATTGAGAATATAATTTTTACGATGGCTGAACCACCTAAAATTAATACTGCACCAACTACATATGGTATCATTGTTTTCTTGTATTCTGCTTTTTCTGATGCACTTCCCATCATGTATTTAATACCTAGAATTAATATAACAATAACAGCTACAACGATTCCTACTGTTGTGATAATATCAGCAATTTGTCCACCAATTGAAGCAACATTTTCTGCTCCTGTTGCATTTTGTGAATCCATTGTATTAATAATTCCACCTACATCAGGTTTTGCACTAACTGCTGTACTTAATGTAAAACAAATCATTACAACCATTAATAACATACTAATTAGTTTCATTGTTTTTTTCATGTTTTTTTCCTCCCTTTATTTTTATATTTATTTGATTTATTCCAAGCATTTTGGAATAATATTAAAATCTTTTTCTTTTTGAACTTAAATAAAGTTCTTTAACCAATTCCTTGTAAAATCGTAATAGCTAGCTTCCAAATACCAAATGCACCAAAAATAACAACACAGCCTACTACATATGGTATTAAAGATTCTTTTACTTTACTTTTTACTTCTATACTTCCTGTCATAAATTGAATTCCTAAAACAACTCCCACAATCATAGCTATCACTGTTCCAATAATCAATAAGATATTGTAAAGAGAATCTGATAAGTTATGAATATCATCATTATCAATCTTAGAACTACCTTGTCCATTTTGAATAAATCCATCTGCCCCTGATACAATATTGCTAAGTGCTGCTGCATTTGTCCTAGAATAGTTTGCTGAAAATGATAATAATAAAAATGTCATTAATAAAATTATAGTTATATATTTTCCAATTTTCATTTTTGTTACTATCCTTTCTTCTAAAATCCACCTATTCTTTGTTATTATACTATATTCTTCTTTATTTTTCAATATTTTGTAGCACTTTTATTCTATATTTGCTGCTAAACTTGCTATCAATCGCAAAATTCCACTAATGCTTCCTATCATCACAACACCTATTAAGTAAGGTATCATTGTTTTTTTGTATTCCGCTTTTTCTTCTACACTTCCTATCATGTACTTAATTCCTATGACAACAATGGTAATTACAGCAGTAATAATACCTAATGTTGAAATAACATTAAAAATCACTCCTGCCTTACTAGTAACAACATTAGCATCACTTGCATTAATATTACCTGGCTTGTAACTATTGGGGTCTGTAATTGGGTCATTACGTGCTATACAAGTATTAGAGAAAATTGCTAATAAGCTTATTATTAAAATCAATATAATCCATAATTTCTTTTTTTGAATCATTTTTCTTCCTTTACCTTTGACATTGTCTTTTATTATACCTTAATTTTTTATAGTTTTCAAGTACTTTTATAATACCAT
This sequence comes from uncultured Clostridia bacterium, assembly GCA_948735595.1. Classification (GTDB taxonomy): domain Bacteria; phylum Bacillota; class Clostridia; order TANB77; family CAG-508; genus CAG-273. The sequence continues at coordinate 67,010 of CAPXSA010000012.1, read as the reverse complement.
ATCTTTTTTATTTTTTCTTTATTGTCATAGAAATGTCACAAAAATGTCATGTCTTTGTAATAAATTCCCATCATGCAGAAAAGCAACTAGGATAATTAGTATCCTAATTGCTTTTATATGATTTGTAAGTGACAAAACCACTAATAAAATCATTTATATTTTTTTCTGCATAACTGCATGTTTCATTTACTATTTTGCTACTATTGATTGCTTTTTTTGTTTTTCCTTTCTTTGTGTAGCTAGTTTTACTTCTGTACTATAATATTGTGCTATTAACCTATCTAGTTCCACACTAATTTGATAAGTGATATTGTAATCTGGTTCATTTAGAATGCTGTCGTTTAGTTTTTCCCTTAATCTACAAATTTCTTCATTTAACATATTAATCACTCCTCTTTTTTGTTTTTCGTCTTTGGTATATATTTAAAATACCATATTTTTACATATTAGTCAATTAGTTTTTGCTTATTTTGTAGTATTTTGAGTGATTTTCGTATGACTTTTTTCTTCTTTTTTCGACAGCATTTTTTTATTTATTTGGTTCTACGACAGAAAGTACCTCATTTTCTTCTTTGAAAATGTTTTTCAATACTTCCTCCGCATATTGTTTGGTAACAGATTCAAATTGTTCAATATAGTCAAAGCTATTTATCTGTTTCATGTTATCTGCTAAAAACATTCTTGCTGTATCTGCAACACTATTGTATTCTACTACATAGTCTCCATAAATTTTCTTTTTAATACGTTCAAAATGTTCTGCTTCTAGCCCTTCCTCTTTCATCTTTCTTATGGTTTCATCTATTTTTTGTTTAACTAGTTGTGGCTCTTTTGTGAAACCTGATAATAGAACATGGGCATATTGGTCTGTAAATTCATAGTCCATATCTGGTTGACTAAGGAGTATTCCTTTTTCATATAATTCTTGATAAAGGTTAGAACTTTTGCCAATTATCATATTAAGTAGTATTTCAATTGCAATATGTTTTTGCATTCTATTTTCTTTGCTGTTTTCCGTATCTTTGTATCCTAGCATAAACATAGGAATGCTTACTTCCATTTGTACTGTTTTTTCTTTTTGATTAATTTTATCTTCCTTTTCTGGGTAAATTCTTTTGATTTCACCTTGATTTTCTTTTGGAACTAAGCGTTTTTTCACTTCTTTAGAAATTTCTTCTGGTTCAAAGTCTCCACAGATTGCCATTGTCATATTAGATGGATGGTAGAAGGTGTTATAACATTTATATAACACATCTGGTGTTATTTTGCTAATGGATTCTACTGTTCCTGCTATATCGATTTTGATTGGATTTTCTTGATACATACAGTCTAAGGCATTCATGTATAATTGCCACCCCGGGTCGTCGTCATACATGTTGATTTCTTGCCCAATAATTCCTTTTTCTTTTTCTACATTTTCGTCTGTAAAATAAGGATTTTGAACATAATCCATTAACTCATCTAAGCCTTCATAAAAATGCTCTGTACATTCAAATAAATATGCTGTATGGTCATTGGTTGTATAGGCATTGGCATCTATTCCTAGTGCCATTAGAGTATCTAGGCTGTTTGTTCCATTTGGTTGTTCAAACATCTTATGTTCTAAAAAATGCGCTACTCCATCTGGTATGAATACTTCTTCTCTTGTTTGTGGCATGATGAAATGATTATCTACCGAGCCAAAATGAGTTCCCCAAATAACATATTTCTTTTTGGTATTCTTTCTTGGAATGATAATTAGGGTCATTCCATTTTCTAATTTCTCAATATAAGCTTTTTCTTTTATTTTTGAACTTTCTACTATTTTCATTGATTTTTAATTTCCTCTCTTTTTATGTTTATCTATGTAATAATAAATAGATTACACGTTTGCCCTTGCTGTCCGTTTCTTTCATTATGCTAAACGCAATTTAAAGAAAGAAACGGAAGGCGCTCATAAACTCGCCTTGCGCAGGCTACACTTTCGCAATCTATTTATTATTACATTAGTTAATCTTTCAAAAAGTAAATGGTATTAACTTGAACTGTTTTAGCAAGTTCTGTAACCTGTTCCTTAGTGGCTTCTAAAATATGTTTTTTGTAATCTTCTATACTAATAAATCTATCTGCTAATTCTTGCCCATAATAGTAAGTGATTTCTGTGTCTTGTTCTTCTGTAATAGCATCTACTGAAGCTGTAATTAGTCTTTTTGCATTTTCTAAATCTTCATCTGAAAAATCACCATTTTTCATGTCTTCTAATTGCTGTTTAATGGTATCTAGTGCTTTTTGATAGTTCGCAATTTCTATACCGCAACGAATGAAGATACTATTTTTTGTTCTTAAATAGCTAGAACCTGCTGTGTAGGCTAAGCTTTGTTTTTCACGTACATTTTGGAATAATTTAGAATTTGCTCCTCCTCCTAAAATACTATTATATACAGATGCTACAAAACGTGAATTTTCCTCCGTATTTTGGATGTCTAACCCTAATACTAATTTTCCTTGTGTTACTTGCATACTTTCTTCTACTGTATTTTCTTCTACTGTTTCTTTGTTTTCTGTCACTTCGTTATTCACTACGTAGTTTGGTTTTCTTTCTTGTAATTTTTGAATATTCTCATTTTCTTTTATTCTTTTTATGGTTTCTAGTTCGTCTAGTCTTCCTGAACAGAAAATATCAATTTTGCATTCTGCAAGTAATCTTTGATAATGTTGATATAAGTTCTCTGGAGTAATAGCATCGACATCTTCTATATAGCCAAATTTATATAAGCCATATGGCTCATTTTTATACATTTCTTCAATACATCTATCGTATGCATATTTTGCTTTATTATCTATTTTTGATTCAATAATTTGCTTTAAATTCTTTTTTTCACCTTCTACATACTCTGGTTTGAAGGCTCCATTTACAGTTAAAGGATTGAAAGCAATATCAAATAGAATTGACAAGCATTTTTCGTTTAATTTTTCTGGCTCTGGTAAAAATTCTTCGCTTAGGGTTTCTAAGTAAAATTTTAAAATATGGTTATCGCCTGTTTTTTCAATTCCACAATTGAAACTAGCCCCATACATACCTTCTAATTCTTTACTAATTGCTTCTTGGGTTTGGAATTCTTGTGTTCCTCTTCTTAATACTGCACCTATTAAAGCATCTAAAGTGACTGTTTCTTTTTTTAGCGGAATGGCTAGAAAAATGGCATATAAGTTTGTTTTGAAATTTTCTGTATGAATTTGATGAAGGGTAATTCCTTGCTTGATTTCTTGTTTTTGATAATTCATGTTGGTTCCTCTTTTCTTTTTGTGCATTTATGCGCTGAAATGTCTAATTTTACTAACGCATATTTACATTATAATCTATTTTCGTGAATTTATACAAGGTGATTTGTGAAAAAGTTTGATAAATTTGTGTGATTTTTAATATATAAAAAGCTCTAGACTTTCTTAAATCTAAAGCTTCATTTTTATCTATTTTCTTATTTTAGCTTAATAGTTTTTTAGCTGCATCATTAATTGTCTTCCCATCAGCAGATGCTCCTAATCTTTCTTTTGCGGTTTTCATAACCATTCCCATTTCTTTCATAGAACTTGCGCCAAGTTCTGTAATAATTTCTTTTACTTTTGCTTCTACTTCTTCTATAGATAATTGTTCTGGTAAATATTCTTCTAAAATACTAATCTCTTCATGGATTTGGTCTAGTAAATCTTGCCTTCTACTCTTTTCATAATCTGCAATTGAGTCTTTTCTTTTCTTGGCTTCTTTTGCAATAATTTCTACAATTTGCTCATCTGTTACTTCTATTTGTTTATCTTTTTCCACTTGCAACACTGCTGCTCTTACCATCTGTACTACATTTTTGCGAGTTACATTTTTGTCTTTCATAGATTCTTTTAAATCTTCTAATAGTTTTTCTTTTAGCATACTCATCTCTCCTTTTCTTCAAAAAAGGGTTGAAAATTATTTACTTAACTTTCAACCCTCCCATTTTTTCTTAGAATTTTCTTTTTCTAGCTGCCTCTGATTTCTTTTTTCTCTTTACGCTTGGTTTTTCATAATGTTCTCTTTTTCTAACTTCTTGTAATACTCCATTTCTTGCGCATTGTCTCTTAAATCTTTTTAAGGCATCTTCTATATTTCCATTATTTACTTTAACTTCTGACATAATTTTATTCCCCTCCCTTCAGTAATTACACTCTTACGTGTGGGATTTTCTTGTTGTGCAAAGTATCTATAAGCCTCTGTACGACATATATTATACATTTCTAAGTAGAGTTTGTCAATAGATTTCAAGGTTTATTTGTCAAATTCAAATAAATCTCCTAAAGGCTTGGCTTCATGTACTCTCTTAATTGCTTCTGCAAATAGTGGAGCAATGGACAATACCTTTATTTTGTCTATCTTTTTTTCTCCTGTTAATGGTACTGTATTAGTTACAATTAACTCTTTAATTGGTGAATTTGCAATTCTATCAATTGCTGGTCCACATAAGATTCCATGGGTACATGCTGCGTAAATTTCTTTTGCTCCATTTTCTTGTAAGATTCTAGCTGCTTCTACCATAGTTCCTGCTGTGCTAACTTCGTCATCAAAAATGAGAGCAGTTTGTCCTTTTACTTCTCCTATAATATTTGCTGCAACTGCTTTATCATCATTTCCAGATCTTCTTTTATCAATTAAAGCCATTGGACATTTGAAATAGGTAGAGTATTTATATGCCTTTTTAGAACTCCCCGCATCTGTTGCAATAACAACTTTGTTTTCAATATTTTTAGCGTCAAAGTAAGATTGCAATAAATGTTGTCCTGTTAAACGGTCACAAGGAATATTGAAATAGGCTTGAATAGCAGGGTTATGTAAGTCACATGTGATAACTCTATCCACTCCTGCTGCTTCTAATAATTCTGCAAATAGTCTTGCTGTTACTGGTACACGTGGTTGGTCTTTTTTGTCCGACCTAGAATAGATAAAATATGGTAGTACTACATTAATTCTTCCTGCTGATGCTCTTTTAGCAGCATCTACCATGATGAGTAGTTCCATAATTCTTTCATTCACTGGTGGCTGTGTAGTTTGAATTAAGTAAATGTCTTGCTCTCTTACTGTTTCTTTGTATTGCACAAAGTTATTGTCATTTGCGAATTTATAACACTCTACCTCACCCATTGATATTCCTAAGCTTTCGCAAACTTCTCTTGTAAATTCCTTGGCTGTTGGACAAGCAAAAATTTTGATTTGGTTCATGTTTTCTTCCTCCCCTTATTCTATATCAAAAACTCTTCCACAATTTGGACAGTTTTTTAAACCTTTCCCTGTGCTTTCATATCCACATTGTAAACATTTTGATCTCTTTATTCGAAAACTGGTATATCCTATATCATATTTTTCTATTAGATTGGTCAATTTTTGCAAACTTTCTGGCTTTTCAATTTCCTCTGCTTTCATTTCTGCCCAGAACTTATTTCCACCTTTCGTTAATTTATGATAGGGTCCTTCTATTTTTGCTTTTTCTTCTACGGTTCCTTGATATTCTGTTGGCAAAGAGTTTCCATTGGTATAGGAATCTTTATCAGTTACCCCTGCAATTATTCCAAATTTGCTTTGGTCTTTTCTCAAAAATCTCTCTTCTAGTTTTGGATTAGATGTTGCTAAAATATTAAAGTTCAAATTATATCGCTCAGAAAGCTGCATTGCTATCTCTTCTAAGTCGCTTACTAATTCTATTCCTAGAGTTTGCGCTTCCTCAGTTTCTCCATGATTTTTTCCTGTTAAGATAGTTAAACATTCTGCTAGCCCTGTATATCCTATACTTAAAGTCCCATGTTTTAATACTGTTTCTACTTTATCAAATGACTTTAACTTCTCACTTTCTATCCAAAGTCCTGACATGAGAAGAGGAAATTGCTTGGCAATGGCTGTACATTGGAAATTGTATCTATCATATAATTGCTTTCCTACTATTTCAGCATATTGCTCTAATTTTTGCATAAATATTTTATTGACTGTTTTTCGATAAAGTGCTGTCATTTCTTTTTCTGAACCTTTGCCTAATTCAAAAGAAACTCCCAGTTTTTCTTGTGCTTCCATAGCAGACTTGATTGCAATTTTTGGTAGGTTGATCGTAGTATAAGAGAGGTTTCCTCTTCCTATCGTTGTTTTTTCTCCATATCTATTTTCAAATATTCTTGTTCTCCCTCTCATGACTGCACATTCATATTGATAGCGGTTATTGTCTTTTTCCTGCCATTTTTCATTTTGGTTAAAGCTTGCATCTAAATTTAAAAAGTTTGGCATATATCGTTTACTTGCGACTTGGCAGGCTAACTGGTATAAATCATAATTTTTGTCTCCCGGTAAATAATTGATTCCCCTTTTCTTTTTCCAAATTTGCGTTGGATAAGTTGGTGTTTCTTGATTTCCTATTCCTTGCTCCGTAGAAAGTAGTAATTCTCTAATGATACATCTTCCTTCTGGTGAAGTATCTGTTCCATAATTGATACTACTATCTACCACTTGATTTCCGCCTTTTGAATGGATAGTGTTCATATTATGGATAAAACCTTCTATTGCTTGGTGCACACGAAATACTGTATTATTAATGGCCGCTTGTAAATCTCGATCATTTCCAACTAGAGTGTTTAAGTCTTTCGATAGATATTCTGTTGGCTGATAGTCTAATAGGCTTGATAAGTCTTTTCTTAATAAGTCAGCAATTTTTTCTACTTCTTCACGGAAAGTCATTTTAACATAGGGTGCTAAATAGTAGTCAAATGTTGGTATTGCTTGTCCACCATGCATTTCATTTTGAACAATGCCCATAGTGATAAAAGCTAGCGCACATGCTGCCTCAATTCTTTGTGCGGGTCTTGAACTGCTAGTTCCTATATTAAATCCATTTTCTAATATTTTGTTTAAGGGATGTTGCAAGCAAGTTAATGATTTGGTTGGATAATAGTCCTCGTCATGAACAAAAATGTAGTTATTTTTGACTGCTTCTCTTGCTTCACGGGATAATAAAAAGTCATCTACAAATGGCTTTGTTGTTTCTGATGCGAATTTCATCATCATGCCAGTAGGGGTATCGGTATTCCTACTAAAAGTTTCTTTATTGCCTTCATTGGCTTTGGCACTAATGATATCTAAAAATACTTCTTTTGTTTTGGATTTCCTTGCTATATCTCGGTTATAGCGATAGGTAATATAACTTTGTGCTACTTCTTTTCTAGCAGATGCCATTAGCTTTTTTTCTACGGCATCTTGTATTTCATAAACCGTGGTTTGTGGCTTATCTTCAAATTGTTTTTGTACAGATGTAGCTATTTTATTTGCTAATTCTATGTCTATTCCTTCTGGTGTTTGTGCCATAGCGAGTGTTACTGCTTTTACAATTCTTTCTATATTAAATTCAACTACTCTTCCATCTCTTTTTATTACTTGCAAATCTCATTTCCCCTTACTTTTCTATATTCTAGGAAATTATAACAAATTATTCAAACAATTTGTTATAATTTCCGTAGAAGATGGTTATGCAAATGCTACAATTTCTTAAATGCTTTTAGCATTTAGAAATTGTTAATTTGCTTTTTGATTTCAGGTTTTTCTCTTTTTTGATATTCTTATTATAATTTTCTTTCGGCGAAATTGCAAGAAATTTGTTGGAATAATATTTATTTTTACATACTAAAACTCTTTCTACATTTTGTATATTGTAGAAAGAGTTTCAATATTGGTATTATTTTATTACAATCCTAGCAATTGCTTTTTCTTTGCATCAAATTCTTCTTGTGATATAATTCCTGCATCTAATAAATCTTTAAATTTTTTTATTTCATCTGCTGATGATAAATCTTGTTTTATTATTGTAGCTGTACTATTTTTATTTTCCTTATATACTCTTATTCTTTTTTGTATATATTCATATATTGGAGGCATAATTCTTTGTAATTCACGATATCTATTTGTTCCTATTGTGGCGCTAAAAATAAAACTATTTTCACTAGTATAATTATTGCCACTTTGAGAACCAGGATATTCAAATTGTATAAATCCTGTTGTTGTTTCTAAATTTTTAAATTGAACTGAAGTTATGTCAGAATAATATATTTCTTTATCTCCTCTTGTAGCCTTCATTAACCCACCGAACATAAATGCTTTGCCAGTAGAAGTAGTAGAAATAATACAACGATTTTCATAAACTATTAAAGTAGTTCCCATGTTTCCATAAACTTGATAAATCGGTTGTTCTGCTCCGCAATTTACACAAAATTTTGAGTCATTGTCAATATTAAGTTTGCATTTGATACATATTTTTGAAGTAATTTCTTTTGTATTGGCTTGCGGTAGATTAGTGTCTTCATCTGTTAAAGCAATTCCCATTGCGACTAATTCGTCTTTACTAATCATTTTTATTTCCTCCTAATAGTTTATCATAATTATAAAAATAGGGTATTTTTGATAATATACATAAATGTCGTATTAATAATAAAAATGAACTTCCTGTAAAGACACAATAAATACTATATAATATCATTGCAATTGTATAAACTTTATTATTTACAAAATTTTTCTTCTTTTTAAAAATGCGAAAGAAAAATAATGTATTAGTAATTCCTAATAATAAGTGAGGTATATCATAGAGTAGATATATAATATTATTTGATACTATATATACCAATACCATATTAAACACTATCCATATTGACTGTAGAATGAAACTAACAATTAATAAGTTATTAGCTAACTTAATATTTCCTTTTTTGTAATACATTCGAAGAAGAACTATAATAAAATATATTAATATACTGATAACTGGTAAATATGATATAAATTGGCTAGCTATATAGAAAAGCGAATTATAATATTGTAAATAAAAAATATTTAAAAAGCAATAATATCCATAAATAGCAAATAAAATAATGCTTCCAATTAGTCCTAATATAGCTGTCTTCTTTGGGCTTGTGAATAACGCTTTTATTTTATTCATATTTTGCTTCCCCTTTTTGGTATACGTCTTATTTCTTATCTATTTAAATAATTGTACGATACTAGTTAAGCCACCTTTTATAAGAATATCTCTTATTGGTGCAAAAAATAGTCCTACTATTGCAAGTATTGCTACAATGACTACTAGTATTATAACTATCTTTCGTATTAAGTTTTCCTTTTCTTGTTTCATATTTGTTTCCTCCTTTTACACTTCTCTTTTCTTTGCATTAATGTTTTGCTTTTTAAGTATACTATATCTTTCGTGTGATGTCAAGCTATATGACGTCATATAAAATAATGTCATACTTTATAACATTATTTGTCCTATAATGAAGAAAAATAATAGGAGGGAATTTCATTATGGAAAAGTTTGATGCTCAAGCATATGCAGATAATGAAATAGAAAGGATTACATTAAGGTTAACACATAAACAAAAAGAGGAACTTGCTAGTATTGCTCAAAATGAAAATATTAGTGTTAATACTTTAATTATTAGATGCATTGATTATGCTCTAAAAAATAAATAATGAAAAGAGATTGACTGTGCTTATTTAGAAAGTACAATTAATCTCTTAATTTTACAACTTGTATAATTTTAGCTTTGTTTAAATTAAAATAGGAATGATACTACTAGGTTGGGGAATCGTACAAATATTTAAATTCTAATATATTTACATTAAAATGCAGTAACACCAGGGCAAATCATTACGCTTATCGCATTTAAATTCTAATATATTTACATTAAAATTGCAATAAACTTTATTAGTTCTATTTCTTCGTTCCCATTATTTAAATTCTAATATATTTACATTAAAACTTCTTCACTTATTCCCAAGCTACTTTGCTGAATTACCTTTAAATTCTAATATATTTACATTAAAACCGACATTAAATCCGATGCTCTGTCATAAGATCTGACTTTAAATTCTAATATATTTACATTAAAACGTAATAACCCTTCCTGGCATTTGGTCTAATCTATCTTTAAATTCTAATATATTTACATTAAAACATTATTAGTTTTATTTTATGTGTCGTTATTAATGTCTTTAAATTCTAATATATTTACATTAAAACGTATTTAGGTAGTAGTATTATGTTTAAAATACCGTCCTTTAAATTCTAATATATTTACATTAAAACAGGTGCCTTCAACCCCCTTGTATTTTCTAAATTATATCACTTATTTTCGTCGATGTAACCAATTTTATATATTTTTATTATCAAAATTTTATCATTTTTCTAAAAAGCTTGCAATAAAAGCATTTAAAAATTCGTCGACCTCCCAGTGTTTTTGCACTATCATAGGTCGACGAACTATAATTTTTTATTTTACCTCTTTAATTGCCTTTTCTGCATAGCTATTGTTCACTATTTTGTCATAGTCTCCTTCTTTCTCTAATTCTCCTGCTTCTTTCATAACAGTTTGAAGTAAGTCAAAAGATTCTTTTTTCAAAATAGGATCGCTTTTCCAAGCGTCAATGTCCATATAGCTTTGAACAGCTGCTTCAAGCATTTTTACATCTGTATCTGGGAAAAAGTCTTTAATTACTTCTACAATTTCTGCTGCTGTATGTTCTTTTACCCATTTTTCCCCTTTATAAATGGCATTTGTAAATCCTTGGATAACTTCCGGATTTTGCTCCATATAGCTTTTCTTTGCGAAATAGGCTGTATATGGAATTTCTCCTGATGCTTCTCCTACTGATGCTACTACATAACCTTTTCCTGCTGCTTCTGTCATGGAAGCTGTTGGTTCAAATAATGTTACATATTCTGCATCTCCACCAGCAAAGGCTCCTGCCATTAAGTCGAATTTGATACTATCATCTAATACTAAATCTTTTTGTGGATTTAATCCATTTTTCTTAAGTACATATTCAAAAGTCATATAAGGAACTCCACCCTTTCTTCCAGGGATAACAGTTTTTCCTTTTAAATCTTGCCAACTAAATTTATCTGTCTTTTCTTTGCTTACTAAGAAAGAACCATCTTTTTGTGTCATTTGTGCAAATACTTGTGTATGGTCTTCTTTTCCTTCGTTATATACATAAATAGAAGCTTCTGGTCCGGCAAACCCGATATCACTTTGACCTGCCAAAACTGCTGTCATTACTTTGTCAGCACCTTGACCAGTTGTTAATTCTATTTTTAGCCCCTCTTCTTCAAAGTAACCATTGTTAATAGCTACATATTGTGGCGCATAGAATACAGAACGTGTTACTTCGTTTACACGAATTGTTTTTAATTCTGCTGTCTCTTCCTTTTTATTTAATAATATGCAAGTAGTCATTACAACTGCTACTACTGCAATAACTAAAATAGTAATTAAATATTTTTTCAAGTTTTTCATCCTTTCTTTGACATTTTCTTCATCACAAATTTTTCTAGAAGTATAATTGCTTCATAAATAACGGCAGCCATAATGGCTAGAATAATCACACCTGTCATAACTAAGTCTAGTTGGAATACCTGACCACCGTAAACAATCAAATATCCGAAGTCCTGCTTTAGATACTAGGAATTCTCCTGTAATTACCCCTACTAAAGATAAACCAATATTAACTTTTAATGAGTTAAAAAAGGTAGCAATATTAGCAGGAATAACAATTTTCGTTAACGTTTGGAGTTTACTTGCTCCAAAGGTCTGCGCCATTTTGATTAGTTCTTTGTCTGTATTTAAAAAGCCATTTAAAATTTCCAACACGGTTACAATTAAGGAAATTGCAAGCCCCATTGTGATAATAGCTCCCATTCCTGCGCCTACCCAGATAATAATAACTGGACCAAGTGCTACTTTTGGTAAGCTATTTAATACTACTAAATATGGTTCTGACACCTTTGATAGAAAAGGGGACCACCATAGGCAAATGGCAATAGCAATTCCTAAGAGAACACCAGAAATAAAGCCAATTAAGGTTTCGGTTAAAGTTACTCCTAAATGTTCTAATAAGCCATTGGATGATAAATTTAAAAATGTGTTTAAAATTCTAGAAGGTTGGCTTGTGATGAAACTGTCGATTATTCCTTGATTTGCAAGGATTTCCCACCCTATTATAAATAGGAGTAGAATGAGTAATTGGGTAACAATTACTGCTATTTTTCCTTTTTTTACTTTTCTTAAGTATTTTTTTCTATCTTCTGATATGTTTTTTTCACGCATGTACATCTAGCTCCTTCCATATTGTGTCAAAGTATTTGCTAAATTTAGGGCTTTCTCTACAGTTGATAGGATTTCTGTTATCCATTTCAAATTCAATATTGTGTATGCTTTTAACTGTTGCTGGTCTTTTCGATAGCACTATTACTCTGTCTGACATACTAATTGCTTCTGATATGTCATGTGTTACTATGACAGCTGTTATATTTTCATTTTTCAATATTTGAAAGATATCATTGGTAACCATAATTCTAGTTTGATAATCTAATGCGGAAAAGGCTTCGTCTAATAATAGTATATTCGGCTTGATAGCAAGTGTTCTAATAAGTGCTGCTCTTTGCCTCATTCCTCCTGAAAGTTGGGTTGGATATTTGTCTTTGAATTCATAAAGTCCATATTTTTTTAGTAAGTCTAATACATATGCTTCATTTTCCTTTGTTTTTTTGTGACCTATTTCTAGTCCAAATAAAACATTTTCGTAAATACTTCTCCATTCTAATAAACTGTCCTTTTGAAGCATGTATCCTGTATTTCCATCTATTTGGATATCACCTTCTGTTTTTGGCTCTAATCCTGCAATAATGGAAAGGAGTGTTGATTTTCCACATCCACTTGGACCTATAATGCTGACAAATTCTCCTTCTTTAACAGAGAAATTAATATTAGATAAAGCTTCTACTTCTCCATTTTTCGCTTGGTACCTTTTGCTTACTTTCTTTAGTTTTAATACTTCTTTCATAAGTACCTCCTAGTCTTTTAAATTCATCATATTGTATTTTATGAAAGGTTACATAATTTTGTGCTACCTTATTCTAAACATTTGCCCTGGATGAATTCTGCTTGGGTTTTGGATGTGATTTATCCTCACTATGTTTGCAATACTTGTGTTAAACCTTCTTGCAATACTCCATAATGTGTCTCCTTTTCTGACAGTATAAAGCCTATGTCCACAGTCCCCATAACAACTAGTTCGTATTTGTAATTTTTGTCCTGGATGAATTAAATGAATATTTTGAATATTATTATCTGTAGCTATTTGCTCAACTGTTGTACTATACCTTTGTGCAATATGGGATAAGGTATCTCCTTTTTGTACTGTATATATTTCTATTCCTCCAGAACTTCCTCCTGTGTTTTTTACTGGTACGATTAAAGTATTTCCTGCATAAATAAGATTTGGATTTGCAATATTATTTAGCTTAACTAATTCTGATACTGTGGTATTATATTTTACAGCAAGTTCTGATAAAGTATCTCCCCACTTAATGGTAATCTTTTTTGTTTTTTCTGGTGTTGGCTCATTTCCTCCTCCATCATCTGGCGGATCTACTGGTGGAATAGTAGAGTTGTCGTCTAAGAATACTTCTTTTGTGAATTTATCTCTATCCACATATCCCCTAATTCCATTTATTCTTCCATTGTCAGCATATTGCCACCCTGCCCAACTCTTCCAAGTACCACTATTGCTTGGTCGCTCTGCTCCATATTCTGCTACCCATAAAGGATATTTCGTGTTTTCACCTGACCATATATTACTTGCTGTGTATGCATTACTATATAAAATTGCTTGTTTTCCGCTTAGCCTTTCTACTTCTCTTAAAAATGTTAGTCCTATTCGATTAATTTCTGCTTTATTTAAGTTTCCAAATGTTTCAAAATCCATTGCTAATTTGCAGTCTATGTCTTTTCCCGAGGCACGTGCCACGAAGAACTTTGCTTCCTTTTTAGCTGCTTCTTCTGTTCTTGCAGCTACATAATGATATAACCCAACTTTTAATCCATTTTCTTTTGCTTTTTGATAGTTCCTTTCCAAATATGGATCTATGTAATAGGTACCTTCACTTGCTTTAATGTACACTACTTGAATACCAGCTTCTTTTACTTTTTTGAAATCAATTTCTCCTTGGTAGTTACTGACATCTATTCCTTCATAAAGGACATCATCTGACGGGTCAAATGCTTGAGATGTAGTTGGCAATACATAAAATAAAAAGCTGAAACATACTAAAATAATAAATATTTCTTTTATTTTTCTTTGTACCATAAAAATGCTCCTCTCATAAGTTTTATATATCTTATGAGAGAAGCTTATTTGTGTGATTAGCATACTTCATATGTTATTAATTTTACTTGATTTGAAATATATTTTTCGTTTTCGTCTATTGGTTTGCTTAAGTCTGTGCTTAAATATTTTTTGTTGTCATCTGCAAATACTGTAACAACTGGTGTTTTCATTTCGCTTTGTAATAGAATACAACCTAAAAGGTTAGCTCCTGAGGAAATTCCAACTCCTAGTCCTAAGTCAGCTGATAACTTCCTTGACATATTAATAGCGTCCATATCATGAATTAAAATGACTTTATCTATTTCGTTTTTGTCAATTAAGGCAGGAATAAAATCATCTCCTATTCCTTCTATTTTGTGTGGTGCGATGGCTCTATTTTTTGAAATGAGTGGCATACTATCTGGCTCAATGGCAACCACTTTTGCCTCCGGATAACTTCTTCTTATCTTTTTTCCTATTCCCATAAGAGTTCCACCAGTTCCTACTCCTGACACAAATCCATCAATATCTTCTGGCAATTGATTAACAATTTCTTGTCCTGTTGTTTCATATTGTGCTAATAAATTATCTTGATTAGCAAATTGGTTGGCTAGAAAACCATTGATTCTTTTTGCTAATTTCTGTGCTTCTTGGATACACCTTTTGAAGCCTCCCTGCTCATGTGAAAATGTGGTGACTTGTGCCCCATAACTTTTCATTAATTGCATTCTTTCCTTGCTTACCCAATTGGGCATAAAAATATATACTGGATGATGATAATATTTTCCTAAGGCTGATAACGAAATTCCAGTGTTGCCACTTGTTGCTTCTATAATGGGCATTCCTTCTTTTAGAATTTCCCTTTGTTTGGCTTTTGTGATGATGTAATAAGCTGTTCTATCTTTAATGCTTCCTGTTAAGTTATAGCTTTCTAATTTTGCATATATGTAGCTTGTTTTTTGTTTATATTGGTATTGAATTTTGATTAGTGGTGTATTTCCTATTGTTCCTAGCATATTTGTCCTCCTTTATTCTTTATTTTGATATATTGTATACAGTTTGGTTGGAAATGGTTAATGAGTTTTCTAATATACTTAAATTAAAATTATTGTGCAATTCACAATGTTTCAGAAAGTAAAAACTACTTTAAATTCTAATATACTTAAATTAAAAATATTTTCTTGATTTTATGATATTTTTTGATAAAATAATTTAAATTCTAATATACTTAAATTAAAAAAAAGAAGCTATAAAAAATATGAAAATGTTTATTAAATTTAAATTCTAATATACTTAAATTAAAAAAGGTGACTTTACACCTCTCTATTTACAACTATTATACCACTCAAATTTGTCGATGTAACCTATCTTTTACAAATTCATACCACATAATAGTCTACTCATTCTCCAGATTAGTTGATACATCTGCACTACATTGTTTCGTCGCCCCCACTATTTTTGCATTATCATAGGTCGACGAAAATTTTTAAGCCTATAAAAAATTAGAAGTCTCATCTTCTTCTACTTTTCCCCAAAATTCTTTATCAAGCCACCTTTGATTTCTACTTTTGAATATGATAATAGAGTCTTTATCTTTACGTATGTATTTATTGAGTTCTTTGTTTAACTTCAATGCTTGAGATTCTAACAGTTCTCCTTCAAAAGTAGAGTTTTGAATATGTACTAAATATTTCTTGCAGGTTTTAAACACATTTCTTAGCACTTTCTGCCCTTCTTTTTCTTCTAAATTAATATCATACACTAAAATTACATACATATTACCACCATATTTTGAACCCTTCATATTCTTCATCTTCGAGCAAATACTTTATTAGCTTATATATTTCTAGTCTTATTAAATATTCATAACTAACTTCTTTTCCCAATGTTTTATGTTTAATTACTGTTTGTAATTTTGCGTCCATTTCTTTCGTTATCTCTTTTCTAGCATTTTCTTTGATGTATAAAAAGTTTAGTCCTTCTTCAAAGTCTTTCTCTGTAATTTGCTTTTTATTTAACATAGAAAAAATTAATCTATCTGCTAAAATTGGTTTGAATATTTCGGCAATATCTAGGCATAAAGAAAATCTTCTTTCTGATGGCTCATGTAGGTAGCTAATTGTTGGATTTAGCTGTGTCTTATATATTTCTGTTAATACCCTTGTATATACGATTGTATTCACATAAGAGATTAAAGAATTAATGGCATTATCTGGTGGATTTTTTACTCTTTTTTCAAATTCAATATCTTGATTGATAATAGTGGTCCAAGAGTCATAATATACTTTTCTAATGTTTCCTTCTATTCCCATTAGTTCTTTCACATCTTTAGAACTGCCAATATATTTTCTTAAAGACTCAATTTGCTTAATATATTCTTCTAAATCTTTTCCTCTATTTTGATAATACTTCAAATTTTTCAATATATTGTAGGAAGCTGCATCAATAAATTTTTGTGCTATTTTTATCCTCTTGGATTTATTAGTATAGTTTTCTACTTGCTTGACTAATAGCCTTCCCGACACTAACTGTTCTTTTGGATAATAGGTTCCTGTATAAAAGCCATAGTAATTAAAAAAATGCACTGATATTCCATATTGTGAGAGAAAATTCAGTAAATTAGTATTAAAGTCAAATTCTGTCATAACATAAATATCATTTACTCTTTCTACTGGAATTACCTTTTTATTTCCATCTTTATACTCAATTTGCAAAGTATTATCTTTTCTTTGTAATCTACCACTTTTATATAAATAATATGATTGTTTCACATTTCCTCCTCTAAATATAACATAAATCATAATACGCACATTTTTTACATATTTTTTCGTTTAATTTTTTAGGTATTTTCTCACTTTCTAATATTTGTTCGATATCCTGAACTGCTTTTTTTAGCACCACTCTATCTTCTTGTGTCAAAAATACTTCTTTCGTCTGTTTTAACAGTGGATAATCTACCTTTGCTTCAATTTCTTTTACTCCTCTTTCTTCTAGGTAATACATATAATATTTAATTTGCCATTCTCCCGCTTCCTCAATGGATTTTGTTTTCTTCACTTCATGCAGCACTGCTCCATTTTGAATAAAATCAATGTTAATTTGATTATCTATCAAAATGCTCTTTTTCTCTCTTTGATAGCTTGTCTCATCTAGAACTTTTCCTATAGATACTAATTCGCTATTTTGCTCCATAGTAATTTCATTGACAAAATACCATAGTTTTCTATGACAAATAAAATAGTAGTAAATCATTGTTCCTGTAATTTGCATTTTTTACCTCCTTTTAAAAACTTCTATCTTCAAAATCCTCATTTTTTTCTTTTAATAGTAGTCCTTTTTCTTTGTCATATTTAGCGTTAATAAAGAATATTCCCTTTATTCCATATCCAATCTCTGTAATTCTTCCTCTGGCTTGACTTGCCGATATATTTATACATAACTTTCTAATTTGCTTTAATATCTCATTTTTTCTTTGATGACTTTCCTCTTGCTCATAGCTTTCAAATAGTGAAATATTTTCTTCATATAATTGCTTTGGAATTACTGTGACTGTTTTAATATCATTAAAAAGTCCTTTAGCCTCTTTCTCTGTCAAATAGTGTTCTCTCATATTCTCCAACACATTAACTGCAGCTTCAAACTCCTCTAAATAACTAGTTCCTTGTAGAACTTCTCTTGAATACAATTTTTTTACAAGTTCTGCTTTTACTTCTTCTTTTAAAACTTGGCCATCATAGTCTTTTAGCATTTCTGTACTCAGTTCATTGATTCTCTTATCATACACATATTGAATGCCACTAGGTTCTTTTGTATAGATTTTTATGTTTGGCTCTTCCTTTTGATATTCTCGACTACGATAACATCTACCGATTCTTTGGAATAAGCTATCTAAAGTAGACATTTCTGTATATAAATAATCAAAATCAATATCTAGTGATGCTTCTACAATTTGTGTGCTTATCCATATTCCACTTTGCTCACTTCTCGCAAATTGTTTGATTTCTTGTTCTAGTTTTGCTTTGTCTTGTTCAATAAATCTGGCGTGTAATAATTTTGCTTCTGCCTTTTCCTTGCATTTTTCATATAGTTCAATTGTTTTATCGACAGTATTTACAATTACTAAGACTTTACCATTCTTTGCTTTTTCAATCATTTCATCAATATCATTTTCAATTTTTTTATTTACCATTTTTATTTTGTGTCTATTTCTATTGGAGTAAAAACACTTTGTGGCTATAGGTATTTGGTCTTTTTCTAAATACTCCTGATAAATTCCGGGAAGTGTTGCTGTCATAATCATAAATCTTCCACCTATTTTATTTATCATTTTTAAACCTTGTAATATAATTGCTGTTACTTTAGGTTGGTACGCCTGTATTTCATCAATAATTACCTTTGTATGGCTTAGCATAGAATATATTTTTTCATACCCTTGATATTTTAGTGCAAAATAGAAAAATTGATGAATGGTGGAAAGTAATATTTTTACGTTCATCATTTTTGAATCCTCATATAATTCTTGAGGATATTGTATCTGTTCTTCGTCTAAAATGTAGTCTAAAGCAGTTGAGTGTAATAAGCCTACATCTTGATGTTCCATCATTTGATTCATTCTGTCAAAAATATCGTTTAAACTAATACGAAATGGCAGGGTGTAAATGGTTTTATCTTGATTTGCCCAAATAGCTGCCGCTTCTGTTTTTCCATATCCAGTGGAGGCAATTCCTAGAATGTTATTCTCTCTGTTTTCTTTGCAAAATTCTTGTAAATCATTGATTTTATCATATTTCTCAATGACGAATTCTTCTACTTGTTCTCCCAAGTTATACTTGGCCTCTATTTCTATAGGTAAATGTGCTGAACCCGTATGGTCACAACGATGTACAATTCCTTTAATTAAGCAGTATTCTAAGTAATTCTCATCTTCTTCATCAATCCTATTTTTCACTTTGCCTAAATATAAATAGCTTGCTTGCTTTGCAATGGGAAAACCAAATTCTGTTTCTATCGCATCTATTCTTGGAAGAATGTCTTTTTCCCATATTTCTTTTATGACACTTGCGTCTGGTATAGTACTATTTCTTTCATGGTGATAATAAATTGCTTGCAATAAAACCTTTTGGTGAGTTTTATCTAGTTGTTTTAAAACTTCTTTTGGTATAAATAATGGTGAAAGTTGCTCATGTTTAATAGCATAGTCAAATTCTGTTGGCAATGGTTTTTGACCTAAATTTCTTAGTATTTCGTTTTGAAATGGGGTGAAAAATTTTCCACAGTCATGATATTTACAGGCAATTTCAATGGTAAGCCAAAATTGTTCTTCATCTTCAATTTTATTTTTTACTATTTTTTTACCATATATCTTTTTTAATATTTCTAATTCCTTTAATACTTCCTTTGTATGTTGTGTTATGGTTTCTACTGGTTTAGATTTTGCGTATGATGTTATCATATTTACCTCCTATTATACTAAAAACTGCTTAGTACTTTTTGTAATACTTAAGCAGTTTTATCCAACATTCTACAAATGTTTTTAACAGTTCTCTTTATTGGCTAAAAATAATAAATCTCCATCTTCGTCTTGTAATACTTCTTCTACTGTTTTACCCTTTTCTACATATTTTACATCTTCTTTGTTCCAAATTCTCAATTCATTTTGAACTGTATAGGTAGTTGGAATGCGATACTTAATTCCATTAACTTCCGCATTTTCATTTGGAATATAGGCATTATATTGTAAAATTTCTTCATCTTGTTCTTGAATTTGCTGACATATTTTGATGTCATCTAACCTAACAATATCTTCATTTCTACCTAATGTGAAGGTTTCTACTCCATTTGTAACATTATAGTAAATTTTATCAATAATCTCATCTTCTGCTTGAACATGAATGATTAATTCTACATTTAATAATTGATGTACATTTCTTGGCATAGAAGTTACTTTGTTTTTCTTGTACATTCTTAGAGTTTGATAATTTGAAAAAATGCTTTCATATTTTCCTTGTACAGATACTTCCATAGGAAAGTATTCTCCATTTTTGGCTTGTAATATTTTATGGAACATTCCTATCACTGTAGAATAAGGTGGAAGGGGATATGTCTCTGCTACTTTATAGGCAAATGGCTTTTTATAGCAAGCAGTTTCCTGAAATAGCTTCATTTTCAATACTTTCATACCACATCCTCCTTTTTTTATTGATAATATTCATGTACCTTATTTTCTAAATTTTCGAAAAATTCTTGTATATGATAAGTTTTTCCCTCATAAACTTGGTTAATTTCTTCTTTGTTAGAGAAAACTCCATCTACTAGCCCTACCATTGTATTTCCTTCAATTGAATTTCCTCCTACTTTTAACTCTCCTGTTTGTTTTAATGTATCTAATTTTACTCTAAATTGGCCATCTTTTCCTTCTAATTCTACTCTTCCTAAATAGAATGGTGTATTGATTGGATAAACTCCACCAATGGCAAATAATGGGCTTAAATTTTCTTGTCTTCCTTTAATTTCTCTATTTAATACCTTAATAATTTCTAACAACTCTGTTACTCTTTTTGCTTTTTCTTCTTGACTTAATTCAATATTTCCATCTTTTCCAATTTTGTCTAAATCGATTGTAATGGTATAGGTATAAAAGCTTAAGTGTTGCTCTAAATTTGCTAAATTAGGGAACTCATTAATCCTATCTGCTAATCCTTTATTGCTTAAAAATTCTAAATCACTTCTATAGCTTTCTAATGAAATGGCATTACTAATTCTAACTGCTGCACTTCTGATATCTGACCCTCCATCTGTGTCTTCTGATTTTTTAGAAGTTTTCATGTACCCAAAAAGGTCCATTTCTTCTGAATCTTTGATACTGTATTTATCTGAAAATTGTACTGTCCCTTTTGATTTGTCTACTACTTCTAAATTCCAGTTAAACATTTGATGACCTAATCTTGCTATATCATAACGTAGTGCTTGTCTTGAAGCAAATGTATATACATTGCCATCTCCTCTTGATAGTTTTTTTAGTTCTGAAATATTACCTATTCCTTCTCCATAATTTAAGCTTTGTGCTTTAAAAATCATTGTTATTGTTAATCCGTTCATACTTTCTTTTGAGAATTCTTTTTTGTAGAATCCTCTTGCTCCTTTCCTCTTTATTCTTCTACTTTTTCTTCCTTGTGATATTCATCAGATATTAAACCTGATAAAAAACTATGTCCTATTGTAGCAAAATCTAAATTTCCATCTTGCATTACTTCTAGGAAAATTGGCGATACGTCTTTTGCCATATATAAATGCAAACGAATTACTACATCCATAAATTCCTTTTTATTATTCGCTTTGATACTGTTTATCATTCTATAAACATAGCTATCTAGCTTATTTTCTTCTTTCTTGTTTTTCAATGTTTTTCTAATGTCTTGTCCAATATTATATAATGCATAAATTTTCTTATTTCCTTTTTGAATCTCTTCTTCCATTCTGTTTCCCTCCTTTTTTAACATACTTAAATCAAAACGTACTTTAGTTGCTAAATAACAATTAAATGCTTGTTTTACTTTAGCATCATTAAAGTTTTCTCTTAACCTATTATTGATGACTAAAGCAGTATCTTCATTTTTCAGCATCATATCTGTTAATTGTAGCCTAAAGTGATAGTCTGATATTGCCTGTAATATATTTACATATTTACCTGTTAAGAATTTAGCAACATTGGGCAATATATGAAAATATTGCATTCTACTATATCCTAAATATTCTGTTTCAAATTCTACAACAAAAACATTATCTAATTGCCATCTAGCAGTTTCTTCTTTGTTATCAATAATGTCTAAAATAGAGTCTACATAAGGATTTATTTTTCCCTTTTCTTTTTTGGAGTTATCACTAAGACTTCGATTGGTTTTTAATAATTTTCTGACGCTCGTATCATAGTTAATAAAACTATATAGTTCTGTTTCTTTATACTTCATATTACTGTCTTTTTCTATTTTGGAAATGAGTGTTACCCCTGCTGGAATGCAAAACATCATTAATTTGCATAAACTGCAAACTGGCACTTGTGGTTTTTGATTCCAGAAAAAGTTAGCCATATTTTCACTACTAACTGCTAGTGGAATGAAATTGCTTTCTGTATAGTTTTCTGTGATACTTTCTTTTGCTTCACATACTAAGCAGTAATTCATTTTTGTTTTGATATATTTTTGGATTTCTTCTAATGACTTTTGTCTTTCTATTTGTTTTTGGATATTGTTATAAATTGCTTCTATTTCTTTAGTAATGTTCGTAGTCTTTTGAATGTGTGCTTGTATCTGATTGGTAGTGTGTTTGCCTTCTAAAACTTCCTGTAAAAAGGCATTTTCTATAATATTACTCACATAATCTTTTTGCATTAATTCTTGTTGCTCTGGTATGGTACAACTACTTTTTACCACATTCATAAAAGATGGTTGTCCGAAATAGTTACTACTTAAAATATTTTTAAAATAATTTAATGTGATTCTTGAATTATTTTCTTCTTTTTCGATTTCTTGTATGATTTTATTTAATATGTTGGATAGTTCTTGTAGTTCTTCCTTCGTTTTTGGTTCCTTGATTTTACTATATTCTTCGTCTATTACTTGGTAACTGTCTTCGTTGAATTTTTTGATTTTATCTTTTTGCGTTTTAATAGTTTCTTTGATATATTTTGTTAATCTTTTTATAGTGTCTTGAGATTTTTTGTTTTTTTCTTTTTCTTCTTTTGTTTCTGGTTCTAGTGCCATATTGTTAATGGCATTTTCGATGGTTGTATAATAGGTATCGATTACTTTTTTTCTAGTTCTTTTTGCTACATCATATTTTTTGAAAAAGTAGGAAAAATAGTCTTGTGAAAATGTTTCTAAAATTTCTGTATCAAATTCAATGTAGTTTTCTTTCATCATAGAGTCAATGTCTTTTCCTGCTTCTTTTAAAATGTTCAAAAAACCAATGATACCACTATTGATAGTCCAATCATTTAGGTATATTTTTTTCTTCATTTGGCACCTCCTTTACTTTATAATAGAAAACATCCCAAATCCTGCTGAATGCTTACTTCCGCATACCACATTGGTAGATAAATCGGAGCAACTCTTTATCTCCTTTTAGAATATAGGTTCCTACAGATGTTTCGATTTTCTTTTCATAAAATTGAATGATAGTTTTTTTGGGTTGTACCGCTTTTATTTCAAAATCTTCTAATGTAGTTAGTGGAATTTGGCTAATAGATAATTGCTCTTTTAAGTTTTGCTTTAAAATTTCCTTGAATTTATTATCTTCACTATATGAGTAGTACCAGTCTTTTTTGTCTTTTCTTTCACGTACAACAAGTGGCGACATAAATTTAATGGTGATTTGATTTGTTGTAATTTCATCTTCTGGCATCATAGTAATGTTTTTTAAAATTATTACGTTATTCGTAATGGGAAATGGTATATTTCTTTGGTGATTTACACTGTTATAAAGCGTAATTGCTAGATTATAATCTTGAATAGAAAGATTGAGTTTCATCATTTTATCTTTGACAAAAATAGTTTCATCTTTGAATATTGGACTATTGAAATAAACAGAAAAAGTAAATGGTTTCATGATGGGATCTTTTTCGTGGTAATATTTTTGATATGTTGTTTCGTCATATTTTGATAAGGCATTTTTGATATAACTCATGATGGTTCTTCTATAATCTAGTGGAAATTCTTCTGTATTTAATTGAAAAGTTAGTTGATATCTCATGTTTTTCCTCCTTTCTTTATTAATTATATTTAATTTTTACAAATTATTTATTCTTCCTATATTTAACTATCTTTTTACTATTTAGTCAATATTTTTAGTTTGTTCTGTCGAATCATTTTTATATTTTTACTAAATCTTCTTATTTCAAAAGAAAAATACCCTATTGAAATATAAGGTATTTTTGGTTTATGTTATCAATCTCTAAATTATTTGCTATATGTTAAAGTATACAAATAATCTAATTCTGATAAATCTGAAATATATTTACTTTCTAAATTCTCTACAAATCCGAAATTTACTGTGCAAGATTTTAATTCATTTGCTACTTTCTCTGGCACTTCTGCATATAAATAGTAGTTAGAAGATTGTTGTGCAACAAGTTCATAATATTTCTCTGCCTTACTTTCATTTACACATTCTAATCTTGTTTTATATTTGTTTCCATTTATTACAATCTCACCTTTTACAAAATCATTGCTTGTATAAACTCCTTCTTTACTTAAATTAGTAAGCTTTCCTTTCAAGCATACTAATTTCATTCCACTTTTGCAAGTAATGCTTGAACTATGTGTTGTACTTCCCCATGATGTTTTTTCTTTGTATGAAAATTTGTATTCTGGTTTTACTTCTATTTTATCCAGTGACATTTTAATAAAACTAAGTTCTATTGTCTTTCCTAAACTAACTTCTTTTGCTTTCTTTTCTTCTTGTTCCTGTGTTTTTGTATTATCCCCTTTTGCACCAGTTTGCAATTGTTGTGGTTTATTGTTTCCCATAATAGCTACAATTGCTATTATTCCTATTGCTAACACTGCTATAATAATTGGTATTATAATCTTTGACTTTTTCATTCTTCACTTCTCCTCTTTTAATATGTTTATATGGTTTTACTACAAAACATATTCTTCCTTCTATTTTCTAATATCGTATTGGTAGATTGTTCCATCAGATACTTCTAAAAATACAGAAATAGGTTTCTTTTTATTTTCAGCAACTTCTTTTGGACATTCAATTAATGCATGTACTCTCACTGTTTCAAGAGGCGTAGCTGCGGTATAAGAAGATGCCCAATTAAATCGGTTGTCATCATTTACAATAACAAATCCATTATAAGTATAATTGTTATCATAAATTGCCGATGCCTCAAACAATTCTGATATTCTAATATCACGTTTCATTAAGTTTTTGATACGTCCGTTAATGTCAATATATACTTTCCCCTTATCTGCTGGATAACTACTATAAACACTGCTTGTATTTTCTGGCAGTACTTCATAAGAAAACTCTACTTTATCTAATGTAAATTCATAATCTTCTGTTTTTATTTTTTGACCTTTCTTTATCTTTTTGGTTTCCTTTTTTTCTTCTACTTCAGTGTCTGGTTCACTATTTGTAACTGTTTCGTTTTCAGTACTTGTATCTGTAATTTTCTCTGTTTGAGAATCACTTGTATTTACTATTTCTGGTGCTGAAGTTTTATCGGCTCTAGTAAATAAAATTCCTCCTATTACTAAAACAATTACTATAGCAATAATAATTAGTACAATTAGTTTTGTGTTTGATTTTTTCTTTTCTTGTTCCATTATTTCCCCTCCTTTATTTTATTTGCATTTATATTACCATATGTGATGTCATATGTCAATGTCATTTTTTAACGGTGTCAATAAAAGTCAAAACTGGTTATCATAATAAATAGGTGATAATATGAGTTTAGAAAAATTTAAACCAGAAAATTTTAAAAATGTTGATATAAAGTTTACTTTAAGACTTCCTGAAACATTGCATAATGAAATATCCCTTTATTCTAATAAACACAATATTTCTATGAATACTCTTATTTTAAATTGTATTGAATATGCTATGGCTAATAGGGAGGATACAGAAGAAGAAAAGTAAGCTATATAATTTGTTTGATTTGATGTACATATACTCTACCTTTTTTCTTATATACTTCTATGACATCAAATCGAACATATTGATTTTCTAATTTATGAATATATAAATAATATTTTGTGGCATTCCAAATATGCTTTTGTTTTCTTGCATCAACTGCTTCACATGGCATACCATAATGCCTATTTTGTCGTGTTTTGACTTCAATGAATACATATTCATTTTTGTCTTTTGCAATAATGTCAATTTCTCCTTGCTTACATTCAAAGTTTCTTTGTATGATTTTATAGCCTTGCCTTTTTAAATACTTTGTTGCCTCTTCTTCTCCCTCTTTTCCTAATTCGTGTCTTGTATACATGACTCTTCTCCCTTTTTATTTATAATTTCTAATATATACATTGCCTGGCAATTGTTTGATAAATCCATCTAATTCAAGCATAAATAGGGCTTCTGTTACTTTTGCTATTTCTATATTTAGCATCCTAGCAATATTGTTGGATGAAATTGGCAGTTGACCAATTAAATTATAAATCTCTTGATATTCTTGTTGTACCTCTTGCGTTTGATATTCTTCACCTTCGTTGTAATACTGTAAAATGTCACTTCCTGAGGTAACAATCTGTGCTCCTTGTTGAATGAGTAAATTTGGTATATACCCTGTTGGTATGTCTAGTGGATGTGGCACACAAAAAACTTCTTTGTGCTGACTAATAGCATGTTTAGCTGTAATGGATGTACCACTTCTATATCTTGCTTCTATCACTAATACCCCCATAGCTAGACCACTAACGATTCTGTTTCTTTTGGGGAATTTTGCTTTGTCTATTGGTGTTTCTGGTGGATATTCTGAAACAATACATCCTCCATTTTCTATAATCTTTTGATATAAATATCGATTTTCTTTTGGATAAATATGGTCAAATCCGCTTCCTAATACTGCTATGGTTTTTCCCTCTTCATCCATAGAATTGATATGAGCAATGGAATCAATTCCTCTTGCTAGACCACTTACAATACAAATTCCTTTTTTTGATAGTTCTCTTGCAAATTTACTAGCACATTTTTCTCCATATTTAGTATAATTTCTTGTGCCTACAATAGCTATAGCATCTTGATTTAGTAATCTTTCATTTCCTTCTACATATAGTTTTTCTGGTGGATTTTGTATTTGTAATAGTCGTTTTGGATAATTTAAATTCTCTCGTTTAATTTCTTTCATATTTGCTTCCTTTCATGTTTAATAAAGGTATGTCCTAAATCTGACACTACTTAAAATATTTCTTGTCTAAGCTTCTATATTGTATGGCTTCTGCAATATAATTTTTTTGAATTTGCTGTGAGCCTGCTAAATCTGCAATTGTTCTTGCTACTTTTAAAATTCTTCCATATGCTCTAGCACTAAGCCCTAACTTTTCAAAGGCTATTTCTAATATCTTTTTACTTTCTGCATCTAATTTACAATACTTTTCTATTAGCTTGGGAGTTAGTGCTGCATTGGAATAAATTGTTTCTTCTTTATACCTTTGTTTTTGAATCTCTCTTGCTTGGTTCACTCTCTTTTTTATTTCTTGTGAGGTTTCTGTTTTTTCTTCTTTGCCCAATTTTTCATATTTGATGGGACTTACTTCTATTTGAATATCAATTCTGTCCAATAGTGGGCCGACTGATTTTTCCCATGTATTTGCTAATTGCTTGTGGCGTACAAGAGCATTCTTTATCCGAGGATCCATAATAGCCACAAGGACATGGATTCATAGAGGCAACAAACATAAACTCACAAGGATAAGTAAGACTGGCATTCACTCTACTAATAGTTACAATGCCATCTTCTAAGGGACCTCTTAAAACTTCTAAGGTATGTTGGTTAAATTCTGGGAGTTCATCTAAGAATAAAACACCATAATGAGATAAACTAATTTCTCCTGGTTTTGGGATTCTTCCTCCTCCAACTAATGAGGTGGCTGAAATGGTGTGATGGGGACAGCGAAATGGCCTAGTTGTGATAATAGGAATTTCTGGCTTTAAATTTCCTGCTATACTATGAATTTTAGTGATTTCTAAAGCCTCTTCAAAGCTTAAATCTGGCAAAATGGAAGGAATTCTTCTTGCAAGCATTGTTTTTCCAGAGCCGAGGACTTCCTATCATAAGTATGTTATGGCCGGCCGGCTGCTGCAATTTCTACTGCTCTTTTGACATTTTCTTGCCCTTTGACATCTGCAAAGTCTAACGCTTCTACTTGTCGATTATCTAAACATTCTTTCCAATCTGTATGATAACTTTGTATTTTGCTATCTCCATTAAAATAATTAACAACTTCTGTTAAATCATAAGCACCTAGTATTTCAATTCCGTCTATAATGGATGCCTCTTTTGCATTTGCTTGTGGTAAGATAACTCTTTTGATTCCTAACTTCTTGGCTTCAATGCAAATTGGTAAAACTCCTACAATTGGATTTAAATTTCCATTTAAAGATAGTTCACCTATTAGTAAAGTATCTTCGTTGCCTTTGCCATAAATAATGTCTAAACTCATTAATATTCCAACTGCAATTGGCAAGTCGAAAATGGGGCCTTCTTTTTTAATATCTGCTGGAGCCAGATTGACCACAATTTTTCTACTAAATAATTCATATCCTGAATTCTTAATAGCAGTTCTTACCCTTTCTTTTGCTTCTTTTACACTAGTGTCGGGAAGTCCTACTATATCCCATGCTGGCATTCCTGCTGATACATCTACTTGCACGTCAATTAAAAAACCTTGTAAACCGTGCAAGGTCATAGTTTTTGTGATGGATAACATTTTCATTTTCTCCTTTTGATTTTTCTAAGAATTATTTTTATGGAATACAACTTTGTATTTTTGAAATAACTTCTTGAAATAAATTTGTTTGAAATAACAATAGTATTGTAGCGAATTATTTTTGCTTTTGCAAGTGTTTAGGTGAATTTTATTTGTTCTAGTGCATTTTCTTGTTTTTTTTCGTCAATTTTCTACTTTTTTTGACAATTTTTTTAGTCTTTTTTATATTACTTTTTACTTTTTTGGGGCTATCGACTAACTTCTACAAACTTCGACCCTGCTTTAGTGCTATAATTATGTTAATAGATAAAATAAGTACCTTAATCCAATTTTGTTCAAAACTTATTCTTATCCAAATTTTTTTCAAAAATAGCAAGAGCATTTTTTCTTCTACCCTTGCTATTTTTCTTGTTCTATTTTTTAATTTTACAATCTTTTAGTAATTCATAGAATTAATGTTTTATTATCCTATTTTATCTCTACTAATTCTAGCTTTCCTTTGCATTTTCCACAACGATATCTTTTTATTAAATTAGGATTAAACCTTTTACGATAAATAACTTGCCCGCAGTTTTTGCACATAATTTTATATTTATAGTTTTCTTCTTCATGGTAATCTAGTTTACTTGCTTTATAGTCTTCTTCAATATTTCCTTTTGTTGTAATGTGATATCCCAATCTTTGATTAATATAATTAGCATATTTTTTAAACTCACTACCATGATTATTGCAAAAAGGAATGCAGTGTATTAGTTCATGCATAATTGTATTTTTGATGATATCATCGTTTAATTTCATAACCCAATTACTAATTTCAATATGATGATTTTGAAACTTTTCATATTTTATTATTCTTTGTCGTCCTCTTTTAGTTACTATTTTATAACTTTTATCTGGATTTTCTTGTTTACAGCAGCCATATCTTTTACTTGCTCTTGTTGTTAGCTTTATATCAACAGTTCCAACCAACTCTTTATTGCTCATATCAATTCCTATAGATGAAAGTTCTGTTAGGCATTGCATATAGAGGTTATTTAATTTTTGTTCTTCTTTTTGTGTCATTTCTACTCCTATTAATTCTTATCCAAAAACTTCCTTAATCTTCTTTTCTAATATTTCCTTTTCTGCACTTCCTGTAGTATTAAGTCTCACTAATGGAATTTCATATTTGTCCAAAATTTTTCCTTTGATATTGTCTCTTTCTTGTTGCTTCGTTCCTTCTCTGTGAAAATAATAACCATCGACTTCTACTGCAATAACTAGTTTTTTGTCCATTTTATTAAAAATAGCAAAGTCAATATGTGTCCATTTATTATTAACAAATTTCTTTTCTTCTTCATTTAAAAACTGGTCTGTTTCTATAACATCTATTAGAGGCACATGAACTGCTATATCTAAATTATTACACTCATTTTCTTTTAAAATTTCCTCTATCAAATGATAAGTCAAATTTTCAGAATCATAGTCTGAAATCCTTTTTTTATTTTTT
Source organism: uncultured Clostridia bacterium (assembly GCA_948735595.1). Taxonomy (GTDB): domain Bacteria; phylum Bacillota; class Clostridia; order TANB77; family CAG-508; genus CAG-273. The sequence goes on along the minus strand of CAPXSA010000012.1, from coordinate 36,913 downwards.
AGGTATTCCATACGCTGTTGTCTATTTTCTTTATATAGTAAATCATAGATAGATTTTATTTTGCTTTGTACTATTTCAAAGTTATTATATTGTATATATTTTAGCAAATCATCTATATTAGTTCCTTGATTGTTTTCATTATCCGATACCACTAATCTTAAATATTTCTTCGCTCTCGTTACTGCAACATTTAACATTTTAGGGTCATCAACAAATTCTCCGATTTCATTATCTACAGTTGTTATGATAATTGCTTCTTCTTCTCTTCCCTGAAATTTATGAATCGTGTCAATTTTTAATTGCTCATCAAACTTCTTATCTAACTCCTTTTTTTGATCTCTGTATGGGGAAATTACTCCTATATCCTTGATATCAATTTCTTTTGTAAGTTCTGATATAATTTCTTTTTCGATGACATCAATTTGCCTGTAATTCACATGTCCTCTTGCATGATTGCCTTTTGTTGTTACATATGCCCTAAGTACATCTTTTTCCCCTTGGTCTTCTGTCATGATAATGAGTTTATCATTATAAAATTTCTTGTTGCAAAATTGTATAATTTTCGGATGACACCTATAATGTTCTTGTAATAATGTCTTAGGCGCATCTACTACAGTTTGGCTTACTGACGACAAAAAACTATGTTCTAAATAATCGTAATTACTTTCTATTTGATACTTTTTTGAAATCTCTTCTATTAATTTTTTATTTTCTGTTGTAATAACATTTGGTAATTGTTTTAGATCTCCTACAATCACTGCATTTTTTGCAACAGATAATGCCAAAACACCTGTAATTAAATCTACTTGTGAAGCTTCATCCATAATTATATAATCAAATTTATAATTTTCATTTAAGCATTTTTTGATGGAATATGTTGTACTAAATACAATAGGATACTCACTATTAAAGTTTGCTGAACTATTATATAAATCTGATTCTTTATATATTCTTCTCTCCGTTTTCTGACTATACTTTTTTCTTAAATGTTCATTTAATAATTTCATAGAACTTTCTACTAGTAAGTCTAACTTGTTATTTCCTAATAGCCTTAGCTTTTGTTCATTGTTCTTGATTTCTTTTTCTAGTTCCATTTCCTTTGTCATGAAAAATAGCCTGTTATAACTTTGAATAATATCTTGTTTTGTTCTTTTATAAAATTTTCTATTTCCTATTCCATATAAAAATTGCGATTTTATTCTAAGCCACAAATTCATTTGGGATATTTCTTCAATTTCCACTTTTAATTTTATAATATTGTCTGAGGTAACTTTATTAATGTCTCTAATCTTGGGCACTATTACTTCATTTTCCCCTTGTTGTTTATTAAAATATTCATGTTGTGTTTTGATTTCACTTAATCTTTCTTTTATCTTTGCTATATTATTTTGAATCTCAAATATGTTATTTATGTCTTGATTTAGGGCTATAACTTCATTTTGTATTGCTTCTTCATTTTGCAATTCTTCTTCAAATTTTGGATATTGACCTGTTTGATTTTTAATAAATTCTTCTTTATTTTCCCTTTTCCCTAATTTTGCACATAAATAATCTAAATGGTATTTTTGTAGCTTTTCATAAACATTCTCCGTTGCAGCATTGTTATTAGATACTACTGCCACTGTTTGTCCATTTCGAATTACATTAGCTATGATATTTAATATTGTTTGTGTCTTGCCTGTACCGGGAGGGCCTTCTATCACACTAATTTGACCAGCCATAGCACATTTCACTGCTCTAAACTGTGATTTATTTGCTCCAAATGGAAATATAGTATTATTAAAATTGATTCCTACTTTATGATCTTGAAATTTTGGATTTAAATATTTATATAAGGCTGTGTTTTTGGATATAAAATTAATCTTTTTATATTCGCTAGTAAGTATTGAGTTTCCTTCTTCTGTTTTCACGCTAACTATATTTGCTATTTCTTTGTAATATTCAAATTTGTCCATCGATAATGCTTGTACATTGTCATTTTCTACTAATTGTAAATTATCTTCTTGAATGACAGTTGAAGTACCGTCTTGGAAAAAGATTCTATAGTATTGCTCAAATTTAATTACTTTTATGGCATTGTATACATAGCCATGATTAATCATTAATTTATATTTCTGAATGTCTATTTGTATTGGGTCTTTATAAAACTCAACATCTTTTTTTAAGTAGGTATATGTTGTTTCGCTATTTTTAAAGTTAATATACATATATTCATTATCTACGCTATACTCTAAAACTTCTTCTGTTTTATCTTCTTCTTTGATCCTTACTAAATATTTATATATATCCATTTACTTCCCCTATTATCTTTTGTTTCTAGTTTCATTAGATTATTTATTCTTCTTTTTAAATACTTTTTAGATGTTTATCTACACAATAAATATAGCTATCTTCCTGCCCTCTAGTCATTATTTTTTTGATACCTCTTCCTCCTCAATATGTTCTTTTAAATATTCTTGCATACTCTCATCACATGCATAAATATAACACCCTTTAATTCGTCGCTCTAATAATACTTTATATGTGTTAATGATATATTGTTTAACAGTTTTCTCATCTGTTCCTTTTTTTACATTCGAATCTTTTAATTCATTTATATGAACTTCAATTTTATTTTTTTCTTTATTATAACTTAAATCTGGTCCAATAATTACCCCAACATAGTTCAAATCATAACCTTGTACAGTATGTACGTATCCAATTTCATTTACTGCATTATTGGAAAGAATCCAACCTTTATCTGTATGATTCCATATATATTTCTTTCCTTCAAAGTCAAAATCATATAAATTCTTTTTTCTTATCTCTTCATTTGATTTTCCCTTTGATTTCCACTTCCAGTCATATCCTGCAACAGTTCTACATAGCCCCAATTTTTTGTCTAACTCCTTTATTTTTTCAATCATTTTATTAAGATTATTGCATACTTTTATTTTAAAATTTTTAGAAGATTCTATTTTACCTTTTAATGTACATTTAAATAATTTATCTATATTTTCTAAAAATAACTCTCCTGATTTACACCTTAATTGCGTTGTTAAAGAATAGCATTTATCACTATTTTCCTTTATTAATTTATCCATTTTGTCTGCTTGAATATCGGATCCTTTAATAGTTTGATTTCCATCATAAAATAGTATTTTATATTTCGATTTTAGATTTATCCAATCAAGTTGGGTAGACGTATTTTCATCCATTTCGAGTTTTTTACAGGTTTTCTTAAAATGTCCCATATTGGCAATATTCTTATATTGTGCTAATCTATGAACTTCGTCACATATAATTACATCATAATTTCCCTTAGTAACATCACTTGGAGCAATAATAATATTTTTTAGACTTTTCTTATTGATTGCTTTAAACACAACTTTTAATGTTTCTCTTAATGATTTCATTGGAATGACAAAACCTATTTTGATTTTCCCATTACTTAGTATATATTTTCTTAGTCGATGCATCGTTTTATCAAGTTCTGATAACTCTTCTATTTCATCTTCTTCAAAGGTGTCAACATTGCTAAGATCTGCATTAATTATATTATCGATTAAATTGATTGCTAAAATGGTTTTGCCCGTTCCTGCTAGTCCAGTAATAATTGACGTTTCATTACTACTTTTTCCTTCTAAGCAATCCAATATATTATTCATAATTTTACACATAATATCTTCTTGTTTATTCGTTAACGAAATAAATGGAGAATACTTATATATATCAGAATTTATAATATGATTATAAGAGTTATTAGCTAACTTTTTTTGCTGAAGTTTTTTCCATATATCCACTAATTTATTTAAATACATTTCTCTTTGATAGTAGTTATGTTTAGAAGATTGTCCATTATTTTTATTTAATATCCCACTATCAGAATCAAATCTATCATCAGCATAAAACATACGAATTAAATTCTGCTCTATATCTAATGTCGCAGATTTGTTGAATTTTTTATCCAATATGACATTCATTGATTTTAAGGGCTTTTTTCCGGATTATCTAAATGTTGTTTCATTCTACTTTTTATATTAGATGTTTCGCCAATATAAATTTTATCATTACTATTTATTAAGTAAACTACTGGCCAATTAATATATTTGGCATTAATATCACTTAATGTTTCTTCATGAAACTTATATTTTTTGATTTCAAAATCCGAATCCATATTATTATATCTCCTGAAAAATCCTTATAATTTATTATATTTCGTACTTACCCCTTTTGCTTTTTCTACTGGATACTTCTTCTTTGTCTTCTCTAATTTCTTTAGTATTATTTCTTCAGGATCCACCTCTAACTTCATGGCCATTTGAATACAATATGTAAATACATCTGCTAATTCTTCGCAAACTTCCTCTTTATTATATTTCTCACTATTCCATTGAAAACATTCTAATAATTCACCGGATTCAATTGCGATTGATTTGGCAAGATTCTCTGGAGAATGAAATTGATCCCAATCTCTTTCTTCGTTAAACTGTTTTATTTGTTGCATTAATTCTTCCATAACACTATCTTCCTTTCTTTGATTCTTTTGCGTACATCATAATCTCTTTAGCAAAGTTCATTGTATCATTTTGTACTTGGTTTTCGTATTCTACTTCTGTAATATTTTCCATAGTTTCTTCTAAGGCCTCTAGCAATTCTTCTTTGGTGTATTTAGATGTTTCTCCCAAAAAATGCTTCTTTGCTTCTTCATTGTCTCCAGATAATAGAAATTTCCAAATTTCTATGCATTTTTCTTCTGCCTGATTATGTAATTCACACATATTATCAGATACAATATAAAGATTAGCAAATGTCTCATCAATCAGTTCATTCCCTGTATTTCCTTCTTTTGTTTGTCTCATCCACTTTTCAGGATGAAATACTTCTATACTTTGGTCAAAATTTTCCATTATTTCTTCTAAGTTTAGCCAATAATGTAAATAATCCATATATTCTGCTGTTAAATTTTCTATTGCTTCTATTAAATCTTTACTGTTTTCTAAGTTATAATCACTTTCTCTATATCTTGTTCCTGACAATGCATTTAACTTTGCTATATCTTCCTTCTCTTCTTCTGATAGTGGTTCTATAGACATCTTTTTCTCCTCCTTTATTATTTCTTTTTCTATACCACTTACTAGGTATTTCTTTACATTTTCTAATCCTTCTACTTTTTTATAATATCTCTCTATTTTTTCTTGATCTATTCCTATTTCCATCATAATTCTACTTCTTATCACTTCAATTAGAATTGCAATAATATGTGTCATAAATGCTATATCATTTGCTGTACTTTTTTGAGTTTTATTAGAATGAACAAGATATCTTCTAATATTTTTTATTTTGTTTGCTACATTTTCAATTTCTTCTTCTGACAAATTCAATATAAAATTGGTATCTTTTAAAAGTCTTTTTACTATTTCAGCAAAATGTTCATTTGTCTTTTTCTGTTTTGTTACGATTAAATATAAATTTTCAATAGCAGTCATTAAATTAGTATATTCACTAATTAAAAGTCCCTCTTCTCTTTGCAAGTTAATAAAATTTATAATTAATAATTCGTTATCAGTATATAATTCAATCCATTTTTTTTAAACTTCTTCTAAGTTGTCTTTAATATCTTCATACATTATGATATTTTTAAATTTACTTCTATTTTGATAATTACTTGTTCCTTGTGCTAATATCAATTCAACATTTCTATTATATACATCAACTCCTTTTATTTTAGTAATATTGATATTATCTCCCATACATAATATTAAAAAGAATTGTATACATCTTATGATTTCTTCTTGAGATTTTATATAAGGATTTGGCATATTTTCCAATAAGATACTAATTTCACTGTGAACTTGAATATTATGCTTTGATTGCATTAAAATATGAGGATTTCCAATTACCATATCAAATTTTTCTAATTTAGCTACTTTTGGTGGAATTTTTTAAATTTTACTATAATGTTATTCTTTGTTTGTTTTACCTCCGGTTCTTCTAATTTCCAATTAACCCACTCATCTAAATTAGTGTATTTTAATTCTAAGCTTTGTAGTCTTATATCTCCCTTTCTTTTGTAGTCATGTCCTAAAATTACCATTTCTGCAATATAAGTGTAAGTACAATATTGCACCTCTTCATTTTTTTCTATTAAGGTATGTTCAAATTCTTGCTTTTCTTCTGGCTTATAGTATACGTCTTTTCTATCTAGTTGCCCATCTATTAGTGTAATTTTTTCTCCTCCTGAAAAACCATTTATGATTCTAGGCTCTTGAATCTCTTCATAGGTTATTAAAGTAATTTTATTTTCATCTGTTATTGTTAAGGTGCCTGATATCTGCTTACTATTTGTTGTCCACCAAACTCCATCTAATTTCTTCATTTTATGCTCCTTCATTTTTATGATTATAGCACTTTTTGTCAGTTATTGAAATACTTTATTCATTAATTTATTTTATATGGTTTTATTTTAAAAACAACAAAAGGACAAAATAATTCAATTATTATATTCTAATAATTTTAATTACTTTGCCTTCTTTAGTTTAATTTATTAATTGTTTATAATATCAATTGCTACTAACACTAGATATTCTTCCAGAATACTTAAATAACCCAAATATATTTTCTCTATGATATTTTAAACTTTCTTTATTTGGAATAAAAAATGAATTTTCTGGTAAATTAATCTTCTTTCCTGCAAATTCCCCCAAATATGTATTCATTAATTCTTCATGTACTTTAATAGTATAATCATCATTAATTGTAAAAAATCCTTTGTCAAAAGCCCAATGAATATCTCTAGAAAGAGCTAAACCATTGTTAGGCATATAGTTTCCATTGTGTGATTTTGGCATTATATGTGCCGCTTCAAGATTTATAAACTTTTTCCATATTATGGATTTTCCAGTAACTGCACATCTATTTCCATATCCTACCATAACGAAGTCTCTAAATGATTGTGAATTAAATAAATTTTCTATACTACTAGCTGTTCCAATAAACTCTTGTGTCTTCTCTATTACTTGTGTAGGTACAACAATTTCTATATTTTCTTGTGATTCAGTCTCACTAATTTTTTCTTCTATGAAATTTATTTTTTCATTTATTATAGCATGTCCTCTATTTAGATTTGAATTCTCAATAATTTTATCTAAAAACTTGTATATCTCATTATCACATTCATTTTCTAGAGAAAATCTCAATAAATAATATAAATTACTATATTCATTGTCATATTCATTTTGAATGCTTTTAAAAACAATAATATCATTTTCTTTAAACAACAGTTGATGATTTTCTATGTCATTATTTAAATATAATCTATATTCATTTCTGCCATTTGATAATCCTCTAGAAATTTTATCATTATGATAAACAAAATTACAATACACTTTTTTCTTCAATTCTACAGATATAATGGGAAGTACAACATTATCGTTAACTACTTTTTCAGACATAGGTGGAAAAAATTTTAACACATCTTTGTTTTTTGATATATAAATATATCTTCCTCTTGATGGTCTACCATCTTCTTTAATACTTCCTAATTCTTGGTGACCTAATTTCTTTATATAATACTCCATATGTATCCTCCAATCTCTCTATATAAACTATTCTACATAATCATTAAATATATCTTTTAAAGCTTTTGCAATTGCATATGAAAATTTAGGTGGAACTGCATTCCCTATCATTTTATATTGATCCATCATTGAACCAATGAATTCATAATCATCATCAAAAGATTGCAATCTTGCTGCTTCTCTGACTGTAATGCTTCTTGCCTGTTCTGGATCTGGGTGAATATGTCTTAATCCATCTTTATATAAATGTGCTGGAATAGTATTACTTTGTTCATTCCACCTTAATACATAATACTTATGTACATTACTCTTTTTTCCTGTTTGTTGATAATATAATTCTTTAAGTCTTTCTGTAGAATTATAGAAATTTGTCCCATTTAAAACATCCTTTTCCAATAATCGAAATATGTTTTTATCTCTCTCACTATGGAATCTAGGAATATGATTAGCAATTTTGTATTCCTTAAATAAATGAGAATATTTCTTGCCTTCTTTTTTATATTCATCAGTAGGTAATAATTTAGGTAAATCCCCAATTGCCTCTTTTACTGTCATTTTATTAGTTTTATATTTCTTCAAATACTTATTATAAAATTCATTTACAATTATATTGGCTTTTTCTTCTCCAAAATAGTTTTTACTTACTCCCAAAATAATAATTCTTTTTCTATTTTGAGGTATCCCATATTCTGTAACATCTATTATCGCTTTCTTTAAATTTCCTAAAATTGTATAATCACACTCATCAAATCTCTCTTTTATTCTTTCTATAATAGGCTTTCCATCTGGTGAAGCACTCAAAATTCCAGGTACATTCTCAAAAATAAAAAACTTTGGCTTATACCTATTAACTACTTTTAAATAACTTTCAAATAAATAATTTCTATAATCGTTTTTCATTCCATCTTTATCACGAATTCTTCCTGCAATAGAATATGCTTGGCAAGGAGGCCCTCCAATAATTATATCTAATTTATTGTCACCAATTAAATTGTCTAAACCTTTTCCACTTCCATATTCTATATCATTTTCCCAACCTAAAAATAATTCTTGGGTTCTTTGTATATCAAATCTCATAACTATATCATTTGCATTATTATACTCCCACTTTTCTTTTAATCTTTTTTCTAAATTTTCGCATGGAGATTTTTCCCATTCAACACAAGCTAAAGTATCATAAAAATTACTCTTTTCAAATCCATCCATTAGGCCTCCACAACCCGCAAATAAATCTATTGTGTTAATTTTTCTATCCATATTTCTCCTTTATTACTTTTTATTAATTATCTTCAAAATTTCTTCTGCAACCGATTTGCTTAATAATGGCGGTACTGCATTTCCAACTTGTCTATATTGTTCTGTTTTACTTCCCAAAAAAATAAATTTATCTGGAAAAGATTGTAGTCTAGCATTTTCTCTAACAGTTGGCACTCTATTATATTTATAATGAAAATGATTTCTATGTCCTGTATCTATTGTTCTACTTGGTTTTGTACTATCATATCTTCTCCATGCCTCATTAAATTTTCTATTATCTCCAACACCTTTTGGTAAATCCTTAAAATTACCGCCATCTGGGACTAGGCTTATAATATCTTTAACTGCCTGTGTATGTTTTGTCACTAAATGATTATGAATCATTTTGCTACCTTCTCTCATAAGTTTTTGATATTCAGAAAATGGCTTTATTTCATAATTAAAATCTTCCTGATCTGGTTCATTTTCTAAAGAAGGTAAATCTCCAATTGCATCTTTAGTAGAAATATATTGATCTTCTTTTAGCTTGGGCTTAGGAAATGACACCTCACCTAAATCTTTCTTTATTCCTACTATAAATATTCTTTTTCTAATTTGAGGCACACCATAATCTGGTGCATATAATATCTTTGAATCAAAATTATAATCCTCCAATTTGTTGAATTCGTCAATAATCAGCCTATAGAACTTTCCTCCATATAACCTCTGAATCCCAGGAACATTTTCTATCATTATCGCTTTGGGCTTAAAATATTTAGCTGTTATAAACACAGCTTTATATAATTTATTTCTTATATCATCTGGATTTCTACTTCCTGTTAGTGAAAATCCTTGACAAGGAGGTCCACCTATTACTATGTCAACTTGTTGTTCTCCAATATTTTTCTTTATTTCATCTACAAAATCTTCTCTTAATAAATCTATATTTAGCCCTTTACTACCAAGGTGATTCCTCTCAAAAGTTTTTAAAGCAGTTTCATTATTATCTATTCCTAATATTATATTGCATCCCGCTTCTTGATATCCATATGATAATCCTCCACATCCACAAAATAAATCTATTACGTTCATTTTCCCTCCATTTGATTTATATTTTCTATTATATTTTATATCATAAAATTTTTCTTTTTTCTATAAATCCACAAATTTTTCTGCACTTTAACTTCTTATGATTTGTAAATTCAAATCAACAATCCGTCTGTATGCATCCTATTAATACTTTCTTATTACATCTACGAACTCTACTGATGCTCTTGCATCTAATCCTTTACTTGTTTACACTTTTCTCTGAATATTGCAATAATTTTATGTATGTTCTTTTTCGTTACAAATCAAAATTTTGTAACACTCGTGGAGTTGAATATGCACACTTATAAAAAACGAAACATTATTACGATTTACAAGTAAAATAAAAAGTAGTTGATAAAATGGACCGTGCTACCTTTATTGGCTTCATACTCTTTGTTATGGAAAGTGGTATAGTAGAAGATAATGATGATCTCAAAGCTACAAAAAGAGCCACAATCTCTTGCGACTCTAATAAAATTTGTGGTTGCGGGGGTAAGACTCGAACTTACGACCTTCGGGTTATGAGTAATTCTCTGTAAGTATTGGTTTACAAGGCTTTTGTCGGTTTTTATTGGTATATTTGGTGTGCCCAATTTTTGCATTTTGTAAATTTATGTGATTTTTGGTTCATTTAGGTAAAGAGTGTGCCCAAATTGAGCCCAACAAAATAAATTTATGGAGGTTTTGATTATGAATAATTTTAGGGAAGTAAATGATGATATTTTAAAGGATTGGTTAGAATTTAGAGAAGATAAAATTTTTACTACTAATTCTGCGAAAGATAAAGAGAGCTACCTTTATTTTGATGAACTTTCTGATAATATTTTAGCAAATGTTTCTGAAGAAAATAAGAAGTATGCCCAAGAACAGTTGGACCAGCTTTATGATAATTTTATTGATTATCTTGAGTATTGGAATGAGAAATATTATAGAAATGGATTTTGTGATGGAGTGGTAATAATTAATAATACTTTAAACTCATAAAATAAGAGCCTCACCTACCAGCACAGACAGAGTCTGTGTTGGTGGATGCTCGAGACTCCTATTATTTGCGCAATAAAAAATACTGTATTAGTACTATTTTCTGTATTAATACAGTATCTTTTTATTGATTTTTTATCGTATTTTTGCTATAGTATATATACTTTACTTTCCTTATCAAGCATTTTTTATACTCTAAACTACTTTAAATGAGGTGATTGTAAATGAGCCTTTATGATATTTTGAATTCTGTGGATTTAGTTCTTGAAAGAAATGTAAAATCTTATGGTAATTCATTTATTGATAAATTTATAGATGAATTAAAGTATTATTTTTTTATGAAGCAGCCTAATTCTAAAAATTTAAGTTTTGATGAATTGCCTAAAGATACTGTTTTTTATGTTGATTATATTGAGGAAGGTTATGCTTCTTGCCTTGATACAAATCAAAAATTTTCAGAAAAGTATGAAATTCCACAATCTCTCTTAGATGATTCTATAAAATGTGGCGGTACTTATATTCAATTTGATGGTAAGCAATATGTAAATGTTAAGAAGCCAAAGAGATATACTCTATAGCATTAAAATGAACATATATTATATATGCTCAATTGTATTATGATACTAATTACTTTTTCATTTTACATTTCTGTACAAATTTTCACAATTAAGGAGGTGATATTATTTTATGGATTTAGATGATATTTTATTTAACACTTGTCATTGTTTTAATCATATTACTAATAGTCTTGATAAATCTCTTCATAAAAATAAACCTGAATTCGAAAATAGTTTTGTTGATAACTTTTTACACGAATTAAATGATTTTTTCTATAAAGAATGTAATCTTTTACGATTAAAGAACCTTTCTAAAGACACTATTTTTCATATTACTGAGGATACTGATGATTATATAATAGGCGTTGTAGATAAAGATAAATTTGATTTACCAAAAAATAATGGTTGCATTGCTAATGATACTTTTTTTATTCCAAAAGACATTTGTGATTTTTCAAACGATGAATCTCTATTTAAAGATATTGATTATAAACACCAAGAAACTTATTATAAGAATTGTTTGCAACTTAAGGACGGTGTTTATAAGGTTGTTGATAAAAATGGAAATATTATTACCAATTAAACTGAAAAAAGAGCATATCTAAAATATACTCTTAATCCCAACTTACTTGCTCCATTTAAGTTTAAGTCTTTTAATATTATTACATCATTTGTTATACCATCACTTGTTATCCATATTGTTCCATCTGTATCTGTTATATATACTTGATTTCCATTAATCTTCAGTCTATCTATAATATCCTTGCTTGGCATATTATTATATCTGCCATTTTGAACTGAAATTATTGAAATCTCTGGTAATACTTTGTCAATAAATCCTTTTGTTGAACTTGTTTCTGATCCGTGATGCCCAACTTTCAATACATCAATATCTTCTAATGAATCTTCTTGTAGTAATTTAGTCTCTACTTCTTTCTCTGCATCTCCCATAAACAGATATTTTTGTGTTCCATATTCTAATTGCAATACAATTGATGCATTATTTTGATTTAATGGTTCTTTATTATCTACATATAAAACTTCAAGTATAAAATTACTACTTAAAATAATTTTATCATTTTCACTGACTGTCTCTACAGATAATTTTTTACTATTAATACTATTTGTTACTTTCTTATAAAAGTTTGCATCTTCAGTTACATTATAAGGCATATAAATTTTTTCTACTGATATATTATCTACTATATCTGCCATTCCACCTATATGATCTTCATGTATATGTGTTCCAATTACACAATCAATTTTATTTATTTCCTTTGCTTTTAAAAACTCTACTATTTTTTCTCCATCAGAATCATTGCCTGTATCAATTAATATTGCTTTATCCTCATATAGAATTAGTGAACTATCTGCTTGACCTACATTAAAGAAAAATATATTTAATTTTGATTTATCTATATTTATGTTGCTATATATGTCATTATTTTCATTATGCTTACTATTCGAAAATTGAACATATATAGCACATATTATGATAATTAAAATAAGTGTTATTCCTAATATTACCTTTAATTTATTATTGCTATTTTGTTTCATACTTTACCTCTTACTTTATCTTTTTATAATAGCATTATATATTTCATCAAATAAAGCAGTTCTTTTTGAATACTTAGAACTATTGCAATTATTTTACTTTTTTATAAATCTAAACTATTCTTATTTAATAAAAACTCTTGAATACCAATTATTAAAATTCCTTTCTCATTTCTCCATAATTTTATATCATCTTTAACAACAATAATTTTTTTGAAACTATCCCCTATATTATTTAACGATTTGGATTCTTGTTCATTTTTATCTCGTGTATCTATATTTAAAGCAGATTGTATATAATATCGCTTACTGCCTTGATTACATACAAAATCTACTTCTAATTGTTTTCTTTCTCCACCTTCTCTTATTTCTACAACTCCTATATCAACATTATACCCTCTTACAATTAACTCATTATAAATAACATTTTCCATTAAATGATTTTCTTCTTGTTGTCTAAAATTAAGTCTTGCATTCCTTAATCCTATATCTGCAAAATAATATTTTTGTGGTGTTGTAATGTATTTTTTTCCTTTAACATCATATCTTTCTACTTTTTCTATTAAAAAAGAATCTAAAAGGTAATCTAAATATGAAATAATTGTATTTTTTGATATTCCTGTAATTCCATTGCTTATAAAGGTATTATAAAGTTTTTGTGGATTTGTTAATGAACCAACTGATGATGATAACATATTTAATAGAGTCTCTAGTATATCATCTTTTTCTATTTTATTTCTCTCCACTATATCCCTTATATATGTTAAATTAAATAGTGTATTTAAATAGTTAGTTTTTTGTTCTTCTGAAATATTATCTAAAATTTGTGGCATTCCGCCATATGTTATATATTCTTTCCAAGCATTTTGCTTTTCACCTTCGTAGGCATTATAAAATTCTGAAAATGATAAAGGAAATATTCTAATTTCATCTCCTCTTCCCCTAAATTCAGTTATTATCTCTGATGATAAAAATTTAGAATTGCTTCCAGTTACATAGACATCTAAATTTCTTCTATGCAAAAATCCATTTAATACTGCTTCAAAATTAGTTACCTTTTGTATTTCATCTATTAAAACATAGTGCATTTCATTATCTACAGTATGCTCATCAACATATTTATCTAATTCCTCTGGTTCTAAATATTTCATATTTTTTATATCATCTAGGTCTAATTTTATAATATGATTTTCTTTTACTCCATCACTAATTAGGTAATCCTTAAATATTGGGTCTAATATAAATGATTTTCCGCATCTTCTTATACCCGTTAAAATCTTAATCATTCCATTTTCTCTTCTTGAAATTAGTTTATTTAAATATTCATTTCTTTCTATTATCTTCATAGAATTTTACCTCTTCCCCATTTATTGAATATTTTAGCCATTTATGTCATTAATGTTCAATAGTATTATACTACAATAAATTTAATATTTCAATAATTTAATTGAACTTTTTTGACATATATGTCATTTTTGTTTTGTCAATAATATTATATGAAGTTTTATTGCTTATATACATCAATATTTTATCATTGACCAAATTATTTACTATTTTTCTCTTAAATCATGAATTTATTATTTAAAAATTTGTGTTTTTTTATTGTTCGGTATGTTATTTTTGTGTTTTCTTTTGAATTTTATTGTCTCTTCGGGTTATGAGAATTTAAGCAGCATTTTTTGTAATTTGATGAAAAGTTAAGTTTTTATCTAACTATCAACGTTTGTAGCTATTTTAATTTATAGAACTTTTGTGCGTTTTTAGGTCAATTTTGGGTACCTTTGTCCCCATCGTGTCCCCAAGGTTTTAAAAGCCTTGTCTCACAAGAGGTTCAAAATAGCATTTGCAAATTGGGGACATTTTAATTTTTATAATTTGGAGGTTTTGAAAATGAATGAAATTACTTATCACAGAGAAGGAGATTATTTAATTCCTGACCTATATTTACCTGAGCAACCTGAAAAATCTATTGGAAAATATGGTCGCTTAAGATTAAATTTTATTAAAGAACATAAAAAAGGTTTATATACTGAACTACTTATAAGTGGTACTTTAAAGCAACATTTAGTTGAGATAGATGAAAATGTTTCTGACAAAGTGAATGAACTTATAAAGCAACTTGCTGAAGTTGAACATATTGATGAGAATTTAAAAGAGTATCATCAAATGGAATGGGTTCAGGCTATGAATAATATTAAAAATAGAGCTGAAGAAATTGTTTTTAATGAGATTTTATATGTGTAGGAGGAATTAGATATGGTTAATTTTAGAGATGCTAACGAAAATGATATTTTGAAAGAATGGTTTGATTTTAGAGAAGAAACTTATTTGTGTTATGCAGATGAACAAGATAGAGAAAATGAAATTAAATTTGATTTTTTTAGAGAGATTATTTTGAAGAATATTCCTAAACAGAATAGAACTTATGTAGAAAAACAACTTGATCTTCTTTATGATGATTTTATGAGGTATCTGACTTATATTACTGAAAAATACTATAGGAATGGTTTCGTGGATGGCTCTCAGTTAGTTATGGGATGTTTTGAGGAATAGCAATAAATAAAGTCCGAATAATTCGGACTTTATTTATATATTTTTTTAATTTAACATACCAATTTCATTTACTTTTACATAATCTGTAATTAAATCTGCATATTCAAAAGCTGTTATATATCTATACCTTTCTTGTCTATTTTCTATAAATGGTTTCATTGCATCAAATAATTTTTTTAATTCTTCTATTGTGTTAACTCCAAATAATTCTTTCATCTTATTCACTTCATATTTAGATTTTAGTCTTATGCTAAAATCTTTTAAAGAACTATTAAATCCAAAATTTCCATTATATACATAAGTAATTGGAAACCAATACCAATCTTCTTTATTTAATAATAATATATTTAAATTGTAAATTAATACATCTGCCTGGGTAAACTCTTGTTTCGTTATTTTAGGTTCATAAATATTTTCTATCCATATTTGTGCCATTCCACTATAATATTTTTTATCATCTAACTCACATTTTGATTCTTGGATAATATCATAATTATGACTATAAAAATACTTATTAGAACTTGTAATGTTATCCTCATATCCTTGTTGAAAATAGCTTTTAGTAATAAATATATTTATTGTTCTATATTGTTTCATTTTTAATAAAACTGCTATTAAATATATAAAGGTTTCATGGATAAAAGCATCCCATATTTCTTGTTTTATACCACTATTTTGCTTATTCCAGTTTTTAATATTCTCATAAAAATCACAAGTTTCATCAATAAAATTATATTCTGTATATTTATTAAAAAATATCTCTATTAATGCATTCCTATATTCTATCGAATTATTGTATTTTTCTATAATTACTCTATTTTTTTCTGCTTTTTCTATAATCTCAGTTTCATCTTCACCTAAAGATGATTTTTTTATCTCTTCTTCCAAAGAATTGAAGCTACTCTTATTATTCTTATTTTGTAATATTTTTAATTTTAAAGCACTCGGACTATTTAAACTTTCATCAACCCAACTAGGTTTATTTCCTAGCTCTGGTTTATAATATATTTGTCTTCCATATATTTGTTTTACTAACTTTACATATTCTTCATCAGAATTATCTTGTGTTAAATCATAGTGAAATTTACTCTTTAGATAAATTGGTACATATATTTTTCCTTCATCATCTCTATCAAAAACAATAGGTATAAATTTACTTTGTTCAACATTATTATATACTTCATTTGAAATAATTTGAGTTTCTATTCCTACTCCTCCACTTCTGCTATCTGCTTTTTCAGTATATTTTTTATCTAATAACATCAAAACAAAATTAACTTCAGGATCTTTAACACACTTCTCCATAAAATTTATTGTATCATTACCAGGTTGCATAATCCATTTGTCAATAATAACTTCAATTCCATCTCCTTGTAATTTCACTGCTAAATCCATGACTTTTTCTTCATATTCTTTACTTGACCATGAGTAAGATATAAATACTCTTGGATGTTCGACTTTCTTTTCCATTTGATTTTCTCCTTCTACTGAATCTATTTTTAGTATTTATTATATTTACTTAAATGTTATACCTTTCACTATCCATTCACCATTCTTTTTTCCATTTTTTCTTTCTATCAGTCCTTTATCTTGCATTTCTGCCATATATGTTTTAATGGTTCTCAAAGATTTATTAATTTGCTTTGCTATTTCTTCTTGAGTAGTTGCTGGATTATTTTCTAATATGTTTATAATTGCCTGTTCTTCTAAAGTGTAATTATTACCCTTTAAATTATTTTCATTTGCACTTTGAATATTATCTATATGTGTATATCTATTTTTTAATTCATTGTTAGCATTTGTTAGCAAGTTATAAAAGAACTTTTCCAAAAATGATGTATCTTCAAATACATTTTTTTCAAAATTTTTGTAATTTGCTCTTACTAATGAATTTCTAAAATACCATGAGTTTTCAGCAAATACTTCATCATTAATATTAAATCCAAAAGTTCTTAAATACTTAATTATAAATACTGCTGTTGTTCTTGTATTTCCTTCGCAAAATGGATGTACTTGCCATATATTTGATGTGAATTTACATAGATGTTTTATAGATTCATCTAAGCTTAATCCTTTATATGAAAAGGTTTTCTCTTGTTCAAAATCGTATTCTAATGTTTCTTTTATTGTATCAAATGGTGCATATATTACTGTATCTCCATTTAATACCCATTCTTTTTTAGTAAAATTATAATCTCTATATACTCCTGCTCCATCAAATATATTTTTGAATAATCTTTTATGAATATTTAATAGTTCTGTTGGTGAAAAATTAAATGCTTTTT
This sequence comes from uncultured Clostridia bacterium, assembly GCA_948735595.1. Lineage (GTDB taxonomy): Bacteria > Bacillota > Clostridia > TANB77 > CAG-508 > CAG-273. The sequence goes on along the minus strand of CAPXSA010000012.1, from coordinate 19,099 downwards.
CACTTAATATTTCTGTTATTCTTACTGCAACTTTATCAGCTTCTTCGTTTTCTTTTCCAAAGTTTTTTCTACTGCCTTGAACTTCATAGTATTCATCTATTCTTGTTTTTACTTCTTCGATATCTATTGTTCCTTCAATGTGTTCTTTTGCAGTTTTTATTAAGTATTTTGAAGGTTTTAATCCATCTACATCTTGCAAACCTATTGCTGTTTCCCATGTTTTGGTCTTTTCTACTCGATTTGGCTCACCCTGTTTAATATATTCTGATAATTCTAAATTCCAATCTTTTTTCTTATCCATTAGAAATACCTCCTACATATATATTATATCAGTTGTAAGATATAATATCAATATTTAAAGTGCAATTTTTGCACTTTAAGTGTAAAAATTGCACTTTAATATTATAATTATTTTGTATTTATTAGTTAAATTTTATACTATTCAATTACATTTAATAATATCTATATTTTTAACTATCTTTTCTCTGTATTTTTAGAGTTTTTCTTTGAAAAACTCTCGCATAAAGTCTTAGTTGGTAATTGTGGTTCTGGTGGTGGAGTAACTTTATCCACTTCTTTTTTTGTATCACTATCTGACATAATAATTCACCTCCTAGTATAAAATATTAATATCTATAGGCTTCTTTACAGTTATACAATATATTCCTATAATACCTACTATAATTAGAGAAATTATAAAAAAATTTATAAATCTCATAGTTTCTTCATTCCTAATATCATTTACTCTAGCATTTTCTTCACTACATTGAATATACATTTCTATTAGCTTTTCTTTCTTTTTTCTTTCTATTAAAGAATCTATTGTTTCTTCTCCATTTTTAAAATATTCATAATATTGCTGATAATATCTTTCCAATTCAACAAATGCTTTTTTTACTTCTATAGAATTATCTAAATATTTATATTCTTTACCATGATTAGCCTTATATAAGTTATATATATTAATTCCTAAAATTATCATTATCAATACTATAAGTTCAAATTGTATTATAGGATTAACATTTAAATTTTGATACAAATTCTCTAATTCAAAGACAACAATTCCTCCAAGCACTGTTAAAAGTCCTATATAAGTTGATATTTTAGAATTTAAATTTTCTTTTCTAGCAATTTCAAACAAATATAAATCTTTATAAAATTCTACATTATCTATTTTGTTCATTCTCTTCTCCTATCACAAATTTTAGTATTATTCAAATTCAATATCTTCTTCTGCTTTATTATATATATCGATTTGATTTTCTACATTTACCTTATTCACTAACCATCCTCTCAGTGAACACAGATTGATAAATTCATCTATTCTATTTACTCCATTTATTTCTTTAAGAGTTACAACAACTCCAAATTTAATGCCTTCTCCATCTCTTTTTTCTAATCTTTCTTTAGTTTTTATACTAATTCCCCATATACCGTTTCCATAAGCTTTTTTAGGTCTTATTCCTTCTTTATATACTTGTCTAATATGTTTTACATTATCCCATTTTCTATAATACTTTCTTGCATTTTCTTCTCTCAAGTAATGTTCTCCTTCTATTGATTGCGTATTTTCATTTATAGACTGTATTCCTTTTTCTCCTATTCTCCCAAAATATATGTCTAATTCTGTATTAGTGTAATCTACCCCTTGATTTCTAGAACAGTTAGGAAAATAGCACATTGTAGCTTTAGCAATAAATGGATGTTTATCTCCATATATTGGTACAGGAATATTGTAATTATATGTATCATATTTTTCTGATTCGCCAGATAAAATAAATTTTATTTCATCATTAGATGTCTTTAATATGTCCTCAATTCTTTTAGGTACAATTCCATAACCGATTAAACATGATAATTCATTTGAATTTTGCTCATTCCATCCAGTTGCAGAATCTATAAGTAATGCTTTTGCAACTTCTCTAGGAAATCCTAATATCTCAATCAAATATGCCATCTTTCTAGCAATCCAAGGTGCTGCAAATGATGTTCCTGTAACCCTACCTTCACCAGTCGGTCCACATACTCTCATATATTTGTCTTCATCTCCACCATAGTAGCTAATATCAGGTTTGTTAAAAAAAGATAAAACTATACCTTTTCTTGCATATGTAGCTGGTTCACCTCTCATATTAACTGAATTAACAACTAAAGAATTTATTGAGTCTGCAGGTGCACCTATTCTCTCTATATCTTCTCTTGTTTTATTTGTTCCTGCAATAACAAATATCACATTATTTTCATATTGTATCTTATCCAAATAAGCAGCTTCTGGAGATATAAAGTTAGAATTTACTTCTAATGAAGATCCTAAAGATAAATTCCAAACATGTATATCTTTATTTTTTGAAATAATTTCTTCTATTGCTTTCAAAATTGAAAATGAACTCATTTGAGTTGCTCTAGCTACTCCAAAATGTTTAACTCTAAATCTCCCACATCCATCATCCATTTCTGGATTAATTTGTGGTCCATCTACTATAATTGATGTTACTTCCGTTCCATGTTCATAGTCCTTATTTTCTATAGGTATATTAACATCTGTTTTATCAACAAACTCTACCCAATCTGAAAAATAAACTCTTTTATCAAATAATGTATCTATTACTCCTATTATAGGTTCATTAGTTGGCTCTGGGATTGAGATTGGTTTCAAATCTTCTACTGCAAAAAAATCTTCATAATTATAATTAGATAAATCACTCACTTTCATTGCTATTAAATATGGTGCATTATTTTTTAATATTTTTAATTGATCTGGTGTTAAAAATATAGTCGTTTCGTCTAATATTCTTGATGAGAATATATTTATTCCTATTTTTTCTAACAATTCTTTGGTATCAATATCTGTCTTATATATTGTAATAAGTGAATTTTGATTTATATCATCTTTCTCCTCTAAAATTGAAAATTTTTCAACATAAAATGAATCAACTACAATATTAACAAAATTATTTCTGCCAATATCATATTTTTCTATATTAATATTCTTTTTGTTTATTTGCTCTATATTATAATAATTAATTTCATTGCCAAATTTTTCAGATATAATTTTTATCGACTCACTTATTCTATTAATTGTTTCTTCTAATACTTCCTTTGTTATATAATGTGTTATAATATGTTTTCTTTTATCTCCATCTGTAAATTTTGCACCAACTATTGAACTATTGGCTGTTTTAACTCCCTTTGAAAGAAATCCTTTAACTCTTCTACTTTTTGCTACAACATCTTTATAAAATACACTTATCAATGCCCCATTTAGATATTTTTCATCATTCCAAAATTCTCGCAAATCTAATAACTGTTTTTCTAAGTTTTTTAAGTGATCAATTTTAACATATTCCCCCTTAGGAAGATTTGATGGTCCTGGCTTAGAATTATTTGACTTTTGAAAAAATTTTCCTTTTAATTGTAATAATTCATTCATTTTACTCACCCTTTATTTCCCTTGAAACTTGACTTTTAGAAATTCCTGTTAATATTTCAATTTCTCTAACAGTTAATCCTATGTCTTGTAATTCTTTCAGATTACCATTACTATTTTTATTCACCAATGTAAATAATCTCTTCAAATAATCATATTCATCATTAGGATTGCTAAATGCTATTGAGCTTCTTATAATATTCTTTAATTCTCCTGGATAAGGTATGTCTTCCATCATATTCATTATTTTTCTAAATAATTTAACATTTCGTCCTGCAAATTTAAATTTATCTAATGCTTCATTTAATAAATATTCCGATATTTCTATTAAATCTTCTTTTTCATATCTATTAAAATTAATTACAGAGTCAAATCTTCTAACTAATGCTTTATCAAATGATTCATATAAATTTGTTGTGGCTATAAAAACAATATTTTCATTTAGTGTATCTAATCCTTTCAAAATTGCAGAAGTTGCTCTTCCCATTTCTCTAAGATCATTTTTATTAATTCTATCTAATGCAATTGAATCTATTTCATCAAATAAAATAATTATTTTTTCTGGATGTGATAAATTTTGTATTTCTTTAAATAGTTCTGAAATATTTTTAGATGTCTGTCCTAATTTGCTATCTATTACAGTATCAAATTCTACTGAAAACAAATCTCTTTCTAATATGCGTGCCAATTGTTTTACAGTTTCAGTTTTACCTGTACCTGGAGCCCCTTCAAATAAAAATTTATTTACTCCAGCATTATGCCCTACAGCATTTATAATACCTATAATATCTTCTTTTATCTTTTCTGGTAATGGTAAAGATGATTGACTTGGTTCTACTTTTATAAAAAAGGATAAATCGTAATTTTTACCTTGTGGTACAAAAGTATTAACATTAGACAGTAATGCCATTATATATTCAGATAATTGAAAATCTCCAGTTTCATCAAATTCTCTAGCTATCTCATACGCTTCATTTCTGAATGCTTCATCATTTTTTTCTGAATAATATTTAATTAAATTTAATACATTTTTCTTTTTCATTTTATCACCCTACTATATTATATTTTTTGTTGGGACAAATGTCAATAATTTTGGGACATTTTTTTAAAAATATATTGACTTTATATTTTCTAAGTTGTATAATCTCTTTAACAATAAAAAGCATTCCAAGTGTTATAAACAACATGAAATGCTTCTTAATAACTTCTCGCAAAAGTATTATTAGAAGTATTATAACACTTTCTATTGTTAGCAGTCAACACTTTTTGACTTCTTTGGAATGGGAAGGAGAATTTCTTATGATTTATATGATATCTTATGACTTACACTCACCTACACAAAATAGGGAGAATGTTGAAAATGATATTAAGTCTTTTGGAACATGGTGCAAATATCTAACTACAACATTCCTAATCTCAACTTCTTCTGATTTAAAAACAGTTTCTGATAAATGCGTATCTCATCTCGATGGGAATGATGCTATGATAATCACCAAAGTTACCAAACCTATAAAAGGTTGGTTGAATCAAAAACAATGGGACTGGATTTCTGAAAATTTACAATAACGGGACCTTTACAGTCCCGTTTCATTATTCAAAAATGTTGACTTTTATTTGGGCTTTGCTATTATTTTATTGTTATCAGTTTTCTAATGAAAATCAAAGGAGGAAAAATTTTATCCCAGAAAGGCGGTGATTCTTATGGCTTGTAAAAAAACAAGTTCAAGTGTTGCTTCAAAAGCATCAAAACTTTTGAAAGATGGTAGAACTTCTAAAACTACAAAATCTGTAGCTGGTTCTGCTTTATCTCAAAGGCAACCAAAACATACACATAAGAAAAAATAATAAAGGTAAAGCAGGCTCATTGGAGTCTGCTTATTTAAATCTTATAATTCTTCCTTTAATTACTATTTTTAAAATTTTCATAACATTGATCTAAAAATTGTTTTATCATCTCTTTTTGTTCTTTAGATAAATTATGTTGTCTATCCTCATCCACCATTTTCTTATCCATTTCTGTTATAAATTTTACAAACGGCAATAATTCTTCTTTATTCATGCTTATATTCTTCTCCTTCTTCAGCTACCATTGCTAAGCTTTCAGTATCATCTTCTGTAATATCATATACTATAGTATCTTCGTTATTATTTGAACTCCAAATTCCAAAATATTTTTCAAAGAATTTCTTTATTTTCTCAATTATTGATTCTTTTCTTTCTGCCCTATTACCTCCGCCGAATCTTCTCATTGGTGGTAATATTTTTTCAATATCTGTCCCTGTTGTTTTAACTTGTCCATCTCTAAATGCATTATCTATAAATTTTCTTGTTTCTTCATCATTCAAGTTTTCTTCTTCAATTAAATTTCTTAGGTCAATTTCTTCTTGTTCTTTAACAAATTTAGTCCAATCACTCATTACATCTGTATTTGTATTTATTTTTGATATAAATGTTTCAATAAGCTCTTTTTTAGAACGAAGTGCTAAACTTGATTTTATTGCTTTATCAATTGAACCTAATATTTCTTTATCTGTGCAATTTGATTGATGATATTTTGCAACTAACATCAATATATAATCAATATTTACTTCTACTTGTTTTACAAGTTCCATCTCAAATACTACATCATCTTTTATACTTTCTACTTTTCCATTATCTTTTCTGGATTTAAATTCTTCATATAAATCTGTATAAGTTCCTATGTAGTCTTGGAAATCTCTTTCAGAAAGTATTTCATTTCCTTCAAATCTATCAAATGAAGATAGTATATTTTTAAGTCTTAAAATATTTCCCATAGAAACCATAAAGTCTTTTTGAGCTTGTTCACCTATTATTTGTTCTCCTAATGGATATTTTTGAAGTAATTCTGCTATTCTTTCTTCATATCCTTTTTGTTTTTTGCCTTTTTCATCTTCATATCCATAGTAATAATCTTCATAAGATTTTAACAAAACTATTCCTGATGCATCTTTATCTCCAAATAATGCTATTGCATCATTGGTTTGTTCTTGTAAATCTCTAAAACAAACTATATTACCATAAGATTTTACAGAATTTAAGATACGATTAGTTCTTGAGTATGCTTGAATTAGTCCATGTTGCTTTAAATTTTTATCTACCCATAATGTATTTAGTGTTGTAGCATCAAAACCTGTTAAAAACATATTTACAACTATAAGTAAATCAACTTCTCTCTTCTTAACTCTATCTGATAAGTCTTTATAATAATCTTGAAAACCATTACCTTCTGATGAAAAGTTTGTTTTAAATTTTTTATTATATTCATCTATTGCAAAATCTAAAAATTCTCTTGAACTTTGGTCTAATAATTCTGTTTCAAATCCCTCATCATCTAATATTCCATCAGTAGTATCTTCTTCATTTGCTGCAAAAGAATATATCGTTGCAATAGTCAAATCCTTATGTTTTTCTTCTAATTGCTTTTTTAATTCTAAATAATATTTCTTTGCCATTGGTATTGATGCTACTGCAAACATTGAATTGAAGCCTTTTAATCTTTGTCCTTTTAAATCATAAAACGAATTTCTTTTTGTTTTTTGGTCAAAGTGTTCAATTATATAACTTACTACATTGCTAACTCTTTCATGAGAAGATAAAGCTTCTTCAGTATTTATAGCTTGTACTTCTTTGTCTGTCATTTCTTCTTTTTTCTTAATTGTATTTATATAATCAATTCTAAATGGAAGTACATTTCCATCATTTATAGCATCAACTATTGTATATGTATGTAACTTATCTCCAAAAGCCTGCTCAGTTGTGCAAAAATCAGGATTAGACTTATTAGTAGCATTTTTAGCAAATATAGGTGTTCCTGTAAACCCAAATAAATGGTAATTTTTAAAGTTCTTAACTATCATTTTGTGCATATCACCAAATTGAGAACGATGACATTCATCAAATATCAATACTAAATGCTTTTGAAATACTGGATGACTTGGATTTCTTTTTACAAATTCACTTAATTTTTGAATAGTTGTAACAATTATTCTTGAAGTTGTATCTTCTAATTGTTTTTGAAGTACTTTTGTACTCCTATTACCGTTAGCTGCACCTTTCTCAAATCTATCATATTCTTTCATTGTTTGATAGTCTAAATCTTTTCTATCTACTACAAATAATACTTTGTCTATATAATCTAAATTAGTTGCAAGTTGAGCTGTCTTAAATGATGTTAATGTTTTACCTGAACCTGTTGTATGCCAAATATATCCTCCCGCATCAATGGTTCCCATTTTTTTATAATTAGTAGATACTTCTATTTTATTAAGTATTCTTTCTGTTGCGACAATTTGATAAGGTCTCATTACTAATAAAAGTTCTTCAGAAGTAAATACACAATATTTTGTTAATATATTCAAAATAGTATGTTTTGATAAAAAAGTTCTAGTAAAATCAACTAAATCATTTATTACTTTATTATTTGCATCTGCCCAATAACTTGTAAATTCAAAACTATTACTTGTTTTTTTACTCTTATTTCTAGTTTGACTCTGTTCTTTTATATGACTTTCTCTTGTAGTATTAGAATAATATTTTGTATTTGTTCCATTTGATATAACAAATATCTGTATATATTCATAAAGCCCACTACCTGCCCAAAAACTGTCTCTTTGATATCTATTTATTTGATTGAATGCTTCTTTTAAAGCAACACCTCTTCTTTTTAATTCAACATGAACTAAGGGAATTCCATTTACAAGAATAGTAACATCATATCTATTATCATAGTTCCCATTATTTTCAACATACTGATTTATGACTTGTAATCTATTGTTATGAATATTCTTTTTATCTAAAAGATAAATATTTTTGCTTGTTCCATCATCTTTTTTTAATACTTGAATATGATCCTCTTGAATTTTTCTAGTTTTTTCTACAATACCATCATTATTATTTGCTATATTGTTATTGAAAAATCTATCCCATTCATTTTCGCTAAATTTATAATCATTTAATAGCTCTAATTGTGTACGAAGATTTTTCACTAAAGTATCTTGTTCATGTATTTCTAAATAATCATATCCTTGTTCAGTTAGCATTCTTATAAATTCATGTTCAAGAGCTGCTTCACTTTGATAGCTATCTGATTTTCTTTTTAATGGCTCATATTCAGCAACAACTGTTGAAGTACTTGTTTCCATTACTACATTATATTTATTCATTTATTATCCCTCATTTTTTAATTCTTTAAATGTTAATAATTTATCTCTATAATATTCATATTGTTTTTGTCTTGCTTCGATTTCTGCAGGTAAACCTAATGATATATCGTTACATAGTTTGTCAAATCTATCCAATATATTTACTATTCGCTCTTGATCTTTTAAAGGTATAATTGGTACTGGTATTTTTGCTAATTTAGGTCCACTTGTCGTTGCTCTTGTTGTAAATGATGCATATCTAATAATATTATTTCGTACTTGATTAGTCGAAAAATAGTAAGAACAGAATTTAGGCAATAACAAATTTGTAGTTGGTCTCGCTCTTAATACAAAACCACTAAAAGTACAATTTTCTATATCTTCAACAACAGTACTTGACATACCAATATCTTCTTTTGTCTCTGATGTTCTTGTAAAGAATACATCTCCTCTTTTTACAGTATATCTATCAATTTCAGATTGAGATACTGTTACTTTTCCTTTTAACATCTCTGATGTTAAGTATCGATTTTTATAAACATCAGTAAAATTAACTATAGGAGTTCCTTTTCCAAATGCACTTTTTTCTTTGTTTAATCCGTTTTTTATCTCAAATAAGTCTTTCACATACATTATTTTGGAAGGCTTTAATAATTCAATATTCAACAAATTATTTAAATAAAAGTTATATTGTTTTTGTCGAGCTTTCAGCTCTGCTGAAAGCTCTGCTGAAAGCTCTGTGAAATTGTCTAATATATGGACAATTTCATATTGTACTTCCAACGGGGGTACAGCAATTTGAAACTTTCTAAAATCGCCCTGATTTAATTTGGGTATATTTCCATGTATTAAACTTGTTACATTAATTGTTTGAATATAATGATATAAATATCTTAAAGAAACTCCTTCTATTTCTTCAATAATATGTGCATGATTATTTACCCATATCTTTCCTTCAGCCCATGTTACTATCGGATTTCCATTTTCATTTATAACAGAACCATCTTCTCCAACTAATACAAAAATTCCGTCAAAAATATAATCTGATACATAATCTTGTATTCCATTTGCTCCATAATATGGGTATTCTCCTGATATTCTTGCAGATTTTGTTACAGGTTTTCTTTTATTGTCTAGTATTTTACAACAATCTTCTAGATATCTATATTCCACTCCATTAGGGCACAATTTATCTAATAGTTTTTCGATTTTATTCATGATATTTCCTTTCTTTTAATGCTTATAATATTCTTCAAGTGTATCAGTAGAATCTGCTTCATAAGCAAATTTTGCTTCACTCATTTTTTCAATAATATCCATATAGATTAAGTCTATTATTCTCTTAGTTGCACAATCAGTTAAATTTTCATATTTAACATTCTCAAGAAGATGATGATAAAACTTATATACATCTGGATCGTCAATAATCCATTTAACTTGTAAATTTTCTTCAGCTGCATTGCAAATATCTTCAATTTGAGTTTCTGTCCAATCACTATATCTATTCAGCCCTGAAATTACACCATGTGTTTCTTCAAAACTGCGACTATTCTTCAATTTGTTGATTAACTCTTCCTTTTCATTTTCAGTTATTAGTTTTATTTCCTTCACATGTTCAGAAAGAAATGAAACCAAATTATTATAAAAGAAAATTTTAGATTTCTTTTTATACTGCCATTCTTTTTCTAAAAACGAATTTATCTTCTTATCTGATAGTGCAGAATGATAATCCTTATCTGCACTTATCAAATATAAATCTTCTCCATTTGGAATCACATTTAACAAACATTCCCAATTTATAGCATCCCCATATTTATTATCTTTTCCTGGTGGATTTCCCTTTTTGTATCTCATATAAGCTTTTTCAACAATTGACTCGCATTCAACTAATTTTGTATTTTTGAAAAAATCATTTATTATTTCATCAGCAGGCAAATGCTCATTATGTATGTCCTCACCAATTTTTTCTTTCCATAATTTAAAACGCTTTTTAAGCCCGATATAATCTTTATGAAATTCATCATATTCTTTATATTCCTTACAAAAAACTGGGAACTTAATATCATTTAATTCAAATGATTTAAGTGCGTCTTTTAATTTTGCTTCACGATTCCTATAAACTTCATCATATACCTGTTGCGGTATGAATAATTGTATGTCTTTACCGTTTAATTCTTTAAGTTTTCCGAATTGTGCAAGGTCATCATTTGTAAAATGATATAATGAAAGCCATATATTAGAATCAATAAATAAATTCTTCATCTACTACACCTCAATTTCTGAAATAATTTTTTTAATTTCTTCACGAAGTATATTTTCTTTTGCTACTATTTCATCAATTTCTTTATTTAATTTAACTATATCTATCTTTTCTCTTGTATCTTCTTTTTCTACATAAGTTGCAACTGATAAATTATAATCATTTTCTTCTATTTCTTTATTAGAAACAAGTTTAGCAACATATTCTTTATCTTCTCTTTTAGTAAATATATCAACTATATTATTTATATTTTCATCAGTTAATTTATTATTATTTGTTACTTTAACGCATTCATTTGTTGCATCTATAAATAGTGTGCTATTATCTTTTTTGCTTTTCTTTAAAACCATTATACAAGTAGCAATACTTGTTCCGAAGAATAAGTTATCTGGTAGCTGAATAATACAATCTACAAAGTTATTATCAATTAAATATTTTCTTATTTTTTGTTCTGCTCCACCTCTGTATAATATACCTGGAAAACAAACTATTGATGCAGTACCATTTGTTGCTAACCATGATAGAGAATGCATTATAAACGCAAAATCTGCTTTTGATTTTGGAGCTAGTACTCCGGCAGGTGCATATCTTGGATCATTAATTAACACAGCATTATCATCTCCTGCCCATTTAATAGAATATGGTGGATTTGAAACTATAACTTCAAAAGGTTCATCATCCCAATGTTGTGGAGATGTTAAAGTATCTTCACATGCTATATCAAATTTATCATATCCAATATCATGTAAAAACATATTTATTCTACAAAGGTTATATGTAGTTAAGTTTATCTCTTGTCCATAAAAGCCATTTCTAACATTTTCTTTTCCAAGTATTTTTGCAGATTTTAATAATAATGAACCTGAACCACAAGCAGGATCATATACTTTATTTACTGATGTCTTTCCAACAATAGCAAGTTTAGTTAAAAGTTCACTAACTTCTTGTGGGGTATAAAATTCTCCACCAGATTTACCTGCATTTGATGCATACATAGTCATTAAAAACTCATAGGCATCTCCAAAAGCATCAATTTGATTATCTTGATAATTTCCTAAATTAATATTGGCTATTCCTTCAAGAATTTTTATAAGTTTTTCGTTTCTTTTACTAACTGTTGCACCTAATTTATTACTATTTACATCTATATCATCAAATAGTCCTGAAAAGTCATCTTCACTTTCAGCACCTTTGGCAGAATTTTCTATATTATTAAATACCTTTTCTAATGTTTCATTTAAGTTTTCATCATTTCTTGCTATTTTACAAACATTAACAAAAAGCTCTGAAGGAAGTATAAAAAAGCCTTTAACTTTTACCATTTCTTCTCTTACAGTTTCTGCTTCACTATCTTTTAATTTTGCATAGTCAAAATCAATATCTCCTGCTTTTCTTTCTCCTTCATTTATATAATTTGTTATATTTTCTGAAATATATCTATAAAACATTATACCTAAAATATATTGTTTAAAATCCCATCCATCTACTGAACCTCTTAAATCATCTGCTATTGACCATATAGCCTTATGTAGTTCTTCTCTTTCTCGATTATTTATCATAATACTGCTCCTTTTAAATACAAATTCTCTATTATATTTTATATCATAAAAAACTTAATTTATCAATATTTTGCAAGAACTTCCTATCCTTTGAAGTTTTCTACTTTTTTCGACAAAAAATCTATTTCTCAAAACATATAAATTTCAAGAAATAGATTTAATTACTACCTATCATATTTTCTATCTTTCTTCTTTTGTCTTTCCTTTCCTTTTGATTTTTCTTCAGTTTCTCTTATTTGCTCTTTCATACTATGAACATTATCTGTGACTTCATCACACATTCTAATTTCCTTTTTTACTCTTTTTAGCTCAGTTGTAACTGCAATTATTTGCTTTGTAATATCATTTTTCTCTGTTTCATTATCTACATTTCCTCTTTTATAATATAATCTATTTCTTGTATTTAAAATATCTTGTTTTTCTCTTAACTTCTTTGTTTTCAGCTCATCCACATTGTCTAGGGTTTCTAACTTGTATTTGCACAAGAATCTTATTCTTTCCGAATACTTATCCATCTTTTTTACTTCTTCTCTCATTTTTGGAGTCAATTTATACTGCACATTATTTCTTTTATGCAATCCCAATAAAAATCTATAGTAATAATATAAAGCAACTATTCCTTTAGGTTTATATGCCTTTCTAAAAATATTTTTCCTTCCATAAAACTTTAAAGTAGCTCTTTTATATAGAATTATTTGCTGTTTGGGAATAAAATCATTTGCTATTATTCTTTGCCTAATATTTTCTACAGAATATTCTTCTCCAAAAGCTCTTTCAACTCTGATATTTCTTTTATATGGTTCTCTCCTTATACATAATTTATTTGCCCTATAATAATAACTATATCCCATTGATGATAAATACTGATGGAATTCTTTTTGAGTATAAGAATGTTTTATTGCATAGTCTAAATCTTCTTTTGCAAATTTATAATAATCTGAATCTCTAATAGATTTTTTATAGAAATTTTCAAAATTAATCCCAGATTTACATGGCTTTTCTTCTAGCACTTTTAATCCATATTCATCACATAAATCATCTGATGTTTTTCTTAATAAAGCTGTATTAGTTAAATCACTATAATATTTGAGTCCATCTTTAAATGAAACAGAATTTAGTACAAAATGATTATGAATATGCTCTGTATTTAAATGTGTTGATACTACAATCTGGAATCTATCTCCCCACATTTCTTCAGCAAGTCTAACTCCTATTTCATGAGCAATTTCTGGAGTAACTTCTCCTTTATCAAAAGATTGATATCCATGAAAAGCAAGTATTCCGTCTTCTTTTCCATATAATGTTTTCACAAATTCCATTTGCTTAACTGCATCTTCTACTTTGCAATTAATTCCTGTTGTAAAAAATTGTTTTTCAGTTTTGTCTGGATTAGTAGCATACGAAAGCAAATCTCTTACACTAGAAAAATTATTAAATTGATTATAATATTTATTTTTGGTTTTATCTTTATCAGTAGCATAATCTACAACATGATCTATTCTACTTTCTACCTTCCATAAACTCGTTGTCGCCATTCTAATTCTCACCTCACTTTCATATTAAAAAAGGGGATTGGGGATTTTCCCCATATAGAATTTCGAGCTGACGAAATTCATTGCTTGCTAATACAATTAATCACTAATATATGCACCTAAATTAGTACATATTTTCATCTCTATTTTGAAAAATACTTGGACTTTTTTGTTAAAATCCAAGTACTTTTCTAGTCATTTCTATTTACTTTTTTCATCTTTTATATTAAAATATATTTATAAATATTGGGGTTAGTATTTTTAGTTTTGCGGACTTATACTAACTCTTTTCTTTTATCATTTCCATAAATAGCAATGCCTTTACACATCTCATATAATCTTGATATTATTGAGTCTACTATCTCATAATTTTTATTATTTGAAAGCCTTTCTCTCAATTTATCTCGATTATAATTTGTAGTTATTATTACTGGTAAATTATTTTCGTAACGATTATTTATAATTGTAAATAACTTTTCTAATGTCCATTCACTGGGTCTTTCTTTGCCTAAATCATCTATTATTAACATATTTACTTTGGAATATCTTTCAATAATATATCCTTCTTTTTCACCATCTGAACTATAACTATCTTTAATATCATTTAACAAATTTATTAATGTTCCGAATACAACTGGTATTTCATTTCTTATTAATTCATTGGCAATACTTGCTGCTAAATGTGTTTTACCAGTTCCAACTCCACCTGTTATAAACAAGCTACCTTTTTCTGTTTTTTTAATATAATTTTCTGCATATTCTTTTGCTTTATTAAGAGCTTTTTTATTTTCAGACGTAACTTTATAATTATTAAAACTATATAATTTTAGTCTAATATTCATTTTACTATTATTATATAATTTATTTATTACATCGTTTTTTCTTTGTGTTTCAGCTATCATTTCTTTTTGCTTTTTTTCATATTCAATCTTTTCCCAGTATATTTTAGATTCTTGACAATCACATCTTTCAGTTTGTCCTTCTATTGAGAATTGCCTATCGTTTAATTGAAATAATAATTCTTTTTGTTCTAGCTCTTTACCACAAAATTTGCAATTTACTTTGTTTAAAGTTTCTGTTTGAACCATATTTCCTCCTTCCATTCTAATTTTCTTTTTCAAATTAATTACTTCTTTATTCTTTAAAACCACTTTCATTTTCTAAATTACTTATATCTTGTCTATTCTTATTTTTTTCTTCTCTATTCTTATCTTCAGTGTTACTTGATATTACTATAACGTTACTATCTTTTTGTTTATCTCTATATTTCTGTTGTCTTCTTCTGTTTGATTCTCGGAGCTTTTCTAACTCATCGGCACTTTGGTACATATCCCAATTTTTTATACAAATTGTTTCTTTCTCGATGATAATCATGTCAAGTTTGTGTAAATCTTGTATAATCTTTTCCAATTTATTCAAAGTTTTGTGCATAACCTTAGCCAGATCTTCTTTTGACATTGGAATATTTTCTCCAAGTAAGATAGCTCCATGTTGATTACTTTTTGCTGCTAATGTTAAAAGTTGAATCCATACTCTAAAATAAGTGTCCCCATCTCTATTTCTGAGTAATTTCTTCATTTTCTCATTATCAAAAATATCTGTGTAAACTTTTAGCCACTGGACTTGTACCATCTTCTTACCTCCTTCCTATTGTACCGATGCTTCTTCTTTTTGTGTTAGATATTCATCTAATACTTTCACTCTGAATAAATACTTTCCGCCGACTTTAGAACAAGGAATTTGCTTTCTTTTTGCTAATTGATTAATGAGCCAATAGGATATTCCTAAATAGTCAGCTGCTTCTTTCATTGTTAATGTTGTTCTTTTTACTTCTTGTACCACTTATAGACTGCCTCCCTTCTCCTTAAATTCTTATTTGTATAAAATAAGCCCAAAACTTTTGTAAAAAATTATGATATCTATTGATTTTTAATTTTATTTATTGTAAAATAGTGTTGTGAGAAATTCACATTAGATATTTTTTATTTTTTACAAGCACATTATATATAGCTTTTTATAAAAAGTCAAGAAAATTCATAAAATATATTTTAAATTTCTCACAAGAATATACTAAGGAGTTGTCAATTAATGTTTAAAAACCCCGAAATACCAACTGATAATGGTTTCGCCATATGGTTTAATAAAAAAGAAAAAAAGGAGTTCTATGTAACACCTTTAATGAATTGTAATTTAACATTTAATAAAAAGATAAATAATACATATAAAGAAATATTATTAGAACATACTACATATAAATTTCCTAACACAAAATGTTCTTTAGTTAAAAGAGATTATTTTCATCCATTAGAAGAAAAATATGGTATGTTTCTAATTAGATTCTTAAATGCTGACTTTTCAAATTCTCTAACATCTTATAATACTTTCTTTGGTTTTTATGGAATTGAACTATTAAAAGAATATGTGAATGACATTTATAAAGCAAACTCATGTGAAGTTCCTAGCGAATTTTTTAAATATTATACTGAAATTTTCGAACAATCAAAAGAAATAATTATAGAATTACAAGAGAAAATTAAAGATTGTATTAACTTTGTATATAATTTAGATAATTCCGATTCTTATAAAGACGAACTATCTCATATTAAGTTTTTATCATATGCTTTAAGAAATGATTTATACAATTATACTAGGCAAACAAATATATATTTTAATACCTTATTTGTTAATGGAACAGATGGATTAAGTCCAAACCTAGCAAATCCGAGTAAAATTAGAAAGAGTATCAAAGATGGAAAATTAAGCTATAAAACAAGTCACATCTATCACTCATCATACTTATCTAATATGATATTTGTTTCTTTAAATGAAATTGCAATGAATACATATGTTACTATTAAAAAATGTCAGAATTGTGGCAAATACTTTATTCCTACTTCAAAGGAATCTGAAATATATTGTGATATTGTTTACTATAATAATGAAAAATCTTGTAGGGTTATAGGTGCTGCTGAAACATTTAAAAAAAGTATTGGAGATGTAGAAGCTTATAAATTATACAAGAAAACGTATCAAAGAATATTAATGCAAATTCAAAGAGGAAAAATAAATCCTTATAGTGAAAAAGCAAAATATTTTGCACAATGGAAACAATCTTCTCAACAAAACTTAAAAAAATACAAACAAGGAAAAACAACTGAAAGCGAATTAAACGAATGGATGCAGAAAAGTATTGATAAATTTGATAAGTACGATGACAAAGATATTTAAATAAATATATACATATCCTCTCCCACCCATAGGTATGCCGAAAGGAGGTGAAAAAGGCAATGGCTGGGAGTATTGAAAAAAGAGGTGAAAATACTTACAGGTTAATAGTATCAACTGGTAAAAATTTAGATGGTTCTCGAGCTAAAAGAACAAAAACAATTCATGGTTCTCGCAAAGATGCAGAAGTTGCACTTGCTGAATTTGTAACTGAAGCAAATCATGGACTTATTCCAGAAGGAAAACCTATAACATTTGAAGAGTTCTTTCATGTATGGCAAATAAATTATGGTGAAAAAGAATTAGCACCATCCACTTATAAAAGATATGTAAGAATGTTAGAAACTCGAATTTTACCATATTTAGGTTCTTTTACTTTAGAAAAAATCAAACCAACAGATCTTATGAAATTATATGATATGCTAGAACAAGATACACAAATAAGAAGACTTGCTAAAAATAATGGAGAAAGAACTTTAAAACCATTATCTAAGAAAACTATTCTAGAACATCATAGATTAATAAGTTCTATGCTACACAAAGCTGTATATTGGCAACTAATACCATTTAATCCTGCTGATAGAGTTCAACCACCAAGAGCTTCTAGAGCAAAACGTAAATTTTATGATGATGAACAATGTAAAGTTCTTTTAAATAACTTAAATACACTTCAGGAAAATGAATTTAAATATAAAGTTGCAATCATTTTAGATGTTTTTACAGGAGCAAGACTTGGAGAATTAATGGGACTTGAATGGAATGATATTGATTTCAAGAATAAAGAAATTGCTATAAATAAAGCAAGTCAATATCTTCCTGAAAAAGGTATATATACAAAAGAACCGAAAACATCAAGTTCATATAGAAATGTTTCTATACCTGATTCAGTGGTTGAAATGTTAGAAGAATATAAACTATGGTATGACAACCAAAAAGAGCTTTGTGGTGAGTTCTGGTACGATTCTGATAGATTATTTGTTCAAGATAACGGAAAACCTATGCACCCAGATACAGTAAGTAAATGGTTTGGTAAATTTATTAAAAGAATTGGACTACCTGTAATTAATTTTCATGGTATCAGACATACAAATGCTACTCTTCTTATTTCACAAAATGTAGATGTAGCAGTTGTAGCAGCAAGATTAGGACATGCTCAAATAAGTACAACATTTAATTTCTATGTCCATCCTTTAGCTTCTCATAATAGAAGTGCAGGTATAGTCTTGCAAAATTTATTAGTAGATAAAAACTAATTACTCTTTTTCAATATAATTACAAAAATTGCTTTTTTAAAACCACAAGACGTGTTTTAGTCTATTTTAAAGGGATTTGACAGCCTGTGTCCCCAAGCTGTCCCCATTTACGTCAAAATTACGTCAAAGTCAAAAAAATAAGAGTCTACAATCTCTTGCGACTCTAATAAAATTTGTGGTTGCGGGGAAACCACTACTTGCTTGCTTTTAACCAGTTGCTGTAACCTTGCTTAGTTCATTGTTTAAGCAAAAAAAATGAAAAAAAATTACTAGAAATTATAAAGAATTAAGTAAACTTTATTTTCTACAACATAGAAGGCTTTTGTGAGCTTCGTATAGACGCAGTCTATCTAAGCTGACAAAAGCTACTTAGAAAAATAAGAGCCTTTGGCGAATATTTTTCTATCACACGAGAATATTGAATTTGATTTTGCGTTAGCAAAACAAATTGAATATTGAGTGTGCTAAAAAGGGGTTCAAAGGGGAATTTACTTCCCCTTGCACACAGAACTTCTGCTGAAGTTCTAGTGTGTTAGAACTTTGAAGTGACCCACAAAAGTTGGACAAGTGTCTATGCTGTTTTAGGGTAGAAATCCATTCTGTACTGAATTGGACTTTTACCATTTAGCCTTAACTTTATTCTACTATTATTGTAGTAATTTATATATTCATCTAGTTCTT
>CAPXSA010000011.1 GCA_948735595.1 uncultured Clostridia bacterium | reverse complement strand
TCCCTAAACCAACACTCTTTTGTTGTTAGTATCTACATTTTGAATTACTTTTATGCACATTTTTTCTATTTTTCTTTTGCTTTAGCGAGATACTTTATCTTATTTTATTGTCAATGTGCTACAAAAGTAATCTTTTCTTTTCTGTGAATATCATATTTGTAGATACCTTAGTTATAACATATTGTTTAAAATATGTCAATATACGTCATGTTATTTTTTGTCTTATTATGCAAAATAGATTACTATATCAAACTAAAAAATACTTTAAAAATTTTTCACTTTTTTATACAAATTTGTCAAAATTTGTGATATACTGTTTCCACAAAAGATAATATTGGAGGTAGAATTATGAATTTTAATAAATGTAGTCGTTGTGGATGCTTTTTTATGACTGATTCTAGTGTATGCCCTAATTGTGAACCAAAGGACCAATACGAGATGGGACAACTAAAGAATTTTTTAGAAGAAAACGCAAACCAAATTAATTTAGATAATTTATCCGCTTCTACTGGAATTACTGTAAAAAATTTAAATCGTTTTCTAGCACAAGAACAATTTTCTGATTTTTCTAACCAAATTCAAGGAAACTCTCAAAATATAGGAATACAATTATAACAGCAACAAAATCCCGCAAATTGCGGGATTTTGTTATATAACTTTTAAAATACTGCTTTGTTTTTCAACTTTCTCTGTTACAATTTCATAGCATTCTGCCAATTGTCTTACTGCTTCTTTGCCTTTTTCTTCACTATTAGCATAGACATAGGCTAATACTTCGTTTTCTTCTACTTTATCTCCTATTTTCTTTTTTAAGCTAATCCCTACTGTTGGGTCAATACTATCTTCCTTTTTTATTCTTCCTGCACCTAAATACATAGATATTTCACCTACATTTTTGGCATTTAATGTTTTGACATAACCATATTTTATTGATACTACTGGCATAACATATTTGGCTTTTGGTAATAATTCTAAGTTTTCAATATAGGCAATATCTCCACCTTGTGCCTCAATTAATTCTTTTAACTTTTGAAGTGCTTTACCATTTTGAATTTGCATTAGCATTTTTTGTTTATTTTCTTCTATGTCATCTCCTCTACCTGCTAGTTTTATCATGTAAGCCCCTAAAGTTAGTATTACTTCTTGTACATCTTCTGATATTTTTCCTTGTAAAGCCTCTACTGCTTCTATTACTTCTAATGCATTTCCTACTGTTTCTCCTAAGGGTTCTTCCATAGGAGTAAGTACACATATAGTTTCTTTTTTAGCAAGTTCTCCTATTTTTTTCATAGTTTCTGCTAATCTAGTAGCTTGATCTAAGTCTTTCATAAAGGCTCCGCTTCCACATGTTACATCAAGTACAATTTTATTTGCTCCGGCTGCTATTTTCTTACTCATAATACTAGAACTAATTAATGGGATACTTTCAGTAGCTGCAATTGTATCACGTAAGGCATATAGTTTTTTATCAGCAGGTGCTAAATTTAAGGTTTGCCCCATTAAACTAATTCCAATTTTTCCAACATTTTTTCTAAATTCTTCTATGGAGATATTGGTTTGATATCCCGGTATTGATTCTAATTTATCAATTGTTCCTCCTGTATAGCCAAGTCCCCTTCCTGACATCTTAGCTACTGGAATTCCTAAGGAAGCTATAATAGGGGCTAAAATTAAAGTTACTTTATCTCCTATTCCCCCTGTACTATGTTTATCTACAACTGTTCCAAATTCTGATAAATCTAAAATATCTCCTGAATGCGCCATTGCTAATGTTAAATTCGTTGTTTCTTCTTCAGTCATTCCATTAATATATATTGCCATTGTTAAAGCTGCTGCTTGATAGTCTAGAATAGTTCCATTGGTATAGTTGGTTACAAAATACTCTATTTCCTCTTTACTTAGTTCTCGTTTATCTCTTTTTTTAGCAATAATCTCTTGTATATTCAACTTTTCTTCCCCCTACTTTTATACAAAATTCTTAGTAAAACTGCGACGATGTAGTGGACAAAGTCCATATTCCTTAATCGCTTGAATATGTGCTGCCGTTCCATATCCTTTATGCTTCTCAAACCCATATTGTGGATATACCTCATCCCACTGTCTCATAATTCTATCCCTTGTTACTTTGGCAATAATAGAAGCACATGAAATCGAATAGCTAATGGCATCTCCATGAATAATAGATTTATATGGTATGCCATCTGTATCAATTTTCGTTAAAGCATCTACTAAAATAGCATCAGGCTTTGTTATTCCTAGTTCTGGATTTTCTTTTAGTTTTTCTTCCATATCTTTGATTGCCATAGTTAAACCTTTTTTCGTTGCTTGTAAAATGTTAATTTCATCAATTTCATTTTGTCCGATAATCCCCACACCATAACTAATTGCCTCTTGCGTAATCAAATCATAGAGTTTTTCTCTCTTCTTCTCTGCTATTTTTTTAGAGTCATTTACTCCTTCTATCATGGAATTTCTTGGCATCATGCAACATGCTACAACAACAGGACCTGCTAAAGGCCCTCTTCCCGCTTCATCAATCCCTGCAACAGTTATTAAGTTATTTTGTTCATACAATTCTTCTTCTACTTTTTTTAATAGTGTTAATCTTTCTAACTCTTTTTCTTTCATACTTTGTCCTTTTCTACTGTGTAATATACTTCTCCTCCTTCATCACTATAGCCTTTGGTATAGTAGACCTTAACTGAAGTATAATCTACAATATAATAACTATCCTTTTCTAGTTCTACATTCTCTAAATTTAACTCTTTGATGTTATCTTGATCTAGTACATAATATTTGGCACCTTTTTCTTCTTTATCAAAGATTTCTTTTTCCAAAAACTCTTTGATCACTGGTTCATCTTCCATATCTGTTAATTTAGTACCTACTAAAATCTCTTCTTTTTTCTTTAAAATATATTCCCCTGCCAATTTTTGTACCTTGGCTTCTACTAATAATATATCTGTTTTAATATCTTCATTCTTTCCTTTATCTAATTGAAGTCTTACCAAATAGACTATTCCAAATGTTAATGCCGCAATAACCACTACTAAAATGGCAGTACTAAGAAATGTCAGCCCTTTTTCACTTTTCATCTTTTTTACTCCTTTTCATTTTCCTTATTATATTCAATTCTATAGGCACTGTCAAGTTTACATCTCTTTCTATTTTTCTAGCAATATAAAAAAATGACCTAATAAATTCTACAAAAGGTTCACAATTTTTTCACAAAAGTCTTGTATGATATATTTGTTTTAGGATATGATATAAATAAATTCTAAGAATTTTTTGGAGGTAAAATCAATGGAAGAAAATCAATCAAATGAAAACAACAATGTAACTGAAAACAATCAAACTTTTAAAAGCGCCAAACCTGTTGCAACAGAAACTGGCTACAAAGAATTTCGCAATAGTGAAAAAAGACCAAAATCTAGTAGTGGTTTTGGAAAAACCGTAATCCTTCCTTTCTTTTGTGGAATTTTAGGAACTGTGCTAGTAATTGGCACTTGCATTAGTGTTCCAAGCATTAAAGAACAAATTATTAAACAATTAGTTACCACTACTACTACTAATGACTCCAGTAAAGGTGAAGGTAACAATTCTAACCTAGCTAACATGAATACTCAATTAATTTCCTTGCAAGGCTATTCTGAGACTGGTGTTGGGGTAGCAAAAAAAGTGCAACCTTCTATTGTAGCTATTACAGTAGAGTATTCTGTGAATTCTATTTTTAATAGAACTCCTAGTACAGCAACAGCAAGAGGTTCAGGAATTATTATTAGTGAAGATGGATATATTTTAACGAACAACCATGTTATTAACTCTTCTAATTCTAGTAAAAATTCTTTCTATGAAATTGGGAAAGCTAATAAAGTGACCGTTAAATTATATAATGATGATACGGAATATAAAGGAGAAATTATTGGTACTGATTCTCAAACTGATTTAGCAGTTATTAAAATTGATAAAACTGATTTAACTGCTGCAGAACTTGGAGACTCTGACAGTGTTCAAGTAGGAGAATTTTCAATGGCAATTGGTAGTCCTTTAGGACTAGACAATAGTGTTACTGCTGGTATTGTTAGTGCAGTAAATCGTGAAGTTTCTGATGAAGATGGTAATAAATATGTTGCTATTCAAACAGATGCAGCTATTAATTCTGGAAATAGTGGTGGTGCTCTAGTGAATAGTAAAGGGCAGGTCATTGGTGTAAATACTTTAAAATTATCTGGAACTTCTGTAGAAGGCATTGGATTTGCTATTCCTATTAATGCTACAAAGGATATTTACAATCAGTTAATTCAATATAGCAAAGTTAAACGTCCTTATGTTGGAATTAGTGGTAGTGATTTAACTAAAGAAATCGCTGAGCAATATCGCTTAGCACTTGACGTTGGTGTTTATGTTCGATCTGTTGACGACTTCTCTGCTGCTGAAAAAGCTGGCATTAAACCTGGTGACATTATTATTGAAGCTGAGGGAAAGAAAATTACCAAAATGGATGAATTAAATGAAATTAAAAATAAGAAACAAATTGGTGATACTTTAAAATTAAAAATTTCTCGTGACGGTAAAGAAAAAGATGTTACCGTAACATTACAAGAACAACCATAATACACTTAAGAAAAATAGGCTAAGCAAGCCTATTTTTTCTTGTTTTTTACAGTTCTTATGTATATTAGCATAAATAATATGTGGGAAAAATAAAAGATAAAAATAGACAAAAGAAGCACCAATTTGATATGATGATTTTGACAGAAAACATAGCCATATCAAGGAGGTACTTCTTTATGATTAATAGAATAATACAAACTATC
>CAPXSA010000010.1 GCA_948735595.1 uncultured Clostridia bacterium | reverse complement strand
TCCCTAAACCAACACTCTTTTGTTGTTAGTATCTACATTTTGAATTACTTTTATGCACATTTTTTCTATTTTTCTTTTGCTTTAGCGAGATACTTTATCTTATTTTATTGTCAATGTGCTACAAAAGTAATCTTTTCTTTTTTGTGAATATCATATTTGTAGATATCCTAGTTATAACATATTTTTTTATTATATGTCAATGTTTATTTTACAAATTTGTAAATATAATTCTATCTATATTTTATTCTAGCCCTTTTTCCTTGATATTTTGAAGTTTTTGGTATACAATAAGAGTGAAAAATATGGCAAAGGAGATTGTGAATGAGTAAATACAGAGATAAACTATACGAAGGAGAAACACTACGAGATTTTAGAGAATTAGTAGTACGTTACGAAAGTCGTTTTAGTAATAAACCTGCTTTTATTTATAAAAAGGACCCTAAGGCTACTGAACATATTTCTATTTTGTATAGTCAATTTGTACAAGATATTAAAAGCTTGGCTACTAGCCTATTAGATATGGGACTGGAAAATAAGAAAGTAGCTTTAATCGCTCCTAATCGTTATGAATGGTGTGTTAGTTATTTAGCTGTAACAACAGCTAATATTACGATTATTCCTTTAGATAAGTCTTTGCCCAATAATGAGATTAAAAGTTTGATTATCAGAAGTAAAGCAGACGCTGTTATTTTTGATAGTAAATATCTTCCTATCTTTGAGGAAATTGATACTGAAAATACTTCTTCTTTAACACAATATATTTGCATGGATGAAGTTCTAAGTACCAATATTTCTTCTAACCATTTTTTCACATACTCTTCTCTTGTAGAAAAAGGAAGAAAGCTATATTTGTCTGGCAACATGTCTTATGAAGACATTGTACTAAACCCCAATAAGGTTTCTATTTTACTTTTCACTTCTGGTACTACTGCTATTTCAAAATGCGTAGGACTATCCCAAGCTAATATTTGTAGTGATATTTATGCATTATCACAAATGACTGATATCCGAAAAGAAGATGTTTTTCTGTCTTTTCTACCTTTACATCATACATTTGAGTCTACTTGTACCTTTTTATATGGTACTTCATGTGGTATTACAGTTGCTTTTTGTGATGGTTTAAAATATGTTCAAAAGAACTTAATAGAGTTTCAAATTACTGGTTTTGTAGGTGTTCCTTTAATGCTTGAGGTTATGTACAAAAAAATTGAAAAAGGAGTGGCAGAGCAAGGTAAAACAAAGTTAGTGAAAATGATGAGAAAAGTTTGCAATTTCTTGTTAAAGTTTGGTATTGATATTAGAAGTAAAGTGTTTAAAGAGATTTTAAATCAATTTGGTGGCAAACTCCATACTTTAATTGCAGGCGGTGCTCCTATGAATAAAGAGACTGTACAAGGCTTTGTGGATTTAGGTATTAACTTATTGCAAGGCTATGGTTTGACTGAAACCTCTCCTGTTGTTGCAGGTGAAAATGATAAGTTTAAACGTGCTGGTAGCGTAGGTTTTCCTCTTCCTGGTATTACGGTGCAAATTGATCATCCTGACCAAGACGACATTGGTGAAATTATGGTAAAAGGCCCTACTGTTATGAAAGGCTATATTGATAATGAAGAAGCTACTAAAGAAGTTTTAAAAGACGGATGGTTTTATACTGGTGACTTAGGTAGATTTGATAAAGACGGTTTTCTTTTTATTACTGGTAGAAAAAAAGATGTCATTGTTTTGAAAAATGGAAAAAATATTTTTCCGGAAGAACTAGAAATCTTGATTAATAGCCTACCTTATGTAGCTGAAAGTATGGTTTATGGCAAGCCTGCTAAAGATAATGATTTAATGATTTGTAGTAAAATTGTATATAACCCTGAGATGATGAAAGAATTATATCCTGATGATACTAATTACAAAGATATTATTTGGAAAGATGTGAAAGAAAAAATTAACCATTCTATGCCTGCCTACAAGGCAATTCGTGAAATTATTGTAACAGAAGAACCTTTGATTAAAACGACTACTCAAAAGATTAAAAGACATGAGGAGTTAAAAAAGATTTTAGGAAATTAATTGTTTTGATATACCAACCTTTAGGGGTTGGTTTTTTATTGAAATAAATTTACTATATTATTTTTTCTAAGTTTCTTCTTTTGTACAAAATTCTTCGTACTGTCATAGTTTTATGTTCTATTGTATAAAAAATAATATAATTTTTTACATACATTCTAAAATATACTCTATTTCTCTTTTTAGTAGATTGATACGGCTTATATCCTTCAGGGCTCTCTGCTCTTCTTTCTATTGATACTCTAATACTTTGATTTAAATTCTTAGCAGCTATAGGATTTTTCAATTCTTTTGCAATATATTTCATAATTTTTTCTAAATCTTTATAAAATAACGCTGAAAATTTCAACTTATTCTTGTCCATCAATCATCCTCCTCACCTCGCCAAAAACTTCCTCTGCGGTGTAATACTTGGTGTTTGGATTTTCTGCTTCTTCCTCCGCTTCATCAAGTGCATTTTCTATATATTGATTATACTCCGCTTCAGTCATTAGTTTTTCATACTTTTGAATGCTCATAATTACCATTGTTCCATATCCATTTTTAGTTAAATATACTTCTTCATTTTCTTTTAGAACAGTCTTTTCTATCTCTGGATATTTATTTCTCAAATCTGATACAGGTCTAATATTTATCATACTTTTCTTCCTTCCGTTATAATTTTGTATTTATTTTATCATTATTTTATCATAATATCAATAAAATTATTAGACTTTCAAAAAATACGAAGTTAGACTTCGTATTTCTAAAATATCTCTTTAACTAGCATTAATCATTACTACACATATGCTTTCTTGTCATTTCTAATAAATCTAATGGTGTAAAGCCTATAATTTGGGTTTTGGAACGGTCTTTTTTTAATGCTTCTTCTAATGTCTCTAAAATTTTTTGTTTTGTTTCTGCTTTTTCCATGTCTATATAGTCTATAATGACAATTCCACCAATATCGCGCAAACGTAGTTGTTTCGCTATCTCTATGCTTGCTTCTTTATTAACTGTATATACCGTTTGTTCTAAATCTTTATTTCCTATATATTTTCCTGAATTAACATCAATTGCTGTTAATGCTTCTGTTTTATCAATAGTAATAAAACCTCCACATTTTAACCAAATTTTACGGTTATTTACTTTTTCTATCTGCTCTCCAATGTCATATATACTTAAGATATCTTCATTTTGTTTTAACTCTAATTTAACCTTACCTTGAAGTCCTGTGTCTTCTAAAAACTTAGTTACTTCTTTGGCTATTCCTTCTTGATTAGTCACAATTCTTATTAATTCTTGATCCACTAAATCCGTTAAAATTTTCCCAACAATTCCGTCATTTTCATAAAGTAATGTTGGCTCAAATTTTTCTTTCTTTTCTAATTCTTGAGCCTTCTTTCGAATGTCCTCATATTCTTGAATCACTTTTTGAATATCTTGTTCTATCAATTCTTTTTGCCTTCCTTGTGCTGAGGTTCTTATGATGGCTCCATATCCTTTTGGTAAACTATTTTTTACAATTTCTAAAAGTCTTTTCTTTTCTGCTTCTTTTTCAATTTTCTTAGAAATGGTAATAAACTCTGTATCTGGCATTAATACAATAAATCTTCCTGGTAAACTAATATGGGTAGATACTCTTGCTCCCTTTTTATTCGTACTATCTCTTTTTACTTGCACCAAAATTGGCATCCCTGAACGGATATAGTTTTTAATATCATATTTACTCAAAGTTTCATTTTTATTACCTGTTTCATTACTTACTTTTGGAATAACATCTTTGATATGAATAAAAGTATTTTTCTCTGTTCCAATATCTACAAAAGCTGCTTGCATACCTAAAAGGACATTCTCTACTTTTCCTAAATAGATATTGCCCTCTAATCTCTCTTGTCCTATTTTTTCTTCATACTTTTCTACAAGCTTTCCGTTTTCGCAAATAGCTACTATTTTATTACTTTCATTGTCTTGACTAATTATAATCTCTTGCATTGTTGCTCCTTCTTAGTTAAACTTATTCATTGCACTATCTATTCCATTTTTCAAGAATTCTTCTATTGCATCTGCTGCTCTATCAATTCCTTCTTTCAATTTTTCATAAGTTTCTTCTTCTAATTGTCCTATTACATAATCAATAGCATCATATTCATCTATTGGCTTTCCAATTCCTACACGAATTCTTGGAAAGTCTTCTGATACTAATTCATGTACCACTGACTTAGCTCCATTGTGTGTTCCGTGGTCCACCTTTTTTACGTAATTTGATAGAACCTACTTCTACATCCATATCATCATAAATAACTAGTACATTTTCTATTGGAATTTTATAAAAATCCATAAATGGTTTGATACATTGACCACTTAAGTTCATAAAGGTTTGTGGCTTTAGCAAAATCACTTTTTCTTCTTCTATAATCCCACTGCCATAAATCCCATTAAATTTTGTTCTAGACAGTTCTATCTCTTGTCTTTGGGCTATTTCATTTATTACATCAAACCCCATATTATGCCTTGTATGACTATACTCTGGTTCAGGGTTTCCTAATCCTACTATTAAGTACATTTTATCTTTTCCTCTATTTCTTTAAGACTTTTATTACTTCTTCTATTTTGTCTAATTGTCTTACGGCTTTTTTTGCAATATCCTCTCTTTTTTGAGGCAATATCTCTTCAAACTCTTTTAATGGTATCTTAGTCTTTTCATCTAACTCTTTTACATGAATTATTTTTTGATGAAATAATTGTAAATCTTGGATTACATTGTCTATTTTATTACTATAAGATATTACTCTACACTTTTGTCCAAATACACTAGATAAAACCATTGCATGAAATCTAGCACATATCATATACTCCATACTTGCATATACCTTCAAAAACTGTTCTATATCTCCATTATAATTTACACAATATATACCGTCTTTATATTCTTCTGGAATTTTTTTCATTAATTTTTGTATCGCATTTTCGTCTCCTTCATGCTTACAAAAAGAAAATAAATATACTTGTTTATCTTCTTTCATATATTGAAGAATGCTATTAACAAGCACTTTATAATAACTTTCTTCTTGTTGAATTAAATCCTTTCTAATTGATAAATCAATTAGAGAAATTCCAACTGTATTTTTCTTTTTTTCTATCTTTTCATCTAATTGATATGAAAATGCTAAATCTGGAGCATATCGCACAGTTGTTATCTGATCAAACAGATGATAAGAATGTAAATCTCTAAAGCAAATATCAGTGCAATTTTCATATACTTTACTTGCTAAGCCTATATATTCCCTTGTGTATGCTGGTCCAAAATTCGAACTAACATAACAAAAAGGAATATGACTTTTATTACATTCCTTTAAAAATTCTAGAAATTCCTCTGATATATTATAGACGGTTCCACCCTCCATAAAGATAGAACCACCTATATAAATATATGCACTATATTGTTGTGCATTTTCCTTTGTTAATTGTCTTTCTCTTTCATTTACTATGGTAACATTTGAAAATTTTTTAAATGCTTTAGCATGCTCTGGATTTTCAATATTAATAATAAAAGATAAATTAGAATATCTTTTTAATAACATATAAATGAATAAATCATCCCCCAAATTTTGTCTTGCATATGCTAATATAAAAATCTGGATTTTATCCATTCCCTGCCTCCTTTTTTATCCTATCCCATATTTCGTTTGTACGTAAATATTCATCATAATGTTTTTTTACATTTTTGTTATAATTTTTCAAATCATCTAATAAAATATTACACTGGTCTCCTCCAAATAATTTATTTATCTCAGGAACTCCTTCTTGTAATTTTCTAGAAATATCGCTCATTTTCTCTTTATAATTTTCAGGTGCTGTAATATATTCAAATAGTGGCTTATATTTTATCCATCCTCTTGAAGCTTGAATAAATCTTTTAGCAATTTGTTCATCTTCTATCTTAATTCTCCTTAATGTTTTAGGATATTTCTCGTGTAAAATGTTAGAATACTTTAAAAATCCATCATGAAAATGGTATACTGGCACTTTAAGAACTTTTGCCTCTTTTAACTTTGTAGAAAAGAATGTATCTTCTCCTCTAGCTCCCTCCGGATTATAAAAAGCTGGAATTTTGTCAATATGGTTTAAATTCAAGCATAAAGTAGAGCCTGCTACCCACTTGCCTCCATTTTGATATTCTATTTCATACAAATTTTTTCCTTGTGCAATTTGTTCATCTGCATAAGTAATTCCATTATCCTTTACAAACTTTTCCTTTATAGAAGCCCATGAAATAATATCATTACTAATAGCCTCTATATAATTTCCAAATAATTTTTCATCTACTTCTTCATTTAACTCTACATAGGGAATTGGTGAAATATAACCACAGTGATATCCTATTGTAACATCTGCATTTTGTATATATTGATAATGCATTGCAATATTTTCTTGCTTTTGCCATAAAATTTCTTTTTTATCTCCATTTTTTATACAAGCAACAGGATATTCATCATCATCCCAAAATAAAAGGTAATCTATATTTCTAATTAATGCATAATACATTAATGTATTTCTACCTTTAGCATGTCCATGTCCAAAAAATAAATCCGCTTCATTTTTTGTTAGATTTCCCTTTCCAATAAGTCTTTTTTTCATTTCTTCAATATCTTCTGGAGTAATATATTTAATTTTGATATCTTTATAAACATTCGGCATTAGCCCATAAAAGTCCACTCTCGTGGTATATTGATATTCTAAATCAAAAAGAATAAAGATAGTTAACTCTACTTTATCGTCTGTATTCTTAAATTGTTCTAATAATTGTTGATAAGTATTATTAATTACTTTACATACATTAGGTCTTCCTGTTACAAAACCTATTCCAAATTGAACTGTTTTGCTCATATCTTTCTCCTTTGCTCTTATGTCTATGTCAAATACTTACATTTAACTCCTAAATTGTATCACATTTTATATTTTGTGTCAATTATTTCAAATCTTGCATTTCTTAGGCTCTCAATAAATACAGACTTAATCTTTTCTTAATATTTGTTTTTTATATAACTGTTCCATTCTAAAAATTAAAATAAACTCTCCACCTTATATTCCTTTTCCAGCTTCTCATTAAAATACAGATTACTTACTAAATTTAATTCTTGCAAATTTTCCTCAGAAATTTGAAAGGAGAATATTTTTTTAGGATCTGCAAGTACAATATATTGCATAGCAGTTTTTGTAGAGTCCGATATTCTAATTGCCCCTTTATCAATTTTGCTACAAGCCTCACATTTAAAACCATTATCCCTTATACTAAAATGCGTTATATTTTCCCCAGTTTTACAATTTGTACATGCTTTAATTTGTGGAGTAAATCCAAGCAAACATAATAGTCTTAACTTGAATACAGAAAGAATAAAGTCTAAGTCTTTGTCTGTTTCTGATATCATATATAAAGTGTTTAAAAAGAGTTGCAAAATGCGATATGTATTTTGATTTTCATCTGTTACATCATTAATAACTTTAGTAACATGTGCTGCATATTTTAATTTATCTAAGTCTGTTCGAATAGGATAAAAAAGTTCAATAGTATCACAAGAATTGATATGGTAACTGCTTGTCCCTTGATAGAGCATGTACTCACCAAAACACAAAAATTGAGTGCCTGCCATTAAGAGGCTTTTTGGTTTTCTAGCCCCTTTTGCAGCACACCCTATTTTCCCATTGGGAGTAAGCATTGTTAACATCTTGTCAAAATCATTCATATTACTTTCTGAAAGAATAATTCCTTTTGTTTTGATAATTCCCATATTGTTAGTCCTCTATCTTAGTCCTTAATTTGTTTTTCAATTCCTTGTGCATTTTCTTGTGGTTCAAACATTCCATTTTTTTGCATATTTTCTACTTGCAACAATTCCATAAAAGTATTGATGTCTCCAGTTTGTTTAAATGTATTCCATGCTAGGTCTTTCATCTGTTTTTGTATCATATGTGTCTCAACTCCTCTTTATTTATGCCTTCTGTATTTATGATGATCTTTTTTCCATTTTTTATTCGATTTTATGGTTGGAAATTTTTTCAATCTGTATTTTTAAATTGTTTTATAAAACGCTCTTCATTAATCCAATCTTCTCTTACCTTTACCCATAATTTCAAATTCACTTGTGTCTCTAGCATTTTCTCTAAGTCTTCTCTAGCATATGTTCCAATTCTTTTAAGCATTGCTCCACCTTTACCGATGATAATTCCTTTATGTGATTCTCTTAAACAATAAATAGTGGCTTCTACATTAAATATTGGCTTTTCTTCCCTCGTTTTGCTTTTTTTCATTTTCTCCATTTCAATTAATATACCATGTGGAACTTCATCTTTCAATAGTTTTAATGCTTTTTCTCGTATTGTTTCTGCAGCCAAATCTCTTAAAGTTTGGTCTGTATATTCCTCTATATCATAATATGCAGGACCTTCTTTTAAGTTCTTCTCAATTTCTTCTAAAATGATTTCTACATCAGATGCTTTTAAAGCTGAAATTGGAATAATTGCTTTAAAATGGTATTCATCTTTAAAAGCTTCAATCATTTTAAAAATTTGCTCTTTACTTACCAAATCAATCTTATTAATCACCAAAATCGTCTGTGCTTTCGCTTCTTTAATTTTATCTAAAATCATTTGGTCACCTTTGCCAATTCCATCAGAGGTAGCCTCTACCACAAATAGAACCACATCACTATCAGGAATACTTCCCCATGCTGTTTCTACCATGGTATCACCTAATTTTGATTTTGGCTTATGAATTCCTGGTGTATCTGTAAAAATAATTTGAGAATGCTCACGATTAACAATTGCCTTAATAGCTGTTCTTGTAGTTTGTGGTTTATTTGCTACCACTGCTACTTTTTGCCCTACCATATCATTTAAGATACTGGATTTTCCAACATTAGTTCTTCCCACAATTGCTACAAAGCCTGATTTAAAATTTTCCATACGCCTTTTTACATAATAATTAAATTTATTATGTCCTTTCCTTTTTATTATCGCTATATTTCAACTCTTTTTAAAACTACATTGACATTTCTTTACTTTATGGTATAATATTAGTAGAAGTTAGGAGCCACAAAATGTGGTTGCCAATGTTATGTGAAAATACACATCTCCACGGGCAGGCAGAGATGTGTATTGTTTTATTTTTTACTCAAAATTATTACTATTGCAATAATAAGAGTTAATGTTACGATAGCTATACCAACTAAGGCATAAAATAATAAGTAAATAATTATAAATAGTGTTTCTATCATATACATCACCTCCTTTATGTAAGGAGGCAACCACACTCTGCTTTTCCTAACCTCTTTTTCAATTGTACTGTTAATATTTATAAAAGTCAATAGATTTTAAAACATTTGTTTCGAAGTCTATTTTGTATTTCTTTCTAAATCCTATATTTCTCTCTTTTCTCATAATGAGTATGTAATAGTTCGTGTGCTAAATGCCCACCCGGTTCTCCTAAGAACTCCTGATAGATTTTTTGCAATACTGGATTTTTATGTGAAAGCCTTATAGTACTTCTTTCGTCAATACTATACATTGCTTCTGAACGCTTTTTAGCCACATTTACTGTTTCTCTAATTTTGCTACTTTTAATTGGCTGACCTCCACCCATAATACATCCACCTGGACATGCCATAATCTCTACAAATTGGTAATCTGCTTTTCCTGATTTTATTTCTTCCATAATCGTTTGGGCATTGCCTAGCCCACTTGCTACAACTGCTTTTACTTCTTGGTCCCCAATTTTTATGGTCGTTCTTTTTATTCCTTGTTGTCCTCTTACTTCTTCAAATTCTATTTTCTCTAAAGGTTTCCCTGTCATAATCTCTGATACACTTCTTAGTGCCGCTTCCGCCACTCCACCTGTTACACCAAAGATGGCAGCTGCACCTGTTGCTTCTCCCATTGGATCATCAAAAACTTCGTCTTCTAATTCTACAAATTCAATATTAGCTTGTTTAATCATTCTTGCCAATTCTCTAGTTGTTAACACTGCGTCTACATCATATAGCCCATTATCTTTCATTTCTTCTCTTTGTCTTTCAAACTTTTTCGCAATGCAAGGCATGACTGAAACAACAAAGATTTTTTCTGGATTGATTTTTTGTTTGCTTGCATAATATGTTTTCAAAAGTGCTCCAAACATTTCATGCGGAGATTTACAACTAGATAAATGCGGTAAATTTTCTGGATAATTCATTTCAATATACCTTACCCAACCCGGGCTGCAAGAGGTTATCATTGGAAGATGGTCATTTTCTTGCAAACGTTTGATAAGCTCTGTTCCTTCTTCCATAATGGTAAAGTCTGCACCAGTATTGGTATCAAATACTTTATCAAATCCTAGTCTTTGAAGAGCTGCTACCATTTTGCCAGTTACATTGGTTCCAATTGGCATTCCAAATTCTTCTCCCAATGCTACCCTTACTGCTGGTGCCGTTTGCACAATCACATAACTTTCAGGATCTCTTAATTTTTCCCATACTAATTCCGTAGAATCTTTTTCATGTAAAGCTCCTGTTGGACATGCTTGAATACATTGTCCGCAAAAAGTACAATTTACATCATTTAAACTATGGTCACCTACTGTTGAAATACAAGAGGTAAATCCTCTATTTACAGCATCAATGGCACCAACTTTTTGCACTTTTTTACAAGCAGATACACATCTTCTACATAGAATACATTTATTAAAGTCACGTACAATCGAAGGTGAGCTATCATCTATCTTGTGTTCATTTTTTGCTCCTTCATAGCGTACACTTTGTACATTGAATTTTACTGCTAAAGCTTGTAATTCACAATTTCCATTTCGTGTACAGGTTAAGCAGTCACGATGGTGATTAGATAAAATTAAGTCTAGTATCATCTTCCTTGCTTCAATTACCGCTGGTGAATGCGTATGTACTACCATTCCTTCTTACACTTGCTGAATACAAGAAGTAGCAAACCCTTTTCTTCCTTCTACTTCTGTGATACACATTCTACAATCACCAATTGCATTGATTTCTTTTAAATAGCAAAGTGTAGGAATGTCAATATTGGCTTGTCTTGCAGCTTGTAAGATGGTTGTTCCTTTTGGAACCGCTACCTCTTTATTATCAATGGTTAAGTGCACTTTTGGTAATTCTGCCATTCTACCTCTTCCTTTCCAAATTAATTTTCTTTATACATTTTTATTACGTATATATTCTTTGCCTGCTTGCTTAAATTCTTCTTTCAAAATATCCATTTGCATAATATCATAATAGTTTCCATTTACAAAAATAGCTTTTCTTCTTTTTCCCGCTTCTTGAAAGCCACATTTTTTGTAACATGCAATTGCCCTTTCATTAAAAGCATATACATCTAATTGAATAGAATTTAAATTTAAGTAGTTAAAACCATAGTCCAAAATCAAATTAATTGCTTCTGTTCCATAGCCACCATTTCGATAAGCTTCTTCTCCAATAAATACACCTAATATTGCATGTCTATTAATATGATTAATTCTTTCTAGACTAACTGTTCCTATCATTTCATCTTTATCTAAAGTCACAATTACAAATTGCCTTTTTTCTTCACTTTCTGTTTGTTCTAAGTATTGTTTTTCTCCTTCTAATGTTGTAATCATTCCGCTTCTTCCTGTATAGTCTGTCACTTGAAAATCATTTAGCCATTTGGTAAATATCTCTACATCTTGACTATTTCTTGGTGATAAATAGATTCTATCTCCTATTAACTTTTTAAAATATTTCATCTTCTCTCTCCTTATCCAATCGCATGAAATGGACAAACTGATATACAAGTTCCACATTTAATACAAGTAGCTTCATCTATTTTATGCGTTTTTCCTGTTTCTCCTTCAATTGCATTTACTGGACAGTTCCTCTTGCACATTCCGCAGCCTTTACATTTTTCACTGTCTATTTGTATCTTTGCTAAAGCTTTACACTCTCCTGTTTTACATTCTTTGTATTTCACATGTTCTAAATATTCTTCTCTAAAATATTTTAAAGTAGAAAGTACAGGATTTGGTGCAGATTGCCCTAAGCCACAAATTGCTGTTTTTGGAATATTGACAGCTAATTCTTCTAACTTATTTAAATCATCTAGCTCTGCTTCTCCTGTTGTCATTTTTTCTAATAACTCTAACATTCTTTTAGTTCCAATTCTACAAGGTGTACATTTGCCACAAGACTCATCTACTGTAAAGCTTAGATAAAATTTTGATAAGTTTACCATACATTTGGTATCATCCATAACAATTAGACCACCTGACCCCATCATAGAGCCAATTTCTTTTAATGACTCATAATCAATCGGAGTATCTAAATGCTCTTTTGGAATGCAACCTCCTGAAGGACCTCCTGTTTGTGCAGCTTTAAAATCTCTACCATTTGGAATTCCACCACCAATGTCATACACAATTTCACGCAAAGTAGTTCCCATTGGTACTTCTACTAATCCAACATTGACCACATTTCCACCTAATGCAAATACTTTTGTTCCTTTAGAATGTTCTGTACCAATACTGTTATACCAGTCTGCTCCATTTAAAATAATTCTAGTCACATTTGCAAAAGTTTCTACATTATTAATTAAAGTTGGCTTGAACCATAGTCCTTGATTTGCTGGATATGGTGGTTTTACTCTTGGCTGCCCTCTTTTTCCTTCAATCGATTCTAATAGTGCAGTTTCTTCTCCACAGACAAACGCTCCAGCACCTAGTCTAATATCCACATCAAATTCAAAACTGCTTCCCAAAATATTTTTTCCTAGTATTCCATATTCTCTTGCTTGTTTAATAGCTACCTCAAATCTTTCTACTGCAATTGGATATTCTGCTCTTACATAAATATATCCTTGATTAGCTCCAATAGCGTATCCTGCTATCATCATGGCTTCTAGTACAGAGTGTGGGTCGCCTTCTAAAATGCTTCTATCCATAAAGGCTCCCGGATCACCTTCATCTGCATTACATACTACATATTTTTGTTTTCCTGTTGCTGCTTTAGTAAGAGCCCACTTTTTTCCTGTTGGAAAGCCTGCTCCTCCTCTACCTCTTAAACCTGATTTTTCAATTGTATCAATAACTTCTTCTGGTGTCATTTCTAATAATACTTTTTCTAATGCCTTATATCCATCAAAAGCTATGTATTCATCAATTTGTTCTGGGTCAATTCTTCCACAATTTTGAAGTGCAATTCTTTTTTGCTTTTTGTAGAAGGTAAGGTCATCTAGTTTTTGCACTTTGCTTCCGTCAATATCTTGGCAAAGCAAACGTTCCACAGTTTTACCTTCTATAATGTGTGTTTGGATAATTTCTTCGCAGTCTTCTGGTGTTACCTGTGCATAAAAGGTATCTTCTGGACGGATAATGACAATAGGTCCCTTTGCGCATAGCCCAAAACAACCTGTTTGAATAACACGTACATTTTCTATTTTCTTTTCTTCTAAAATCTTACGGAAATTTTCAATAATTTGTGGAGATTTTGAAGAAGTACAACCTGTTCCATGACATACTAAAATATGTTTTTCTTTTGTTCCAACATTACTATTTACGCGAAGGTCTAATTCTTTTCTTTTTTCTTCTCTTATCTTTCTAATCTTTTCTAGAGTTTCCATGTTACCTCCCAAGCCAGTGTCAGTTTAGGGACGTACCTTTAACCAACACTTCGTCATTATTTGTACAATTATCTGGCTTTTTTCAAAGCGTCAGTTAAAGATACGTCCCTAAACCAACACTATTTCATCAATTTATCAAGTACCTCATCTAACTTTTTCACTGTCGCTCTACCATATACTTCTCCATTTACTGTAAATACTGGCGCTATCCCACAAGCTCCTACACAGCGCGTACTATCAATAGAAAATTTACCATCTGGAGTTGTTTCTCCCTCTTCTATTTTTAATCTCTGTTTCAAACGCTCCATCAGTTTTTCAGAGCCTTTTACAAAGCATGCTGTTCCTAAGCATACTGATATTGCATATTTTCCTTTTGGTTTTAGGGTAAATCGAGAATAAAAAGTAATGACTCCATAGATTTCAGCCATTGGAATATTTAGATATTCAGAAATTTCTTTTTGTGCAGTTTGTGGAATATATCCATACTTCATTTGCACTTCATTTAAAATAGGAATTAAATTGTCTTTTACTTGTGTGTATGGTTGCATGATATCTTGTAATTCTTGTTTTAATTTTTCTTCCATACAATTACAATTTTTTTCTTCGTTCTCATTCATATTCTTCCTCCCAATATTTAATATATTGTATTGGTTTTAACTTAGGTTTATTATATCAAACAGATTGTTTTTGCACAACAGAATTCGACAGATTATTATATTTTTTTGCATTATAAAACTACCCTATTGATAAGAGTTTCATCTTAATTTACTATTTCTTATTTAAGGAAATTCATTAGAAAGTTTATATGGATTAAAATTTATTTTTGATATGTAAATAAAAAAATGTTTTGAAATCTTGTTTTGTACTAAGAATGTATAGAATATAAGAAGAAATAGCATTCTACTTGAACTGCCATTTCTTCTCTAATTTATTTAAAACTAATCTTACTATTAATAGGACAAATCTGAATAAATGTCTTTCCATCATTTACTTCTATTTCATTGCCCTTTAGGTCCTTATATTTTGTCTGCCCTGTTCTTGATGTTTTTTCACATTTAATCGGAATATATTTACCATTTGTAATATAGTATCCATCTAAAGTTTTAACATTGTCAATCGTTTGTCTTCCGTAACTATCAATTGTAGAATTTTCACATTTAGTAATAATAATATTCTTCACTTGTATTGCTTTATTCGTATTCCAATCTTTTTGAACAGTATCTCTAGAATATCTAGTATAAGTTTTGGTATCTTTGTTATAGGTATATTTTACTGTGTTATAAGCAGAATATGGAATTGTTATGCTATTTGCTAGATTCGTTACTTTTTCTACTGGCTCACTTGTTGTGTTGGTATCATTGGTTTTAACTACTTCTTTTTTATCTTCTAATTCAACTTCCTCTGCTACATAATTCAATACATTTCCTTTTGTTGTAGTTCTTCTAAAGCCTTTACTTTTCAAAACTTTCTCTAAGTTAGTTGTAGAAATAACAGCATTATGTGGTGCATAACGAGTTGTGTCTCTCCAAAAATTGTTTCCATTGTCATACACACCTTCTATATGGTCTATCCCAAACTTGGTAAAATCCGAACCTGCTTGCGGACTATGTCCATAATGTATATAGATAGCATCATTCTCCATTGCATAGTCTATGAAATAGTGTCTAGAACTTCTAATAGGCCCAATCTTTTTTAGGTTTTGATTTTTCATAACCATCATGAGTCTAGTTTCTCCACCTTCTACAATAATTTCATAGATCAGATCTGCTTGCTCTAAACCTGCTTGTGGCATAGCATTAATATTATTATCAATCATAAAAGCAATAGGTCTATCATTTCCTGCAAATGTTTTTGGCTCTTTCTTTTCTTCTTGCTTTGGTTCTTGTACTTCATTTTTCGTTGTATTAGCTTTTCCAATGTCTTCTTCCTTCTCTTTATTCTGCATAATCTTCATTGCCAACAAAGCACCTGCTATGATAATAAGAAAAATTAAAATAGCAACTAAAATTTTTGTTCCACTACTTTTTTTCTTTTGCATTCTTCTTCCACCACTCATTCTAACTCCTCCTTATTAAGGTGTGTCCCCAACCTGACACTTTTGTCAGAAAAAGGAACGTCCCCAACCTGACATCATAATAGCTGAATTACTGCATAAGCAATTCCGTATAAAATTAATGTCATCGCTGTTCCAAAACATCCACTAAAAATGATTTCTGATAATTTATGTTCTTTAGCTGCTGCTCTGCTTTCTGCTATTAAGATTGCCATGACTAATGCTAACATTAAGATAACAACATTGTCTGTTATAAGCCATATAATCGTAGTTGCTGCAAATGCTATTGTAGTATGTCCACTTGGTACAAATTTTTCATTTAATCCCTTATGTTTATTGGTTCTAGCATAGGCAATTAATGCTACTACTGCAATAATAACAACTATCATAACAGAAAAGGCTAGGTGTACAGGAGAACTAGTAACATTAGCAATAAAGTTTAGTCCAATGTCTGATATTTTATCAAAGAATAAGAAATAGGCTACAATAATAGCATTAATAGCTGTAATAACTACTCCTCCTGCTGCTACATCTTTTGCTATTTTAGCTTTTGGATGATAGACATCTACATATAGATCTACTACTGTTTCAATTGCTGTATTTACCATTTCTGCAAAGAGAATTAAAACTATAGTAAATAAAAAGCATAGAAATTCTGCTTTACTAAGGTTGAAAAACAAACTTATGATAACTACAACAACTGCAATGATTAATTGTTTCTTGATATTGCCTTGTGTGGTAGCTGCATAAATAATTCCATTAAAAGCATTTTTCCATGCATCTGCAAAATTCTTATTCTTAATCTTCTCTTCTTTTGTTGGATTTCCTTGCTGGTTTTCAGCTTCTTTTTTCATTGTTTCATCCTTTCTATTTACCTCATAATTTCTAACTGTGATAAAACATTTTCTTCTTTTTCTCTCATTACTTTCTTTTCAGCTTCTTCCATATGGTCATAGCCTCTTAAGTGATAAAATCCATGTACTAGCATATATGCTAATTCCCTTTCAAAGGAATGCTCATATTCTTTTGCTTGTTCTTTTACTCTTTCAATAGAAATGATAATGTCACCTAAAATTTCTTGCAAAGCTTCATTTTCTATATCTTGTTTCCATTCTTCTATCATATGGTTTTCTACTATTTTGTCTAGTTCTTCTTTCTCAAACATTGGGAAGGATAAGACATCTGTTTCTTTATCTATGTTACGATACTGCTTGTTAGCTTGTCTAATATTTGCAGGTGTTGTGAAAGTAACACATATATAGAAAGAGGTAGGATTTATGTTCTCTACCTCAAAGCATTTTTGTATTACTTTTTCTGCTAATTCTTGATATTCACTATTTTCTGGAATATCCTGAAATATGACTTCTGCCATCTTAATCATTTTAACTTACCTTCTTACAATTATGTTTTCCTTGATTCGCTGCTTTTTTCTTTATTGTAGGAATTTTCATTGCTCATGCAATGAAAAACTCCTTACAAGATAGTTATGCAAATTTCACAAGTTCTTTAAGGCTTTGCCTTTTAGAATTTGTTAATTGGCGCTTGTAGTTTCTATTAGAAATACAATGATTTTTTACATTTTTCATAGCACCTAATGCTACTAGTTTTGCTTGATAGAATTGGATAATCTTATAGTATTTATTTTCATTGCTACGTAATTTCTTTAAATCATTACGTAAGAATAGTACTTGTTTTTCTTGAAGATAATCCATGTAATTAACATCTTTTTTCTTATTGGTTTCTTGATATTGTTTCCAAAATGCCTTATATTCTTCTCTTAAGGCTGGTTTATCCCAATAAATTTTAGTAGCTAATAATTTTACATTGTATTCTTCTATTAAAGTAATTAATAGGGTATATGCTTTTTCTTGTTTACGAGCTACCTTTGTATCTACAATAAGACTTCTCACATCATTTAATAATTTTTCATAACATTGTTCTGCAACAATTAATGGTAAACTATGAGTAAATAGCTTTCTGCTTAGACCTAATAAAATCATATTTTTTTCAATAGTATCATTTTGATCTAGTTTACCAACTGTGAATTTTTCAAAACTTTGATATTCTTCTACAATCTCTTTATATACTTTATTTTCAGGTTCTTGTTCCATTTTTAATGGTAAAATATTTTCTATGTACTCTTCTAAAGTAAAGAAGATTTTATTAAAAACTTCATCTTTTGCACCTGGTGTTAAGTTGTCTGCAAGCTTGATAGAGTAGTGTTTTAATAAGCCTTTATATAAGCTTTCCATTTGTGTACTATATAAATATTTATATCTTTCTGATAATGCTAGTTTATTTAAATTATCTACTGTTTCATAATCTAAATTTAATAAATACATTTGCTTTTTATATTTATACTCTAAATACTCTGTTTCTTTTAAATGTACAATTGCATAATATTGTGATAAAGCATTTTTTTCAAAATCAGATGCTGTATCATTTTTTACTTTTTTGTAAATAGAATCCATAATATATTTATCAATAGATTCTAGATATAGTGCATAGATGTCTTCATATTTTTTGGTAATTGCTTCTAATTTTGTTTGGTCTTCTATATCTTCATTTTCTTTATATATTTCAAAATTCTTTAAAGCATTATTTCTTTTAATAGAAATTAATACTCCATTAATTCCAACTTTAGTTGGAGTTAATAATTTTGTTAATGTATTGCTAATTTTAGAGAAAAAGGTTTTCTCTTGGTATACTCTCAAGCTTCTTTCTTCCATAGAATTTCTCCTTTTTAAAACACAATTTTTTCTTTTGTCGCAATGTTTTCAAGTACCTCGTAGATTACCTCCACTTCCACATATTCCTCTGTATGCTCCTCTGTTACCTTCTTATCTAATATGGCTTCTTTATTTTCTATTTGCTCTTCTAACCTTTTACTCAGCTCCTCTTCTCCCATTTTCTTAGCTTCTTCTAAAGAATAGGAAACTGGCTGTTTTTGGTACTCTTGATACACTTTTTCTTGTACTTCAATTGGCAAATAGAAATCGGAAAATAATCTTAATTTTTTAGTCGTCTCTATTGTATCATAATTTTCAAATTTGGGAAGCTTTTTTGCAAAATTTATTTCAAAATTATTTATCTTTACGGAATATTTCTTTTCCTCATTTCCTGTAATCTCTTTTTTCTCTTGATTGAGTGGTATTTGTATTTTCTCTGAATACCAAACTTTTGCCTGAACCTCGCCATTTGCATGGACATAACGAGTTCCTGTATATTTCCCTTCTAACCAGCCACCAACTAAGACACTTCCTTTTTTTACAATCTCCCCTTCTTTTACTAGGGGAGTACCGTTTTGCGCTGACACTTTAGTAATCATTCCTTCTTTTGTTGCCACTAAGTTACAATATTCATCTTCTGGAATGATATCTGGTTTTAAATTTGCTTCTACAATTTGTACTTTCGCATTTGTCCCACTAATTTCAATTCCTAGCCATGCAATATCTGCTCTTTGTAAGCGTATTTGGTCAATGACTTGTTTGGTATTTAATTTTGCTTTACTTGTTCCGCACTTTGAAGTCATTTTCTTCTAGCAATTGTTTAATTTCTTGTGGGTCTATCTTATCTGTTCCTGTAATTTCAATATTCCAAATAAAGTTAGATAAAGCAATCGTTCCTATCATGACTAATAAAAAGAAAAGCAAAAATATCTTTCTTTTTTGATAACGATGAAAGAAAAATGGCATTCCTTTTTTACTATCTATTTTGATTTTACATTTTGTTTTCTTGGCGATTGGCTTTATCTTTTTAAAGTCTTGAATTGATATATTTACTTTCATAATGGCTGTTTTTGGTCTTTTCGTATTCCATAGAAAAATTTTCTGATTGTTGCAAATATTCATAAACCTTTCTATATAATATCCTTCTATTTCTATAGTGACATATCCTAATAGATATGCCATTAGTATTTTAAAATACATTTGTGCTCTCCCTTTCATTCTCATAATGTAGAATATTTAAGTTAATGTATTTATAATATAAATGTAGGTCGCGTAAGGCGAGTTTACGAGCGCCTTGAGCTTTCAACTTTTATTTGTCAAAAGCTTGCTTTTGACATAAGAGAAAGTGAACGCAAGACCAAATGTTATTATAAATATATTAACTTATATATTTTCTTCATTATCTTCAATGGCTTCAAAATCAATGCTATCTATTTTGCCACTAATCTGTAAATCATCTGTTGTCATCTCTTTTAAATTTAGGTTAAATCCGTTAATATTCAAAATTCCTATTTCTGTACTAAGACGAATATAGAAATCTTGATACTCTAGAATGGCTTTGTAGTTTTCTATCATAATCTGCTCAAAACCAAGCACGGTTATTTTTGGAATGTGAGAAGATACTTCTTGTGGTATTTCTAATATTCGATTAATTTTGTTTGGTATTCTCTTTGTTCTTTTTTCTCTCATTGTTCTCTTCCTTTCTAACTATTCCTTTTATCTTTGGAATTGGTCTAAACTTCTAAATTCATAACCCATTTTCTTAATTTCTTTAATACATTCATCTAAAATATTGCTATTATCTTTTGAAGTTCCATGTAATAAAAGGACTGCTCCATTATGTACATTATCTATAATTTTCTTTTTTCCATAATCTTCTCTTCCTTGTTTGTTTTCATCCCAGTCATCATAAGCAAAAGACCACATAACTGTCTTGTATCCTAAGGAATTTGTACAG
The DNA here is from genome assembly GCA_948735595.1 of uncultured Clostridia bacterium. GTDB lineage: Bacteria > Bacillota > Clostridia > TANB77 > CAG-508 > CAG-273. The sequence continues at coordinate 18,645 of CAPXSA010000010.1, read as the reverse complement.
GCAATAGTTCTTTCGCTATACTCTCCCTTTGGCGGTCTTGTATATTTCATTTCATATCCAAACTTTTCATAAATAGATTTGTGTAAGTCCATCATCTCTGTTTTTATTTGCTCATCACTAATATCTGGCATACTTTTGTGGTTAACAGTATGATTTCCAACTGTATGACCTTCGTCTATCATTTTCTTAACTAATTCTGGCTGTGAGTTAACGTAGTGACCTGTAATGAAGAAGGCTGCTGGCACTTGATTTTCTTTTAATACTGCTAATATTTTCTCAGTGTATCCTGCTTCATAACCATTATCAAAGGTCAAATAAACATATGGCATTTCTGGATTTCCCATGCAAATTCCATCATATTGTTCGATAATTCTTTTATTGACACTTCCTACATCTGGTTGTTTGTGGTTGTCTTCTCTTTTAATGCCCCATCCTATTTTTTTATTACTTAAAGTAGATGTTCCACTAGTGGTAATTGTATCTTTTTGTTGATTTGTTTGCGCAACAATGAAGGTAAAAAGAAGTAGCCCTACTGTGACTGCTATGGCAGTGATAATTTTTATATTGTCTTGGATTATTTTTTTCATAGACTCATCCTTTCTATTTGTTTTTGTTCTATTTTATGAGAATGGGTTGGAAGTTATTACAGAAAAAAATATTAAAAATATTCGTATAAAATCTAATATTACACAAGAAGATTTATGTGCTAGGATGCAAGTATTAGGTTACCAGATTAGTCGTTCTGACATTTCTAAGCTAGAGACTGGTAAACGTTACATTTCTGATTATGAAGTTGCTGGCTTTGCTAAAGTTCTAAAAATTTCTATTCTTGATTTATACCAATAGCAGAACTTTGTTAATTTTTAACTTAATAAAGCTATTTGATGAGTAGTTTATTGATTACCATTTTTTTACTTTCAAATTGTTTTCTATGGCAGCATGTTTCTCTATCTATTCGACATAAAAATATTTTTTTCAAAACATCTTGACATTGTTTTTCATTTAGATTATAGTTATAATATAATTGGAAAATTTTAGGTGATAAAGTTCTTTCTTGTCGAATTTTTTTATGCAAATTATATCCAATTATATAATTGATACGGAGGATAAAATTAATGTTGGATTTTGTAATATGTGATGATAATGCAAATGCCCTAAATAGATTAGAGAAACTTTTAGAATCTGCCTTTATTTGCCGAAATTTAGAGGCTCAAATTGTGTTAAGTACTACAGAACCTAGCGATTTAATTAATTACCTTAAACATAATTCTGTAAATGTTGTTGTTTTAGATATCGATTTAAAAGCAAAAGTTACAGGATTAGACTTAGCTAATTTAATTAGAAAACAAGATAAGAATGTCTATATTATATTTACTACAGGTCATTTAGAATATGGTTTGATTGCTTATAAATATAAAACTTTTGATTATTTGCCTAAACCTGTTACGATAGAAAGATTATTAGATACAATAGACCGTTTAGTGGATGATATGTTTGGAGATGACACCAAATTTGTAAGGTTAGATAATAACAAAACGATTATTAAACAAGATGGCATTCAATATATTCAAAAGGATGGTATGAAAGTTATCTTTCATACTGATACAAGGGATTATGAGACTTATAGTTCTTTTAAGAAAATCCTTCCACAATTACCTAACCAATTTGTTCAATGTCATAAATCTTATATTGTCAATACCAAGAAAATAACAGATGTCGATGTAATTAATAATGCTATCTTCTTGAATAATAATGAAAATTTGAAATGTTATATTGGTCCTAAATATAAAAATCAATTAATGGAGGTATTAAATTATGGAAATCTTTCAAACTATCTGGACAGCACTAACAACGCCTAATGAAACTTTAAATGTTATTTTATTCTTTCCTTTTTATTTTATAGATATATTAGTAAATATGTTATTATTTACTGCTGTTTTAAACATTAAGACTACTAAAAAGAATAGATTTCTTTATGTTATCACCCTAGGAATTATTGCTTATGTTTCTAGAAATTTTATTTCTGACCCATATAATGTTTTCTTAAATATCGTATCTATTCTTCTTTTAGCCAAAATTATTTTTAGAATTAGTTGGTTAAAAACCTTATTAGTTGCATTTATTTCACTTGGTATCTCTAGTGTATTTGAATTGTTTATGTTAAGATTTTATCTTATCGCATTCAACATTCCTTATGAATCAGTAATGTCAACACCTTGCTACAGAATACTTTTTACTATAAGTATTTATCTATGTATATATTTGCTATATAGAATTATTAGATACTGTAAATTTCACATTAATTTAGAAAATATGACTAGAAAAAATAAAGTTTTATTTATTGGTAATACTATTTTAGGACTTATTTCAATTTGTACTCAATTTTATTTAATTATATTTTATAGCGATACTATGCCAACAGCTGTTATCATTACTAGTATCTTAAGTTTGTCAGCATACTTCTTTATTAGTATCTATAGCTTATTAAGTACAGACAAATTAAATACTACTTCACAAAGTTTAGAAGAAGCACAATTATATAACAAGACTTTAACTATATTGCATGATAACATGAGAGGTTTTAAACATGATTTTCATAATATCGTTCAAGGTCTTGGAGGTTATATTGATAGAAAAGATTTAGTCGGACTTGAAAAATATTATCGCCAACTACTACAAGATTGTAATCGTGCGAATAACTTAACTGCATTAAGTCCTTCTGTGATTAATAATCCTGCCATTTACAATGTTATGGCTTCTAAGTATCATCGTGCTGACGAAAATGGTATTCAAATTAACTTGGGAATTTTCATGGATTTAAACGATTTAGAACATCATTTAAAAATTTATGAGTTTACTAGAATTTTAGGTATTTTAATGGATAATGCTATTGAAGCTTCTATCGAATGTAAAGATAAAATTGTTCATGTTACTTTTCGTAAAGAAGATTCAAGACACCGCTATTTACTAGTAATTGAAAATACTTACTTAGATAAAGAAATTGATACAGAAAGAATCTTTGACAAGTCCTATTCTACTAAATCAAAGAAAACAAATAGTGGACTTGGTTTATGGGAAGTTAGACAAATTTTGAAGAGAAATAACAATTTGAATTTATTTACTACAAAAGATGCTGAATATTTTAGACAACAATTAGAAATTTATTATTAATAAAAATAGCAGATAAAAGTAGAGTGCGTGTCAAACTCTACTTTTATTTGTCAATTTTTATGTTTTAAGGAAATATTATATTTTTCATTTTTTAAATTTGATTTATCTTTTATTTTTTTGTGTGCGAATTATTTGAACTATTCTTAAAATAGATTTGTTTTATTAGTCTTTTTTGATTAATGATGCAGGCATCTTTGGTTGATGTACAACACCAAATACAAAGCATGCTGTGTTGCTTGCCTTTGCATATTTTTCAGCTACTTTAGCTAATAGTTTTAACATTTGTATTCCTCCTTACTTTTCATAAGTTTTATATAATAATGCATTGCCGGCTAATGCAATATTACCAAATTTAGGCTGTTTCTTCTGTATATACTTCATAGCTGTATTTATTTTTTGTTAATTTATATGCTATTGGAGTTAAGGTTAAATTTTGTAAGAATATTCCATACAATAACATATAACTGATTATCTTATCAGGTACAAGTACAATAATTGTTAGTAAAACTATTAATGTAATATATGATTTTATTCTTTTTGACTTTCTTTCTTTTTTACTTAAAATCGGTATATTTTCTGTATCAGCTGGAGCATATTTAAAAATGAAAATACTACTAAAAATTCCAATGATTCCTGCCATGATATAGACTAAATATTCCTGTGGTATCGTAATATACTTTGCTATTAAAATTGGCACTAAGTATAACACTATACTAGTAAGCATACATCCCCAATGTGTTTTTAAATGAAACCCTCCTGTAAAAGTACGATAGGGTGCTATCAAAAAGTACATAAGAAGTGAATACCAACCAATTTGTAATAAAAACCCTAATATAAATAATGCTATAATCTTTGGCATTTCACCAAATAATATTCTTACGCCAAAATTAATAACTAGTTCCTTTTCTTCGTCTATTTCAGGCATTTTCCCTTTTATTTTTTCTGTAATCCAGTTACAAAATTTATCTATCATTTCCTTTTTCCTCTCTCTTGATGTCTTAATTATTTTAAACTAAATTTCTCTCTTTTTTCGACATTGTGATAGAAATGTTAGAAATATGATATATAAAACAATATTTTTTCCTTCTTATTCTATTTTCTTGTTTTTATAAAATTTAATTTATTTTTACCTATATGTTTTAAGCTATGTAAAAAGCACATAGTTCTAAACTATATGCTTTCTACAGATGAAATATCCTCTAATATTTTCCAACTCCCCACTTTTTCTGGTACAGAATAAAAGGTAATCTCCTGATTACTAATTGGATGATTTATTTTAAGTTCATATGCCCAAAGAGTTAATTGTTTCCCATGCCCTCTTCCACCATATTTTTGATCGCCATAAATGCTATGATTTCTAGAAGATAATTGTACCCTAATTTGATGATGCCTTCCGGTATGAAGATGTATCTTTAAAACAGATAAATCTAACTCTTGGTCATACTTTAATACTTCATAATCCAAAATCGCTAATTTGCTATTCTTCGCTCCTTCTTTTACTACCTTACTTTTATTATTTCTCTCATCTTTCAAAAGATAGTCTTCTAATGTTCCTCGTTGTTGTTCCATCTTACCATTCACTATTGCTAAATAAGTCTTTTGAAACTGCTTTTCTCTTACTTGATTGCTTAATCTTCCTGCTGCTTTAGAAGTTTTAGCAAATATCATAACGCCACCTACTGGTCTATCTAAACGATGTACTAAACCAACATATACATTCCCCGGCTTTTGATATTTTTCTTTAATATACTGTTTTACCATGGTTAATAAATCTAAGTCTCCTGTTTTGTCCCCTTGCGAAGGAATGTTAACTGGCTTTTCTACTACTATTATATGGTTATCTTCATATACTACTTTTAATTGTTGCATTTTTTCTCCCTTCAAAATGTCGCACTAGGGGACACATGTCGCACTTAACTAACGTCCCCAAGTGCGACATTAACTCTCCCACCTTCCATAAATTCCACAAGGAAGTATGAGTTTAGAACCCGTCATAGGTAACCCTATCTCTCCATGAGATACTTTGCCTTTATGTTTTTTAGCTATGCTTAAATTTAATAAATTTTCTAATACCATACTTGAAATTCCTGTTGTATAGGAATTAATTAAAAAGAATAGTGGTTGATCTGAGAGTACCTTACTACATAGTTCTATTAGTTCGGGTAAGTTTTCTTCAAATTTCCATACTTCACCATTTGCTCCTCTTCCATAAGATGGTGGATCCATAATGATAGCATCATAAGTATGGCCTCTACGAATTTCACGATTTACAAACTTTACTACATCATCTACAATATATCTCACTGGTCTATCCTCTAGCCCTGATGCAGCCATATTTTCTTTTGCCCAAGCTACCATTCCTTTTGAACTATCCACATGGCAAACAGAGGCACCTGCATAACTACATGCTACACTGGCTCCCCCTGTATAGGCAAATAAATTCAATACTTGAATTGGCCTTTCAACTTTTTGGATTTTCTGTATCATCCAGTCCCAATTAACAGCTTGCTCTGGAAATAATCCTGTATGTTTAAAGCCCATTGGTTTAATTAGAAAAGTTAAATCTTTGTAATGTACTTTCCAACTTTCTGGAACCTTTTTTGAATAACTCCATGCACCTCCACCAGTATTACTCCTCTGATATCTTGCATATGCTTTTTTCCATTTATCTGGGAAAGAAGGGCTAGTCCAAATAATTTGTGGGTCAGGTCTTGCTAAAATAATGTCTCCCCATCTTTCTAGTTTTTCTCCATTTGCCATATCTAATATTTCATAATCTTTCCAATTTTTTGCTACTTCCATTATTACATCCCTTCAATTTCTAATATACCTTACTTAGTTATTATATTAAGCTAAGAATTCGTACAAAGTTCGATACTAAAACTATATCTATACTAATAAATGCTAGCATAGAAATTATTGTAGCTGTTAGTACCTTGTGCTTTTGTATTCCTTCCCATAATCTGCTTGTCCTTTTCTCTTTTTTGTTTTTTATGGTACGCCTTATTTCTCCATAACGTACCCCTAAAATCATATCTTTTGTATACTCCATAAAATCCTCCCTTTCTATTTCCTTACTATTAATATATGCTTGAGTTTTGGATTTTATGAACAAAATTTATAAATTTTCTTTTATTTTTTCTGCCAATTCTAGTGTAATGCCTGAGATCTTTGCTATCTCTTCTATACTTGCTTCTTTTATTTTTGCCACACTACCAAATTTTTTAAGTAACGCATTTTTCTTAGCCTCACCTATTCCAACTATATTATCTAAGTCTGACTTTGTGATTTCTTTGTCTCTTAAAGACCTATGATAACTAATTGCTTTATCATGTATGCAATCTTGAAAATAGGTAATCAGTTTCATGAGTTCTTCTGACAATGGTATTTCTTCCCTATTTTCATTAATGAGTGCTCTTGTAGAATGTTTATCATCTTTTACCATTCCGTAAATTGGAAGTTTTAACTTTAGTTCTGCTACAGCCTCTTTTGCCGCATGAATTTGTGTAATTCCTCCATCTACAAAAATGACATCTGGCAAGCTTCCAAAAGCTTTGTCTATTTTTCCAATGGAATGCTTTAATCTCCTTAAAATTACTTCATGCATACATCTAGGATCATCTTGCCCCAATACTGTTTTTATCTTAAAGTTACGAGATAAATATTTCTTAACTTCTCCGTCTTGCATCACACACATAGAGGCTACAATAAACTGACCTGATAAGTTAGAAATATCATATCCTTCAATTTTTCTTGGTACTTTTTTCAAATGTAAAATCTCTTGTAATTCTTTTACGGCTTGATATTTCTCTTTTTCTTTATTGGCTAAAGTAATTTGTGCATTGTTTTCAGCCATTTCCACTAATTTTAACTTTTCACCTTTTTGTGGTGTTTTAATTTCTACTTTTCTTCCTGCCATTTGGCATAGCCATTCTTGTAATAACTCTTTATCTTCAATTTCTTCTTTTATCATAATTTTATTTGGAAATAGTAGTTCATTCATATAATGCTGTTTCAAAAAGTTAGATATAATTTCTTTATCTGTTTCGTCTTGTAAATCATCTAAAAAGTAGTGGCGTCTTTCTACCATTTTGCTATTTCGAATTAAAAATAGCTCCAAGCAAATATGGAAAGGACTTCTTGCAAGGCCAATTACATCAATATTGTTTTCAGATAAATTAGAAACTTTTTGTCTTTCTTCTGTAATACGTTGTATGGCAAACTTTTTGTCTCTAAGACTAGCTGCTTTTTCAAATTCTAGCTTTTCTGCTGCTTTTTGTATCTCTTCTTCTAATTGTTTGACTACTTTTGTTGTCTTTCCTTCTAATAATCCAATAATTTGGTTGATTTCTTCTCTATATTCTTCTTTAGAAATCTTACCACTACAAGGTGCACTACATTTTTTTATTTGATAATTTAAACATGGTCTTGTTCTGCTTTTGAATACTTTGCATTGCCTAATGAGATATCTCGTACGGATAAAATCTAGCATTTCGTTAGCTGCTCCAGTATTTGCATATGGTCCAAAATATCTGGCTCCATCGTTTAAAACTTTTCTGGTAGTAAAAACTCTTGGAAAATCTTCTTTGACTGTTACTTTTATATATGGGTATGTTTTGTCATCTTTTAGGAGTACGTTGAATTTTGGCATGTTCTTTTTAATGAGGTTACATTCTAGTATCAAGGCTTCTGACTCATTGTCTGTTACAATATATTCAAAATGGTCTACCAAAGCTACCATATTTTCAATTCTTTTGGTTTTATTATTCTTTCTGAAATATTGCCTTACTCTGTTTTTTAGTGAAATTGCTTTACCTACATAAATAATATGATTCTCTTTGTCTCTCATGATATATACACCGGGTTTATTTGGCAATTTCTTTAGTTCTTCTTCAATACAAAACATAACTTCCTCCGATTTTTACTTTCTTTATTTTACCATATATAGTTGCTTTTTACAATTGTTTCTCTAAATGAGTAAAATAAGGCAAAATATATAAACTGTCAATATACTTTGATACATTGACAGTTTATATTAAATAGTTATTATAAAAGATTTCTTTTTAATATATTTTCAAATTATACGAAAAATTTTGCGTATCCTTATATTTCTCATTTTAAGTAAATAATTGGTCGAAAAGATAAATCCCCATATCCACCGGGTTTCCTCCTTTTGTTGATAATATCGGCTTGCTGTACATATTCCAGTTCTGTGATGAGATCCCCCTATATGAACGCAAGGAAAATTATTACTAAAAGTTGAATGCTCTGTGCTCCACTCATAACAATTTGAAGCCATATCATAAATATTACATACTTTATCTCCTGATTTTCCAGTATTTAGAAAAATAGAACTAGTAGCAAATTGAACTGCATATTTATTATTTCCACTATAATTTTGTATAAATACAATTGCTGTATCCCAACTATAACTATTGACTAAATCACTTTCTACATAATTACTGCTATACATTTCTCTTGCTACCGTTGCTGCATTTGGTTGACTAATTATATCCCATGGCTCTTTATTTGCTTGAGAATCTACTTTTCCATCAGAACCTTTACTTGCTTCATATCTTCCTAAATAGTATCCTCCATTACTATTTGTTTTACTTACAAATGTCCCTAAGTTTTTAGCTGCGGTATTTCCATCATTACTTATTTTTTCTTGAAAATAACCGTCTATTGTGACTACGCTTGAATAATTAATTGCATTTTGCTGTAATGTTGGAGTTCCATTACTTGTATTAAATGTATATCTTCCTAATGTTATAGTAGTTATTGTTCCATCTTTATTCTTGATATCTCCTACTGGTATCCATACAAATTGGTTTCCTTCTCCATCTTCTATTACAATTCCATCTTGTACTGTTGGTATTCCATCTCCATTATAAGTATATGTGACATCTCCTGTTCCATTTGGTACTACTTTGAATCCACCCGGAATGACTATTTTATTTCCATTTGCATCTTCCATGGTTTTATTACTTGGCTGTGTCTGATTTACTATATCCGTCATAGTTTCTTCTACTGTTACAGTGCAAGTAGCACTTTTATTACTTCCGTCCGCCGTAGTGGCTGTTATAGTTACTGTTCCTGCTCCTATAGCTGTCACTAATCCCGTATTACTTACTGTTGCTATTCCTGTATTGCTACTTGTCCATGTTACTCCTTTATTACTTGTGTTTGTAGGTATTACTGTTGCTGTTAATTGCTTTGTTTCCCCCTTAGCCATTGTCACTGTTGTTGGGCTTACTGTTATTCCTGTTGCTAATTGTTTTACTGTTACCCCACTTGATACTGTCTCCCATACATTACCGCCATTATCTGTTGTTAATACATGTAAATAGTATGTTCCCGGTGTGCTTGCATTTAAATTAATAGTCTGTCCATTTGAACTAAAGGTTCCTCCTGTATAACTGCTTGCATTTGTTCCTATCTTTGTACTTGTTGTGTTGTATACCCATTTACAACTTGCTATCTTTGGTCCACTCTGTGCGTCATTATGTGTTACTGTTGCTGTTACATTTGCTCCTGTGTTTGCTGTTGTCGCTCCTAGTGTTATTGTTGCATTTGTTGGTACTACTCCGTCCCTTACTGTTACATAGGCTTCACTTCCTGAATTTGTTCCATCCCATAGCCTTGCATAGATATTATCTCCATGATTTAAACTTGATATAACTACACTATTTTGCCCTGTTGGTACTGTCTCCCATGTTCCATTAATTCCATTCTTTTGCCATTGAATTTGTAATCCTGTTGTTGTACTTAATGTTACACTTGCTGTATGGCTTGTACTGTTCCATGTTGGACTGCTTGCTGTTATATTTCCTGTTGCTAAATCTGTGCTTGCTCCTCCTACTGTCCCTGTTTTGATGTTTAATAGGGTGCCTTCTCCTTCATTTTCTGCCTTATCTTTTGTTGTCACCTTTATATCATAATCTGTATTTTGTGTTAATCCTGTAAATGTATAACTTGTTTGCGTTCCTGTATAAGCTGCTGTTGTTGGGTAATTTGCATCTGTCTTTTTCTTGATATAGTAGCTATAACTTGGACTTGTTGGCATTCCCCACTCATTATCTATCGCTGCTACTGTTACTCCTATACTATTAGTTGTTACTGTTCCTTTGGTTACTGTTACAATTGGCGCTGTTCCATCTCTTATGACTACTGTTGCTACTTCTCCATAATTGGTTCCATCTGTTAATACGGCATATACTGTATCATCATGATTTAAGTTTCCTATTGGCCCATTGTATGGTAACCATTTATCATCATCTATTTCTCCAACTTGATACTTTAATGTCAAAGTAGTATTCGTTGTTTCTAACTCTATACTTGCTTTGTTACTTGTCCAAGTGGTTTCTCCTTTTTGACTGATAACTCCTGTTTCTAGTTCTCCTGTTAGTACATTGATAACTTTTTCGCCTTTTCCTTTTTTGTTTTCTGCTACTACTTTGATGTTATATATTTGATTTTGTTCTAATCCTGCATATATTGCTGTTTGGTCTGTTACCTTTATCTTATCTGCTAACTCATGATATTCTGTTTCGCTTTCTTTTTTGTAGTAATAACTTAGTTTTCCTTCTTCTAGTCTTGATACTGTTACTTCTACTTCTATACTATTACTTGTTTTATTGATTACTTTTATACTTTGTACTTTTGGTGGTAAGCTATCTCCTTTTACGATTTCTCCTATTATCACATTTCCGTCTGGAGTTACAATTACTTCTACTATATACCCTTCTGTTGTATCTAAGAGATATACATCGTTTTCTCCTTCTTTTTCTGGACCTTCTATATCATCTTTACTTCCAATTATTTTATCATCTATTAGTCTTTCCCAAAAGTTATCTAATGTTACTGTTGGATCTATTTTTTTATCTGTCCACCAATCTACTTGAATTACTTCTATTCTTTCTCTTAATTTTGCTATTTCTGTTTTTGTTTTGGCATCAAATGCTTGCTGAAATATACTATTATCTCCCATGACGTATGTTATGGTTATTCCTGCTAAGATGAGTAATACCACTATTGTCCTAATATTCCGTTATGACTATTTTTTTATTTAGCCAACATTTTTTAATTTATCTTCATTTTCCATATTTAAAATATTGAATTTATAATATATAGTTATTTCTTTACTTTCTGATATTTCTATCTTATCTACTAAAGATACAAGCATTGTTCTTGTTATTTCTTTCATATTAACAAAATTGCTAACAAGTTTATTTATATCTATCGAGCTATCTTCTTTTTCTTCTAATTCTTGTAACTGCTTTATTCTTTCTTCTGCTTGTTTTCTGCTTTCTATCTGTTTTGAGTAAAGTCTTGTAAAATCTTCATCTTCAAATAACCCATTGTATTTATCTTCGTATAACTTGTCTATTCGCTTGTTTATATCTTTAACTTTCTTTTCTAAAATAAGAATTTCATTTTTGATATTAAACTTATCTTTCATTATCTTTTCTTTTGATGTATTTGCTATTTTAGTATATTTTTCTTCATTTAAGAACTCTCCACATCTTTTCTTGATTTGTTCGATTACAAAGTCTGTTACTTTTTCTAGATTATTGCTATGCGGTGTGCATAATCCCAAGTGTGTATTAGTAGCATAAGTATTGCATCTTAAATAAAATGTTGTTTTGTTTGGGTGCTCTTGTGGTACTAGACTTAATTTCTTTCCACATTCTTTGCAACAAACTAATCCTTTTAGTAACCAATCATAACTTTTTACTCTAGTTGATGTTCTGCTTTCTATTTGTTCCTGAACAATATTAAAAGTTTCTTCATCAATTATTGGTGTGTGCATATCTTTTACGATTATTCTATCTTCTTTTGGCATTATCATTGTTTTCTTACTTTTATAGTTTATCTTTTTCGTGTTTCCATTTGATACCCAGCCCAAGTAAGTTACATTTTGCAATATTCGTTTTACTGTGTTTCTGTTCCAACCTCGTTTTATTTCATCTTTTCTTGTATGTGTATTACCTACAATTTCTGATGGTACTAAAGTTCTTTCATCTGTTAGTATTTTGCCTATTTCTGTTGGCGTCATTCCATTTCGTGCTAACATAAATATTCTTCTTACTATCGGAGCAATATCTTGGTCTATTACATAATGATTATAGTCTAGTGGATCTTTTTTATAGCCATAAGTAGGATATGTTGTCATTACTTTTCCTTCTTTTGCTCTTGTTTTCTTTCCATTTCTTACTTTTCTTGATGTATCTCGCAAAAACCATTCATTGAAAAACGCCTTAAATTGTACCATTTCTTCTGATGTTTCAATATGCCCTGTGTCTATGTCATCTGTTACTGCTATAAATCTTACACCTTTTTCAATAAAAAATTCTTCTAAATAGTACGATATTTTACTTGATAATCTTCCAAACCTAGATAAGTCTTTTACTATCACTAAATTAATTTTCTTATTTTCAATGTCCTTTATCATTCTATTAAAGTCTGGTCTGTCGAATGTCGCTCCAGAAACTCCATCATCTGTGTAGTCATCATATACTTGTATATTATTGTCTTTACAAAAGTTTCTTAAAAACAGTTTTTGTGTGCTGATACTTCCACTTTCTTGTTCATCTTCGTTTGTTACTATTACTTCGCCATTACCAACTTCAATATTTTCATTGGATAATCTTTCATATAATCCTGCTATATATTTTTCAGGATTTGCTATTGTTATCATAAAAACCTCTCTTTCCAATAACAATAGGTTTCCTCCTATCCAATTTATAACTGAATTATACAATCTATATTAGAGAAAATCAACTCTATTTGTTGATTTTCTCAATTAAAAATGAAATAAATATTTCTTGTAACTTTTCTTCTATTGACTTTGATTTCTCATCAAATACCTCTTTTATTTTGTATTCATTTTTCATATTGCTCATCACCTACCTTATCTTCAATAAGTGATAAATATTCAGTTATATTTTATCTACCTATTGTTATTTAATAATCTAAATACTTTTTGAATTTTCTTTCTAAAATCATTCCTTGATTTCCCCTTTCTAAAATAAACCATTGTCGAAATCTTTGATTTCGCACTAATGGTTATATGCGTTAGAATAAAGAGTTTTACAAGTCATCAAGATACTTATAAAACTCTTATTTTAAACATAAAAAAATAGCCTTAATATCCTTTGGCTAAATTCTTTTCTTGTTTTTCAATTAAACTGTTGCTCTTATACAACTTGGATTTACCACATTTCTTACTCTTTTACAAACATTATATCCTACATTATATTCATCTCTTAAAACTAAATCGCTACTATTTTTATCATATTTATACATTCCACGATTCCATTTTGCAAATTCTAAATCTGATATTTCCTTTTTAGTAGATAAATATTCATTATCTCTATTTATCTGTATTAGCATTGCTTGATATTCTTGTTTGTCTGCTTGTCGTTTTTTATTGATATAATTTCTTTTACAAGCCTTATGCTTTTCTTTACTAAGTTTTACTCGGTATTCTTTTTCTTCTATATATCTCTTATCTTTTTGAATAATTTTTGTTATATATGATTTACCTACACCGAGTTTTCTTGCAATGTCTGTTGGTCTTAAATGTTCTTCATAAAAAAGTCTTGTTATTTCAGTTGTTTTCTCTATTTTTCTCACCCCATTTCTTCTTAATTTTAATTGTAGTGAATTTTCCGTCTACAATTTCGAACAATAATTATTTCAAAAAGTATTGTATTGTTATACTTATTATAGTATAATGTAAATAAGATGTCAAGTACAATTTTTATATTTTTATAAATTGTTTTGCTTGAATTTTATAGAACTGGAGGAAAGTATTGATATGAATATAAATTTACCAGACATAAGACACTTTGATGATTTTTATATTTGGTTTAATAAAGAGAAAAAAGAAGAATACTATTCTACACCTTTATACTTTTATAAAGCTGATTTTAAAACTGATTATGATAAAAGATTACGATATGTATATTGGAAAGAAACCGAATGCACTGATAACGGTCTAAAACACCCAGCAACATTATATTTTCCATTTGCAGATAAACTAGGACTATTATTACTTAGATTTTTAAATGCTGACTTATCTACTTACGAAACTGCATATAAAGATTTCTTCTATGCTTATGGTTTTGAAATATTAAAAGATTTAGATGAAGATTATCATTTTGAACTAAAAGGAAGATATGGAGATGACGAAACCTATCTAAAAGAAACTAAAAAAATATATTATAACTTGAAAGAGCAACTTATATATGTTCAAGAAAATATAATAGATGCTGTTAATTACATATACAATATTAATGAAAGCGAATATTTAAAGCAATTTACATATTCTCAAAGATATGCAGTATATCTTATAAAAAGAAAAGGAAAATTATATTCGTACATAAAAAATAATTATGTTATACCAGATAATTATTCTAATAAGTATGAAGAACTTAAGGCTATTTCCGAAAATGACTTACTTACTAGCTTAAAAGATAAAACAATGCTTATTTCTATGGTAAATACTCATAAAAGCAATGATATATCCAGTATTTGCTATGCTATATTAGAGGAATTATCTAAAACACCTAACTACCCTATTAAGAAATGCCAAAATTGTGGTATGTATTTTATACCTAATTCAAGACTTGATGAGATTTACTGCGATTATCTAAAAGAAAATGGAAAGACTTGTCGTGAACAAGGAGCTATCCTTGCCTATAACAAGAGATTACAAGAAAAATCAGCTTATGCAGAATATAGAAAAACATATCAGCAAAAATTTGGTATGGTTAATAAAAACAAGAATGATAAAAAACTAAAAAAAGATTTTGAAGCTTGGAAAAAACAAGCTAAAGAAAAAATCATTAAATTAAAACATGGAGAACTTACTGAAGATGAGGTTTATGGGTGGATTTTAAAAAGTAAATAATAAAAATTATATTCAATATCTTATATAATTTACATATGTTGTTAGCATTAAGAATGCACTTGTTACTTTTAAAAATTAGCATAAGGCAATTACCTTATGCTAATTTTTTTCTTATATTTAGAATTTTATTTTTGTAATTGTTTATAGAAACATTTCTTTGTTCTATTTCTTTTGTTAAAAGTTCTCTTAACTCAGTTAATTCTTGTTCGCATAAATCTTCTTCTATTATCTTCTCAAACATTAAGTCATTCTTCATTTTTAACAATTTTATATTAGGCTTTTTTTCTTCTATTTTTATTTCATCTTTAAAGTTGCTTAATATAGGATTTGAAATATTTTCTTCAACTTCATTATTGTTTTTCTCAACATATTGTTGAAATTCTTCTCTCTTAAAAAGTTTCATAAAAAAATTTTTAATTTTCGAAAATATGCTATTATTAACTGGAACTAAACTTTTTTCTTGGACATTCTTATCTCTCATAATTCTCCTCCTAAATTTAGACCTCTTTCTCCTCTTGCTGTGGTACTTGTTGGTATTGGTCTAACAGTTCTTTTGCTTTTTGTTCTTGCTGTTCGAGAGTTTTTAATTCCTCAGCCAATTCAGTAACTGTTTTAGTTGGCTTTTTCCCTTTTGTCTTATCCATTTGTGGTACAAAATTGCCCTGCATAAATGTTTCATTAAAATGTTCAATGATATCTTCCATATGTGAAAAACAATCATCATCTCCATAAGATATTCCATACCCTACTAGTGACCCTGTTTCTCTTTCGTAACATTGTCTTAATTCTTCAGCAGTACAAAATTCATATGGCTCATTGCCATATCCTCCCATAAACAAGGCATATACTGGTTCATTATCTTTATAAACAACTTTTAATTGATAATCCCCTCTAGGTCCAAATGTCTTTTCCTTTAATCCCTTTTCGCCAACCTTTCCACCTTCTTTTATTGAGTGAACATTCCCTGCTAAATCCACCAATCTTATACATTGTTTTCCATTTTCGTCTTTATTTCTATGATATAAATCTCCCCATGGCTTATCAATATAATGTTCAGATTCAAATACTTTAACAAGTTTCTGGCTATCAAGCAATGCAACATATCTATAATGTTTATCAAATCTTCCTACCTGTCCTTCATCATTCACTCCTTCAAATCCCCATTCGCTAACATCAAATGTGCGACTTCCTTTTCGACTTGAAACATAACTGCTAGAATCCGAAGAGTGATAAGGCCCTGTAAAAACATCTCCTTCTGCTTGATAGCTTAACTCTGGAATAAGAGTTACAATTCCATTTTTGTCTATAAAGAATATATGATCCGCTACTCTACCAGTTTCTTCTTTTGTTTTTTGTATAGTTGTTCCATCTGGCAAATGCAATGTATAAGGAACTTGTCTCTTTTGTACTTTTCTAGCAGTAACAATACCACTATCTCTATCAAATACATAATCATACTCTCTTTTCAAGTCATCTACTGTCAAAACGCCATCTTTACTTTTCTGTATTGTTTCTTGATATAATTTGCTAGCATTTTCTTGCTCCATTTTTACCGTTTCACTTAAAGGATGGGTTTCATCATTAACTTGTTCTATTACTGTCGCAGGCTCTACTTTTTTATCACTTAACTTAGCTGGTCCTACATCATATCCTAAAATTTGTAAGGCTTCTCTAGCTTTATTTTCTCCTAGTGTTGCAACTAACTTTGTTAATTGTTGTATTCCACCTAAATTTCTTATATCATTTTTGCTCATATTAGCTAAAAATGAAGGTACTCCTTCCATTTCCTTTTGTTCTTCTTGTGCTTTTTGTTGTTCTATTACATCTTTCTGTTGCTCATACATTTCTTGAAAAAACGATTTTGTAGTCTCTACATCAACAAATTTAGCTTTCATCTCTCTTGCTTTACTAGCTAGTGGTTTAGAACTTGCATTTTCTAATTCAGAAAAAACATCATATAAAATAGCTTGTGCAATAGGCATAATTTCATCATCTGGTCCAATCTCTCGTGTTATAAAAGGAATGTATGTTTCGATATCTTCTAAATCTGCTAAATAGTCATAAATCCCCAAGCCATCCCAACTATATCTATCTTCATCAGGCTGTTTATTATCTAGTATAACCTTCCCATTCTCTTTTCTAAAAACTTCTTCTTCACACTCTAATTCTTGTTCTTCACCATCTTCATCAATAAAATAAGGTCTAGTTTCTCCATATATTGTTACATCTAAAGAGTCACTTTCATCAAGATATTCCATTATTTTGGCAATATCAGTATCTGCATAATACCAGCTCAAATCTCTCGTACATTCTAATCTATTTTTTTCTTTATTTTCTTCAAATCTCTCTATGTAATTTGGAATTAATAACTTTGCCAATTTAACAAATCTTTCGTTGTTAGCTCCATTATATTTTATGTTCCAACTTCCATACCATCCCATCTATATCAGTTCCTTTCTTTATTACACTTATATAATTTATATCATAATATTTTATTTTTTACAACAAGCCTAATAGCCAAAGCTGTCTTTGTTACAAAAAAATAATATTATCGTAATATTTCTGTAATATTATTATTTTTCCTAAAATTCTGCTTGTGAATTTGTACTAAGACATATGAAATAACAAGGATTAAGCAAGTTGGCTTATTCCTTATCTTTCCATTTCTAATTCTTCTTTTCTTTTTTCATGTTCTATCTGCTTTTCAGCATCTAAATAAATATTTGTTTCCTTTTGAAAATCTCTAATCAAATTATCTTCTGCCCCCATATCGAATCTTTCGCATATCCATTTTATAAATTTTTCAATTGTTTCTCTAAATTTGTCTACTACTTTATACAAATGGCTATTTTCTTCTTCTAAACTTTTGATTTTGCTTTTATACTTCCATTCCATATCAAATTCTTTTTCTTTATATTCGGCTTTTATATTCTCTACTTCTCTATGCAAATCTTCATTATCAGCCATTATTTTATTTCTCTCTTTTTGGTACTTTTCAGCTTTTTCTACCATTTTAGCTTGCCTTAGCAATTCTTGGTGCATCACCAATTTACCTTGGTATAATTCATTTATCAAGTCATCTTTAGGCTTTATAATTTCTTCTAATATCTTTTCATCTCTTTTCTTCGATAATCTATTTATATTAATGTCAGCAATTTCTGGAACATTTGGCAATTCTAATTTCATATTTTGCAATTTCTCTTTTGTTTTGTCAAAGTTAGTTATTTCTTTATATTCTTTTAAATCAATGTGTGTTCTTCCTGTTTCTTCTTTTGGAGCACCTCTTTCTAATTCAAAATTGTGTGAAGTCATATATTTGTAAAAGTCATCTTGTAATTGTCTATAACTATCTTTTGCTTTCCAAAATTCACTACAAGCTAATTTTTCAATATCATTTCCTTTTTTATCTTTTGTATGAACAACAGGCAAAAAAATCAAGTGCATATGTGGAGTTTCCTCGTCCATATGCACTTTTGCAGACATTATATATTGTTCACCTAAATTCTTATATTCAGTTACAAATTGATATGCAGTTTCAAAATATCGTTTTGTTTCTT
>CAPXSA010000009.1 GCA_948735595.1 uncultured Clostridia bacterium | reverse complement strand
TGATAGTTTGTATTATTCTATTAATCATAAAGAAGTACCTCCTTGATATGGCTATGTTTTCTGTCAAAATCATCATATCAAATTGGTGCTTCTTTTGTCTATTTTTATCTTTTATTTTTCCCACATATTATTTATGCTAATTTTTACTTTCCTTCAGTTGAATTCGTCATTCATTCCTACCTTGTATTCAATTTCTTCCATGTGTGGAAACATTTCCTTTACTCTTTTTAATGTTAACATTAATTGCCTTGGATGTGGACTTTTTTTGTTCTCCGTTAATAGCTTTTGTGTATAACAATTTTCTGCTGTCTTAAATAATACATATCGATTTCCTACATATGTATAATAAATTTGATAACCATTTTTTAAGTCTAACCACATTTTTTCAAAAGTATATTCTTCCATATTGCTCCTTTTATTTTTTACTATTTCATATCCTATCTCATATTAGTTTATCATCTGCATAAATTCTTCTTCACTAATAATGGTCACTCCTAGTTCTTGCGCTTTTTTTAGTTTACTTCCTGCCTCTTCACCTGCTAGTACATAATCTGTTTTTTTAGAAACAGAAGAAGATGTCTTGCCACCAAATTTTTCAATAATCTCACTTGCTTTATCTCTTGAATAATGTTCCAAAGAACCAGTTAATACAAAAGTTTTGCCTTCAAATCGATTATCGCTTGACTTATCTTCTGCAACTTCCATATTTAATCCCGCTTCTTTTAATTTTGAAATTAAATCTATTGTCTGCTCTTGTCTAAAAAATTCATAAATAGTTTGTGCTGTAATTTCTCCTATATCATCTATTAATCTTAACTCTTCATAAGAAGAATTCATAAATTGTTCCATTGTCCTATAATATTTTGTTAATGTCTTTGCTAGTTTGACTCCTACATGGCGAATTCCTAATGAATTAATCAAACGGTATAATTCTCTGTGTTTGCTTTCTTCAATAGCATCTATTAAATTTTGTGCAAATTTTTTACCATTCTTTTTTAAGCACGCTACGTCTTCAAAAGTTAAATGATAGATATCTGCAATATTATGAATAAGCCCTCTTTCTATCAATTCCGCTATAATGGACTCTCCTAAACCATCAATATCCATTGCATCTTTAGAAGCAAAGTGAATGATACTTCTATATAGTTTAGCTGGACATTCAATTCCAATGCAACGTACTACTGCTTCTCCTTCTTCACGGACAGCTTCTGCCCCACACACTGGACATATTCTTGGCATTTCAAAAATAGTTTCTGTACCATCACGTTTTTCTAAATTCACCCCTACTACTTCAGGTATAACATCTCCTGCCTTTTGAATAACCACTCTGTCCCCTATACGAATATCATTTTCTTTTATATAATCTTCATTATGAAGTGTTGTTTTAGAAATTTTAGAACCTGCTACATATACTGGCTCTAAAATGGCCATAGGTGTAATAGCACCTGTTCTTCCTACTTGGCATACAATATCTTTTAATAACGTTTCTTTTTTCTCAGGTGGATATTTATAGGCTACTGCCCATTTTG
Source organism: uncultured Clostridia bacterium (assembly GCA_948735595.1). GTDB lineage: Bacteria > Bacillota > Clostridia > TANB77 > CAG-508 > CAG-273. The sequence continues at coordinate 9,360 of CAPXSA010000009.1, read as the reverse complement.
GTGTTTTGTAAGTACTCCCTATTTTTTCTCTTAATTCTAAGTCATTTACTTTTACAACTGCTCCATCAATTCCAAAATCTAACCCATCACGCATTTGGCCAATTTTTTCAATGGCTTGTCTTACTTCTTGTCTTGTTTTACATAGAATCTTAACAGGGTTTACGTGAAATCCTAGTTTTTCAAGATATAATAGACTTTCTTGATGTGTTATAAAATCTATGTCATCCGATTTTTGTACATTAAAAACAAAGATATCTAAAGGGCGACTCGCTGTAATCTTACTATCTAATTGTCTTAAAGAACCTGCCGCTGCATTACGTGCATTAGCAAACTGCTCTCGTTCTTCTAACAGTCTTTCTTCATTCATTTTATCAAAGTCTGTTTTGCCAATAAATACTTCTCCTCGAACGGTAATAGAAATTGGCTCTTTTAATTCTTTTGGAACTGTTCTAATAGTTTCAATATTGTGTGTTACATCTTCTCCTACTAATCCATCTCCACGAGTCGCACCTCTATATAGCTTTCCATTACGATATTCAATGCTTGAAGATAATCCATCGATTTTGGTTTCTACTACATATTCCATTGTCTTGCCATTTTCAGCAGCTATTTTTTCCATCTTTTCTTCAAATTCTTCTACCTCTTCAAAAGAAAATACGTCTTGAAGGCTTTGTAAAGGCACTTCATGTGTTACCTTTTCAAAGCCTTTTTTGATACTTGCTCCCACTTTTTGAGTTGGTGAATCTTTGGTAATTAATTCTGGATATTCTTTTTCAATTTGTTTTAGTTCTCTCATGAGCATATCATATTCATAATCGCTAACTACTTGCTCATCATCAAAGTATTTTTGTGTATAATATTTTAACAAAGGTTTTAATTCCTCTGCTCTTTTTTTCGCTTGTTCTAATTCCATGACTTCTCCTTCTTAGATATTCCCTTTTAAACTAAGTTCGCACATTATCTACACCTTAAATTGCTAGTCATCTGCTTTTACATAGAATCTTTGAATAGGTCTTTGCCACCTTTTACATATTCCCATCCCGAGAATATAGTTGCTACTACTGACACACTCATAATTAAAGTAACTACTAAGTTAATTACAAATTCATACCCTGTTAAGTCACCACCAAAAATCGCACCATAAGGGTTCGGATCCAGAAATGCAAAAATCAAAGCAATCATTTGTGTTACTGTTTTTAGTTTTCCCCAAATATTTGCAGCAATTACATTTCCACTTTTTTCTACTGCTACTAAACGATAGCCTGATACAATAAATTCTCTAAAGATAACAATAATTGGAATCCATGCTGGTAAATGCCCTAATTCTACTAACATTACCATAGCTGTTATTACCACTATTTTATCAGCTATTGGGTCTAAAAATTTTCCAAATGTAGTAATTTGATCTCTAGACCTTGCAATATATCCATCTAATTTGTCTGTAATAGCTGCTATAATAAAAATAATATCTACAATTAAGTATGTAATTGGTATGCCTAATACTTCTCCTTGGATATTAAAAAATGGAATGATGACCATAACTGGAACTAATAGAATTCTTAATATAGTTAGTTTATTAGCTAAATTCATGTTTACCTCCATGATTTTGTTTTTGTTCTTTACATTATATATAAAAGTAGAAAAAAAAGAAATAGTTTCTAAGTATTTTTTTATATTCTGCATATACTATCCTATATATTTATTATATTTGCTTGACTTTTTGTTAAGTTGTGTATATAATAAATATAGAAAAAGTCGGAGTACCCAAGCCATAGTGGGAATTGAAAAAGTCGGAATTTCTTGCCATAGTAGGAAGTTGAAAAAGTCGGAGTACCCAAGCCATAGTGGGAGTTGAAAAAGTATAGGGGCAACTATTTTATTAGTTGTTCCTTTGTTTTTTATAGGAGGTTTATCATTATGAATATTAAAATGTACTACATTGATACTAATTACGTTAATTTTTTAAGACAATTTGACCCTAAGGTTCCATATAATAAAAATTCTACTAGACCATACATTGGAATTGTATATACATATAATGGCATTCATTATTTTGCACCATTATCTAGTCCAAAAGAAAAACATTTAAAACTTAGCAATAATGCTATTGACATTTTTAAAATAGACGATGGAAAATTAGGTATTGTAAATATCAATAATATGATTCCTACACCTTTAGAATGTTTAACAGAAGTTTTGCCTACTGTAACTGATGTTGCTTATAAGAACTTGTTGCAAGACCAATTGACCTATATTAATAAAAAGAAAAAAGTTTTACTTAGTAAAGTAAAACAATTTCAATTAAGGTATAAAAATCAAACTTTGAATGATAGAATTTTAGCAAGAACTTGCAATTTTCCTTTGTTGGAGGAAAATTATAAGGAATATAAAATTAAATCCTAGTTGTATGAGAAAAACATCACAGAAATCGTTTGACTTTTGTGAGGCTTCTCATATTTCTCAAATAAATTTTTTTGAATAGAAATCTTAATTCTTGCGTCACTTTATATGATTAGTAGTGAGCGAGATCCCAAAGTTTCATAGGCAATTCCTGAGCGCGTCGTATCCCTACATTTTGCTGGATACTCAGACGCAGAATTGGAATATTTTCCTCCGTCTATTAACACGAACATTATCTAACACTGCCTCAAAGGTAAATTCCCATACATTTCCACCCATATCATAAATGTTATTTACTTGATAAGTTATATTCGAACCAGTTGGAATAGCTTTATTTATACTTCCTTGTGTTCCTGCATAATTTCCTTTTCCTGTGCTGTCTGTTGGAAATCTAGCAACCTCTGCATTTTTGGACTTTTGAAACCATCTTAAGGTCGCATCCCATTGACACCCCCATATCATACTACTTGTTGCTTTTGTTCCATTTGCTATTGTTTTACACTTTTGATATTGTACATACCAATTTTGGTTTCCTATATCACTGTTATTTCTTTTGGACGTTGCTTGCGTTTTACTTAAATCTCCTGTTTCATATCTTCCTATATAAAATCCCTTATTCACTTCCACGCTTGTTTTCATGTTATTAAATTCACTTTGTAATTGTTCCTTAAATTGCACCCCCGTCATAGTGCTACTAATAATCTCCTTAAAATAACTTGCATCTTCTATTGCATCTTTTCCATCCCAAAATTTTACAATGGCTGGCTCTCTATTACCACCCGCTGAATACTCTCGCCTTGTTGAATTTGTCCCATTAAAGTCATATAAAATTCCTATATTTTGTCCATTTATTGTTTCAAACATTTCATTTGGATTATCTACTGGTACCCATACAAATTGGTTTCCTACATTGTCTTGAATAACAAATCCATTTTCTATTTTGCTTACATTCTCACTAGTTCCAACAGCATAACCTCCCGGAACTTTTATGGTTTTATTTATTCCTGTATAAGTACTATCTGTATAATCTCTTGTACTTTCATCTACTTCTCCAAATATTTCTACTATTACATTACATTTGGCAGATTTATTAGAACCATCTTTTGTTGTTGCAGTAATAACTACATTTCCGCCTTTTGCACTGGCTTTGATTAATCCATTACTATCTACTGTTGCTAATTCTGGATTACTACTTGTCCATGTTACTTCTCTTTCGGTTACATTGTCTGGTTCTAATGTCGCTGTTAATTGTAAACTTTCTGTATAAGATAAACCACCTGTTACAGCTCCATTCGGTTTGTCTAAAGTGATTTTTGTTGCTAGTACTGGTTCTACTACTTTTACTTTACATATTTTTGCTTCTAATATTCCACAAGTTACTGTTATTGATGCATCTCTTTCGACTTCATAAGATGTTATTTCTATTATATTATTATTTCCAACTTTTAAAGTTGCTGTTGCTACACTTTCATCACTACTTTCTACTGTTAATGTAGCTGTACTTTCTTCTCCGCCTTCTACTTCAAAATCTACTTTTGTTAAATTGGAAGGTTTTCTATCTATAGTGATAAAGCCTTTATTACTATGCATTTGATAGTATTTCTCTTGAATTTCTACATAATATACAAATAAATCATCTACTCCTTCATAAATTACTTTTATTTCTGTTGTCTTATTTTTCCCCATTATGATGTTTTCTTTATCTAAACTAATTCCTGTTATATCTCCTGCTGATACAGCCCTTTTCTTGATTGAATATCCTTCAGATATTAACAGTTCTATTACTGTACTTGTTTCTACTTTAGCACTTAATGTAGTACTTGCTGTTTCCATTAATTTTTCCGAGTAGATTGTTTGTGCTCTTTCTTCTATTTTTGATATTTCTGTTTGTACTTTAGCCTCTTGAGTTTGCTTAAATATGCTATTATCTCCCACTACATAAGCTAGTGTAATTCCTGCTAAAATAAGCAATATAACAATTGTTACTACTAATGCCACAAGTGTAATACCGTACTTCTTTTTTCTTCATCTTTCGCTTTCCCTTTCTTTAATATCTCTTGTTCATTTTGTTTTATATGCTTTTATTCTATTCCTTTATAAACATACCAATTGCCGTCCTCTGATATATTGTTATCTGGATATTTATTTCTTTCGCTAGACAACACTGTACTTATTTCTTCTCCCTTACTATATGAAGGAATACTCTCTGAATAACGTCGCAAACCACCAACTTTCACCTTTCCGACTATAATATCCTAATTCGCGTTGGAGTTCTTTAATTTCAACTATACTTTTCGATGTTCCAGTATAACCTATTCCCTCTCCTCCTTCGAACCTAACGAATCCAGACGCATCTATTGGCAATGAACTTCTATCGAAAGTAATATTACGTGTATTTTGGCTCAGTTCAAAATTGCCAGAATTCTTATTGAATGTGTATCCTGACCCAACTGTGAGGCTCACGTTTTTGTTTGGTCCCATTTCATCTCCCCTCACACCATTTACATAACCTGACCATTCTTCTGATCTTTCTTCATAAGTATAGTCAACATTTGCTTTGCATTTTTTCCATCCGTAAAGTTTTGTTCGTGCATTAAGTGTACCTGATGATGTATTCCCAACTTTGTCATGAAAAACAACTTTTATTTCATGATATCCACTAGAAATTTCATTACTTGTAAATTCTGCACGTCCTAGTAAAAATTCAACCTTAGCAATTCGATTTCCATCAACATAAAACTCAGCATAATCAGGTCCTGATTCCTTGTCATCAGATGTAGCCCACAATTTAATACTATTTAGCGTTTCTGCACTCCATCCGAATCTTCCTCCATTATGATCATTATCGAAATTAAATCCTTCACTCCTCCATTTCACTTTTTCTCCTGATTGTGTTGTTAACATTGTCCATAGGTAATATGTTCCTGTTAAAATGTTTCCATTTTCTATTATTGTATTTCCACTATTAAATGTCTGCTTAAAGGCATCATCATCTGGTACCATTATACTGTTGCTCCAATAATATTTTGCATTTATTATTTTATCTTTTGTTTCTTCTATTGTTACTGTTGTTGAATGTATTTTTTTCCATTCTTCACTTCCATTTGGCTCAAATTTTACTGATGGTACAATTCCATCTACTTCTACTCTTTTACTTGCCCATAAATTTCCATATGCTTTTATTGTATATGTTCCATTTTGCATTGCTGTATATATTTCTGTTGTTTCTTGGTTTGCTTGGTCATATATATATTCTTTTATTTTTTCTCCTAATTGCCATATTTCTATTTTATTAATTCCATTCTTTTCTTCTAACGCGGTTATATTGATTGTTGCTGTTTTATTATCTGTAGCTAAGGTTACTGTTGCCGTTATTTCTGGAAATATCAAATCTTCTTCTTTTCCTAAATATTGTCCTATCTTTGGAACACTTCTATCAATTTCAAAAGCAAAACCATCTACAATTACAATGTCATCTTCGATTTTTATATTTGAAATCTCATTTTTCATTAAATTATCTAAATAGTCATCTTGATTGTATTTCGGTTCTGTATGTTTTAATATTTGAGCATGTCCAAATGTTATCTCTATCTTTTCTCTTGCCTGTGCTATTTGGTATTCTAACTTAGCTTCTAAAGCTTGCTTAAATACACTGTTGTCTCCTACCGCATACACTAGTGTTATACCTGCAGAAATGAGCAATACGACTATTGTTACCACTAAAGCAACTAATGTTATTCCTTGCATTCTTTCCAATTTTTCTTGCCTTTTTACTTTAAAACTTTGTTCTTTTGTTTTTTTCATTCCCTTTTCCTTTCACTCTAAGTAATATGTCTAATTACATATATGTTTTTTAATTTTTTATCCACTTCATAGTCACTTCGTGACTAAAAATATTATAGTCAAATTATAACTATCTGTCAATAGTCATGTCATAACTTTTTTATAATACATATAGAATTGAAAGGAATGAGAAATAATATGTTAAGAATTAAGGATTTAAGAGAAGATAAAGAAATAAAGCAAGTTGAAATGGCAGAACAGTTAAATATTAGTCAAACTAATTATAGTAAATATGAATTGGGTAAAATTAATATTCCTATTGAAACTTTGAAAAAAATCGCTTTAATTTTAAATACTAGTACTGATTATCTTTTAGGACTTACAGATGAAGTAAAGCCTTATCCAAGGATAAAATAAGGCATTGACAAATTCATAAGAAAAAGTGATATAGCTTTTTTGATTTTTTACTATCTCATAACCGGACACTTTTTAAAAAGAAGGTTCCAAGACATGTACCTTGTCTAGAACCTTCTTTTTCTTATATCCAATTCTCATGCCTTTTACCATATATTGCAAAAAAGCACCCCTTCTTGTGTAATTTTCTTGTAAAACCAATACATAATCTAAACCTCATCTCAAACTTATCTCTTTCATTATTACTGGTATAATCTGTGCTGAATCTGTTGTTACTTCTGATATTTCTCGTAAACTCAAAGATGACTTTTCCTTAGTTTATCTCTCTTCTATTGAACGTCGTTTCAGACGATTCTTCAATTCTTTTTCTTTCGTCGCTTACTCTTTTTTCGAAGCCTTTATTCAACACATTATCTCTAGATTTTGCGTCAAACACGTTGGTAAGTATGTCCTCATTTCCTTTAATCACATGTTTTTTTATTAAAAAATTATTTAAAACTAACATTGTCGTTCTTACTTATTCTAATCATCCTAATACTAACGTTTGGTATTTAATTACTAATGATGACCCTCACCTAGCTACCAAAAACTATTCCTATCGTTTTGGCTCTATTGAATGTATTTTTAAGTCTCAAAAGTCTAACGGTTTTAGACTTGAATCTACTAATACTCAAAAAATTGAGCATTTCATTTCTCTTTTTACCGTTATGTGTATTGCTCTTGTTTGGCTTACCATTCTTGGTGTTGATTATTCTAGAAACAAATCTAGGTGTCATCTTAAAATTCGAGATATCAGAAAATCTAGCAATGGTCCTCCTATAAGGCTTCTTTCATATTTCAATCTTGGTCTTACTATTTTCAATCTTTGCTATTACAATACCGTAAATTTCACTTTAAAATTTGACTTCGTCCTGTACGATATCTGACAATTTTGGCAAATTTTTCAGAAAAAATTTTCCGTTTTTTCGTCATACCCTTTTTCAAAAAACATGCGAATTTTCGCATGTTTTTCTACTCTATTAGACTGCATTTTCCCTCTCCAGTCCCTCTATTTTATTACCTTCTACTAATTCTGTCCGGGTATCAGTACCTTTTAGAAAATTCTCTTTTTGTTGTTACGTTAACCATCATGCAGTGTTACTTCAAATATAAAAGTGGTCGGAAAGAAACATTCGGCGACTTGAAGGACGTCCCGCCGTATCCTTGCATACGTAATGATGTAGTGTCGCCTTGATAGCCATAACCGCCTCCTCTATAAACACAAGGATAAATTTGGTTACTATTTAATTCAAGACTATGCTCCGTACTCCACTCATAACAATTTGAAGCCATATCATAAATATTACAAACTTTATCTCCTGATCTTCCAGTATTCTTTTTAGCTGTATTGACTGATGGCTTATCTGCATATTGACTGTATGCACTATATTTTTCTATAAATACTATTGCTGTATCCCAACTATAACTATTAATCAAATCACTATCTACATAACTACTACTATACATTCTTCTTGCCTCTGTTGCCGCATTTGGTTGAGTAATATCTACCCATGGAATTTGTCCCACTTGAGAGTTCACTTTTCCATCTACACCTTTGCTTGCCTCATATCTTCCTAAATAATATCCTCCATTGTTAATTGTTTTACTTACAAATGTACTTAGGCTTTTGGCTGCTGTATTTCCATCATCGCTTATTTTTTCTTGATAATAGCTTCCTATTGTTATTATTCTTGAATAACTGGTTGCGAACTGTTGCAATCTTGGTATATCATTTTTTATAAAAGTATATCTACCTAATGTTATTAGAGTTGTTGTATTGTCTTTATTTTTAATATTTCCTACTGGTATCCATACAAATTGGTTTCCCTCTCCATCTTGAATTACTATTCCATCTTGTACACATGGTTTTCCATTTGCATAGGAATATGTTACATCACTCGTTCCATTTGCTACTACTTTAAATCCTCCCGGCACTACTACTTCATTGCCATATTCATCTTTTACAGTTCTGTTACTCGTTTGCGTTTGACCTACTATATCTGCTACTGTGAATTCTTTTACTGTCACCTTACAACTTGCTGTTGCTTTATTTGTATCTGTTGTTGAAACTGTGATTGTTGCAGTTCCATTTGCTATACCACTTACTACTCCAGTACTACTTACTGTAGCTATACTGGTATTACTACTACTCCATGTTACATTTTTATTCGTTGCATTAGTTGGAAGGACAGTTGCTACTAATGTTTCTGTTTTTCCCTTTTCTATTGTTGTAGTTGTTTTGTTTAAACTAACACTTTTTACTGTTACTATACAAGTAGCTGATTTTTCACTTCCATCTGTTGATTTTACTGTGATAGTTGCTGTTCCTACTGTTTTTCCTGTTACAAGTCCATTATCACTTACTGTTGCTATACTTGTATTACTGCTTTCCCATGTTATATTTTTGTTTGTTGCATCATCAGGTTTTATAGTTGCTGTTAAAGCTACTGTTTTTCCTACTGCTACTGTTTCTTCTGTTTTATTTAATGTTATACTTTCTACTGGTATTTTTGTTGCAGTTATTTCTTTTGCTAATTCTACTTCTCCTACATCATTTTTAGCTACTACTTTTATCGTATAACTTTCTCCGGCTGTTATTCCTGTGCTTTGTGTTGCTCCTGTTATTTCATCTATATTTGTTATTTCTGTATAAGTACTATCATCGGCTGATGTAGATTTATAATAATATTTTACTGTTCCATTTGTTCCTAATCTTGCTACTAC
>CAPXSA010000008.1 GCA_948735595.1 uncultured Clostridia bacterium | reverse complement strand
GAACAACAGGCAAAAAAATCAAGTGCATATGTGGAGTTTCCTCGTCCATATGCACTTTTGCAGACATTATATATTGTTCACCTAAATTCTTATATTCAGTTACAAATTGATATGCAGTTTCAAAATATCGTTTTGTTTCTTCTTCGCCTATTGTTTCAAAAAATTACTTATCAGATGTAATTATATATTCACAAGCTATATTACTTACTGTTTTTATTTGCCCTTTTAAATTATATTCTTCTCTTATTCTATCAAATTCTTTTTCGTAACTATATCTTGGTTGTTTTATTGAATAATTCAAATATGATTTTTCTTTATCTATATTATCATTTGAATAATTCTTATTTTTTCTTTCATTGTGTCTAAATATTCCTTTTAGATTTTCTCTTTTGTATTTTGTGTTTCTAATTATTGCATAACTCATTTCACATAACCTCCTTGCTCGGCTCTGGAATAAATACCATAAGCCAATAAAAATTTTTGCTTTTTAGCTGGGTATTGTAACACACTACAACACTTTTTTCGCTTATCGCTTCAAAAAGTGTTAGTGTGGCAGGGACACCCCACACCCCTTTGCCTAAAGTAGTTATCTACTCTAGTAGCTGATTTTCTATATGCAAACTCCACATTTGCATATGGTTTAGCATACTCTCTGTTAGAATATTCTTCCTTTTACTTGCCTTTATTTTTAGTTTTAGGCGTTCTTCTTTTGTTATTTAAGTAACTTTACCTTTTATTAATGTAGACAAAAAATTCCATAAAATAAGCCTTAGACTTATTTCTAAATCTAAAGCATTTTTTATTTTCTTTATTTTAAATCCAAATTCTTATTTGTAAGTAATGCATCAATCATCGGATAATACATTTTAGCATCTTTTACTTCAGCTATAGTAGTAATTCGTTTACCAGCATCCTTAGAAGATGCCCCACAATGATATATTCGTTCAGATTTTGACTTGTAATCTATTATTATATACCTATCATGATATATGTTATCTGTTATTTTGAAGGATATATCTATATTTGGATATTCTTTAATAAAATCTTTATATTCTAATTTGTGTAAAGTATTTCCAATGTTATCACTAAAAATAGTTATTTTAACATTCTTTCGTACATTCTTTAGTAATGCTAATGTTTTTAATCCAATATAATTATCTATAACATATATATTTTCTTTTGCTAAGCTATAAATTTTTGCATATGCTATATCCGCCTCTACTGTTTGTCCATTAAGAATTAAAAATTCCTTAAACATATTAGTATCAATAAAGTTTTTCATAACTCTAATTAAATCTTTTTTGGTTGCCATTTCATCTTCTATCTTCTTGATAGCTCTAGTATTCTCTGTAGTTTGTAGAGAAAGTCTTAATAATTCCTTCTGTCCAATAAGTCCTTCTGCTTCGATTAAATAATCCTTCATTTCTTTAAATATTCTAATAAGTGCTTTGCTTTGACGAGTTGCCAGTTCTCCCTTAAGTACAGTCATTAGCATATATATGCCTTGTTCTGTGAAAACGTATGGATTATAAGTTCTTCCGCCCCTTTTTCCTTTTGTTTGCATCGAGGTCAAATTTTTTGACCTCAATATTTTTGAAACTTCATCGTCCGTTAATTGAAATCGGAAATCTTCTTCAAATTTTTCAATATTATTTTTTACTTGTTGATTAAATGCTTTTGTTGTATATCCATAAATCTCCGCTAAGTCACTATCAATCATTACTTTTTGATTTCGAACTATATAAATTTTATCTTTAATTGAATTTTGATTAATTTCTATTATTTCATTATTCATTGTTTCCAATATTTTTGCCTCCTGTTTATCAATTCGTTTTCATTTCTATATATTTGTTGATATCTTCTTAACATATAATATCATTTTTTCCGAAGTTTTAAAATACTTTTTATAATTATTGTTAAATTTATCTCTTAGATATAATAAAAAATAGAATTATTATCTTTTACAATAACAATTCCATTATAAATCTATATAAATTATAGGCTGAAAACCACTAAATTACTATATTTTCTATTCTTGTCATAAGAAACCAAATCCACAACAATGGTTACTACTAAGGCAACAAGGGTTATTCCATTGCTATTTCCTAATTTTTGGTTTATCTTTTTCATTCCTTCGTTTACTCCTTCTTTTTATTCTTATGTATAGTTTTTACATTTTTGGCTAATCTTATACAACATTTTTAATTATATATTTCCAAATATGTTATTCGTATATATCTTAACAATATATGTATTAATTGTCAATGATATTTCATAGATTCATAGTGATATTTTATTACTTTAAGATGTATTATAAAAAAGAAAAGTAGTTCTTATTTAGAACTACTTAAAACTTAAAATATTGAATAGTAAAGGTGGTTCCCTCTCCTAATTTGCTTTCTACAAAAACACTGCCATTATTTTTTTCAATAATGCTTTTGGCAAGTGCTAATCCAATTCCAACACTATCTTTAGAAGAGTTGGAACCTTTATAAAATCTTTCAAAAATATATGGTAAGTCACTACTATCAATTCCCTTTCCATAATCTCTAATTTGTATTTGTGTATATAACTTATTCTGTACATAACTTACTTCTATTTTACCTGCATTTTCAGAATATTCTACAGCATTTTTTAATAAATTTGTTATTGCTTCTACTTGCCATTTATCATCACAGTAAATGGTATCTACATCATTTCCTTCTACTTGAATATCTACATTTTTCAAATCACACAAAACGGACACTTTATTCTTTGCATCTTGTATCAATTCTTTTACTAAAACAGTTTGATTATGATATTGAATAGTATTCGCATCAAATTTGGATAATTTCAAGAGTGCTTGCACTAAGAAATGAATATTGGTAATTTCTTTTTTGCAATCTTTAATAAATTCTTCTCTTGTTTGTTTATCCATTTCAGGGTTATCTATCATATTATCTAGCATTATCATAATAGATGTAAGAGGTGTTTTTAACTGGTGAGAAATATCTTCTAAAGAATTCTTTAAGCTAAGTTCTTGATTTCTAGCATTTTCTGCTACCTCTTTTAGCATGATTGTTGTTTTATAAATTTCATTTTTCAAAATAGATAATTCATCTTCTGTATTGTCATCAATATCTAAGCTATAATTTCCTTGATTAATTTGCTCTATATAATTGGTGATCTCTACTAACTTTTTGTCTTTTTTACGATGATATACCATGAAAAGGGTAAACAACGAAATGCTAAAGCATCCTAATAATATAAGGTCTAGTACTAAAAATCTTTGAAAGGCTTCATCGTTTTTTAAAAGAATGGCATCCTGTTTTAAATCTATTCCATATTGTCTTAATAAATCGGCTTCTACTTTTTCATCATCATTTAAAACTTTCATTATTTCATTAGGAGTTAAATTAGGGTATTTTTCTTGTAATTTTACAATAATACTATTTAACTTTTCATTAAACTGTTTTGTGTAGGTTTGATACTGTATTTGATGTACTATGGCAAAAAGAAGCAAAAAGCTAACAATAATGACGATACTAATTAGTAAAATCTTTTTTAATTCTATTTTATTCTTCATCTTCTCTCCCTTCTTTAATCGCCATCAATACGATACCCAATTCCTTTTATTGTTTTTATCATATCTGTATCTAATTTTTCTCTAATTCTTTTTAGATATACCGTAATGGTATTATCATTAACATCGTTTCCCGTCCATTCCCATATTTTATCAATAATATCATTTCGTGTTACTACCTTATTAATATTAAGAAACAATAAATGCAATATTTTCAATTCTAGACTTGTAAAAGTAATTTCCTCTTTGTCTTTATACACTACCATTTTATCTAAATCAAATTTAATGTCTTGAACAGTTATCACTGTATTTTTCTTTTGACGAAGTAATACTTTTTGCATTCTAGCAATTAATTCTTTCGTGGAAAATGGCTTTGTAATATAGTCTTCTGCACCTAATTCTAATCCTCTTACAATGTCGTCTTCTTCATCTTTCGCTGTTAAAAAGATAGTTGGTATCTCTTTTTGTTTAATGCTTTCTCTATATAGATTAAATCCATTTCCATCTGGAAGAGAAATATCTAAAATAACTAGTTCTACTTTCTTCTTTTCTAAAAACTCTATTGTACTTTTTACATTGGCTTTATGAATTACTTGATAACCTTTTTGTTCCAATGAATAAATTAATCCTTTTGCTACCATTTCATTGTCTTCCACTAACAAAATTTCCATACTCTCCTCCATTTCTTAACTATTTTATCAAATTAGAGTCAAATAATCAATAATTTGACATAATATGTTTAAAATAGTATAATATAGGTATATACCTTTTTTAAAAACCTCTTGCTATATACTCAAAATTTATTACATCAATTAGGAGGAAAAACAATGTTTAAAGTTACACCGAAGGAAGAAAATGCAGTCATGAGAATTCAGGGTGTATACACCTCCCTACAGCTTGCCACTGACAAAGTAGCCCGTTCCCTTCTTTTCGACCCCACCATCTCTTCCGCTTCTCAGAAGTCCATTTTTGGCTTCAACTCTGAACGGAAACAGAAGGTAGCGGCTCAAAAGGAAAAGATCAAGCTTTTGGAGGTTCTCACTGTTCTCAAGGCCGAAGTAGAAGCCTGCCTGCCCACTATTGCAAGCGGCAGATTGTACTTCAAGTGCCGGTTGGTTGACGAAAACGAGTTCGACACCGACCGCTTCCGCATCAGCGAAGCTACTAGCGCATTAGACATGGTTGCCTGCCTCGAGGAATTGGAGCGCAGGGTGTCTAAGATGATGAGCTTCCCTGAGGTTGCCGAGGTTGTCACAAATCCCATCAACTATACCTACTGTTCTTCCCTCGCTACTCCCAATATGGGAATTTCCCAGTTCTCCCAAGTCTATCTCAAAGAACTGCAGGCAGAAGAAGCTACGAGGTCCGATACCTACGGTGTTCCGAACCCCAATACTTCCCGCCGGAAGCAAAAAAACCGCTCTAAGTCCAAAAAGAACGGGAAAAAACACCAGTAATTTTAAGCAGAAACAGGACCCCTACTTGGGGTCCTGCTTCTTTTTTCTACACATTTTCATTTCTAATTGTTTCTATTGTATTTTGTTTATTAATTTTTCCTAAACTATATCTCATAATTAGAAAAACTAAAATAAATACTAAAACTACTGAAATGATAATTGCATTTACTGGAATGTAAATTCCACTATCCATTTTAACTGCAAATGATTTATATAGTGCAAATGTTGCAAGAAGTCCTAAGGCAATTCCGTAAATTAAAGATTTTGTACCATAAAATACAGTTTCCAAATTAATCATACGATTAAATTCCTTTTTAGTCATTCCTATACTCTTTAGCATCGCAAACTCTTTTTGTCTTAGTTCCATATTAGAAGTAATTGTGTTAAAAATATTAGTTACTCCAATCAAGCTAATAACTGTAATAAATCCATATAAGAAAATGTTAATAACGATTATCATTGACCTTTCCCCTGCTACTTCTTCCTCCATATTTCTAACATGGATATCTAGCTTTAGGTTTTCGATTTCCTTAACTACCTGTTCTGGATTATCCGAATCTATGGTAATAAACTTAGGTTCAAAATTAAACTCTGGATGTACTCCATATTCTACAACAAGATATCCACCATGATAACTATAGTTTTCATATCCATAAGGCTTTATTTTGCTAATTTCACTAACAGGGATACTAACTTCTTTTTGGTTATACTCTCCTACAATATTTTCTCCTTTTTGGTAATTATATACTCTTTGTTCTACTGTATTTCCTACCTCATCTTGATAATAGGAATACATATCACATAAAATTCCTGTTCCTTTTACTTTTTCGTAAGAGCTTCCAATTTTCTTAGCATATTGAGCAAAAGATTTGCTATCTAATGCTAATACTTCTAATAGCATATATTTTCTACCTGTTGGAATTACTCTGTCATTATTATCTAAAATGGCAGCCCCTGTTTTAGAATCTATTTTCACTTCTTCAAATAATTCTTCTTGATAATCCACTTTATTTAAATCTAAAATGTGAATAGAACTTCTTTGACTATCATAAAGAATGTGACTTTCTTTGATATTGCTAACTGACATGATTTGGTTTAATTCTTCTTCACTTATTACATGTGGTGACTGAGCCGAAACATTAATATTATAGTCATAATCTTCATAATAATTCCCTGCCATATCTAATGCATTGTGTAAAAAAGCGTTCATAGCAATAAAAATACTAATACTTACTGCTAAAGATATGACTGTTGTCCTATATTTCTTTTTACTTCTTTTTAGGTTTTTATATGCTAGAACTCCACCTACCTTAAATACTCTTGAGATGATTTTTGGTGTTTTCAATTGTTTACCACTAATTTTAATATCCTTCGTATTTCTTAATTGTTCTATTGGACTTACCTTACTTGCTTTTTTAGCTGAAGACATAGCTGATAAATATACTGTTAAGAATCCAAGAACTATGGATAGAATAATTGGAATAATAGAAACTTTAAATAAAATTCCATCTGTATAAGCAAGTATTGCTCCCGGCCCCAATAAATAGTTAACAATTTGAAGTAATACCCATACTGCTAATATTCCTGATAAAATTCCTAATGGAATACCAATCACTCCAAGCACTAAAGCTTCGAATATAACACTTTTCTTAATTTGCTTTTTGGTTGCACCTATACTAGAAAGCATACCATACATTTTAATTTTTTCTGTAGTAGAAATAGCAAAAGAATTTCTAATACAAAATACACTAGTAAATAGAATGATAACTACAACCAC
The DNA here is from genome assembly GCA_948735595.1 of uncultured Clostridia bacterium. Taxonomy (GTDB): domain Bacteria; phylum Bacillota; class Clostridia; order TANB77; family CAG-508; genus CAG-273. The sequence continues at coordinate 80,722 of CAPXSA010000008.1, read as the reverse complement.
TCCAATCACGCTATATAACATCATAAGTGTTGTATCACTAAAAGCAAATACTTCCCATCTGAGTAATTCGTGGTTAATAGCAGAAACATCATATTTCATTGGTGTACTATTTTCCTCTACAATTCCCATACTAGATACACCTAATAATTGCGGAATAGATGTTTTGTATTCTTTTGGTTCTTTTAAAGCAATATATCCCATTGTTTTTCCATTAGGAATACTTGTATCACCAGTTGTAATAACTGTATATCCTACATCACTAAAATTTTCAAAACTTATGTTAGGTCTTTTCATAATTCCTACCACTTTAAAAGTTCTTGTTTGGCTATTTACAATATGTTCTCCTGTTTTTGTGTCATAAGGATTTCCTGGATGCAATTCGTATCCATCTAAACTTTCTCTTTTTCCTACTTCAATTGTAATGATGTCTCCTATGTTATACTTAACTTCTCCATTTGTTTCAATATGGCGAGAAATCACAATTTCCCCATTATTTTGTGCAAATCTTCCCTCTTCCAATTGAAAATTCAACTTTTGAAAAGTATCTTCATTCATAGAACATAATTTCAAATATGGTTTGTCTTTATTGGTTCCATTTGGCAAAATACCATAACCTTCTTGCAGAACACTAAAAATTTCTTTAACATCTCTATTATTCTTTATGGTCTCAACATCATTTAAAGTAAGATTTTCTAATGACAAATGATAATATCCTGTTTCATTAATCGCATTTTGTACTAAAGTCGCTTGAAAGCTAGTTGCTAATGTACAAGCTGCACAAATTAGAGCAGTAGAAAGAATAATTCCAATAACTGTACTAACAGTTCTCTTTCTATTTAATTTCAAATTTTTAAGTGATACTTTATTTAATATCTTCATCTTGAGTAATTCCCTCCTTTCTACATATCCTTCACAATTTTTCCATCTTCAATTTTAATAATTCTATCTGCTATTTTAGCAATTTCCATATTATGTGTAATCATAACAATAGTTTGTTTGTAATCTCTATTTGATCTTTTTAATAACTCTACAATTTCATCACTAGATTTTGAATCTAAGTTTCCTGTTGGCTCATCTGCTAAAATAATGGCTGGATTAGTTATCATTGCCCTTCCAATAGAAGTTCTTTGTTGTTGTCCACCTGATAATTCGTTTGGTAGATGTGTTTTTCTACTTTCTAAGCCTAATAACCTAATTAAATCATTTAATCTTTTTGAGTCAATTTTGCGATTATCTAAGCTAAGTGGTAGTGTAATATTTTCTTCTACATTTAAAATAGGTATTAAGTTATAGAACTGATAAATAAGTCCTACTTGTCTTCTTCTAAAAATAGCAAGTTCATCATCATTAAAGCCATAAATATCTTTTCCATCAATAAATACTTTTCCGCTAGTGGGTCTATCTACTCCACCAATTAGATGTAATAAAGTAGATTTTCCACTCCCTGATGCACCTACAATTGCTACAAATTCTCCTTTTGCTATACTAAAAGAAACATTATCAAGCGCTACTACTTTAGCTGCTCCTTTTCCATAAACTTTACTTAAATTTTCAACTCTTAAAATTTCCATGTTTTTTATCCTTTCTTTACTTTGTTGATTTTATTATACGATATCCAAAGTGACAAGTAAGTGACATTTTAAAAAAATTTTGAAAATAAAAAAGACCCCACCAAAGTGGGGCTGCCGTTGTACTTGTCGGCGAGATTGAGGTTTGATTTTATAATTTTAGCAGGCCTTTGTTCCAGTTTTCGCCACTAAAACTTCCAGCCTTCCACATCGAAGCAGCAAGCACTCGCATGGCTATGCTGGTCTCCTGAAAAATTGCCTGACACTCAGGCACATTTTCGCTAATTTGCATTCTCATGCCATATGTCAGTCCATCAAACGAACCATTCAGCCACATTGATGCAATACTATCTTTTTCTTCAGGTCCTAACAGTTCCAGGACTTTATCCATTGCCATGGAGCTCCGCAGTAACAAGATTTTTTCCATTCCTGTTACATTGTTTAGCTGCTCTACGATTTCAGCTCTATTCAAGAACTGCACCATAATATAAAACCTCCAATATATTCTCTGCTAATAGCAGATTTGTATCTTTTATTATATCATAATCTACATAATATTGCAAATTAATCTTTATTTTACCTTAAAATAATGTTACTCGTTGAAATTCTTTCTCCTTTTATCTTTCTAGATTTCTTCCCACTCTTTTTAGAAATATTTCCCATCACATTATTCTTAATAATTCCTAACAGTGCATGCATTGTTTTTGAAATCAATTCTTTATTTTCATCCTCTATACTTTGATATCTCTTTACTAATAATCTAGCAGTTGCTATCTTTTTAGTTGATAGTTCTTCCAATGTAGTAGCTTCTGTGCAGTTGAGAATGTCAAACAATACTTCTATAAATTGTGCTCTTTGTTTAGGAGATACTTCCCTTACCCAGTCTTTAATCGTTTTGTCCACTAATAGGCTTCCATTTGTTACCTCTTCTACAGAAATGAATTTACTACCTAATACTTGCCAACTATATAAATCATGTTGCATAATGCCATTTGCCGTGCTTTGGACTACTGTGTATGTTTCTTGATGATTTAATAATCTACCAATCACTGAAGACTGAGGAATATAGGTGTGTACTTTTTGAATCATTTTTTGATATTCTGCTGTTTGAACAATATCATCATCAAAACCCGGGCCATCTTCATTATAGATTACTTTAATTCTTTTCTTAGTTTCATCATTGCAAAAAGTTGCAGCATATACTGCTAAATTACCACCTTTTGAATGCCCCCCTACAATAATATCTCCTTCATATTTACTAGCTATATTATCTAAATAAACTTTACTATCTTTTTGAGATGGTACATGGGAGGAAAAACTCATATTGAAATCTTCCTTCCAACCAATTAAGGTATTGTCTGTGCCTCTAAAAGAAACATACAAAATATTATTAGGTAAGCATATTGTAATTGCTGAAAATTGTTTTTCTTCTTTTGGCTCTACTTTGTTAATATAGTCTAATAAAACCAAATCTTTATACCTTGCACATTGAGCCACTGCAGGAAATAAATCTAAATCATCAACTTGTAATACTGTTTTATCCTTTTCTTTTCTAAATCTCTTGTAAGCTTTTTCTATCGTTATTTTCTCTTCTCCTTGAAATAAATTATCAAAGGGAAAATAAGAAATTCTAGATAAAATAAGGCTATCTATCTCATTTAGTGGAACTTGTGAAAATGGAATATCTCCTCTCCATGTTAAATAATCCAAAATATTTGCCATTAGTTTTCAATTCTCTCCTTTGCTTCTTGTTCTGCTTCTTTTGTAAATCCTAGAATAATACGATTATTCTTTGCAATAATAGTATTCCAGATTTCTTCATACATCTCCTTTTTTGCTTTTGTTGCAATATCAATTGCAGCAATTTCGTGTGTCTTTCCATCTTTCGTCATAACTTTAATACTTTGATTTGTTTTAATTCCATTTGTACGATAAATCATAGAATACATCCAAATAATATCTTGATATTCTATTACTCTAAAACTACCTTTGAAGTTGATGACATAACGATTGGTTAAGAATAGATGAATCCTCTCATAATAGAAAGCTTCTGAACTATTCATTTCATTATCCAATGTTTCAATAGTAGCTTCGTCCATTTTCTTAATGCTACTACTGAATTTAATTTTTTGAGTAAGAGTGGTAGCAAAAGCAATAATTCCTAATAATCCACAAACAAAGGCACTGAAATACGGAATAAAGCCAATATCATCCATACCTGTTGCGGAAATATCTAGGTAAACTGCTCCAAAATAGGAATTAAAGTCTGCCATGGTTAGCTTTTCTTCCTCTTTTAGACCTTGATTATATGCTTCTAAAGCATATTCTTTAATCTCTTTTGGAATTAGTTTTGTTCCTCCTGTAATCGTAACAGGATTTTCTTTCAAATCTGTTTTGTTTGTTAGTTCATTATATTTTCCCATATAAGCAATATACATAAATTCCTCGTCTGTTACAATAAAATATCCATATGTAGAATCTGTTTCTTCTGCAAATAAATATGGCTTTGTATGTACATCAATAGTAGCAATTTGTTCTTCTTTTCCCCCCTCTTGCTCCACAATGATATCATTTAATGGTTTTGCATTTGCTTTTGCTTGTTCTACTATATAATAACCAAATGCTGCTAGAGCAATAGCTATAATAAGAAGCAAGATGCTAAGTAGCACATTTCTTGTTAACCTTTTCTTCTCTTTTAAAATATTAGGATTTGTAAATCTCTCCATTTCATTTTCCCCCTTTATTTCTATTAATTTATATCACATTTGCTACAAAAAATCTAGTACATTTCACTGTAATTAAAAAGCAACCTTTTTTCAAAACAAAAAGAGACCTTCTATAACTTAATATAGAAAGCCCCTTTATTATTCCCTTACACACCCATAATATTATATCCACTATCAGCATAAATTACTTGCCCTGTCACAGCATCTGACATTTCACTCAATAAGAAAGTTGCCACATTTCCTACTTGAGTAGTTGTTACATTTCTATGCAATGGTGATTTTTCTTCTACTACAGTTAGAATACTAGAAAAATCTTTGATTCCCTTCGCAGATAAGGTTTTGATTGGTCCTGCTGATATAGCATTTACCCTTTTTCCTTCTTTACCTAAGTTTTCTGCTAGGTATCTTACACTTGCTTCCAACGCTGCTTTAGCTGCTCCCATCACATTATATCCATCAAGCACTTTTGTAGAACCATGATAAGTTAAAGTTACTAAACTTGCATTTTCATTTAATAAATCTACTTCTTTTGCCATTCTTGCTGCTAACACAAAAGAATAAGCGCTTACATCAAGAGCATGAGAATATCCTTCTTTACTCGTATAGATAAAATCTTGATGTAAATCTTCTGTATTTGCATGTGCAATAGCATGTACTAATCCATCTATTTTTCCATTTTCTTCTTTGATTTGTATAAACACTTTTTGTACTAATTCATCTTCTGATGCTCCATCTAATACATAAGCTTTACTTCCTTTGAAGTCTAAAATAAGTTCTTCAATTTTTTCCTTATTTTCTTCTCCCATGTAAGTAAAAATAAGCTTTGCTCCATTTTCATAGGCTGACTTTGCAATTCCATAGGCAATACTCCATTTATTACGTATTCCCATGATTAATATTTTTTTATTTTCTAATAACATAATTTTTCTCCTTTCATTGTTATTATTTAGATTCCATAATTATTCTAGCACAATATTATATTTTTTTGTTTTTCAAATGCCCGTTGCAGTCAGTAAGTTCAAAGAAGAAAGTCAGAACGGTACCTCTCAAAACTGCAAAAACATATAATATTGTGCTTTTACAGAATTAGGTTATGTCAATAAATTAAAGCATTCATTATTTAAGCATATTAATTTTAAATCCTGAAATACTCCTAAACTTCTCATACCTCTGCTCTACCAATTCTTCCTTTGTCATTTTCTGCATTTTATGAATTTCCTTTTGAATTTCTTTTTGAATAGATTGACTTACCTTTTCAAAATCCGCTTCTTCCATTTCTATAGGCTCTTTGATAATTGTATCAATCACTTTCAAATCATATAAATCTTTTGCTGTTAATCTCATTTTCTCTGCTGCCTCTTTTACTCTACTGCTATCTTTCCATAAAATACTACTATATCCTTCTGGAGACAAAATAGAGTAAATGGCATTTTCTAGCATAAAAATCTTGTTAGCTACTGATATTGCTAGTGCACCACCAGAAGAACCTTCTCCAATTACAACACTAATTACAGGAACTTTTAATCTTGCCATTTCAAACATAGACTTTGCAATTGCCTCTCCTTGTCCTCTTTCTTCTGCACCAATTCCTGGATAAGCACCTTTGGTATCTACAAAAGTAATAACTGGTCTATGAAATTTCTCTGCTTGTTTCATAAATCTAATTGCCTTTCGATAACTTTCAGGATTAGGCATTCCAAAGTTTCTTTCCATATTTTCCTTAGTAGTTCTTCCTTTTTGTTCTGCAATAATGGTAAATGACTGTTCTCCTAATTTTGCTAATCCACAAATAATTGCCTTATCATCTCTAAAATTTCTATCTCCATGTAACTCAATAAATTCATCAAAAATGCTTTCTATGTAATCAATAGCTGTCTTCCTTTTCGGATTTCTAGCAATTTCTACCTTTTCCCAAGCAGAGGATTTATTCTTTTCCATTTGTGCTTCCTCCTTTATGGTATTGAATTAACTGATACAAAGTATCTTTCATCTCTTCTCTTGCTACAATTTTGTCTATAAATCCATGTTCTAACAAGAATTCTGCTGTTTGGAAACCTTCTGGCAAACTTTCTCCTATTGTCTGTTCAATTACTCTTGGTCCTGCAAAACCTATCATAGCTCCTGGTTCTGCTAAAATAATATCACCTAAGCTTGCAAAAGAAGCGGTAACTCCTCCATAAGTTGGATCTGTTAAAACAGATATATATAATAGTCCTGCTTCATCTAACTTAGTAAGTGCTGCTGTTGTTTTTGCCATTTGCATTAAAGAAATAATCCCCTCTTGCATTCTAGCACCACCAGATACAGCAAATATAATAAGTGGTAATTTTAGCTGAATTGCTTGTTCTATGCTATAAGTAATTTTTTCACCAACTACTGCTCCCATACTTCCCATTAAAAAGCCACTATCCATAATACAGATAACTACATCTTCTCCCTTAATTTTTCCTGTTCCACAAGCAACAGCCTCTTCTAAATTCGTTTTTTCTCTTAAAGTTGCTAATTTCTTAGGATAATCTTCTAAATCTAAAGGATTAGTAGTTTCTATATTTAAATCAAAACGTTTATATGTCCCCTCATCAATTACTAATTCTATTCTTTTCCCAATATGCATTCTAAAATAATGACCACAGTTAGGGCAAATATTTAGATTACTTCTTACTGTATCTTTATAGATAATTTCATGACATTTTTCGCATTTTAGCCATTTTCCAATAGGAATATCTACATTCGACTTTTTATTAGCTAAATTTTTGGTTTCTCTTTTCTTGATTTTATCTACTATCATTTATTTTTCTTTTCCCCTTTTAAAATGTTCTTTTCAATAAAGGATGTATCAAAATTTCCCCTAATAAAATCTGGATTACGAATAATATCAAAAAGGAAATCTCGATTTGTTTCCACTCCATCTATTACAAGTTCTTCTAATGCTCTTTTCATTTTGCTAATAGCTTCATTTCGATTTGTTCCAAATACAATAATTTTAGCTATCATAGAGTCATAATTAGCTGGAATAGTATATCCGCTATAAATTGCAGTATCTACTCTAATCCCATTACCTCCTGGTAAATTCATTTCATTGATTTTTCCTGGTGATGGCATAAAGTTTTTACTTGGGTTTTCCGCATTAATTCTACATTCCATAGAATGACCTTTAAATTCAATTTCCTTTTGCTTAAATTTTAATTCTTCCCCTGCTGCAATACGAATTTGTTCTTTCACTAAATCAATTCCTGTTCTCATTTCTGTGATTGGATGTTCTACTTGAATTCTTGTATTCATTTCCATAAAATAGAAATTTTTATCTTTATCCACTAAAAACTCTACTGTTCCACAGCTTGTATATCCTGCTGCTTTTGCTGCTTTGATAGCAGCATTTCCCATTTTACTTCTTAGCTTGTCATCTATAATAGTAGAAGGAGTTTCTTCAATTACCTTTTGATGATTTCTTTGAATTGTACAATCTCTTTCTCCTAGATGTACTACATTTCCATGTTCATCTGCTAAAATTTGAATTTCCACATGTCTTGGATTTTGAATAAACTTTTCTATGTAAATCTCGCTATCATTAAAAGCATTTTTAGCTTCTTGTTTAACAATATTGTAGTTTGCTTCTAATTCTTCAAAGGAATTTACTTGTCTAATTCCTTTGCCGCCACCACCTGCCGACGCTTTTAATAAAACAGGATAACCAATTTTTTCACAAATTAAAATTGCTTGCTTTAAGTCTTTTATACTTCCATCAGAACCTGGAATAACTGGTACTCCCTCTTTTTTCATCATCTCTTTACTATTAGACTTGTTACCTAACAAATCAATTACTTTAGAAGTTGGACCAATAAATTTGATATTAGATTCTTCACAAATTTTAGCAAACTGTGAATTTTCAGATAAAAAACCAAAGCCTGGATGAATACTATCTGCTTTCGTAATACTTGCCGCTTCAATAATATTCTTTATATTCAAATAACTTTGTTTAGGGCTTGCAGGTCCAATACAAATTGCCTCATCTGCAAGTCTTGTATGCAATGCGTCTTTATCTACTTCTGAATAAACTGCTACTGTTTTAATATTCATTTCTTTGCATGCTCTAATAATACGAACTGCAATTTCTCCACGATTTGCTATTAGTATTTTGTTCATTGTATTTTATCTCCTTTATTGCAATATTTCTTGTATATAACTATAATATAAGTGAAATCTGCGCAAGACGAGCTTGCGAGTGCCTTCCGTTGCTTTCTTATGCTTATTTTATTATTTGAAAGCAACGGACAGCAAAGATGAACATTATTATAGTTATATACAAGATTAAATTATCAATAATTAATTAAACTACTGCGAAAGTAAATTCTCCTTTTGCTGCTAGCTTTCCATCAACAGTTGCAATTCCTTCTCCTACACCAATAGGACCTTTTTTCTTAATAATATTCACTTCTAATTTCAATCTATCTCCTGGCACAACCATTTTCTTAAATTTCAATTTATCAATTCCGCCAAACAATGCATTTTTCCCTTTATTTTCTTCTAAAGAAAGGATGGCAACTGCACCTGCTTGTGCTAAACTTTCTGTGATTAACACTCCTGGCATAATAGGGTTACCTGGAAAATGTCCTTGAAAATACCATTCATCTTTATCCACATTTTTATATGCAACTGTTCTTTCTCCTGGTATATATTCTTCTACTTCGTCAATCATTAAAAATGGTTCCCTTTGAGGAATAATCTCTTTTATCTGTTCTTTATTTAACATTATTTTTCCTACTTTCTTGTCGCACTTAGGGACGTTAGTTTGTGCGACATCTGTCCCCCTGTGCGACACTTTTTTACCAATATATCATACTTAGATCCCCTAGTCAGACTAACTAACATCTTAAGTATCAACATTTATTCAATTACAAATAAAGGCTTGCCATATTCTACTGCTTCTCCGTCTTTTACTAGGATTTCTTTTACTTTTCCTTCAAATTCTGATTCAATTTCATTCATTAATTTCATTGCTTCAATAATACAAAGGGTATCTCCTTTTTTGACATTCTTTCCAACTTCTACATAGCTTTCAGAAGTTGGAGAAGGTTTTAAATAGAAAGTTCCAACCATTGGAGATTTTACAATATTTCCTTTAACAACTTGTGCTGATACTTCTTGTGTTTTTTCTACTGTTGATATCGTTTCTGTTGCCACTTCTACCACTGGAGTAGCTACTTTTACAGCAGTTTCTTTTTTCATACTAATCTTAGTTCCATCTGGAAAATCAATGTCAATTGCGGTCAATTTTGAATTTCCCATATCTTCCATTAATTGCTTAATTTTCTCATATTCCATTCTTTCTTCTCCTATCTTTATCAAAATTTATCTAGTTCAAATTAGTTATATTACAAGAGTGCAGTCCACGCAAGACGAAGCGTAACATAGTGAATCTGAGTGCCTTCTGTTGCTTTCTTATATTCGCTTTTAGCATGTGAAAGCAACAGACAGCAAGGACAAACGAAATAATATAACTAATTTGAACTTATAATTTTCTTAAAACAATACTACTATTATGACCACCAAATCCTAAAGAGTTAGACATTACAATATTTAACTCTGCCTTTCTTGGCTCATTTGGTACAATATCCAAATCACATTCTTCATCTTTTTCTTGATAGTTAATAGTTGGTGGTACTAATTGCTCTTGAATTGCTTTTGCACAGAAAATTGCTTCTACTGCTCCTGCAGCACCTAATAAATGTCCAACATTTCCTTTGGTTGAACTAACCATTACTTTTTTGGATGCTTCTCCTAAAGCTGCTTTAATAGCCATTGTTTCTGTTTGGTCATTTAAGTGTGTAGATGTTCCATGTGCATTTATATAGTCTATTTGTTCTGGAGTAATTCCTGCATTTTTAATAGCTCTCATCATTGCTTTTGCTCCGCCTTCTCCATCTGGACAAGGTGAAGTAATATGATAAGCATCTGTAGTAGAACCAAACCCAATTACTTCTCCATAAATTTTAGCTCCTCTTTGTTTGGCATGTTCTAGTTCTTCTAAAATGACAATTCCAGCACCTTCTCCCATAACAAATCCGCTTCTTTCTTTATCAAATGGGGTACTCGCTCTATTTTTATCAGTGCTACTAGATAGTGCTTTCATATTTTCAAATCCAGCAATTCCTACTTCACAAATCGCAGCCTCTGCTCCACCTGCAACAACTACATCTTCTTCTCCTAATAGAATGGTTTTATATGCTTCACCAATACAATGTGTAGAAGTAGCACATGCTGTTACTACACTAATAGATTCTCCTTTAAATCCAAATTCAATAGCAACATTTCCAGCTGGCATATTCGCAATTGCCATAGGAATAAACATAGGCGATACTCTTTTATTGCCTTTTTCATAATTAGTTTCGCATTGTTCTTGGATAGTTCTTAACCCTCCAATACCAGAACCAACAAAAATACCTACTCTATCAAAATCTGTATTTTCCTTTGTAATTCCTGCATCTTTCACAGCCTCTCTTGCTGCGATAATAGCAAATTGTGATGACCTATCTAACCTTTTAGATTGCTTTGGATCAAAATATTCTAATGGGTCATAGTTTTTTACCTCTGCATCTAATTTTGTTTTGTATTCTGTAGTATCAAATAAAGTGATTTTGTCAATTCCACATTTCTTGTTTTTTATTCCTTCCCAAGTTTCTTCTACATTTTTTCCAATCGGAGTAACTGCTCCTAATCCTGTAATCACAACTCTCTTCTTCATTTTCCTATCCTTTCTATTTTAACTACTTAATACTGATTTTTTATAATTTTTTCTTTTAGTAACCAATAATATATGTTTCGCATTTTGAAAAATCGAGAAACATTTGCCTTATAGTACTTTAGAGCAACGCTTACTATAAAAGCTATTTATGTTTTAGTCCATACGCCAATGAGACGAGTGTATGAGAAAAAGAAACATATATTATTGGTTACTAATTATAATTCTAATAAAAAATCACATTAACATTCCACCATCAACTTGAATTACTTGCCCTGTAATATATGAACTCTCATTAGATGCTAAGAATTTTACAACATTTGCTACATCTTCCACTGTTCCCATTCTTTTTAATGGTATTGTTTTTTTGATTTCTTCTTTGATTTCCTCTTTTAACACATCTGTCATTTGTGTTTCAATAAATCCTGGTGCTACTGCATTTACTAAGATGTTTCTACTTCCTACTTCTTTTGCTAAACTTTTAGTAAATCCGATAATTCCTGCTTTAGAAGCAGCATAATTTGCTTGCCCTGCATTTCCACTAATTCCTACTACTGAAGATAAATTAATAATTCTTCCTTCTTTTTGTTTCATCATATATGGAATAACACTTTTAGTTACATTAAAAGTTCCTACAAGATTAACTTGTAATACATCTTCAAAATCTTCCTTTTTCATCCTCATCAGTAATGTATCTTTGGTAATTCCTGCATTATTTACTAACACATCAACTCTACCTAATTGCTCTATAACTTGCTTAACCATATTTTCACCATCTTCAAAGCTAGAAACATCACCTTGAACTGGAAGGCATTTTACATTACATTTTTCGATTTCACTTTTAGTTATGGTTAAATCTTCATTTTCTGTCCTATAATTTACTGCAATATCATACCCTGCCTTTGCTAATGTCATTGCAATTTGTCTTCCAATTCCTCTTGTTCCTCCTGTAATAAAAGCAACCTTATTCATTTCCTACTACCTCCTTTATGACTTGTTCTAATGTTTCTACATTATTGATATTTTTCATTTGAACTGGTCTTTCAAAGTTCATTCTTTTGACAAATCCACTTAATGTTTTTCCTGGACCAATTTCAATAAAAATATCTATTCCGTTATCATACATTGTTTGCAAATCATAGGTAAACCTCACTGGGTTCATAATATGGTCTGCTAGAATTTGTGCAATGTCATCAGCTTGTTTATATAGCTTTCCATCTATATTTTTAACTACTTTAGCATCTTTTGTATTTATCTTTGTTTTGCTAATTTCTTCTTTTAAAACTTTTGAACACTCGTTTAATTTCTCTGTATGAAAAGGACCTGCTGTATTTAAAATACTTACCTTTTTAGCACCTAGCTCTTTTGCTATTTCACCTGCTTTTGTAACTGCCTCTTCTTCTCCTGAAATAACAATTTGACCAATTGTATTAAAATTAGCTGGAACTGCAAAGCCTTGTACTTGATTACATGCTTCTTGTACTTTTTCTTCATTTAATCCTAGTATAGCAGCCATTTTCCAATTTCCTTGAGGTGTTAAGTTTTGCATAATTTCTCCTCTTTTTTGTACTAACTTTACACCTTCTTCAAAGTCAAATATGCCATCTTCGATTAAAGCGGTATATTCTCCTAAGCTTAATCCTGCTGACATTTTAGCTTGTATATTATATTTTTTTAATATAGCAAGTATAGCTAAACTTTGTGTTAATATTGCAACTTGGGTATTTTGTGTTTTGTTTAGTTCTTCTTCTGGACCTTCAAAAGAAAGTTTTTTTATTGGCATACCTGTTATTTCTTCTACTTTATCATATACTACTCTTGCTTCTTCATAATTTTCATATAAATCTTTTCCCATGCCAACTGCTTGTGAACCTTGCCCTGGGAATAAAAAACCTATTTTCATGTTTTTGTTCTCCTTTCCATTACAGCTTCAAATTGATTGCAAAACTCTGCTATTACTTTATTTCTATCTACTTCTATCCCAAACTCTTTTTGAATAGAGGTAGCTATATTTTCAATATCACTTGTAAAGTTCATTTTATTGGTATTCATTCCAATTCCTATTACTAAAAATTTGACAGTTTCTAAATGCACTTTACTTTCTGTTAGAATACCACCTATTTTTTTCTGATGATACATAATATCATTTGGCTTTTTTATTTCTAATCCTATACCATATTCTTTCTTTAAAATGTCTACTAGAATTTGTGCTATTTCTACTGTAATTCCTTCTAGTTTTTCTGGTGTACATTCTGTTTGGATATATAGAGAAAAACTAATATTGTTTGGCTCATCAGTGTGCCAAATTCGTCCATGTGTTCCTTTTCCTTGTGTTTGGAGGTTAGTTATTACAACACTTCCATTGACAATCGTATGGTTTTCTATTCTTCTCCAAATCTCACTTTGAGTAGAATCTATTTCATGATAGAAACTAACATTTCTTCCTAAAAAATTAGTGGTTAAGTTCGTAAATTGCATCTAAATTTGCCTGCCTTTTAATTTTATTGGTGGTAGTTTTAATTAGTGGCTCTTCTGTTAGGATAAGACCTCTAATTGCTTTATATTTTGGCATTTGTTCATTTACTTCTTTGATTTTTTCTAAAATTGCTTTGTAGATTTCCTCTTGTGTTTCTGCCTTATATACATTTTTTACAATTTCTTTATCATACACTACTTTGACATGGATTTTAATATTTTCCTTATCTTCTGATAGTTGTTTTCCAAAAATGAAAGACTCTTTTACTCCCTCAATTTTATTCACTAAAACTTCCATTTCTTCTGGGAAAATATTTTTACCATTTTTTAATACAATCACACTTTTCTTTCTTCCACAAATATAGATATATCCATCTTCATCTATTTTTGCTAAATCACCTGTGTAAAACCATTCACCTTGAAAAGCCTCTTTAGTTGCTACTTCATCTTGGTAATATCCTAAAGCAACATTAGGTCCTTTTACTACTAATTCACCAATACCTTCTTGGTTGACATCTACTAATTTTGCTTCCATACTTGGTACCACTTTTCCAATAGAGCCTAGTCTATATTCTTCATTGGTTCCTACGGCTACTACTGGTGATGTTTCTGTTAATCCATATCCTTGTACTAAATTAAGTCCTAATAACCTGTATCTTTCTTCTATTTTTCTATCTAAAGCTGCTGCTCCTGAAATAAATAGTTTGATATTTCCTCCTAACATTTCATGGATTTCTGGAAATGCTTTTCTTTTTTCTTCCATAGTATGATTTCTTAATTCTTCTTCTTTTCTTAAAATTTCTTCTAATTTACCTTGCTTTTCTAGTCCTTTTCTAATAATATCAAATATTCTTTCATAAATTCCTGGAACACAAGCCATAACACTTACTTTGTATTCTTTTAAGTTATCAATTACATGTTTTAATCCATCACAAAATACAGTAGTTGCTCCTTTGTATAAAGAAAAAAGAAATCCAACAGTACATTCAAAAACATGGTGAATTGGTAAAATAGAGAGCAATGTATCTTCTGATGTAATATCTAAAATGCTTCCAATGTCCATTAAATTTGAACATATATTTTTGTGTGAAAGTGCTACTACTTTTGAACTAGAGGTAGTTCCTGAGGTAAATAACATAATTGCCATTTTTTCACTATCGATTTTAGCATCTATAAATTCTCTATTTCCTTGTGCAATTAGATTTTCACCTTTTTGTATTAATTCTTGCTCTGAATAAATACCGCTTGCATGTTCTGTATTATCCATTGAGATTAAGTGTTTTAGTTTATTATTTTCATTGTATTTTATTTTTGTTAATGCTTCTTCATATTTTTGGGAATAAAAAATTGCTTCTACTTCTGATCTTTCAATTAAGGATTCTAATTCATTTTCTGGTAAGGATTTGTCTAATGGCACAACAATACCTGTTCCACATACAATAGAAAGATATGCAATTTCCCATTCATAACGATTTTCTCCAATAACTGCAATTCTTTTTCCTTTTAATCCCATATCGATTAATGCTGTTCCAAGGCTATCTATCATTTTTCTTACTTGTTTGTGAGTAAATGTGATATATCCATCTTTTCCATCTCTTACTTTATACGCTATTTTATCTGCATAGATGTCCTTTGTCTTGTTTAACATATCCTTTAAGTCTGTAATTTCAATAGTTTCATATAGCTTTTTACTCATTTGTTTTATTCTCCTTTTTACTTAAATTTCCAATTTATACTATGTTTTTATATCATATTTTCGAAAAAAAATCTTTAGACTGAGAGGTCAGTACAAAAAACTTTCGCATATTTCCTTCTTCTCTTTCATAAATTTTTATTGGTGAAGTTTACATGTTATTGTCTAAAAAATTAAAATGGATATTCCTTATTTCTTTTTCTCTCTTACTAGTTTTAGTAGGTTTCTTTTCTTTTGAAAGACTTTCGGCCATTCCTGTTTCAAGTAGTCAAGCTTTTGAATGGCATAATTCTACTTCAGAAAATACTGTGCAAGAAAAGAAATATATTAAGTGGTTTGAGTTTAAAGTTTCTTATGAGGTTCTAGATAAGACATCTAAATTAGATATTCAATCACATAACAATCATGAAGATGTGAAACTAAATTGGATTGAATTAATCTCTTATTTAGCTTGTAAGTATGGAAATGACTTTTCAAGATACAAATCTCAAGATTTAACTAGTTTAGTAGAAAAATTAAGAAACGGTCAAACTATGGCTGATTTGACAAAAGATATGAAGAATTATAACTATTATTTTGAAGGCTATGATAGTGTATTACATGAATTTATTGGGGATTTTAAACAAGAAGTCAAAACTACTGTAAGTTCAAAAACAAATACCGAAGGCACTTCTAGCCTAGATAATTCTACTGTTGAACAAGAAATTCCTCAAAAGCAATTTGAAAATAAATATGGTATTAAAGCCTTCCACCCTGTTGCTAAAAACTATTCTTATAGTCATTATGATGATTTTGGTGCTTCTAGGTCTTATGGATATAAAAGGCTACATTTTGGAAATGATTTAATGGGAAGTGTTGGTGCTCCTATTATTGCAGTAGAATCTGGTGTTGTAGAAGCAGCTGGTTGGAATCAATATGGTGGTTGGAGAATTGGTATTCGTAGTTTTGATAAAAAACGTTATTATTACTACGCCCATTTGAGAAAAAATCATCCTTATGCTGAAAATCTAAAAGAAGGCCAAATTGTGCAAGCAGGTGATGTCATTGGTTACCTTGGTATGACTGGATATAGTACAAAGGAAAATGTCAATAATATCAATGTTCCCCACCTTCACTTTGGAATACAACTTATTTTTGATGAAGTGCAAAAAGAAGGACCTAATCAAATTTGGGTAGATTTGTATGATTTAGTGAATTTCCTGCAAAAAAATCGTAGTGAAGTTTACAAGAGTAATCAGGAAACTAAGGACTATTCAAGGAAATATGAGATAATTGACCCAATTGTGCCATAAACCGTTTTAGAAAAATTCTAAAACGGTTTATTTCTTCTGCTTTTCAATAGGCACTACTTATACAACTTTTGATACATCTCATAATCATTCAAAATTCTTCTCACATACATATTCGTTTCTTTATATGGTATATTTTCCAAATCTGTGCCATCAGCCTTAATCGTTCCTCTTTCTATCCAATTGTTTACATTTCCCATTCCTGCGTTATAAGCAGCTAAGGCAATTCCTACTTGATTATCATATTTTTCTAACAATTGTGAAAAATAATAGGTTCCTAATCTAATATTCGTTTCTGGGTCATATAAATCTACTTCTACTTGCTTTGATAATTCTATAGCAGTTTTATCCATTAGTTGCATAAGTCCTTTTGCATCATTATGCGATTTGGCTTGTGGATTAAAATCACTTTCCGCTTTAATAATCGCAAAAATTAGTAAAGGGTCTACTTCACATTCTTCAGCATATTTTGTCACATATTGGGCATATTCCTGTGGATATGCTATTTTCATTATCTTGTTTTCCAAGCCTAATAAATGAAATAAAACAAAATATAAGATAAAAATAAATATTAATAGTATCAATAATCTTTTTAATACTTTCACTTGACTTTCTAAACTCTCCTTTGTTTTTCTATACTCTAGGAAATTACCTGCGTAGCATGTAATTGACGTAGAGTATAGTTATTACGAATGCTACAAATTCTTAATGACTTTGTCATTTAGAATTTGTTAACTTCGTTTCCCTATTTTACCTCATACCAGTTGCCTGCTTCTGAAACTTCTACTTCTAATGGAATATCTAATGTTACAGCTTGCTCCATAGAGTCTTTTAGAATTTGTTTTACTTGCTGTTTTTGTTCTTCTTTACATTCTATTAATAACTCATCATGAATTTGCAAAATTAATTTGGCATCTAATTTTTCTTCTCTTAATCTATCAAAAACTTTTATCATAGCAATTTTCATAATATCTGCTGCTGTTCCTTGAATTGGTGTATTCATTGCTGCTCTTGTTCCAAACTGTCTTACCATATAGTTGCTAGAAGAAAGTTCTGTAATATATCTTCTACGATGATACAAGGTCTCTACATATCCTTTTTCTTTTGCCTCTTCTACTATGTCATTCATAAAGGCTTTTACACCTTCATATTTATTCAAATATTGTTCAATATAGTTTTCTGCTTTTTTACGGCTAATTCCTAACTGTTCTGCTAATCCAAAACCACTAATACCATACACAATTCCAAAGTTTACTGCTTTTGCTGCACTTCTTTGCTCTTTGGTTACATCTTCTTGTGGAACATTAAATACTTTAGAAGCAACCTGTCTATGAATATCTTCCTCATTTAAAAAGGCTTGTTTCATGGTTTCATCTTGTGAAATATGAGCTAATATACGTAGTTCAATTTGTGAATAATCTGCATCAATAAAAATATTGCCTTCCTCTGCTTTAAATGCTTTTCTAATTTGCTTTCCTTGTTCTGCTCTAGTTGGGATATTTTGCAAATTTGGTTCTGTTGAACTTATTCTTCCAGTAGCAGTAATAGTTTGATGGAAGTATGAGTGAATTCTATTTGTTTGTGGATTTACATATGGTAATAAGCCTTCTACATAAGTAGAATTAAGTTTTACAAGACTACGATATTCCAATAATTTCTCAATAATTGGGTGCTCTGGGCGTAACTTTTCCAAAACATCTCCATCTGTTGAATATCCTTTTTTAGTTTTCTTGTATACTGGCAATTTTAATTTTTCAAACAATACAATACCTAATTGTTGTGTAGAATTAACATTAAACTCTTCTCCACTTAGGTTATATATCTCTTGTTTCAAAGTCTCTATTTGTTCTTTTAATTTGTCACCAAAACTAATTAATTCTTCCTTGTCTAAATAAATACCTTCATATTGCATATTGGCTAAAACTTTTGCCAATGGCATCTCAATATTTTGAAATAACTCTGTTGCATTTGTCTCTTCTAATTTTGGTAACATCATTTCTTGTAATTTTGCAATAGTATATACATACATTGCATTTTGGTATCTCTCAAAATCTAAACTAGTATCTGTTTCTTGAGCAAATAAAGTCATTTGCTTTTCTTGCTCTTGTTTCATTCCCATTGCTTCTAAATAGCCCGTAAGGTCCATTTTTAAATATTGATTTGCAAGTTCTTCTAAAGTATAATGACTAATACTAGAATTTAATAAATATCCAGCAATTTCACTATCGAAATAAATTCCGTTTAAATCAATTCCTAACTCTCTCCATAAAACAATATCTTCTTTCATACCATAACTATATTTTTTTACTGAGTTATCTTCTAAAACTTCTTTAAAATTTTGAACAAATAACTCTACATTATTCATTGGAATTTCATAAACTGTTTGAGATATTATCATATAAAGAGTAGTCATTTTTTTAGGAATAACTGCTAAAGTTTCTTGTCTTTCTGCTTTTTCTTTTTGTAAGAAATATATCAGCTTTCCTTCTTGTTTTATAGCTTCTACTAGTTTTTGTATCTTTGAAGCATCTTCTAAACTAAGAGTTTCTATTGTAAATAATTCGTTAATATCTTGTGGCATTTCTGGCTTACTTTGTAGTCCAAAACGTTCAATAAAACGATTAAAATTTAATTCTTTAAATTTGGCATATACCTCTTCTTCATTCCATTCTTGTCTTTTAAAATCTTCTACCTTTTCTTCAATTGGTACTTCTGTATTTATCGTTCCTAAAGTTCTTGAAAGTTCTGCTAATTCTCTATTTGTCACTAACTTTTCTTTTGTCTTTGGTTTTAAGTCCGCCTTATCTCTTTCTATTTCTAAATATAGATTAGCAATAGAATGATATTTTTGAATTAATTCTAAAGCTGTCTTTTCTCCAATTCCTGGAACCCCTGGAATATTATCAGAAGTATCACCTTGTAAACCTTTTACTTCTATTAGTTGTTTAGGCATAATACCATATTTTTCTAAAATAGCCTCTTCATCAAACACATCTACTTCTGTTTTCCCCATTTTAGTATGTGGAATACGAACTTTAATATGATTAGAAGTTAATTGGAAAGTATCTCTATCTCCTGAAACAATGGTAACATCTAGTCTTTTTTTCTCTGCTTTTTTAGCTATTGTTCCTAAAATATCATCTGCCTCATAGCCTTCCATTTCAACAATGGCAATATTCATAGACCTTAAGATATCTTTTAAAATTGGCATTTGTTCTGCTAATTCGTTTGGCATTCCTTTACGATTTGCTTTATATCCCTCATACATCTTATGTCTTGCTGTAGGAGCTTTTAAATCAAAAGCAACCATAAGATATTCTGGCTTTATATCCTCTAATACCTTAAATAGAATTGCCAAAAAACCATAAATGGCATTGGTATATTTACCATCTGGTGTCATTAACATTTTAGAACCCATTATTCCATAAAAAGCTCTATTTAAAATACTGTTTCCATCAATTAAGACTATTTTTTCCATTGTTTCCTCCTTCAAGGTGTGTCCCCAAAACTGACACTTTTGTCACTTTAGGGACGTAGGTTAAACTGACACTTTTGTCAGTTTTAAAGAACGTCCCCAAACTGCCATTATTCATAAATCCCTATTCCTCTCATGTAATTAATATATCCTTGGTCAATATTAATCCATTCTGTAATTTTGTCTTCTAATTTTTCTACATCAAGTTTTGTTTGAGCATATTTTTCATAGTTACGAATAATTTCTTGTTTAAAATTCTTTGGACAATTCCTGCTAAGAATTCTAGCTACATCATCATAAATATTTCCATAACCTGCAAATCCAAAATCAATAATAGCAGTTACTTTATTGCTATTATCTAATAAGACATTACTTAAGTTTAAATCTCCATGTACTAAACATTCTGGCTTTTCTACAGTATCTGCAAATTTCCAAAATGCCCTATCTTCTTTGCTTACATGTTTTGTTAATAACTCATCTAAAAACTCTGATAAATTTAAACCAATATCATTAATTGTAAAAATCTTTTCTTTTTGGAAATCTAACTGATGTAATTCAGCCATAAATTTTGCGATATCTTCTGATACTTGTGCAATTTCTTCTTCTGATAATTGTTCTATTTTCTCAGCAAGAGGAGTACCTATAATCTTTTTGTGCATGCTAAAAGGTCTACCCTCATCTCTTTTTAATTCTAACTGGCAAGTATCAAAAGTAGTTTTTTGATAAATATATCCGTGCAAATTCACTGTCTTTTACAATTGTCCTAGACCAAAATTCATCACGTGGGAAGCGGAAAAAATAGTTTCCTTCATTTGTTTCTACTTCATATACAATGTTAGTCCAACCAGTTGTAATTAAATTCATTGCTTTTATGTCTTTTCCCACTAATGCTTTCTTGATAATTGGTTCAAAGTTTTCGTCTATTTTAAAATATACTTCACTCATATTCTTTCCTTTCTGTTTTCATTGTCGTACTTGGGGACACATGTCGCACTTAACTAGCATCCCCATGTGCGACATTTTCTGAATAAGCTGGTACTACTACCATATCTTTATCATACATTTGTACTATCTCTTTATATCTTTCATGTACTTTTTGATAGCCTGGCAAATATTTCACTATATCTTTATGACTAAATGGTATTACTCTAAAATTACTCCATGTAGCTTGGTTATAGTACGTATAGATGAATTCATTTTCTACATTATCTATTTTGATAGAACTTTTTCCATCCTTTGTTGTTTTCGTTATTCTTAAAGAGCTCATTAATCCTACTGTTTTGTTATAATTCTCATCTTGATATTGTGCTGAAATGAAATTTCCTAAAGAATAGAATACTAATGTATCATCTATCCATTCTACTGGTTCTAATACATGAGGATGTGTTCCAATCACTAAGTCTACCCCTTGCTCTGCCAAAAACTCGGCTTCATCCTTTTGATAAGCAGATGGCTCTTTTGTATATTCTATTCCACAATGCATTGCTACAATTAATACATCTACTTTTTCTCTTACCCTTTTAATATCTTCTTTTACTTTCTCTTTATATGCTTGATATTTCGTATCTCTTTTTGGATCATTAATGGATAAATCTGTTGGCCATACATTTACTAGATATTCTTTTCCTTCAGGTACTGGTATCCCATTCGTTCCATAAGTATAATTTAGCATAGTATAAGTAATTCCATTTGCTTGTCTAATTTGCAGTTCATCTCTTTGTTCAAAAGATTGATAGCTTCCTACTGCTAATACATCTTTTTGCTTATCCCAATAAGCTCTTGAATTCAAAATAGCTTGTTCTCCTCTATCCATGGTGTGATTGCTTGCTGTACTAACTAGATTAAATCCTGCATCTAGCATATTTCCACCTGCTTCATAAGGTGAGTTAAAACAGGGGTAATCAGATAATCCCATTTTGCTTCCACCTAAAATAGTTTCTTGGTTATAGTAGGCAATATCATAGTTCTTAACTTTTTCTTTAATTAATCTAAGCATTGGCTTAAAGTCATATCCTTTATTGTTTGCATTTCTATGTGCTTCTTTATAAATACTACTATGTACTAGATTATCCCCCACCATAATTAGGGAAGCACTTGTTGTTTCTTCTTTAGGCTTTTCTGGTTCTATTTTATTTTCTTGCTTGCTACTTGCTGTTCCTATTGTTTCCTTAGTATTTGGAGATATTTTTAGTACTACTAAAGCAATAACTGCTATTAGTAAGATTATTGATGCAATGAGTACTACATTTTTTCCTGTATTCTTTTTTCTTTCCATTTCTTCTATACCTTTAATCTTTCATAATTATACTTCAATATTTTTTCATATCTCATTTCCATTATTTTTTTATAAAACTTCTTTCTTATATCTGATATATATGGTGTTTCATCAATAATGTGATTAATCTTATTCATATCTATTTTAGGATACATTCTTAAAAGTGCTTGATTACAGTATTCATTTTCTAGACTACTTATAAAATCAAAATAATTGATTTTCTTGTCACCTATTTTTAAGGCTGATGTTGGAAATATAAATACTCTTGCTTCCATTTCTTCCTTGTTATCTATAATTTCTGATATTTTTTCGTCTGTCAGTTGTGGGAATAAACATGATGCACAATCATAAATAGGGGCAATCTCAATTTCTTTTAAGTTCTCATTTATTAAAAATCCCCAATTCCCATTATGCCTATCAAAATTTCCCACTAGGGAATCTGCAATAAACATATTCCAAAAGAAATCCTTTAATTCTTTAACATCATATACTAATTGATTTTCTATTGTTTCTATTACTTCTTTTAGTTCTGTTCCATATCCATTTTTTGAGGTTTCTATCTGACTATTTTTTAATTCTGCAAATTGTTTTAGGTTCGTTCCATTAGAAGTAAAGTCTTTACATGCTACCACAACTTTCTCTATATTATTAAGGTTGTATGTTCCTAATATTGTATCTTGTACCTTTAATTCTAAACTTTTTAATATGTGACATGCTATGTATTCTGAAATACAGCTGTTAGAATATCCATGTTCTATTATTCCTTCATTAATCGCTGGAAACTTTAACATATAATCTTCATTATGATATATGATACATATTTTCCCTCCATTTTTTCCGCCATAGTATTTAAAATTATTTATTTTACAATCTGTAAAATCAATCATTCTTTTTCTCCATTCTAATATATTTTTCATACAAATAATCGCATTGTTCTTCTGATATATCTCCGTCTATAAAACTGCTATTTACTGAACCTTGTAGTTCATCTACTAGACAATCTAAATAACTAACCTTATTTTTCATTCCTTCTTTTAAATTTTGTAAATCCATTTCTAAATAACTAGGTAAACATTTTTCTAATATTTCATCATTTTTTATATTCTCTATAATCACTTCTTCATCTTTTAATGTTCTATATTTAACTTTATTTTCATTTAAATACTTAACTACTTCATCTATTAAATGAACTCTGTGATAGTTTGATTTATAATGTGGAACAATTACATAGTTTATTAATCCAACACCTTTATATAAAACCTCGTCTGTATTATATGGATTAATCGGTTCATCTACTAAATCCATACCATATAAAATAGGTGATAATACTGTACTCCCTGCACTTTCTCCTATATAAAGGTATTGACTATCATTTTTTATTTCTTCTAAGTATTGGTCAAATCCACTTAATCTCATTGCTTGTCTTAAGGTAAATACATTTCCACCTATAACATAAAAAGCATGATATCTTTTAAAATCTTCTTTTAATTTTTCAAATCTTCCAAAATAATCTTTTAATGAAATTTTTTTTACGTCAAATCCAATCTGTTCCATTAATTCCATATATCCTTTTATCTTCTGCCTTTCAATTTCGTTTTCCTCTTTTAAGTCTCTAGCATTTGTAATAAGAACAAGTTTATTATCATTTTCTTTAATCCATTGTGATAATATTTTTTTCTTACTCCCTAGTTTATTAGATGCTAAATACAATTTCATTCTAAATCCTCCAAAGCTTGCTTTTCAAATACCTATACCTATGAGATTTTCTATACTATATCATACTTTATTGTCTTTTTCTTGAATTTAAGGAATTTTCTCTTTATTTTTAAGAAAATATCAATAACTATTTTTCATTTTCTCTATCCTTCTCAATCTGCTTCCTATATCTATCTTCTTCTGAAA
Source organism: uncultured Clostridia bacterium (assembly GCA_948735595.1). Lineage (GTDB taxonomy): Bacteria > Bacillota > Clostridia > TANB77 > CAG-508 > CAG-273. Next base: position 56,580 of record CAPXSA010000008.1, on the reverse strand, counting down.
AAACACAGCCACAATATTTTTGCATATACATTCCAAGTTCTCTTGCTTTTGCTTGCCCATCGCGAAAGCCTACTCTAAAATCACGATATAGAAAAGTAAGGTCATATTTTTTTGCTATTTCTTCTGCACTTTTCCTTAATTCCTCATGTTTTTGATAAGGGCTTACTAATAATGTTGTTGTAATAGTATCATATCCATTTTCTTTTGCATACTTTGCAGTTTGCTCTAATCTCACACGATAGCAATAGTATGTGCATCTTGTTTCCAATGAACTTACTACATTCTTGCAAAAATTATCTAAACCATAATCCTCTTCAAAAATGGCTTGTATATGAATACTTTGTGCATATTCTTTTAAACAATCTCTCCTTGCTTTATATTCCATATATGGATGAATATTTGGATTGTACCAATAAATGGTTGGTTCAATTCCTTCTTCTCTTAAACTATCTATACAATATACACTACATGGCGCACAACACGTATGCATTAAAAGTTTCATTTTATTTTTCCTCTCTTATCTAAAATTCAAACTAAATATGATATTATAGTTAATATTATACAAATCCCTATTATTGAAAAAATGCCATAAATCATTATTCTTTGTAATATTATTTTCCTTTTTTCATATTTCCTTAATTCAGTATTATAATGCTTTTCTTTTGTGGTTTCTTGTAACTCAGTATAATCTTCTGTTTGAATAGTTGCATTTTCTAAATCTTTTATAATCTTATTTACTCTTACAACATCATTTTCTTTAACATAAAAGGCAATATTAGCTACATATTTTGGTTGTCTTATTCCTATCCATTCCTCTTCTAATTTTTCTTTATACTCAATGTTTTCCTCTTTTAAAAAATCTATAAATTGTTTTAACTCAATTTCATTCTTTTTATTAATTTTTGCTACTAATATAAAATTTTCCATGCTTCCCTTTCTTATTATTCATTTCTATCCTTCATAAGTCACACCAATATGGCTATATGCTGCTGGCATGGCAATTCTTCCTCTAGCAGTTCTAGCCAAGAATCCAATTTGAATTAAGTATGGTTCATACATATCTTCTACTGTTTCGCTATCCTCACCAATCGTTGTCGCAACTGTTTCAATGCTAATTGGCCTTCCGTTGTATTTAATAATCATCGTCTCTAATATTTTTCTATCAATATCATCTAATCCCATTTCATCTATTTCTAGTTTATTTAGTGCAGTTTTTGCGATTTTTAAAGTAATGTTTCCATCACCTAAAACTGCTGCATAATCTCTTACTCTTTTTAATAATCTATTTGCAATTCTAGGCGTTCCTCTAGAACGCCTTGCAATTTCTGCTGCTGATTCATCATCAATTTCTACCTCTAAAATTTTAGCTGACCTTTTAACAATTGTTGTTAAATCTTTTGTCTGATATAACTCTAAATGATGGACTATTCCAAATCTATCTCTTAATGGTGTAGCTAATGCTCCTGCTCTAGTAGTCGCACCAATTAATGTGAATTTTGGTAGGTCTAAACGAATAGACCTAGCACTTGGTCCTTTACCTATCATAATGTCTAAAGTATAGTCTTCTAGCGCTGGATATAGTATTTCTTCTACACTTTTATTTAAACGATGTATCTCATCAATAAATAACACATCAAACTCAGATAAATTAGTCAATAATGCTGCCAAATCTCCCGGTTTTTCAATGGCTGGTCCTGATGTGATTTTAATATTCGAATTCATTTCATTAGAAATAATATTGGCAAGTGTTGTTTTTCCAAGTCCCGGAGGGCCATATAGTAAAACGTGATCAAGAGGCTCACCTCTTTTTTTGGCAGCCTCAATATAGATTTTCATATTTTCTTTTACTTTATCTTGTCCAATGTATTCCTCTAGAGTTTTAGGTCTTAAAGTGTTTTCTATTCTCTCTTCTTGAATATCCTCTAATTCTGGACTAATTAGTCTTTCTTCTTCCATTCTTTTGACTTCCTTTTTTCCTATTTTTTATCATGTCTGATATTTTTTTCGTCAACTTCTATAATCTCTTCCTCAGCTTTTACTCTAAAGATATCTTTATATCCAATTGCTACAAAAGCAATCACTAATAAAGCAAATGATAATGCTTTCCAAATTCCACTTTCTAATAGAATAACTGCAAACATTCCTAAAGTAGCAGTAAGTCCATATAAAATGAAAACAGCTTGTTTTTGTGTATAGCCTTTTTTCATTAGTCTATGATGTAAATGCCCTTTATCTGCTTGAAATACTGCTTTAATTGATTTGCCTTTAATAATTCTTCTAACTATGGCATATAAGGTATCAAAAATTGGAAAAGCAAGTACAATAATTGGAGCAATTAATACAATGGCTGTATAGGTTTTGGCTACTCCGTAAAATAGAAATAATGGCTAATGAAAAGCCTAAGAAGTTAGAACCAGTATCCCCTATAAAAGTTCTTGCTGGACTAAAGTTAAATGGTAAAAATCCTACAATTGCTCCACCTAATGCTGCGATTAAAAGTACTGCAATGAGTGGTGATTTATTTAGAGTGAAAATGATTAACAAAGAGAAACATGAAATTAAAGTAATTCCAGAAGACAAACCATCTAAGCCATCAATTAAATTAATGGCATTGGTAATTCCAATAATCCAACAAATAGTAAGTCCACAAGAAAACCATTCATTTAAACCAATTTTGTCATCTAAAAATGGCAAATGAACATTTTGAATACGAACTCCACAGGCTACTACAATAACAGCTGAGATAATCTGCATAATAAGTTTCACCCAACTTGGCACTCCCTTGGCATCGTCAATAAAACAAGTAATTCCTAATATGACAATGCCAATAAAAAAGCCTAGCATTTTAAGCCAATACTGTTCTTCTCCAAATAGGTCAACAGAGTGTTCTAAATTCATTACAATTAGTAAGTACACTGTCGATACTAAGAAACCACAAATAACAGCCACACCGCCTAGTCTTGGCATTGGTTTTTTATTGACTCTTCTATCATTTGGTATATCAATTGCTCCTACTTTCTTTGCTAGTCTCATGGTATATGGTGTTAATACAAAAGCAGTGATAAATGCTAGCAAAAATGCAATAGCGATGTCTCCCCACATAGCCTTTCCTCCTCTTGCTTTCTATTTTTCCTTTTTTAATGTAACACTTCTACTGGATAATCCATAAATAATCCACTTTCTATTACTCCTGTAATAGATTTAATATCTTCTTCTAAAGTTTCATAAACTTCTACAAATTTTGCGTCTAAAATCACATTGTTATTTTCAGTAAATACTGGTCCATCTTTTTTCTCTGCTTTTCTCAAGGTACATTCTGTAAGTCCCAAATCTAATAAAGCTTCTTTCACACTACTAATTGCTTCTGGATATACTTCAATTGGAATTGGAAATTTCTCATTTAGCTTGTCCACAAATTTGCTATCATCTACTAGAATATAGGTAATTCCGCTATTCACCATGTTTAGTTTTTCTTTAAACATGGCTGCTCCTCTACCTTTAATTAAAATATTATCTGTTTTAGATACTTCATCTGCACCATCAAATGCCCAATCTGGCTTTGCTTCTAAAATACTCACTGTTGGAATTTTTAATTCTTGGCATAGCGCTTTTATTTCAAAAGAGGTTGGAATTGCTGTAATTTTTAATCCTTCTTCTTCCATTCTTTTGGCAATTTCTTTTGCTGCCAAATAAGATGTAGAACCTGAACCAAAGCCTATCACGTCTCCATCTTTTGCTTTTGCAGCAACTTCTTTTGCAACCTTTTCTTTTTGTTCTTGATTACTAATTTTGTTTGGCTCAATTTCTTGCATAGAACTATTCATCCATTCCATAATTTATCCTCACTTTATTTTATCAAATTTTGACTGTATTATATCATTACTACTATTTGAAAGTAAAGGCAATTGAGGCAATTTTGAAAAATTATAGTAAAACTGTAAATAAATCTCAAAAAAGGAGTGGCACTTGCTTTTATAAACAAGTGCCACTCCCATACCGGACATTAATTCGTGCTTTCTGACTCCTCAACATTACTTACTACTTCGTAGGAGCAGGGAAATACGAATGCCTCTTGTTCTTCCACAGACAGTTCCTCAAAAGGAATAGTATCGTGAACAAGATAGGTTCCGTCATCCCTTTCTTCTTTTTTCTCTCTTAAATCTTTGGCAACTTTTCCATCTTTATTCAGGAAAAGCATATATTGATTAGAGAGTGCAAGAAAATGTTCACCTTTGCTTATTAGATAATCTGCAATCAAAGGTCCCTGTGTTTCTCCATAGTCCTCACCAATTACATAACCTCTATCTCCATCACTCCATAAAATGGTGAAGACAGCTACGTTAGTCCCCTCGAACCGATACACACCATATCTGTCACCAAATCCCGGCTTGTTATAATGGCCTCCTTCTAACCCTGTTGTGATAAACTCAAAGTTTACCGTTTGCTGTTCGGGCTCCTGCGTAAGGTTTGGCGAAACATCGGAAGGTTCTTCCGGCAGCATACCAATCAATTGCTCCTTTAATGTCTGCTCCTGCTGAGTGTCAGTTTCTGTCACAATGTCCGTCTCTGGTGTTGGTCTCATGCTGGCATTTGTGGCGTCACCACCACAGCCCGTCATGAACATCACCATCGATACAACCAAAAGTAGAATACCAATGCCCTTTTTCATAATGCAATTCTCCAATCTATTTTAGTTTTTTGGGCATTTGCCCTATGAGTATATTATAGCATAATTGGTAGCATAAAGCAAACAAAGAGAAAAAGGATAGGTAATACCCATCCTTTTTCTCCCCAAAGCCAATCCCGTTAGCTTTGGCTTTAGATGAACTCTTTGTAGTCCCCTCGGTGAAATTTGAGGAAGAAGCGTTGCAACAGCAGTATGGTAATCTCAGCGAGGTCAAACCCGAAGAAGGGTTTTCTTCCTTCCAAGTAATCTTCCAACTCTTGCTCCACATCTTCTAACGAATACCAACTGTCGCGGATATACTCATTCTCATCAAGGTGTTGCTCGGTCTTGTTCTCTACTTTTGCAATAAAAGTCTTTAATGTTTCAGTAGAGCAAGAAACATGCAGGTGCACGTGTGGTTGTACCAGAGGTTGTATTTTTTGTACTTCATAGCCAATCTCCTCTTGCACTTCACGGCAGGCACTTTCTTCCATGGTTTCGTCCTTTTCTACCAGACCGGCAGGCAACCCCCAAAAGAAACGAGCATATTGCTTTCCGTCTACAGTAGCAAATCTTGCTCCTCTTGGTTCTAAAACCATGCACATCTCGGTTTTGCCTGTACTCTGATTTTTGCGGAGGCATAGAATTTGGACCGCAGGCTGAGAAAGAATCAAATTGAAGGTGAATTCACGAGGTACTCCATCTCTTTCGCCAAGCACGGTATGCTCAGCTACATTGAATCTTCTCAGTTCTTGAAGAATCTTTTGGCTGACTACTGGCTGCCCATATCTCCGATAATAGTCCCAACTGGACTCTGGCGGAAAATATGGCTGTTGTCTCTTTTCCTCTTTGCTTTCGCTTGCCCCATAATCAATGTAGGGGAACATTGTAAGTTCTTTCTTTTTGTCATTCATTTTAAGTATTCCTCCCAATTTAATCAAAATTCGGACTATTCTACTTACGTTAAATACTTATATTATACCATTTTGGGCACAATTTTTCAACTTTTGCTTGTCTTTTCTCCTCATCTAGTGATAAAATATTGATTAAACTGAATTTAAGATTTTCTACGCAATGAAATTGCTAGAAAATCTAATATTCGCCATAATTAATTTCTACGTCAAGTGCACTCTTGCGAGATGCACTTTCCTAGAACTTAAAAAATTGTAAATGAAGGGAATGATAATGATATGGCAAAAGAAAACGTATTTGATACTTTAATGGAAAGAGGTTACATAGAGCAAGTAACTCATGAAGAATTAAAAGATGTATTAGGAAAAGAGAGTGTTCCTTTTTATATTGGATTTGACCCTACTGCTGATAGCTTACATATTGGTCACTTCATTTCTTTAATGGTTGCTTCTCAAATGCAAAAAGCAGGTCACAAACCTATTATCTTACTTGGTGGTGGTACTGCAACTATTGGTGACCCATCTGGAAAAACAGATATGAGAAGAATGATGACACGTGAAGAAATTAACAACAATGCAGAATGTTTTAAAAAGCAAATGGCTAAATTCTTAAGTTTTGAAGGTGAAAATGCTGCTATTATTGTAAATAACGGTGATTGGCTTTTAGACTTAAACTTTGTAGAGTTTATGCGTGATATTGGTTCGCTATTCTCTGTGAATAAAATGCTTGCGGCTGAGTGCTACAAACAAAGAATGGAACGTGGTCTTACCTTTTTTGAATTAGGATATATGTTAATGCAATCTTATGACTTTTTGCATTTATATGAAACTTATGGCTGTAAATTACAATTGGGCGGAAATGATCAATGGTCTAACATTTTAGGTGGTGTTGATTTAATTCGTAGAGTTGGACATTCTGATTCTTTTGGTTTAACTTTCAAATTGTTAACCACCAAAGAAGGTAAAAAAATGGGTAAAACAGAAAAAGGCGCTTTATGGCTTGATCCTGAAAAGACTTCCCCATATGAATTCTACCAATATTGGAGAAATATTGATGACGCAGATGTAAAAACTGTTCTATCCTTAATTACATTCTTACCAATGGAACAAATTAATGAATTATGTGCTCATCAAGATGAAAGAATGAATGAAGCTAAAAAAGTGGCAGCATTTGAAATTACAAAATTAATTCATGGTGAAGAAGAAGCCAAAAAAGCGGAAGAAGCAGCGCAAGCACTTTTTGAAGGAAATGGTAGTTTAGATAACATGCCTACTTCTAAAGTGGAAAGTCTACCTATTTCTATCTTAGACGCTATGATACAAGTTGGCTTTGCACCTTCTAAAGGACAAGCAAGAACTTTAATTGAACAAGGTGGTATTTCTTTAAATGATGAGAAAGTACTTGACACCACCTATCAATTATCAGATGAAGATTTTAAAGAAGGCTACGCTATTTTGAAAAAAGGTAAAAAAGTATTTCATAAGCTAGAAAAATAAAGATACTAATGAAAGGATAAAAGATACTATGATAAACAACCAACTTGTGCCTATTTCTACTAAAAAGCATAATGGCATTATTAGCTTTTGGAAGTTTTGCTTTTGTATGATGGTAGTTATTTTCCATAGCTATGCCTTTGTCTCTAGTGGTGAAAAAACAGTCTTCCGTCAAGGATATATAGCAGTTGAATTTTTCTTTTTAGTATCAGGCTTTTTGCTTGCCAAAAGCGCTCTCAAAAAAAGAGAAAATGACAACTTAAAAAATTTAGGTAAAGAAACATTGCAATTTGTTGCTAAAAAATACCTCGCCTTTCTTCCCTATGTTTTATTTGGAGGAATTATTGCATTAATTTTGCAAAATATCTTAAAACATGTTGGTCTTTATCAAAACATTTCTTCTGTTTGGGACTTGTTATTACTACGTATGACTGGCTTAAAAGGAAATGCTGTTATTGGTCAAGCTTGGTACATTTCGGCTATGCTCTTAAGTATGCTTGTGTTATATCCTTTTCTTAGAAAATATAAATATAACTTTATATATTTAGCAGCACCTATTATTGTTTTAGTAGGTCTTGGTTGGATGAGTCAAACCTATTCTCGCATTAATAACCCTGAAGTCTGGACAGGCTTTTTATTCAAAGGTGTAATTAGAGCCTTCGTTGAATTAACTTTAGGTTGCATTTTATATGTGGTTTGTCAAAAATTGAAACAAATAAATTTTACGAAATTGGGCAAACTGTTCATCACGGTTATAGAAATTGGTGGATTTATTTTTCCATTTTTAGTTGCACAATTTGTTTCTCACACAAAATTTGACTTTATTATCCTTGCTATTTTATCTATTTCTGTATTATTAGCTTTTAGTGAGAAAACACTTGAATTTCGTTTTATGAATAATAAAGTATGCTTTTGGTTAGAAAGATTTAGCTTGCCTTTATACTTATGTCATCACATTGCAAGAAATATTGTAAGAGATGTTAACTATATTAATGCTATGCCATATTATACAAAACTTGCTATCTACCTAAGTATTACTTTTGCTATTTCACTGATTTGTATGTATTTAATTCCTTTTTTGCAAAACAAGCATCTTTTTAGTCGATTTAAAAAATTAGTGATACAAAAAAACCAGTCATAAGACTGGTTTTCTTTGAATTCTTTATTTTTTATAATTCTTCATTTTCCTTTTTTCATATATGATTAAACCAATACAGCTAATTATTCCTACACCACTACATATCATTCCTAGTTTTAGATATGGTGTTTCATACTTAAGTATTACTTCGTGCTTTCCTGCTTCAATTGGTACCCCTATAAAAGCTGTGTTCACTCTAATTGTATCTACCTTATTTCCATCTACATAAGCTTTCCATCCACTAGTGTAGCTTGATGCTATTTGTAAAATAGCATCTTGACTTAAGTCAAGCTTTCCACTAATTTTTCTATTAGTGCATTCTACTTCCTTTAATTCATCTTGTTGCAACTTTTGTATTTTTTGTGCATAAGAATCCATTGGTACAGCTAGAATTTGTATATCTTCTAGTTCATAGGTTCCCGGAGTACTAAAGAACAATTCTATTTTTCCTTCTGTTTGTTCATAATATCCTAAGTTTAGCAATATCTCAGGTGCTTTTTGATAATAAGCTGATTCTGTTTTATGGTCAATAAATTTTTCAATTCTCTTTCCTTGATATTTAGCTGTTACAGTATGCTTACTATTTCCTTGATATTCAAATCCTGAAATATATACATATAATTCTGAATTTTGTACTTTCGGAATTTGAAACAATATACGTTGATTTTTCTTTTGTGTCACAACTTTTTTATTGTCTCCATTTTCTTGTAATATATGATCCTTATCTATTATTTGTGGTTCTATTTTTTCATAGGAACTTTTTATATCTTCTATATCCGTTTTTTCTTTTATCTTTATATTCTTGATATCTTCTCTATCTACTACTGCCACCTTTAATAGTGCCTCTTCTTTTTCAATTGGAGTTAATTTTTCATACTCTTCTTTTGATAGATATTCTGTATAACAAACGCCTACTGGTAAAGAATAATTATTTTGATAAGTATATATACCATCATTTTCATCTTTTAAAGAATAGCCATAAGGTACACTATTTTTATTCTTATCATCTACCACATAATATTTTGTGCCTAATAATGTGGTAATTCTACTTCTATCTGCCAAGCCTCTTATGCAAAAGATAGTATTATAGGTATTGTCTGCTAATTCTTTACTTAACTCATACACATAGCGGTTACCAATCGATAAAAAGCATTCTGTTGAAGGGTATCTATAATAGGTAGAAAGATTTTGAACTTGATGAGGTACTTTGGCAATACGATAAAAACTATTATCTTTTTGTATGATGTCTAGAATATTCTTTTTATAATCTTTATTCTTTCCATATTGTGTTACTAAAGTCTTCTCACTTTCGCCCAGTTTTATAAACTCTTTTGCAAATCCTCTATCATAAGAAGTATATAAGCCATACGCTGTTGCTGAAATACTTGTTATAACTAATCCGTAAATCGCCCATTTACTAACTTTTTTCAATTTCTCGCTCTTTAATCGATTTCTTCCTAATATGATTAGCATCATTAGGAAAGCTATTGCAATTTGAGCCATATAAATGATAAATGCATGATTTGAATTTCCTTTTTTCGCTAAAATTGTGCCACCTATTGCATATAAAACAAAGAAGATTATCATGTTGCGCAATTCTTTTTTAGAATACTCATCATCAAAGCATATTGCTACAATATAAGCCAAAATGAAAACATATGCAAATACCCATCTATTATTTGGAAACGAAAATCCATTTAATGCAGAACCTGCAAACGGAATGAGCAATAGTATAGTAGTAACAATCCAGTAAGTAAAGTAAACTGGATACTTTTTTCTTCTTGACCAAAGAATTGGTAACATTAGTAAAATAATAGAAGATACTCCAATCATGCTCCAATTAGCATCGTAACTAGTCAATAAATTAACTGTAAATAAATTTCTATAATATTTCATTCCATATTGAATTGTTATTTCTTCTCCACTTCTTGGAGAATTTAAAAATGCATAAGCAGTTGGCAGTAGAATAATACCGGCAATTAAAATGCCTATCATATAGCAAAGAACTGCTCCTCCTAGTTTCTTGAAAAAATGTTTTATTCCTTCTTTTCTATATTCACAAATATAACGAATAATTGCATAAATGAATGTTAAAATCGTAAGCATATAGAAAAAATAATAATTTGCAATGGCTGTAATTGCCACTAAAATTGTTAATGGAATTTTTCTGTCTTCATCTAGTAATTTATCTATTCCCCATAAAAGTAAAGGGAAGAAAATTAACGGATTTAAGAAATAGGGATGCCTTAATCCTGCTGTTAGCGAAAAACTACAAAATGCATAGATAATTGCTCCTATCAGTGCATTATGTGCATGTGTTTCCTTTTTGCTTTTATGATGCTTGCAGTAAAACATAAATGCCAAACCTGCACAATATATTCTAAGTAAAATTAAAAATGTATAAGCATATTCTAAAGCTTCCATTGGAAATAGCAAACTCAGATAAGCAAATGGGTCTCCTAAAACATAGTAGGAATACTGCCCTATAACATCTAAACCTAAGCCCATATTCCAAGAAAACAAATCAACCCCATTACTTGGATTTTTTAAAAACTCTCTTACATTTTGATTAAAATCTCTTAGAATAATATAATGTTGTTTTAAGCCATCTGTTTGCCAAATGAAACTACGTTTATTGATGATAAATATAGAAAAAACAATACAAGCTATTAGTAAAAACAATGCTGTATATATCCAATATATTTTCGTCTTTTCATTAAAAATTTTTTTCATACTGTTAACCTCTCATTAAGAAAAGGTATTTCTACCTTTTTATTTTTTTAAAGAACTATTATAAATTTCAATTGCTTGGTCAATATCTCCATCAAAAGTTACTTTTCCTTTTTCCATGACCATTCCCCTTTTGCAAAATTCCTTTGCTACTCCCGTTGCATGTGTTACAAATAACAATGTTACATTTTCTTTGCTGATAATTTCATTAATTTTTCTAACACATTTTCTTTTAAATTCTTCATCTCCAACGCTTAGTGCTTCGTCTACAATTAGAATTTCTGGTCTAATATTTACATTAATAGAAAAGCCTAATCTTGCTTTCATACCGCTTGAATATGTCCTTACAGGTTGGTCAATATATTCTTCTAATTCCGCAAAATTAATAATTTCTTGTTCTAATTCTTTAATTTCTGCGTCCTTTAAACCTAACAATTGCCCTTTTAAATAAATATTTTCTTTCCCTGTAAATTCAGGATCAAATCCTGAAGTTAGTTCTAATAAAGCACTTACTCTACCATTTACAGTAATTTCTCCTGTTGTTGGAAAGCATACCCCTGTTATCATTTTTAAAACAGTAGATTTTCCTGCTCCATTTCTACCAAACAAAGCTACTGATTCTCCACTTTGAATGTCAAAAGAGACATTATTGACTGCTTTTTTTTCTGTATATTTTATTTTTTTACAAAAAGTATATAATAATCTTTTTTTATCGTTTTTAAATAATTTATACATTTTTGTTACATGATTAAATTGAATTACAATATTGTTTTGTTCTTTCACTCTTTACTCCTTTAATTTAATACATCTGGAATTTCTTTTCTTAATTTTTTATAAGTCCAAATTGTTAAAAGTAATAATAAAATTGTAATAATAATAAAATAAACTAATCTTTTTGGTTGCTCAAAAAACCATACTTCATTAATAAAACAGTTTCTAAACCCATTTGTTAGAAAAGTTACAGGATTTATCATTAATATTTGCTTAATCCACTCTATTTTAATTGTTTCTGGATTCCATAAAATGCCAGATAGCCAAAATATTGCGGTAACCATAGATTTTACTAAATTTGCAAAATCTTTACTCATAGAAGAAAGTAGCGATGCAAATAAACTCCAAATGGTAAAAAAGATAAACATGAGTAACATATAGATAGGGAGTTGTATCATGTACATTGTTGGCGGATATCCCATTCCTATAAAAATAGCTATCATAATCGCTATTAAAATGAGATGAACAATAAATTTTGAAATACTTACAAACGTTGGTATGGTAGATACAGGGAATTTCATTTTAGTTACTAAATAACTATACTTTCTAATCGTATCTGTCCCTGCTGTTAGCATATCATTCATGTAGAACCATGGCATTACTCCTGCTATTAACCATAAAAAGAAAGGGAATCCGATTAACATCTTTTCCTGTCCTTAGCCCTATCTCAAAGGCAAACCAATAAACAAAAATAGTAACGGCTGGCTTAATAATAGCCCATGCCCAACCAAGAGCCGCACCTCTATATGTTTTTACTAAATCTGCCTTTGCTAATTTAAAAATTTGTTGTTTATAAGTAATGTGATCATTTATTATATCCTTTAGTATCATCCACCATTTTCTCCTTGCTTTTTTATTGTCCTTATTATATTACTATCTTTTATAAAAAGCAAATTTTATATAGCATTTTTCCCTTTCTTTTTTATCTCTTGGTATAGTTCTTGCTTTTTGAATTCATATTCTTGAGTGTCTTTTTCCCATTGCTCATAATTGGCATCTTCCTTATGATTTGGCAACTGATATTGAGACTTCAAATAGTTTCCTAAGCACTTACTAATCTTTTCAGCACCTAAAATATTCATATGATACCCTTTATCTGTGGTGTCTTTGTTCCAGTCCATTTGTAAATCTTTTGTAACTAAATTCATATCAAAAAATGGGATATTGTTTTGTATTGCCCACTTTTTCATTTCTCTATGTTTTGTCTTATTCCATGTCTTTGGTGCTGGCGTCTCGATAAAAAGTAATTGTATCTTATTCTCTCTACAAGTTTCTATCATCTTTGTTAAATATTCTTTCGCTTTTGGTCCAATTTTATTCTTTTTATTTTCTTTTTGCATATAATTTTTATTGCCATCATATGGTTTAGCACCTTTTGTCATTTGATATCCTTTAAAAGCATAGTAATAATTAGAATATGCTAGCAAGAAGTCCTCATCTTTTAGTTCACTCCATCTACCATGAAATCTAATCATAGGAAATAGCAAAGTAGCAATATCCTTTTTCTTGTTTTTCTGAACAGGATCCATAATTGCTTTTACTTTGTTAATACTATCTGGCATATTGTTATACAAAAATCTTTGTCTCATTTCTACCATAGGTTCTTCTGTAAAAGCTTGGTCTATATTTAACACTATTACTTTTGGCTTTTGATATTTTATAACTTCTTTTAAGCAATAATAGTTATCCCACATTTTTTGTGATGGTGAGGCAAAATTATAACTCGTAAATCCATATTCCTCCCACATCTTAATAGGTGAAATACCTTTATAAACAGAACTATCCCCTAAAATTACAACATCTAAACTGTTTTTAGGTTCCGCATAAAAGCCCTGAATAATTGCTCTATAAAATCCCAATTTTTCATTAACCATTTTTGGTATAAAGATAGGTGTTATTAGAAAAAATAAGATTATACCTATTAATAAAAATAAGATTGTTTTTGTAATAATTGCTAATTTTTTCATTCCTTTACTCCCTTAAAATTGTCCATAAATAAAGTCACTTGCTACATATCCTGGGCCATAGATACCAAAGATAATAATGGCAAAAATAGCACCATAGTAAAGCAGCCATCTAAAAGGCAAATTTTGTTTTGCTATTCTTTCACGAATATGATATCCCTTTTCTTGTAGTATACCTACCACAAACATTAAGGCAATACCTATTATTAATATAATAAAGTCTTGTGGAATACACCCTATGTTAAACAAACTACCATCAAATAATGTACCAATTCCTTTAAAAGTAAAGATAGAGCAAAACATTTTCCATGCGTCTAATAATCTATGTGACCTAAAAATCATCATGCCAATAAATACGATTATCGTAGTTCTAAACATCTGCCATAAGCGATAACTAAAAGCTTTTGTATTGACTTTTAGAAGGTCTAATATTTTGTTGCTAAGTGGCTCTAACAGCATGCCTATCATCATGACAATATAATAATATAGTCCATAAAAAATATATTTCCAACTAGCACCATGCCAAATGCCATTACCAAGCCATACAAAGAACAAAGCAAAAGCAGCAGGTATTAGTTTCGATAAATAAGTATTTCTAAATATCTTTTTTGCTATATTGGTAAGGTGCGCAGTAAATTTTGAAAAAGAAATGGGATAAAAAATATAATCTTTTAGCCATGCTCCCAAAGTAATGTGCCATCTTCTCCAAAATTCTTGTACTGATGTTGAAAAAAATGGTCTTTTAAAGTTTTCTGTCATTTCAATTCCCATCATTTGAGCAGTACCTCTTACAATATCCATACAGCCTGAGAATTCTGCATAAATTTGAACTGTATATAAAATGATTGCAAGAACAATCGTAACTCCTGTATAATTCGCATAATGTGCAAATACTTCATTAACAAATAGCCCCGCTCTATCTGCAATAACCATTTTCTTGAAATAGCCCCATAGCATTAATTGTGCACCAAATTTCAAATTTTTATATTGAAATTTATGTGGTTCATATAATTGTGTAGCCAAATGTTCATATCTTCCAATAGGTCCTTCTACAATTTGTGGAAAGAAAGATACAAATAAAGCTACTCTTCCAATATTTTTATCTGGCTCATATTTTCCTCTATACACATCAATTACATAACTAACAGCTTGCAAAGTATAGTAAGAAATTCCTAATGGTAATATAAATTTTTGGAATGGTATTCCTATTTGAAAATGGCATAATGCAAATAAACTATTTAAGTTTCCTGCTATAAAATTAAAATATTTTAGGCATGCCAAAAAGCCAAAATTAATTAAAATAGCTAAGAAAACTACCCACTTTTTCTTTGTTTTGGCTTTGTGCTTTATTTTCTTTTTTACTTCTTTTTCTTCAATCTCTTTGCATTTATCTTTTGCTTTTTTGTCGATTTTTCCTAGTAATAAAGCGGTTAAATAAATGGATACCGTCGTGAATAGTAAAAATACAATTAGCTTATTACTTGCTAGGAAATAATAAATATAACTAGCTATTAATAATACTACCCATTTCGCTTTTTTAGGAAAAATGTAATATAAGATACATACCATTGCTACAAAAGCAACAAAATATAATGAATTGATTGACATTGTTTTTCCCTCTATTTCTTTTTGACTTAAAAGATTTATTTATCTTACAAATGATAACTATAATTTGTATATTAATTTAATCTTCTAATCTCTGAATTAAATTGTAAATCGCTTCTATAGAGTTAAAGTTTTCTGGAACAATATCTCCTGCTCCTATTTCAATGTCAAATTCTTCGTTGATGGCTGCTACAATTGATACAATATCAAAAGAATCTAGTTCTTCATTATCTATCAAATGTTCATTTCCTTCAAAATTCACTTCTGGTTTGATTTTCTTTAATAATTTTAGTAATTCCTCCATTTTCTCTTCTAACCTCTTTTGGGTTAGTCTCGCCCCCATTTCTTTTATATCATTGTTTTTAATTTTTTTCTATCAATCTTGCCATTTGCATTATATGGCATTCTATCTAAGCAATGTATTTCATTTGGACACATATATTTTGGTAATCGTTTTCCTGCTTGTTCTAATAAGTCTTTTTCTTCTAACTTATCACCTTGATAAAATAGAACAATTTTATCTGTTGTTTCATCATATACACTAGCACAAGCTATGATATTGTCAATAGCGTTGATAGCTGTTTCTATTTCACCAAGTTCAATACGATATCCCATATGTTTAATTTGAAAGTCTTTTCTGGAGAGATAAATCAGTTCTCCTCTTTCATTTTCTTTAACGATATCTCCTGTTTTATAAATAATCTCTGGATAGCTTTGGTTCAGAGGATTTTGTACAAACACTTTCTGTGTTTGTATAGGGTTATTATAATACCCTTGTGCCAAAAAACTTCCTCTAACACAAAGTTCACCTTCTTCTCCCTTTTTAGCTTCAGTTTCATCTTCTTTCACAATCATTACATTGCAATTATCACAATGTTTTCCAATGGGAATACTTTCTGTATTTTCAAATTTTCTATCTACAATATAATAAGTGCAAATATCAGTTGTTTCAGTTGGTCCAAACAAGTTGGCAAATAATGCTTTTGGAAAATGTTCTATCCACATATTAAGTTGCTTTGTGGGCATTACTTCTCCTGCAAATAGTATTTTTTCTAAGTATGGCAATTTCACTTCTTCTAAAGCCCTTAAATTTGCGACAATACATAGTGCTGACGGAACCCAATAAATTGTGTTTACTTTCTTTTCATCTAGATATTGTAACAATTTTACAGGAAATGAAAAATACATTTTAGGAATAATATAAAAAGTAGCACCAGATAAAATTGTGGTAAAAATATCTGTAATTGACATGCTAAAGTAAAATGGAGTTTGACTTCCCCAAATGGTATTTTCATTAATATCAAAAGTTTCTCTTGCCCAATGTGCATAGGCAATGACAGCTTTATGACTAATTACAGTTCCTTTTGGAACACCTGTTGAACCTGAAGTGAATAAAATATATATTGTATCAGTGTCTATCATTTTTTCTCTGATAATATCTAGCATTTGCTGCTTTATTTCTGTTTGTATGGCTTCTTCATAAAGATAAATTTGCTGTCTTTGGTTTGCAATTTCTTTCGCTTTTGTTTCATTCTTTTGGTCTGTTATAATTGCAACTGGATTTAAAGTATCTAGAATTGAAGCTAACCTTTCATTGGGCGATTTTACATCTAAAATCGTATAAAAATTTCCACTATATAGCACTCCCATCATAGCTTCTAAGCAAGCTACACTTTTATCTAGTAAAATAGCAATTGGCTGATTCATTTTCTCTATATTACTTAAGCTACTTCCTATTTTTTGGCTATTCTTTAAAAAATCAGAATAAGTAACTTCTCTATTTATGTCTGCAAAAGCAGTCTTATTCGCATACTTTTTTGCTGTTTGTTCTAAATACTGTAAAATATTCTTTTTCATCTTTTCTCTCCATTATTTACCTTTTTGTAGCTTAGCCACAAAAAATCCCTCCATATTTTTAGAAGGTAATATTTTAATAGCTTTTTGGGTATTCAATGTTTGCCCTTTTTCTACTTCTCTTAATTCGATACTAATATCTAATAATTTTAAGTCAAACTGTTCTAAAGCCCATTCTAAAATCTGTTCATTTTCTGCTAAGTTTAATGTACAGGTAGAGTATACCATTATTCCATTTAGTTTTAAAGCTTCATAAGAATTTCTTAATAATTTTCTTTGGATTTTTACTAGTTCTGCCACCTTTCTTTCTGACCAATTACGATATGTTTTGGCATCTGGTGCTATGAAACGTCCTTCGCCACTGCAAGGAGTATCTAATAAGACTCTATCGAAAGTTTCTGGATATTTTGCTCCTATTCTTTCTCCATAATCATTGTTGACTGTTACTATACTTGCTCCTTGTGCTGTTACATTATATTGTAGTCTTTCACAGCGAATTTTATCTAATTCATTTGCTAAAATTTCGCCTTTATTTTGCATCATTGCTGCCATCTGTGTTGTTTTGCTTCCAGGTGCAGCCGTTAAGTCTAACACCCTTTCTCCCTGTTTTGGACTTAATACTAGTGGTGGCACCATGCTAGATAAACTTTGTAAATAGATATATCCTTTTTCAAAAAGTTCTAATTTTTGAATCTCTTTTTCCGTTACATTTTTAATGATTAAGGCGTCTTGATACCAAGGCACTCTCTCAAATTTAATGTTCTTTTCTTTGAAATCTCTCATTAAACTTTGAATATCATATTTTAAAGTATTTACTCTTAAAGTAGTATATCTTTCTCCTGCCATTCCTGCTAAAATTTTATCCACTGTTAAAGGAGAAAATAGTTCATATAAATTTTCTACAAAAGCTTGTGGTAATTTTCGTTTTACTTCTAATACAGATAACATTTTTTTCTCCCTCTATCCTTATAGTGTCATTTTTTCTAAAAAGGTTTCATATTTTACTCACCTTTTTGTTTTTCTTTTAACAAATCTCTAATTTCCTCTAGAAGAACAATATCTTCACTCTTCTTAGGTGGTTCTTCTACTTTTTCTTTTTTCTCTTCATGTTTTAGTTTTTCAAACAATCGAACCATTGTAAAAATGCAAATAGCAATAATTAGGAAATCTATAATTGTCTGAATAAAGGATCCATAAGCCACTTTAGAGTTTCCTATTTCCAATGTTAAATTTGAAAAATCTAATCCACCAATGATAATACCGATTAATGGTGTGATAATATCATTTACTAAACTAGTTACAATCTTTCCAAAAGCTCCCCCGACAATAACACCAACTGCCATGTCAACCACATTTCCCCTAGAAATAAACTTTTTAAATTCACTTGCTTCTTTTTTCATCTTTTTTAAGTTTTTTTCTGCTAATTGTTCTAATTCTTTTTTTCTTGCTTCTGTTTGTTCTTCTTTCTCTCTATCTCTATTTTTTTCGGTTTCATTTTGTTCTATCTCTTCTGTTGTCTTCTTACTTTTTTTATTTCTTCTTTTGTTCCTTTAATAATTCATTATCACTGTAAATTAATACTTTGGCCTCTGGCTTTTGATTATCTTTATAGAGGGCAAAAGCCTTGTCAATATCTTCTAAACTATATCTTGCATGTATCATACTTTCTGTTACTTTTAATCTTCCACTTTCAAACTCTCTGGCTGTCGCTTCCCATTCTTCACCTGGCCAAGGTTTGCTATAACTCATCCAAGAACCTGTCAATATTGCTTCTTTACGATTTATCTTTTCCCAAAGTTTAAAGTCTAGGCATACTTCCTTTGTTGGTGTTCCTACATAGCAAATTGTACCTTTATTGGCTACTATCTTTATTGATAATTCTATCATTTTGTTTGAACCTGCTGTCTCAAAAACATAATCATATCCATTAGCATTAGTTATTGCATTTAATTGCTCTAAATAGTCTTCATCTAATGTACTAACAACATGAGTTGCTCCCAATTCTAGTGCTCTTTCTAGTTTTTCTTTATTACGTCCTACTACCACTATTTTCTCTGCACCTAATATATGTATCCATTGGGTCATAAAAGAGCCAATATTGCCTCCACCTAAGATAATAACTGTTTTTCCACTTTGATAATTTACTAAATTAATTCCATGTTTTGCAATAGTAGACGGTTCAAAAAAGGCTGCTGTTTCTAAAGAAATAGAGTCACTAATTTTTATGACATTTTCTTCAGGTAGCACAACATATTCTGCCATACTTCCTTGTTGTCTTGAGCCAACAAAGCTATAATGTTTGCATAATGAAAAATTACCTGCTAAACAATCTTTGCATTCAAAGCATGGTACTAATGGAATTCCTGCAACATGATCTCCTACTTGCACTTTTTTAACATTTTTTCCCACTTCTGTTATTACACCAGAAAATTCATGTCCTAATACGATCGGATAATTATGCGCTCCATTTTTCCAAACTCTTGGTACATCAGAACCACAAATTCCAGTTACTGCAACAGCTACTTTAACGCAATTATCTGAAATTTGAGGTTCTTCTATTTCTTTACAAATCACTTTTTCGTTTTCAATTACAACTCCAGCTCTCATTTTATAAATACTCCACTTATCATATAATTATGTTTTACAGCATAGTTATAGTCTTCTACAATACTTACTACTGCATCTTTTACTAACTCATAGGCATCATTTTTTAATTTTCCATCTCTTACCTTTACATATTGAATTGGCATATATTGATGAAGCATACCCATTGGTATTTCTATATCTTTAAAATTATTTATTAACTTTTCTTGTGTTTGTACTATTTCAGGTAATGAAAAATAGTAACGAGAACGATCTGAAAAGCTATATTCTCTAGCCAATTTTTTTTCTAATTCTGTTCCATGATAATGTTTTACCCAATTATGGTCATCTTCTAGCATTACTTTTTCTAATGTTTCTATAAAGTTAGCACGTTTTGTTTCATCTGTAATTAATTCTTTTTCCATAAAGCTTAATGCATATATGGCTTCTCTTACAGCAAAAGTTAATGCTGGACCAACTTTTAATATTGCAATTCCATCTTCTACCATCTCTTTTAGTTTCATTGGTGGTTGGTAGTCTGTAGAATGTCCTTCAAAAACAATATCAGGATATTTCTTTAAGGTGTCACATAATTTTACTGCATCAAATCGATTATAAATATGTAACTCGTTATTTCCAAATTCTACTCCCGGTTGTACAACAATACCTATAATATATTTCCAAGCTTCTTCTAGTCCATATTCCTTAAATACCTTTTTATAGGTTAAAATCGTATTTTCAAAATCTTCTGGTGTTGTTACTTTTAAGCCTTCATCTTCTTGAGTTCCTCCCGGAATAGGAACTTCACTTCCAATAACAAATACAGGGTGAACTGCATCTTTATCTTTTTGGATTAATTCTTGAAATGCTTCTTCGCATTCCTTATACAAAATCGCTCCTCTTTGTGCAATTTTTTCAACTGCTAAAGGTTCATCTTTTGGGTCATCTCCTAATTTCATAGATGTATCTAAATGTATTTTTGTATATCCTGCTAGTACACATTGTCTTACTAATACTTTAGCCTTTTCCATAGCATCTTTTTCAGGTTCATTACACCAAGTTAGTGGGCCTAAGTGGTCTCCACCTAAAACTATTTTCTGTTTATCAAAGTGTATTTTGTCAGCTATTTTATATACATAGTTTTTGAAATCTTCTGATTTCATATCCATGTATCCGCCATACTGATTAACTTGATTTGCTGTTGCTTCAATTAAGACCATATCATCAAATCTTTTTGCTTGTTCCATAATTGCTTCAATTACAATTTTGTTTGCACTACAAAATGAAGGTACACCACAGTTAATTCCAATTTTCCTTTTTTCTACCATGTTTAGTAAAATATTTTCCATATTCAATTCCTCCTACTTAAAATAAGATTGAAATAGTTTTTCTACTAGCTTCATATCACTTTGATAGGTAATTTTCAAATTAATTTCTTCCATTTCAACTGCCATCATGGGTATATTATTTGCTAATGCTACTGCACCTGCTGAGGTTAAAGTATCTAGCTTGTCCTTTGGAGTGTTTTTAAAGATATCGTAGATTTTTTTAAACTTAAATCCTTCTGGAGATGCCCCTGCTATAATTTTGGTTCTAGGTACTACTTTTTCTACTACATTTGTTTCTTCATTAATCATATAAACTGTATCATGTTGATATTCTGCTAAAGTTGCTGCTCCATTTGTTTCAATAGCTTCTATTACTTTGTCAAAATTATTTTGATCGACAAAAGGATGTGTAATATCATAAATTAATATATTATCTTCATCACTTGCAAACTCATTTGCTACTTCTAAACCTGCTAAAACATCTTGACTTCTTCCATTTCCGCCTGTGATAACCTTATATATCTTTTCTTTATTCTCCGCATTTAACCACTCTTTTGTATAATCTAGATATTTAGGGTTTGTTAAAATAATAATATTTGTAATACTATCTACTTGAAGTAATTTTTCTAAAATATAAGCAAATATTGGTTTTTCTTCTATTAAATAATACTGTTTTGGTACTTCGTAGTTGAAACGTGTTCCATTTCCTGCCATCATTAATAATAAAATATTTTTATGTTTTCCTTCCATTTTTCTTCATCACCATCGCTATTATCTCATACCTCTTTTATTTTAACAAGTAGTTCACTGAAAATTCACAAATCTTAATAGTCAATTACTTCTTTTATCATTTGAACTATTCTCTTTGTACAGCCTTCTTTTGGTATAGTTACATTCTCTTTTACAAATTCTTGCCATTTTTCATTATGAAATTCTTTTTCTTCTATTTCTTTCATAATCTCCTTCGGATTGTCTGTAAATAGTAAACCAGTATCATGTTCTATATCTAAATTTAATTCTCTTTTTGTTCTATATTCCTCCCAATCATAGGCATATAGGTAAATTGGTATATTTAGTAATCCCACTTCATAAATAATGCTAGAATAGTCGCAAATCACATAATCTGCTACCATCAAAGCTTCATATGTAGAGGTAAAGTCACAAATGACTCTTTCATCTTGACATTTTATAGTATTTAATGGATGTGGTTTGTATAACAAGTTATATTTTTCAAAATCAATTTCTTTAATAAGGTTGGTTAAATTTTCTCCGTTATTTTGCCCTGTTTTTCTAAAGGTAGAACAATATAAAATATTTTTCTTTTCTTGTAATTCAGGTATTCTTTTGTAAAGTTCTTTTCTTTTTGCTTCTTTATACTTTTCGTCTAATAGTCTATCTACTCTAGGAAGTGGTGCTTCATGGATTTTTTCTTTTGGAACTCTGAATCCTTCTAAAAAATCATTGATAAAACTAAAAGCAGAAATACAAACTCTGTCATAATTATGATGCATTTTCATAATCTTTGCTATTTGCGCTTTGGTTCCTTCTGGTTTATCTATCATAGCATAGCCAAACTTTTTCATGCAACCAACAGAATGCCATATTTGAATTACTTTTAAATTTTTCTTATGCTTTAATAAACTAATGATAATGCAATAAGAATCTAAAACAACTGCTTTAGATGTAGCAATATGATACATCTGTTTAAACATATGAAATATGTATGCCAATTTGCTTTCCAGTTTTTTAGTTAAAATGACAGTTTTTATATCAGGACATTGTTTGTTTAATTCCTCTTCTAATAGCATAAAGTCTATAGTAATCGTATTGCTTTGACGACTAATAAAAGTAACTTTATTAGTCGTAGGAAAACATTTTATGATTGCATATAGTATTTTCAAAATACCTATTGCAATTTTTAAAAAAATACTTTTTATTTTACTCATATTGAATCCTTTTTTCCTAAAAGAATATAGTCAATTACTTGGTCACTGGCTAGCTTGGTATTAGAAGCACAATTATCTACTAAAAAATCTTTCTTTTCTTGTTCTCCATAATCCTTGTCATAAAGCGCTTGTAATAGTTGTGCAAAATTCTCACATACTTTACCCGGTGCTACCTTTTCAATTGGTCTGTGTACTCCTCTTGTAGCTGAATAGTATGCTTTATCATAAACAAAGAATAACACTGGTTTATTTAGCAACAGAAAATCATAAAAACAAGAAGAATAGTCTGTTATCAAAATATCTGTTACATAAAATAAGTCGTTTAATTTATAATGTGACATATCAAATATCAAATCTTTGTGTTCTTCTTTAATAGGAATTTCTTGTTTAATAAAGTGATGCTTTCCAAATGCTACTGCTGAATTAGTTTCTTTACAATATTGATATAATTTGTCAAAATCTATTTTATTGTAATCATAGTATGCTTCAGTTTGCGAACTTCCTCTGTAAGTCGGTGCAAAAGTAATAATTGTTTTTCCTTTTAATTGAGGATAGGCTTGATAAAATTCTTCTTTTCTTTTATCCATATTATCCTTATCTAAAAAGTGCTCTAGTCTAGGCATTCCTGTAGGTAATAATGCCTCTTTTTCTATTCCCCAAACTTCTGAATAAATTTCTTTTAGGTTTTCATTGCCAATTAGTCCATATGTATATTGACGATGGCTAGATGTACGTGGTCTTGGAGATCCTTTTATTCCAAAGCGTCCGTATCCTACTAACTTAAATCCAAATCCTGCATGCCATACTTGAACTAAAGTAGTTTTTTTATGTAATTTTAAGAAAGAGAATACTGGAGCATAATCATCTACAAATATGTATCCGTTTCTTGCAATTTTTGTAACAACGCTTACCCATTCAAAAGGATTTTGAAGTTTCCCATCAAATATATTACGAAAACTATAGGAAATTTTAAATTCCTTGTCTAAACCTCTTTCTTTTAGTCTATTATCGATGGCTTCTAGGTTATCCATAATTTTTACACGGTTTTCTGACATAATCAAAATTCTTTTTTGACATTTTGGCGTTAAATGAGATACTATTTGATAATATAAATTTAATGTGCCTTTTGCTGTAACAAAGAAAACCTTTCGTAATAGTTTCTTAAGGCTTCTTGTTTCTATAAATGCATCTATATAGTTATGTTTAAATGGTCTTCTGTTTTTTCTCATATAATTAGCAAAAAAGCCTATTGAGATATTTTCTTCACCATCTACTAAGAATTTATCTATATTAAAGGTCACAACATAGGCATAGAAATTTTGCCCATAACGAAACACTCTTGAATAGTCTTCAACTGATATCATTACTTCATCTGATACTTTTGGTCTATTCCAAGGGTCATGGTCAATGATAATTTTCCAATTTCCCTCTTCTAAAATGTTTCTACCTTCTGCAATTGTAATATTAATCTTACAGCGATATTTATTTTCTTCTAATTTTTTAGTTTCTAAAACATGTTCATTTAATATTTCATAAGAGATTTGTTCTTCCTTTGTATTTTTGTCTACTTTCACATTTCTTTTTATTCTAGCAAGTGATATTACTTGTTCTTTTTCGCTTTCATATTCTATAAATAAATAAGTACGTTTCCAAAATATATTACTTATTTTTACCTCTTCTCGCATTCTTATCTTCCTCCAATTTATAATGCATTTATTTTGAAATTGTTATAATCTTATCATTATTTTTCAAATGTTGCAACACAATACTCATTTATTTTATCTTCATCTTCTCTCATTGCTAAAATTGTTTTTTCAAATAAAGTATCTAATTCCCATCCTAGCATTTCTCCACCTTGCTTAATCACATCTCTTGAGCAACCTGCTGCAAACTTTTTATCTTTAAATTTCTTTTTAAGGCTTGATACTTCCATATCTTTTGTACTTTTTGATGGTCTCATTTTGGTTGCAGCCCAAATTAAACCTGTTAATTCATCAGTTGCAAATAGAATCTTTTCCATAATATGTTCTGGTTCCACATCAGAACATAGACCATACCCATGGCTACAAATAGAATGGATAATATTATCTTCCACACCATTTTCTTTTAGTAACTCTACACATTTAATACAATGTTCATCTGGATACATTTCAAAATCTACATCATGTAATAGTCCAACTATTCCCCAATATTCTGTGTCTTCTTGCATCTCTTTTGCAAAATATCTCATTACACCTTCTACTGTTAAAGCATGTCTAATATGAAATTCCTCTTTATTGTATTTTTTTAAAATTTCAAAAGCTTTTTCTCTATCCATTTTGATTTTCTCCTACTTTCTTAAACTCCTCTACTTGGCGAACCATATGCCCAATATTACCTTCACCTGCAAATTTGTTATAGTCAAAAAAGTTTTCCTGTTTGTCCATCCATTGTAAATGATTGACTTCTTCTACTAAAGCTACATCTTTATTTAGCTTACCATAATAAACCTCTAATTCCATATCATTAAAAGGATATTGAAAATTCATTAAATGAAAAAGTGAAATATCT
This sequence comes from uncultured Clostridia bacterium, assembly GCA_948735595.1. GTDB lineage: Bacteria > Bacillota > Clostridia > TANB77 > CAG-508 > CAG-273. The sequence goes on along the minus strand of CAPXSA010000008.1, from coordinate 31,040 downwards.
TGGTTCGTAATTCCTGTTTCTTCTTGTAATTCTCGATAAGCTGCATGTAATTCTTCTTCATTTTGCTCTACTTTTCCACCAACTAGGTTAAACTTCCCTTTAAAAGGCTCTTTTGCTCTTTGGCACATTAATATCTTGTCTTCATTTTGGTTGTATACTAATATTAGATTTAATTTTTTCATAATTTGTTCCTCCTAAAGTTTTAATTGATGACTGCATTATATCATATTTTTGAAAAAGGTCAAAGCCCTGTCTTACGACAAGGCTTTTTCCTTTTCTCTCACCATTTCGCAGATTAACTCTGCTGATTTCTCTACTCCTAGTTTATCACTATTGATACAGATATCATAATTTGAATGGTCTTTCCATTCTTTTTCTGTATAATGTTTATAATGATTACTTCTTAACTTATCGATTCGCTTAATTTCCTTTTCAGCTTTTATCTTATCAAATCCATAAATTTCAGTTGCTCTTTTTACTTTATCTTTCATATCACTATAAATAAATACTTTCAAAACATCTTTCCTATCTTTTAAGATAAAATCTGCACATCTACCAATAATCACACTAGATTCTTTATCTGCCAATTCTTTAATAAGTTCGGATTCTTTTAAAAACAACTCATCACTGTTGTTTAGTCCAATATAGTATCCGTTATTAAAATTAGCAAATTTTCCTATCTTTTGTTCGTTCTCTTCAATATACTCTTCAGATAGCCCAGTTTCTTGTGCTAGTTTTTCAATAAAATCTTTGTCATAAAATTTAATACCTAGTTTATCAGCAATTAATCTTCCTACATATCTTCCACCAGAGCCATACTCTCTAGCAATTGTAATAATAACATGTCTATTTAATTGACTATCTGTACTGGTATCATCTACTAGGGCTTTACTTTTTATTTTCTTCTTACCTAATTTTCTTAGTTCTAAAATTAGTAATATGACAGCAATTGTAAATGCTAATCCATCTGCTACTGGACCTGAGTATAATACACCTTTTAGCCCAAATAGTTTTCCTAAAATAATCATTGCCGGAATCAGGAATAATACTTGCCTAGATAATGACAAAATCGCACTTTTTACACTCTTTCCAATTGCTTGGAAGAAAATACCTGCCGGTATTTGAATTCCATTACAAATACACAATAGTAAATAAGTTCTAAAGGCAATACATGCAAATTCCATGTAATTTTCATCACCGCTACCAAAGATAGAGATTAATTGTTCTGGAATTGCTTGGAATAAAATGAATGCTATTGTACTGATAATAACACTGCATCCTAAAACTGTTTTTATCGTTTTCTTTACTCTATCATATTTTCCTGCTCCATAATTATAACCAACAATTGGTTGTGAGCCTGCTGCAATTCCAATAATTATGCTATTTAAAATCTGACTAATTTTCATAACAATACCAAATACAGTAATTGGTATTTCTGAACCGAACTTAGACTCTGCACCATATTGTCCTAGTAAGTTATTTTCAAATGCCATGACAACAACAAAACTCATTTGGGTAATAAAGCTACTAATTCCTAAAGTAGATACTTTTTTAAGTGCATTTAATTGTGGTTTGAAAGTTTCCTTCTTTACCTCAATGGATTGGAATTTTCTAATATATAAAATGTTCATTGCAAAAGTCAAAATTTGACTGAGAATCGTTGCTATTGCTGCACCTTGTACTCCCATTTTAAATACGAAGATAAAAATGGGGTCTAAAATGACATTTAGAATAGCTCCTCCTACCATAGATGTCATAGCATATTTAGGGTTTCCATCTGCTCTAATAATAGAATTTAGAGTAGTCCCTATTATCATAAATGGTAATCCTATGGCAATGATATAGCCATAATTCAAGGCATATTCTCTTAAATTGTCAGTACAGCCAAAGATATTCAACAACTGTGGTAAAAAAAGCAAAGTAATAATGCATATTAATACTGCAACAATAATAGATAATAAAATTCCATTTGCTACACCTTTGCTAGCTTCTTCTTTCTTCTTTTCTCCTAATTTTAAGCTTAAATATGCTGATGAACCATCACCAAACATAAGGGCAAATGCTAAGCAAACTATTACTAGTGGAAATACTACATTTGTTGCTCCATTTCCTAAGTATCCAACTCCCCATCCAATAAATATTTGGTCTACAATGTTATATAATGAGTTTACTAATAGTGAAATAATACAAGGTATCGAGAATTTCTTGATTAATTTTCCTATTTTTTCTGTTCCTAAAATATTTTCTTCTTTTTCCATATGTTCCTCCTTCTACTTCTTCATTTTTCATCATTTGAGCCACATAAAAACACCTATGCTTACAGGTGTTTTTTGCTACATTACAATTAATTGATAATCTTCATTTTGCAAAATTTTATATGAGACCGCATAAATTAGTTTTCAGATTTTGCAACTACTTCTTTTCCATCATAATATCCACAATTTGGACATACTCTATGTTGTAATACTTTTTCGTGGCAATGTGGACAATCAACTAAATTTTGATTTTCTAATTTCCATGTAGATCTTTTTAAATGTGTTCTTGCTTTTGACCATCTTCTTTTTGGTTGTGCCATTTTAATTCCCTCCCTTAACTGTCTGTTTCTTTATATCTATGTTTTAATTTTGTTAGTTTATTTGTTACATAAAATTACGTACTATAAGATTATACTCGTTTTTATTTTGTTTGTCAACCGATTTTTATTTAATTTTCAAGATATTTTGTTTCTATTCCTCAAATGTTATCCCATCTATACAGTTATCAAAAATAAATTGCTTTATTTCATTATTCTTATTAGTTTCATAAAACTCTGATAATAAAGTATTAAATTCTTTTAAGCAGCTATCTGGAACTTTGATAATCCCACATCCATTTTCTATCATTATTTTATTAGCACAAATGGTACTTGTTCTTTTATTTCCATCCCAAAACAATTGACTTCTCATACCATATAGCATATATTCAATTGCTCTATCTGTTGCATTCTCTATTTGCATCATTTGAACAATTTCTTTTTCTACTTTTTCTTTATTAGGAATTTCTGGGATATAACTTGTACCTGTTATCTGAACATTCCCGATTTCTTAAAGTCCCCCATGCAATGCTTTCATTTCTTGCCACAAATTCATTTACTTTGCAAATAAAATTCAAATCAAATTTCTCTTGAATATTATTTATGGTATATTTCCATGCATCTTTTAAATTTAAAATACATTGAATTTCATCAATTTTTAAATTTGGAACATTCACACCTTCTAAAATCGTTTTTGTTTCAGGAAATGTGATATTTAATCCTTCCATTCTTGCATTTGCATAGATATTATCTACTAGATTTCTTTTTGCTAAAAATATATTTTGTTCTAATGTTAAATGATATTTATTTTCCATATCTTATCCTACCTATTATTTTATTAGTAATATTCTACTATAAGTAATATAAAATAGCAAGATTGTTTTTCACAAATTGACATTCCTTTTATTTTATGTTAATATAAATAAGATTTCTATTGATTAAGGATATATTTAATTAGATATATCCACATATAATAGGAATTGCAATCCTAGCAAATCATAAATTTTTGGAGGTTAACACCATGAGTAAACGGCATCATCCGAATCAAGTCGCTAAAGTGCAACAAGTTTTGAGCGGCGAGCGCAGTTCCGTATCTCTCACTGCTTATACAAGCGAGGCTAAATATTTGCAAAAGAAATATCCTGTTAAATTGCATTACAGGGGATCTGTCTATGGAATTCCCGGCCTTTCTCGGTTCAAAGTGGTGAAAGCCTAAGCAAGGATTGCAAATCTAACAAAAGGTAGAGTGTTCTTGAAAGAGAACACTCTACCTTTTAACATAACTATCCCCCGTATAACTGGAGGATAATTATTTCTATAACACACTGCCATCTTTATCTAGGTTGTTTAATTGCTGCTTGAGCTGCTGCTAATTTTGCAATTGGAACTCTAAATGGTGAACAAGATACATAAGTTAAACCAACATTATGGCAGAACTCAACTGTTGGTGGGTTTCCACCATGCTCTCCACAAATTCCTAAATGAATATCAGGTCTTGTAGCTTTTCCCATGTCTACAGCCATTTTTACTAATTTTCCAACACCAGTTTGGTCTAATTTAGCAAATGGATCTGATTCATAGATTTTCTTTTCATAGTATGAACCTAAGAATTTTCCTGCATCATCACGGCTAAATCCGAATGTCATTTGTGTTAAGTCGTTTGTACCAAATGAGAAGAATTCAGCTTCTTTAGCGATTTCATCAGCTGTTAATGCTGCTCTAGGAATTTCAATCATTGTTCCCACTTCATATTTTAAAGACACTCCAGCATTTGCAATTTCTTCATCTGCTGCTTTTACAATAATATCTTTTACATATTTTAATTCTTTTACTTCTCCTACTAATGGAATCATAATTTCAGGAACAACATTCATTCCTTCTTTATTTACATTAATAGCGGCTCTAATAATTGCTCTTGTTTGCATTGCTCCAATTTCTGGGTAAGTAACATCTAGACGACATCCTCTATGTCCCATCATTGGATTGAATTCATGTAGACTTACTACTACATCTTTTAATTCTTGGAAAGTCATTCCCATTTCTTTAGCTAACGCTGTTATTTCTTCGTCTGTATGTGGTAGGAATTCATGTAGTGGTGGATCTAATAGACGGATTGTTACCGGATAACCTTTCATAGCTTTAAATAGACCTTCAAAGTCTCCTTGTTGCATTGGAAGAATTTTAGCTAAAGCTTTTTCTCTTTGTTCTGCTGTTTTAGAAACAATCATTTCACGAATAGCAGCAATTCTTTCTGGAGCAAAGAACATATGCTCTGTACGGCATAATCCGATACCTTGTGCACCAAAGTTGTATGCAACTTCTGCATCTTTTGGAGTATCAGCATTTGTTCTAACTTCCATTTGACGATATTGATCAGCCCATCCCATCAATTTAGCAAAATCTCCTGATACAGATGCTTCTACTGTATCAATTCTTTCACCATATACATTTCCTGTTGAACCATCTAATGAAATATAGTCACCTTCATGATATACATTTCCTTGTGCATCTTTGAATTCTCCTGCTTCTTCATTTACAACTAATTCTCCACATCCTGCTACACAGCATGTACCCATACCACGTGCAACAACTGCTGCATGTGATGTCATACCACCACGAACTGTTAAAATACCATGGCATACGTTCATTCCATCGATATCCTCTGGAGATGTTTCAAGTCTTACTAAGATTAAATCTTTATCTCCTTTTTCATGTAATTCAACTGCTCTATCAGCTGTGAATACAACCTTACCCGTTGCGGCTCCCGGTGAAGCAGCTAGTCCTTTTGCAACTGGCTTAGCAGCTTTTAATTTTGCTTGATCAAAGTTTGGATGTAATAATTGGTCTAATTGGTTTGGTTCTACTCTTAAAACAGCCTCTTTTTCTGTAATCATTCCTTCATTTACTAATTCTACAGCTATTCTAAGTGCAGCATTTGCAGTTCTTTTACCATTTCTTGTTTGTAAGAAGAATAGTTTTCCTCTTTCAATGGTAAATTCCATGTCTTGCATATCTCTGTAATGATTTTCTAATAGGTTAGCATATTTTACGAAATCAGCATATGCTGCTGGGTTTGTTTGTTCTAATGTAGCAATTGGTTGTGGTGTTCTAATACCTGCAACAACATCTTCACCTTGTGCATTCATTAAATATTCACCAAATAGTGCTTTTTCTCCTGTTGCTGGGTTACGTGTAAATGCAACACCAGTTCCACAATCATCTCCCATATTTCCGAAAACCATTTCTTGAACGTTAACGGCTGTTCCCCAACTTCCTGGGATATCATTTAATCTTCTATATGTGATAGCTCTTGGGTTATTCCATGAACGGAATACTGCCTTTACAGCTTCTTTTAATTGTTCTGTTGGATTACTTGGAAATTCACTTCCATGTTCTTTTAAGTAGATTCCTTTGAAAATTGCAACTAATTCTTTTAAATCTGCTGCTGTCAATTCTGTATCTTGTTTTACGCCTCTTTTTTCTTTCATAGCGTCAATTTCTTTTTCAAATAGTGGTTTTGGTATTTCCATAACAACATCACTAAACATTTGAATAAATCTTCTGTAACTATCATAAGCAAATCTTTCATTTTTTTGTGCCATGCTTGCTGCAACTTCTTCATTTAAACCTAAGTTTAAGATAGTGTCCATCATACCTGGCATTGAAGCTCTTGCTCCTGAACGTACTGATACTAATAATGGGTTTTCTTTATCTCCGAATTTTTTGCCTGTGATTTCTTCTAATTTTGCTAAGCTCGCAAAAATTTCATCTTCGATTTCTTTTGCAATCTTTTCTCCATCTTCGTAATATCTTGTGCAAGCCTCTGTTGTTACTGTGAAACCTTGTGGAATTGGTAAACCTAAGTTAGTCATTTCTGCAAGATTTGCTCCCTTTCCACCTAAAAGTTCACGCATATTTGCGTTTCCTTCTTTGAATAAGTAAACATACTTTTGACTCATAAAGAACCTCCTTTAATATTGTTATATTATTTAAAATAATATACATTTTGTTTCCCGAGTAAATTCTACCCTAAAACTGACCTTATTATATCGATAAACCCTAAAAAAGTAAAGCATTTTTTGAAATTTTAAATCATAAGAAAGGAACACTCGGATGTTAGAGTGTCCCTTCCTTTGGAAAGCATTGTTTTACGTACATTTGCACAGACCACTTTTATTAAAGCTTTTGCTTCTTTCATGATCCTAGTTTTAAAGAAACACATGTCACAAGGTGGTCCTTGTATCTTCTCTAAGTCTTATTTCTAAGACTTCTCTTTTCGTTCGCCACTACTCAGAGGACTGTTTAATAAAACTAGCAAAACTCATCTTTCCTATTTTTACACTCCCTATTGGGTGTGTTGTTTATATTTTATTCGTCTTTTTTCAACATGTCAAGTGTTATTTACTATGTTTCCCTTTTTTAGGATTATCTTTTATTTTCTTCTCTTTATGACTTACTACTTTCTTTTTGTTTGGTTCCTTTTTCCTTTTTTCTCTTGGTGTTTCCAAAATCTCATCTTCAAATAATAATCTTACTTTTTGTTCCATTTTGTTAGATCTATCGAAAATTAAAGTAACTTCTTTTTCAAAATCTGGTATACCTTGTTCTTGTACTTGCCTTTGAATTTGTTCTTTTAAATCTAAGTTTAATAAGAAATCATCCTCTTCTTTATCCCACTTTTCTTCCTGCCTATATTCTTTATTATCCCTCTTCTTAGTATTTTCATATTTGGCTGTATCTTCTGCTACCATTAATTCTTGTTGTACATTTTCTACTGGTTCTACTTCATATCTTTGTGTCTCTATATCCCTTTCTATTTCCTTTGGTATTTCTTCTAATTCAGTTTCCTCTGCCACTAGTTCTGGTTCATCTTGATAAATTCTTAGTCTTACTAGTAATGGATAAATCTTCGTTCCAAAAGGTATCATTAAGATATCTTCTTTTAAAAGTACTTTGCCTAAGAATAACGCTAACACATAAATAATGCCACCACAGACAATAGAAAGAATAGTACTCATGGAATTCCCTACTACTGTATTTAATCCTTTATTAATGAAATAGACTACTCCTCCCATTAACGCTCCTGCTGCTATTGGAGATGCAATCATTCTTCCAAATTGAAAATTTAATTTTAAATTCTTATGAAGTGCAATAATACAAATTAAAAACACAAAACCTTGTGCTACAATAGAACTAATACCAGAACCATTAATTCCAATAGATGGATTACTAATTAAAGTAATATTTAATCCTACTTTTATAAATACCGATAGTACTATTGCAATTGCTGGTATATAGCTTTTATTTACTCCATATAAGCCACCATTAATTGTTTGGTTTAGTGCTACAAATATCATTGAGATAGAACACAAAATCAATACACTTGCTCCATCTGATGCCGTTGGATAAATTAAGTTCAAAATCGGTTGTGCTAAGCTAATAAAACCACAAGCACAAGGAATAATAATCAGTATAGATGCAAATAATGAAAAGGTCATTCTCTTTGAAGCTGTTGTATAATCTTTTTTAGCAATAGAAGTAGATATGACTGGCACTAAGGCAGTCGAAAAAGCAATATTTACTGCAATTGGCAGAGCCGTTAAAGTATCTACTTTTGATAAGATCCCTGTCATACTCATGGCAAAAGCTTCTAGTTCTTCTTTAATTGGATACATACTTGCAAAAGCACTCTGAATACATCTGCTAACTGTTGTACTATCAATTAATGGACTAATGATAGAAATAACAGAACTAAAAGTAATTGGAATGGACATCACTAAAATTGTTTTTAATAACTGCCCTGTTGTTTTATGGGCTTCTGGTGAGATTTGTCTCCTCTTTACTTTTATTTTCTTTCTTTTATAATAAGCTACTAAATAAATAAATGTTAGCACAATAGCACAAGTAGTAGATAAGTTTCCTCCTGCTGCCATAATATATGGTTCTTTTCCTATTAAAGCATATACAAAAGTGATAGATAATACACAATTTAAAAACTGTTCCAAAATTTGTGAGTAGCTTGTCGGCTTCATGTCATTTAGTCCTGCAAAGTATCCTCTGAATACTGCTGATATAGCAACAAATACAACCGCTGGCGCCAATACTTGCATAACATATTTTGTATCTGGTACATTAAATACTACTCTTGCAATTGTTTCTGCTCCAAAGAATAAAACTACTGAAAGTATTAATCCTACAACTGTAAAGAAAGTCATACAAATTTTAAAAATACGCTGTGCACCCTTATTATCTCCAATTGCAACTCTTTCTGAAACTAGTTTAGAAACAACATTTGGAATTCCAATGGAAGATAATGCTAATAGCAAAGAATACACTTGATATCCTGCTGAATAATAACCAAGCCCCGTATCTCCAAATCCTTCAAAATTAGTGATAACTAATTTATAAATAAATCCTAATATTTTTACCATAATTTGTGAAAACATCAAAACTAGGACATTCCTCATGAAGGATGCCCCTTTTTTCTTATTCATTTTGGTATCTTTTGTTCTCCTTGCCATTGATAGCCTCTTTTCATTTTGATGATACTATATAAATTATATGCTTTATCATAAATAATATATAATCTTCTTCATGATTATATACTATTTATGAAATTAAATGCAAGGCTTTTAGAAAAGTATTGACATATTAACTTTAAGGGCGCTCAACATCATTTGTTAAGCACCCTTTCTTTTTAAAATTTCATTTTTTCTGCAATCCAAGCTTCTAATTCATCAATTTTTACTCTTACTTGTTCCATGGTGTCTCTATCACGAACTGTTACCGTTTCATCTTCCAAGGTATCAAAGTCAATCGTTATACAATATGGAGTACCAATTTCATCTTCTCTTCTATAACGTTTACCAATACTTCCTGCTTCATCATAATCGCACATAAACTCTTTAGATAACTTAGTATATACTTCTTCTGCCTTCTCACTTAATTTTTTGGATAATGGAAGCACTGCCACTTTGTATGGTGCTAAAGCCGGGTGCAAATGTAATACTGTTCTGGTGTCTCCTTCTGCTATTTCTTGCTCTTCATAAGCGTTACATAACATAGCTAAAAAGATTCTATCTACTCCAACTGCAGGTTCTACACAGTATGGTACATATCTTTCACCTGTTTCTGGATCCAAGTATGTTAAGTCTTGTTTGGAAGCTTCCATATGTCTTGATAAATCATAATCCGTTCTGTCTGCAATTCCCCAAAGTTCTCCCCAACCAAATGGGAATAAAAACTCAATATCAGTAGTTCCTTTACTATAAAAAGATAATTCTTCTTTTGTATGTTCCCTTAGTCTTAGATTTTCTGGTTTTATTCCTAAATTGATAAGCCATTCCTTGCAGAAATTTTTCCAATATTCATACCATTCTAAATCTGTTCCCGGTTTGCAGAAAAACTCTAACTCCATTTGTTCGAATTCACGCGTTCTAAAAATAAAGTTACCTGGTGTGATTTCATTTCTAAAAGAACGTCCCATTTGTCCAATTCCCATCGGCATTTTGCTTCTAGTTGTTCTTAATACATTTTTAAAATCTACAAACATACCTTGTGCTGTCTCTGGTCTTAAATAAACTTGCGAAGTAGCATCTTCTGTTACTCCCATAAAAGTTTTGAACATTAAATTGAATTTTCTAATATCTGTAAAATCTAATTTACCACAATTAGGGCAAACTATATTATTTTCCTTAATATATTCTACTAATTGCTCATTTGTCCAACCGTCTAATCCTGAAATATCTTTGCCATTTTTGAATCCCCATTCTTCAATTAATTTATCAGCTCTATGTCTTGTTTTACAGGCTTTACAATCAATAAGCGGATCTGAAAAGCCTCCTACATGACCTGTAGTTACCCATACTTGTGGGTTCATCATAATAGCAGCATCTATTCCTACATTATATTTATTTTGTGCAATAAATTTCTTCCACCAAGCATCTTTAATATTCTTTTTTAGTTCTGCTCCAAGAGGTCCATAATCCCAAGAATTTGCTAAACCTCCATAAATTTCTGAACCAGGATATACAAATCCTCTTGCTTTGCATAAGTTAACAAGTTTTTCCATTGTTAAATCTGACATAAAAGTTCCTCCTTTTTATTACTATGCTAGAAACAAACAAAACTTTCATCTCTAGCTTTTCTCATAAGCTAGGGACGAAAGTTTATTTTCCGCGGTTCCACCCTATTTGATTAACAATTTTGTTAATCCTCTTTCTCTTCTTTATGCTCCAAAGTTCCCCATTTGGTTATTAAGGTTGGCTCTCACCTTGCCCAACTCTCTCTTGCTTAACTTTTCCAAACTTTTTCTTTTTCATCGCAATTTTTAACTTTCTATTATTTTACTCTGCTTTTTGCATTTTGTCAACTGTTTTTAGTTATCCACATTTTTCCTATGTTATCCACTATTTTAACATTTTTCTTTGTGGATTTCTTATTTTACTCAGTTTCATTTTTGTCATACTTTTGTAATATTTCTTTCATTCTTTTTTCACAAAATTTGCACTTTTATTACAATGTGTTCTTGTTTTCGACAAAATCTTATTTGTTTTGTTGCATTTTCGTTACAAAGATATTACATTTTGTCAACATGTATTACATAATTATTACATCAAGTTTACAAAAATCAATTATATGTAGTTTGTGGAAACTGTGGATAACTTTGTGAACAAGTGTAAATAGGGCATTACTTCTGTGGATAACTTTTTGAAATTATTTCTCATTCTTTATGGTAACGTATTATTATTGCTATTTTTTATTTATCTACTACTTTCTTCTAACTTTGGCAATAAATTTATTGGCTTTTTTGAACCTCCTTCTGCCACTGGTTTTCCTTGACTTCTTTCTTGTTCTAATATTTCATCAATTTTACTCCTTACACCCATTGCTGAACAGTCTTCTAATCCTAAATAATCCTCCGCAAATTCAATTCCTTCTGTATCCTTACCCATTTTCATATACACATAAGCTATATAGGCGCAGTGTCTTTGTGTCAATAAATCTTCATACACTACCAGTATTTCATCAATCATATGCTGTATTCTGTCTTTTTCTCTTTGTGAGGCATTCGTTATTAAATTTTGAATTCCCATTTCTAAATGCATCCAAACTATTTTTAAATTGACTTTTCTTCTTTCTCTTGGTATTTCTAAATCTTTGTCTCTTTTCCACTTTTCTTGTATGGCTATGATGATTGAAGAATTTACTCTTGTATCATAAGAAATTGCACTTACTGCTACCCCTGTTGCTACTTTTCTTCTAATTAACTCTTGTTTGTCTGTTGGAATACTTCTAATGATTAACTCTCTTCTTTGTACTTTCCTCCTTATTCTAGCCACTGCATTCATATTTCCAAATTCCCCAGCTATTTTTTCATTTGATGCCTCTCCCTTTTCAATCATTCTTTCTGCTTCTGCCCTTGTATAGAGACCAAACTTTCTTATTTTCAAAATAATTTTGTACTCTGACATATTAAAAGCACTACTTATCTTTTCCACGGGCATGTAGTTTCGTGCCATTCTAAATAGCATTGCTTCTTCTCTTCTAGCTCGTACCTCTGGGCTTTCTTCTATTACTACCTCTGCCTCATTTTCCTCTGCAAGTTGTCTTGCCATTTCTTTTTTTCTAACCTTTGCCACTACCATATAATCTTTTAAGTCTCCCATAATAGCAATTTGCATATCTGATTTATATGGTAACCACTCTACTACTTCTTCTCTTGTAAAGATATTGTAGTCATATAAAGCTTCCCTTATTTGTTCTTCTGTCAGTTCCAATTGTTCTGCTATTTTTCTTACACTAACTAAGCTTTGTGCTAATTTCAAAAAAGTTGCTTCATCTTGTTTTGATATAATTAATTCAAATTTTAATTTAGCCCCTTCTGGTATTTTTACATGAAAGTTTGGCTTTACAATGTTTTCTTCTGCTTTCTTTTTTCTTTGCTCTTCTTGCTTTTTTCTTTCTTGTTCTGCTGCCTCTTTTGCAGCTTCTGTTGCTGGCATTTCTTCTTGTCTAATTTTCTGAATAACTAAAATATCTGTTATTCCCGTTATCTCCATAAGTTCCTCATCTGATTTTTCTGGCAATAACTCTATAATCTGCTTTCTGCTTAAAGCCTTCATATCATGCTTTTTCTGTTTTACAGAATCCGCATTTTTTAATCCAATTAATTGTGCAATTTCTTTCCCAGTTTTTCCTTGTGCTAATGCAATTAAAAATGCTTGCTTCCTTGCTTCTTCAGCTTCCTTTTTTCTTCGATTTTCTTCCTGCCTTCTTCTATCTTGTTCTGCTGCCTCTTTTGCAGCTTCTATTTTTGGCATTTCTTCTTGTCTAATTTCCTGAATAACAGAAATATCTTCTATTCCTGTTATTTCCATAAGTTCCTCATCTGATTTTTCTGGCAACAATGCACTAATCTCGCGTCTTCCTAAAAGTCCCGCTTGACTCTTCTTTACTCTTACTGTGTTTGGATACTCGTATCCTACTAAAATAGCAATTTCTTCTATAGGTAGTCCTCTTGCTAATCCAATTCTAAGAGTTTGATCTTTTGCTTCTTGTTCTTTCTTTCTTGCTTGTATTCCAGCCTGCCTTTCCGCTTTTAACATAGCATTTCTTTTATCTGATCGTTCCTTTCTATCAGCTTGCCTTCTTGCCTTTCTATCTTCTATTTCTTGCCTCATTTCTTTAACAGCTTCTAGCGTCCAACTAGCTTCTTCTTTTACTTCTTCATCCTCTTTTCCAGACATTATTAAATCTCTAACTTGTCCTCTAGACATGATACCCTCTTTTTTCCTCATCCATCTAATTGCTGCTACTGTCATTCCTGTTTCTTGTATAATTATATTGTTTTCTTTACCACTTCTTGCTAATTTTATAGCTCTTCTTGCCTTTATTCTATCTTCTTCATTTTCCTTCTGTGCTGCATTTTCTACCGAACTTGCTAAAACAGAAGCAATTTTTTCTTGTATTGCTTCTGGTTCTCCATTCATTGTATCATATAGTTGATTTACTAATTGCATGATTTCTTGCGTTAGTTGTTCTTCTGTTTTTCTTCCACTACCCATTTTTCGTTTATCCCAATTAACCTTCTTGGCCAAATCAGTTTCCTCCTATTTTTATTCTAAGTATCTTACATTTTCTCTTTTAACCTATTCTCTATTATAACACATTATGTAAATTTTAGCAAATTTTAAAACTTCTCCCTTCATTTTTTCAAAAGCTGGTTGACAATTTGCAAAAATTTCCTAAAACACGAAAAAATCCAAGTCTATTTCATCATACAAATAAAATGAAACAAACTTGGACTAAAAAACTATAATACAAAAGTTGCTATTACAATTAAAATTTCACAAATTAGAATAACTGGAAATCCTATCACAAACTTTGCTTTTTGTGTTTTATGATGAAAAACATACATACCAACAATTCCACCAATTCCACCACCTAATAACACAAAAAGTAACAAAGTATTTTCTGGTATTCTCCATCTTCCTTTTTTGGCTTTCCTTTTATCTAACCACATAACCAAAAAAGTAATTAAATTAATAGCTATCAAATATATAATAACATTTTGAATAGTAAAAATTTCTTCTAATTTCATTTTTAAATTCCTTTCTCTTTTTCAAGGTATGTCCCCAACCTGACACAATATCACCCAAACAAACTCATCTGATTGCTTTGGCTCATTCCTTTTAGGCAACCAACTTTGTCTAATAATTCTATGACTGACTTTCCAATCTTTGAACGAATCTTCATATCATCAATTGACATGAATTTTCCATCTTTCTTTGCTTCATCAATTCCTTCTGCTGCAACTGTTCCTAAGCCTGGCACACTATTTAGTGGTGGTCTAATTTCTGTATCTGATTCCATTTTAAATTTTGTTGCATGACTTTCATATAAATCAATTGGTAAGAAAGTAATTCCTCTTTCATACATTTCTAAAACCAATTCTAGAATAGCATACATATTCTTATCTTTTGTCGTAGCACTATTTCCTTGTAAATCAATTTCCTTCATTTTATTCTTTACTTTTTCTACACCATAACACATAATATCACTATCAAATTCGTCTGCACGGATAGTATAATAGGCTGTGTAATAGGCTGCTGGTTTATGCACTTTAAACCATGCAATACGAAAAGCATTAGTTACATAAGCTGCTGCATGGGCTTTGGGGAACATGTACTTGATTTTCTTGCAAGAACCAATATACCATTCTGGTATGTTGTATTCTCTCATCTCTGCCTCAAATTCTAACCATTTTTCTGGATCTTTTGAGGCTTTTCCTTTACGTACAAACTCCATAATTTTGAATGCTTTTTTAGGTGGTAATCCTTGTTTGATTAAGTAAATCATAATGTCATCTCTACAACCAATCGCTTCACTTAAGGTTACAATTCCTGAATTTACTAACTCTTGGCCATTGTTAAGCCATACGTCTGTACCATGGGATAATCCTGATATACTGATTAACTCACCAAAAGTCGTTGGCTTTGTATCTACTAACATTCCTCTTACGAACTTTGTTCCAAATTCAGGAATACCATAGCTACCTACTTCTGAGTGGATTTGTTCTGGTGTTACTCCCAAAGCTTCTGTTGACCTAAAAATAGACATGGTTTCTTTATCATCTAATGGTACTTTGGTTGGATCAATTCCTGTAATATCAAATAGCATTCTAATCATAGTCGGATCGTCGTGTCCTAGAATATCTAGCTTTAATAAGTTCTGGTCAATAGAGTGGTAGTCAAAATGTGTTGTTACAATATCTGAATTTGGATCATCTGCCGGATGCTGTATTGGTGTGAATTCGTAGATTTCTCTTCCTTTAGGTACTACAATAATTCCACCTGGGTGCTGTCCTGTTGTTCTTTTAATTCCTGTACAACCTTGTGATACTCTTAGCACCTCTGCATTACTAACAGGAACCCCTCTTTCTTCATAATATTTTTTTACATATCCAAAAGCAGTTTTATCAGCCACTGTACCAACTGTACCTGCTTTAAAAGTTGTTCCCTTTCCAAAGATAACTTCTGTGTACTTGTGTGCTTTTGCTTGGTATTCTCCTGAGAAGTTTAAGTCGATATCTGGCTCTTTATCTCCATCAAATCCTAAGAAAGTCTCAAATGGAATATCCATACCATCTTTGGTTAATTTATGTCCACATTTTGGGCAGTCTTTATCTGGTAAGTCAAATCCATTTTTCACTCCATAATCTGTAAAGTCTGAATATTTACAATTTGGACATCTATAATGTGGTGGAAGTGAATTTACCTCCGTAATACCGGTCATATTAGCTACAAACGAAGAACCAACAGAACCTCTGGAACCTACGATATATCCATCTTCATTCGACTTCCATACCAGTTTTTGTGCAATAATGTACATTACAGAGAAACCATTGGATATAATGGAATTTAACTCTTTATCCAACCTTGCTTGTACCAATTCAGGTAATGGGTCACCATATAATTCGTGTGCTTTACTGTAAGCAATTTCTTTAATGGTTTCTTCACAACCTTCAATATATGGTGGACATTTTTCTGGTGAAATTGGGCTTATCTTTTCACACATATCTGCAATTTTATTGGTATTTGTCACAACTACCTCGTAAGCTTTTTCTTCTCCTAAATATTCAAATTCCTTTAACATTTCTTCTGTGGTACGCAAATAAAGTGGTGCTTGTTCATCAGCATCATCATATCCCTGTCCCGCCATTAAAATTCTACGATAAATTTCATCTTGTGGGTCCATAAAATGCACATCACAAGTAGCAACTACTGGCTTTTGTAGTTTTTCTCCGAATAGCTACTATTTTACGGTTAATATCTTGCAATTCTTCTATGTTTGCTACTGTTTCATTACGAACCATAAACATATTGTTGCCAATTGGTTGAATTTCTAGATAATCATAATCTGAAGCTATTTCTTCTAACTCCTCATCTGCTTTTCCTGCAATAATAGCTCTATATAACTCTCCTGCTTCACAGGCACTTCCCATCATTAAGCCTTCTGAATATTTTTTATAAACAGATTTTAAAATACGTGGCTTTTTATAAAAATAATCTAAGTGTGAAGTAGATATCAATTTATATAAATTTCTAAGTCCTACATAATCTTTGGCTAGAATAATAGCATGATAAGTAGAAAGTGATTTATAATCTGTTTTACCACTTAACTTGTCCATATCATCTAATGTAACAATTCCTTTTTCTTTTAACATTCCTAGCATGACATTAAATACTTTTACAGTAGTATCTACATCATCTAATGCTCTATGTGCTACTTCTACTTTAATCCCTAAGTTATCCGCAATTAGCCCTAGCTTATATTTCTTATACTCTGGAAATAATGATTTTGCTAAACGTAATGTATCTAAATAGGTATTTCCTAATTGAAGACCTAATTCTGTACAATTATGTTTTAAAAAACCAATATCAAAATCTGCATTATGTGCTACTAAAACACTGTCTCCCACAAATTCTAATACTTTTGGCAAAACTTCGTCTATTGTTGGAGCATTTTTCACCATATCATCTGTAATATTAGTTACTTCTACCACTCTTTGTGGAATTGGTTTTTCAGGATTAACAAAGGTACAAAATTCATCAATTACTTGATGATTCTTTACCTTCATAATTCCTATTTCTGTAATCTTCTCAGTTCTAAAGGATAGTCCTGTTGTTTCTAAATCTAGTACACAATAAGTAGCATCTTCTAGATTTTGTCCTTTTGAGAAAGATACACAAGATGCTTCATCTGGTGCTAAATATGCTTCTACACCATAGATTACTTTTAAATCTGGGTGGTCTTTTTCTAAATATTTATGGGCATCTGGAAAGGCTTGTACAACTCCATGGTCTGTAATAGCAATAGATTTCATTCCCCATTTCACTGCACGTTTTAATAAATCTTTGCACGCTGTCATTCCATCCATTTGGCTCATTTGAGTGTGCATATGTAATTCTACTCTTTTGACTGGTGCTTCATCTTTTCTAGATTCCTTTTTCAATCCTGTTGATTCAATAATGGTGTTAGAAATCACTCCTAATTCCTTTGAAAACGGATCAAACTGTGCAGTTCCATCTACTTTTACACCTTTTGCCCCTTTTAGTCTTTT
The DNA here is from genome assembly GCA_948735595.1 of uncultured Clostridia bacterium. Classification (GTDB taxonomy): domain Bacteria; phylum Bacillota; class Clostridia; order TANB77; family CAG-508; genus CAG-273. The sequence goes on along the minus strand of CAPXSA010000008.1, from coordinate 13,344 downwards.
CATCACACCATCAAATTTATCTGCTTCTATAAAGGCTTTGCAAGTAATGGTACTAGTACCATCATATAAATCAAACATGACTAAAAACTTGCCTGACTTTAACTCTCTACTGCTAGGACTTTCGTCATGTCTCATAATTTCACCATCTAATAAGACATTTCCACTATCTACGGATAAATCAACAATTTTTGCTGGGTCACCTCTTAATTTCATACTTCTTCCATGAATCATTGGAGAGACTTCTTCTGGTTCTTCTGGAGGTGGTGGTGCTTCCCAAGGTGCTCCTGCATCAATTGGTGGTACTCCATCAGTTCCTACTGGTGGCATTTCTTGAGTTTGTGCTTTCTTTGATTCTTGTTTTTCTTGTGCTTGTTCTAAAGCTTCTTTTTGCGATAATAAAATAGCTTGTTTTTCTAATTCTCTTGCATGTTCTTGATATCGCTCTAGCATTTCTTGAGTTACTTCTTCTTGAAAAACTACCACATAATTTTTATGATATAAATCCTTTAATTTTTGTGCCAATATTTTATCAAAACTTCTCGCCTCTAGTACATTCTTTCCTTTCATAGCCATAACCACTATGATTCTATTGCTTTCTATTTGTATACTGCTATTTCTAAGTAATGCTTTTGTTAGTGGATGTTTATATGCCATGTATTCTACAATATCTTGCCATTCTGTTTGAATTTTTATATCTATCTTATTTTCTTCTTGTTCTTCCTTGCCTTCTTCTGACTCTTTTGGTTGTTCTATCTTTATTTCAATATTTTTAAAATTAAAACGTTTTTCTAAATACTTCTCAAAATCTATTAAGTCTTTGATTAAAATAGAAGAAGTAGCTTGTAGTTTTAATTCTAATGTATTGGACTTTTTATAAATATTGACACAACCAACTTTAGCTTCGCTTAATGCGAAGCTATTAAAATCAAAATCTTTAAATACTTCTTTAACTGTTTTTAGCTTTTCTTCCATTGTATTTATTTACTCCATTTTCATTTTCTTTGCGTTACTATCCTCTTTAAAACCAAAACTTTCATACATTTTTATAGCTACTGGATTTTTAGTACTTAATTTGTACCTTATAATTCCTTTATTATATACTCCCAACCAGGTTGCCAAGATTTTGTTCTACGCCAATCTTGCTCAATTGCTTCTTCCCATGTTTTCCCTTGTGTTATTACTTGAAAAGCTAGTTGAGGAGCCTTGTGTGCTACTATTGCAATATGTTTTCCATTATAGTTTTTTAACAAATCTTCACTAAAAGATTTTATTCTCTTTTCAACATCTAGCATACATTCCCCATTTGGAAATCTTTCTTGAATATGCTCTTCATATTTTACTAATTTGGTATCTTTGCCATTTAAATCACCATAATTACATTCTCTTAATCTACTATCACAAATAATTTGTTTCTCACCTTCAAAAGTATATTTAGCAGAATCTATTGCTCGTTTCAAATCAGAGCAAAACACTATATCAAATTGCTTTATATCAATTTGCTCTTTTAATATTATACTTTGACTAATTCCTTTTTCAGATAGCTCTCCTTGTAGCCATCCTGTTGATTTATGTTCTATGTTATCTGTTGTTGTTCCATGTACAAAATAAGTAATTTTTACTGACATTGTTTTTTCTCCTAGCATTTAATGTATTAAATTCCATTCGTTTCTCTTTTACTTCTTCCTATCCTGAACAAATTATTTTTGCTAACTCTTTTAATACTTGTTCTCTATTTTCACTTACATCAATAAATGGCAAATCATATTTTCTACATTCTCCTTTGAACCATTTACTAATTTCTATATAATCCCTTATATGCTTCTTTACTATAAAATCATCTTTTTCATTAGTCCAATCATAAATAGTATCAAATTCTCGTATTTGTTTGAATTTTTCTTCTATTGAAATATTAGGATATCCCAAAAAATATATTTCACAACAACTTTTATCAATATATTCTGCATATAGTTTAGGCGTTATATGATATATATCCATTGCAAGCCTATATGGTAATTTATCATAGTTAGTAGTTATCGAAATTTTTTTATGAATGGAATTATCTTTTCACTTGTAGGTAGAAATTCCCAGCAATCAGTATGTTTTACTCCTGTTTGTGGAAATGCCTTTTCTAATGCTATTACAATAGCATCCATAGTTAAATGTTGATATTTTAAAGAATTTGCTAAATAAGAACATAGTGTTGTTTTTCCTGCCCTTGGTACTCCTGCTATTATAATGTGCTTTTTTTCATTATTCATTTTTTTCCTTCTAATCTCCGTTTGACTTTATTAAAAAATTCTAAGTATATCGTTATATGTTACATAAATAGATAAACCAATTAATAGCATAAATCCTAAAGATTGAATTGTCATTTCAGTTTTTTCTTTTAACGGTTTTCTTCTAATTGCTTCAATAAATAATATAACTATCTTTCCCCCATCTAATGGTGGGAAAGGTAAAAGATTTGTAAATCCTAAAGAAATAGATACTAAAGCTAAAATATAGATAAAATCTGCAAATCCATTTGTTTGTGCTACTACTTCTCCAATTCCAACTGGTCCCATCATTTGGTCAATTGAAACATTACCTGTAAATAATAATTTTAAGTTATCTACAATGGAAAAAGCAAAATCTCCTGTCTCCCACCATGCATAATATAGGTTATTTCCTAAGTTATTTTCTGCTTTTTGGAGATAAACACCTAAATAATAGTCTGCCTTCACTTCTGGAGTTACTAAAACTTCTTTTGTCTCATTTCCTCTCTCTATAGTAAACTTAATTTCTTGTCCTTGTGTTCTATTAATTTCCTCTACTAATTTTTGTGCATTTCCTTTTACATCTATCTCATTAATCTTCAAAATCACATCATTTACTTCTAGTCCTTGTTCTTTGGCTGGACTTTTAGCCGATATAGCAGCAATTTTGGTACTTGCTCCATCTGCACTAGATATTGCAATTCCTGTATAATTATATTTTTCTTCTCTTGGTGCAAAAGTATAGCTTTTTTCTTCTCCATTTCTATCAATAACAACTGCTAATTCTTCTCCATTATATTTCGCTAATATTTCATCTAAATCCTTTTTATAATGTATGGTCTTTCCATTTACTTCTTTAATCTTATCTCCTGCTTGTATTCCTACTACTTGTGCTTTTGAATCTTCCATTGGATAATCGATAATTGGAGCAATGTTATTTCCCATACTTGCCATTAAAATAAAATATACAATTAAAGCAAAAACAATATTAACTAGTCCTCCAGCTGCTACCACTGCAATTCTTTTTGGAATACTTGCTTTGCTAAAAGAACCTTCTTCATTAGAACGTTCTTCCTCTCCTACCATACTCACAAAGCCACCAATTGGAATAAGACGTAAAGCATATTTTGTTTCTTTGCCTTGCTTTCTCCAAACAGTAGGACCAAAACCAATCGCAAATTCATTTACTTTGATTCCGCATAATTTAGCTGTTAAAAAATGTCCACCTTCATGAATAAGCACTAAAAAACCTAATATAAAAACTATTTTTAATATCGTTATCAAAATAGAAATCAACATTCTTCTCCTCTATCTAATTAACATTGGTAATAAAAAGTAAGCAAATGGTGCAATAAATATGATGCTATCAATTCTATCCATCATCCCACCATGTCCTGGTATTAAATTACTAAAATCCTTAATTTCTGTATATCTCTTGATAGCTGATGCTGCTAGGTCCCCTAATTGCCCACTTAAGCTTAATAAAATTCCTGTTACTACTAATAAAATATAATTCATTTGTGTATGGAATACAAAATTACATACTAAACCATAAATAACAACTGTAACTACTCCGCCTATTGTTCCACCAATACAGCCTTCTATTGTTTTGTTAGGGCTAATTTCTGTAAAATGATGTTTTCCAAAGTGCCTTCCTATTAGATACGCAAAGATATCTGTTCCCCAAGCGCTAAAGAATACAAACCAAATTAAGATTTTCCCTTCTTTTAAGTCTTCTCGAATAACTGGAATAAATAGCAGAAAAACAACTACATAAAAAATTCCAAAAAAAGTAATTGCAATATCCTGAATCGTTGTTTTTCCATTAGTTGCAATGACATAAGCAAATAGCACAAGCATTGCCATTGGTAACAATATTCCAATTGTTTTTAAAACCATAGTCATAGGCACAATATGAATAATACAAATAAGAACTGCTGCTAAGTATCCTAACCATTCAATTGGTTTTGCCTTTCCGACTGGTACGAAATGCTTTATAGAATTCATGTATGCTCATGATAGCTACTATTGAAACCGCAATATCCACTATGTATTGGTTTCCCAATATGAGAATCACTGCTACAATTGGAAATAAAACCATTCCTGATATAAATCTTTTTACATTCATATTTTTTTGTAATTCCTTCCTTTGCCTTTTACTTTATCCATTTCTTCTACTTTGCACCAAATTTACGATTTCTTTGTTCAAATGCTTCAATTGCTTCATCTAAATCTTCTGCTGAAAAGTCTGGCCAATATTTATCAATAAATAAAAATTCTGTATACGCTAATTGCCAAAGCAAAAAGTTGCTAACTCTTTGTTCTCCACCTGTTCTAATTAATAAGTCTGGCTCTAATTGACCTTGCGTATATAAATTATCTGACACATATTGCTCATCAATATCTTGAATTGTTATTTCTTGACTTTGTACTTTGTTTGCAATTTTTTGTACTGCTTTTGTAATTTCATCTCTTCCACCATAATTAAAAGCAACATTTAAAGTCATTCCTGTATAGTCCTTTGTTCTATCAATTGCTTTTTGAATACTTTTTTGAAGTCCTGGTTCTAGTTTTGAAACATCTCCTAGTACATTAATTTTAATGTTTTCCAACTCTTTATCATTTAGAAAATCGTTAACATACATTTGAAGTAAGCCCATTAAAGCGCCTACTTCTTCTTTCGTTCTTTTCCAATTTTCTGTTGAAAATGCATATACTGTTAGATATTGAATTCCAATTTTATTCGCATATTTTGCTATTTTCTTTAAGGTCTCTGCTCCTTCTTTATGTCCAAGTCTTGTCTCTATATTTCTTTCTTTTGCCCATCTACGGTTTCCATCCATTATAATAGCAATATGCTTTGGTAACATCTTTTCTCCCATTATATTGTCATTATCTCCTTTTCTTTTGCCGCTAAAAGGCTATCTATTTCTTCTATCTTTTTGTCTGTTAATTTTTGAATTTGGTCTTCTTCATTTTTTAAATCATCTTCTGTAATTTCTGATTTCTTTTGCATTTCTTTTGCTTCATCAATAGCATCCCTTCTAATAGAACGGATTGCTACTTTTGCTTCTTCTGCTGTTTTTCTAATATCTTTTACCAATTCTTTTCTTCTCTCTTCATTTAATTCAGGAAAGTTTAATCTTATGACTTTTCCATCATTATTTGGATTAATTCCTATATCAGATTTTAAAATTTCTTTTTCGATTTCTTTTAATAAATTAATATCCCATGGTTGAATTAATATCATTCTAGCTTCTGGTACTGAAATACCTGCTACTTGATTAATTGGAGTTGGTACTCCATAATAGTCTACTGAAATCTTGTTTAAAATTGCTGGGTTTGCACGTCCTGCTCTTACCTCTGCTAAATTTTCTTGAAATACACTAATTGTTTTATTCATTTTTTCTTCAAATACATTATTCATTGTTTTAGTCTCCTTTATTTTTAATTTATTAATCAGTTACTAATGTCCCTATTTTCTCACCTTGAATTATTTTCACCATATTTTGAGGGTCTGCAATACCAAATACAATAAGTGGTATTTTGTTATCTCTACACAATGCTGTTGCTGTAGAGTCCATTACTTTTAAATCCTTCGATAAAATATCTAAATAAGTAATATGGTCATATCTTTCTGCATTTGGATTAATCTTTGGATCATCGGAATAAACTGCATCAATTGTTTTACCAACCAATATAGCTTCTGCTCCAACTTCCACTGCTCTTAATGCTGCTGTTGTATCTGTTGTGAAATATGGGTGACCTGTTCCACAAGCAAATATCACAACTCTTCCTTTTTGTAAATGTTTAATTGCCTTTCTTTGGATAAATGGTTCTGCTATTTCCCTCATTTCAATAGCAGTTTGTAATCTTGAATAAACCCCTCTTGCCTCTAAAGCATCTTGCAATGCCAATCCATTCATAGAAGTAGCAAGCATTCCCATATAGTCTGATGTGGTTCTTTCCATTTCTTTCCCGTTTCTACCTCTCCAGAAGTTTCCTCCACCCACTACAATTGCTATTTCTGCTCCCATTTCTACTAACTTTTTAATTTGGTCACAAATTTCTCCCATTGTTTCTTCATTGATTCCATGCTTTTTTTCTCCTGCTAGTGCTTCTCCACTTAATTTTAGTAAAACCCTTTTATACTTTAATTCTGGCAATTCGCACACACTCCTTTTTCATTTTTCCTTATTCTATCATACATTATTAGTTTTGACACCTCTTTTTTGAAAAAAATTTCATATTTCACAAAAGTATATTTTTTAAAGTTTTTGTTCAAACTATATAAAAAAGCATTGTTAGAAAAGGAAAACGAAAATGGCTAATCAAATTATTGAAGAAAGTTTAAGACAAAATCAAACCCTATCTCACAAAATCAAGCGTAAAAACAAAAAATTTCGTATTGAATTCAGTAATGAAATTACTGAAATTCCTTATGGTGGAAATTTTACTATCACTAATCTTTCTAAAATTCAAAAGTGTAAAAACTTTATCAAGAAGAAAAAATATCAATTGCAATTTGCTTTTTCTACCGCTATTGCCTTTATATTCCTTTTCTTTTTCATTTGGAAAATGAACCAATATCGACAAAAAGAAAAAGTATCAAAAGAACTTTTGGATAATTATCAATTAACTACACTTTACTCTAATTCACCTTATTATGAAGCTAGCAATTTAAATTCTAATATGTTAGTACAAAATCCATTTGTTATTGGTATGATCAAAATTGATAAAATCGATTTGAATTATCCTATTTTGTCTGAAAGCAATGATGAACTTCTTAGAATTTCACTTTGTCGTTTTAATGGTCCAATGCCAAATGAAGTAGGTAATTTATGCATTGCTGGGCATAACTATTTAGATAATCGATTTTTTGGAAGGTTAAATGAATTATCTATTGGAGATACTATTGAAATCTATGGTTTATCTGGAGATAAAAATGTTTATACAATTTCTAAAAAGTTTGAAGTTGATGCAAACGACTTATCTTGTACTAATCAAAATATTGGAAACAAAAAAGTGGTAACTTTGCTTACTTGTGACAATTCTAATCAGAATAAAAGAATTGTGATTCAAGCAAAAATCAAAAAGTAATTTTCTCTAAAATGCAAAAGAATGTTAACCTTTTATTGGTTAACATTCTTTATTTTTCATTATTAATGAATATTGTTATATTTTCTAATTCTAAAATATGCGTACACTGCTGAAACTACACAAACGCCAATAAATACAAATAATGCTGTATCACCTGCTACACCTGTTTGTGGCAAAGTATTTTGACTTGTTCCATTTGTAGTATTATTGGTTACAGGCTCAACATTGTTATTAGTAACTGGTGCTGGCGTATTATTGTCTATAACTGGTAGACTTGGCTTATTACCAGTATCTATTGATGGTGTTTGTCCTACATCATCAGTAGCCTTTGTAAAAGTAACCATTAATGCTAAAAAAGTAATTACTAGCATAAATACAATTATTAATTTCTTATTTTTCATGATTCTCATTCTCCTTTTTTCTTTCGAAGTTTCTATCAGTAGTATTTGTAATTTTTTAAAAAATATACTGATTTTTTTCTTTCTTATTTTCACTCATATTGTATACTTGCATTTTTAAATAGTCAAGCATTTTTTATGATTTTTTCGACATTTTTTTTTAAAAACTTTTTACTTTATACATTAAATCGAAATAATACAACATCTCCATCTTGCATAATATATTCTTTACCTTCTGAACGCATTAAACCTTTTTCCTTAACAGCTACAGCTGAACCTTCTCTTATTAAATCATCATAAGAAATAACCTCTGCCCTAATAAATCCTCTTTCTATATCACTATGAATTTTTCCTGCCGCTTGTGGTGCTTTTGTTCCTTTTTTGATTGTCCATGCTCTTACTTCTGGTTCTCCTGCTGTTAAGAAAGACATTAACCCTAATAAATCATAACTTGCTTTAATTACTTTATCTAAGCCTGATTCTTGTAGTCCCAATGCTTCTAGCATCTCTTTTTCATCTTCACCTTCTAAAGTTGCTAGTTCTTCTTCTATTTTAATACAAAGTGGGATTACTTCTGCTTTTTCTTGTTTTGCATATTCTACTACTTTTTTCACATTTTCATTTTCAAAAGCATTTCCTAATTGTTCTTCTGAAATATTGGCCACATACAAAATTGGCTTCATGGTTAATAAAAAAGCATCTTTTATTAATAACATTTCTTCTTCTGTTAATTCTACTGTTCTTGCTGGCTTTCCATTATCTAATGCTTGTTTGATTTTTTCAAAAGCATCTACTTCAGCTTGTGCTTTTTTATCTGCTTTTAATTTTTTCTTAGCGTTATCTATTCTTTTTTCTACTGTTTCAATATCAGCAAAAACTAATTCTAAATTTATGGTTTCAATATCTCTGATTGGTTCTATACTCCCGTCTACATGAACAATATTAGTATCTTCAAAACATCTAACTACTTCTACAATACTGTCTACTTCACGAATATGAGATAAGAATTTATTTCCTAACCCTTCACCGTGACTTGCTCCTTTTACTAAACCTGCAATATCTACAAATTCAATAACTGCTGGTGTTATTTTTTCAGGATGATAAATTTTAGCTAAATTTTCTAGTCTCTCATCTGGAACTGCTACTACACCTACATTTGGTTCTATTGTACAAAATGGATAGTTAGCACATTCTGCGCCTGCTTTAGTAATAGCATTAAATAGTGTACTCTTTCCTACATTCGGAAGTCCTACAATTCCCATTTTCATAGTCTCTATTTCTCCTTTATTATTTTATACTTTTTAATTTGTCGCTACTGGTGGATTAGCTAGTTCTGTAGTCCCTCCACTTGTTTGTGTATTCTCTTGTGTATTTCCTTCCTCTGGTGTAGTTGGTTTTTCTGGCTTTTCTGGTGTTGTTGGGTCAGTTGGTTTTTCAGGTTCTGTTGGTTTCTCTGGTGTTTCTGTGTTACCTGTTGTATTATTTTCTGTTCCTCCACTTGTATTAGTATTGGTATTTGTGTTAGTGTTAGTGTCTGTATTTGTATTAGTGTTACCACTAGTATTGTTGTTTGTATTTGGTTTTTGTGTTCCTCCTTGATTTGGTTTATAAGTTCTCCATGGATTACTTGGATCTGGATCTGTTGGATCCCAATTTTTTAATTTTCCTGGTGCATTTGATACTTTTTTTGCAGTAGGCTTTCCTAATGGTCCTGGATTAGAACTTGAATAAAATTCTACTTTTGTTCCACTTGCACAGTTATTGAAAATCCATAAAGCATCAATTGTAGTTAAACGAATACATCCCATAGAGTTTTTCGTTCCTAATCTATCATAATAAGCACTTACTAATGTATCTTTTCGGTTTTGTTTATATGGTACTGAATGGAATAAAATATCCCCTACAATTTGAGTACAATATTGTCCCCAAACATTACCAAATAATTTACCCCAAGTAGCCTTCCAACTTATTCCATAAACTCCTGACGTTGGTGTTGCTGTACCTGTTGAGCACACACAAGCCTTTACTGGCACAGTATATTTTCCATTCTTATCATAAGTATAGATAGTAACTACTTGTGCTCCATAGTTTACTTTAATATAATACTTATTTTGAACTGGCTTTGCTGTTTTATTAGTAGTTTTGTTATTTTTCTCTTCTTCTTCTTGTTTCTTTTTTTCCTCAGCCTTTTTTAACTCTTCTTCATTTAATTTTTTAAGTTCTTCTGCTGATAGTTTTGACGTATCTACTAAATTAGCTTGTTCTATTACTTCTTCTGGTACTTCATTTTGTGGAGTATCTGTTTTTGCCATAGCTGATGCTGCTTTCGTATAATCAATAATGTGTCCTACTGAAAGTATTGCAAAAGTAACTAATATTACGCCTACTAATATCATCCATTTCATTTGATTACTTAATTTTATTTTCTTAAGTTTTTCCATTGTAAACTCCTTTTATCTTCTATAAAAAAATGGAGCTTCCAGCCGGAATCGAACCGGCGACCTCAGCCTTACCATGGCTGCGCTCTACCTACTGAGCTATAGAAGCATGTGTTGTCAAGAAAAAATTTCTTGACATTTTATTATTTTATTCATTTTGCATCCCTTTTATCGCTTTTTTTCTAATTCTTTGTATTGCATTATCAATAGACTTTACTGGTGCCTCTAACCTTTGTGCAATTTCACCATAACTCTCCCCTTGAATATAGCAATTTAGAACTTTTTTTTCAAAGCTACTTAAGGATTTATCAATTGTATTTTCTACCAATTGATAATACTCTTTTTTTGTAATCATGTCAAGTGGATCTTCTATAATATTAGCATCTAAAATTCCCATTAAATCTGCATGGCTACCATCATCATCGTTTTCATAAGCGTCTTTGTTTAACGATACATAAGAATTTAAAGGCATATGTTTTTGCCTGTTTGATGTTTTAATTGCTGTAATCAATTGTCTTTCAATACAAATACTAGCAAAACTTTTAAAGGAATTTTGCTTATCTGCTTGATAGGATTTTATCGCTTTGTATAACCCAATTAATCCTTCTTGTATAATATCTTCTCTTTCTGCTCCAACAATATAGTATTTGCTTACTTTAATATTAACAAGGTCTTTATAACGATTGATCAAGTGCTCTAAAGCAAACTTATTATCAGACTTAATCATTTCTATTAAGTCTTCATCTGTGATTTTAGAAAAATTATAGTCTGAAGAGTAAAATACATCTGCCTTGCTCATGAAATCAAGTTACCTCCTATGTTGTATAGCCATATTATCTGTATTATAACCTTAGTAGTTTCTTTTCGTCAATAGAATACTCGCAAAATTTGAAAAATTCTGTATAATGTGATATGATTTTGCCATTCTTATAGAAGAAAGGAATTATATAAAACTATGGCGTTTGATGGTTTTACTTTAAAAGCAGTGATTCAAGAATTAAATTCTTGTCTTATCAATGGAAAAATAACAAAAATTTATCAACCACTTCCTGAAGAAATTATCTTAGGAATTTATTGTGGCAGGACGAATTATGCTTTAAGTCTTAATGTTTCTGTCCTATATTCTTTGCACTTAACAACTACATCTAAGCCTAATCCTCTTCATGCTCCTAATTTTTGCATGTTGCTTAGAAAGCATCTAATTGGCTTCAAAGTGAAAACTATTTCTATGCCTGGATTAGAAAGAATAGCTATTATAGAGTTAGAAGGATATAACGAATTAAACGATTTAGTAACTTACAAACTCATTGTAGAACTAATGGGAAAACATAGTAATATTATTCTGATTAATCAAGAAAGCAATATTATAGATAGTTTAAAACATTTTACTACTTTTTCAGGTTCTATTAGGAATATTCTTCCTAATACGCCTTATGAATCTCCTGAATTAAATAAATTAGAGATCTCTGAGATTTCAAATGTTTCAGAATTTTATGAGAGTCTTCCAATTGATTTAAAAAGCTCTTCGCTTTTAGAATATTTTTTAAACTTTTTTTCTGGCACTAGTAAGACTTTATTAAATTATTCTATTTCCCAATTGGGTATAACAGCGGAATTTAGTTTTGAAAACTTTAAATGCTTACTTGTTTACCTGCAAGATTTACTTAGCAAAGTGCAAAATCAGCAAGTTATTTGTGTTGACTTTGAGAAAGACTATGTGTTAGCTTCCTCTTCTGAACTTAATTCCTCTTTGAACGTAAATTTCTTTTTAGATGATTATTATTCCCAAAAAGAACAAGAAGAAGAATTTACACAATATCGCAATAGTCTATTAACTTTTATTGCTAAAAAATTGAAAAAAATCTCTAAAAAGTCCGATGAAGTAAATAAAAAGATACAAGAATGTTCTAAAATGAATGATTACCAATTATATGGTGAACTATTGACTAATAACCTATATAGATTAAGTGAAACTCATACTGACCGTGTAACATTAGAAAATTACTATGAGCAAAATAGACCTATTGAAATTCCTTTAGATATTACTCTTTCTCCTAGTGACAATGCCAAAAAATATTTTAAAAAATACCATAAACTAAAAAATACTATTTCTATTGTGACTGTTCAAAAGAAAGAATTGGAAAAAGAAATTGATTATCTAGAAAGTATTGTATATGAACTTCAAATTACTAAAAATATAGCAGAACTTGACCACATTTATGAGGAAATGGAAGATAATAACTTGTTTTCTAGAAAAACTCCTGTTAAACAAGGTACAAAGGCATTTCGCGTGAAGAATAAGCAAAATAGAAAATCAACAAATAAAAAACAAAACGATTTTCTTTCTTATCAAATAGATGGTTTTACTGTTTTAGTGGGGAAAAATAATCAAGAAAATGATTATCTAACTTTGAAAGTAGCTAAAGAAAACGATCTTTGGTTCCATGTAAAAGATATACAAGGGAGTCATGTTATTTTAGTAGCAAACCAAAAAGAACCTTCTCAAGAAACAATTAATCGAGTGGCTGCTATTAGCGCTTATTATAGTAAAGCAAAGCAATCTTCTAATGTTCCAGTTGATTATACATTAGTAAAATATGTTAAAAAGCCCTCTAAAGCAAAACCTGGAATGGTAACTTATATTAACTATCAGACTGTAAATATACAACCGGCCTCCATTTAGAGACCGGTTGTTTTTTGGAGTTACTCCAATACTTCTTGGTAGCCAGGACCGCTCAGGATCAGCTTGTCCGCCTTGAGGACATCTTTCACTTTCTGCCCGAGGGCAGTACCGAAGGTAGCCATCCTTGCATCGAAGCTCAGCCAGAAAGTATCTTTTCCATTTTCTGTCACACAGCTTCCACCACTAAAGGTGATACTGTGAGACTTTTCGATGGGTTCAAGAGCTTTCCGCTCGTCCTGCGTGAGTAATCTAACAGTACCTGTCATTGTATAAAACCTCCAAAAATATAATAGGGTTTGTGCTCCCTCTATTATAGCATATTTTTTATGTTAAGTCAAAATCTTATTTTACTTTCATTGCATAAACTTTTTGTGGGAACACCACATTTGATATTAACCATACATTATTTTATTAAATGCTTTTCTTAAATCTCCATTTACGCTTTCATCTGCAATAGCAAATGAATAGTG
>CAPXSA010000007.1 GCA_948735595.1 uncultured Clostridia bacterium | reverse complement strand
TGGATATACTCAAAATATTTGTCAGGGTTAAATGTACCTAAGCCTTCTATAAATACTGGGCTTTTTGCAATTTCTAATCTTTCTTGAAAATTAGCAATATCTGTTTTTAATTTAGCTTCTGAGGCTTGTCCAAATACTCCATTATCTCCAAATACGTATACTATTGTTATGCCTGCCAAAATCAATAAGACAACGATGGTTACAACTAAAGCAACCAAGGTTATTCCGATTTTTATTTCTTATTTTTTCGTGGCTTAAACTATAACTCTCTCTCTCTCTCTCTCTCTCTCTCTCTCTCTCTCTCTCTAGAGTAACAACGCTTTCAAGTTTCATGTTCTATTCCTCCATTTTCTTTAGTATTTCCTTTTTTACTATTTTTATGCACTATTAGTACTTATGTTTAATAACTTTATATACAACTTATTTATACACATATTATCAATATATACCATAAAATGTCAATATATCTGTATAAAAAAGTCAAAAAAAATTATACTATCGGCATTTATTTTTCATACCTAATAGTATAATTTCGCTTTGTTATCTTAATATTGTTAATATCAATGCATAAATGACTATTTTCATCGTACAATTTATCAGTAATGTGTAATTTGTTAACTTTATTCCGATCTCATTAATCACATCATAATTCTCTAATACTCTATTTTGCTCTTCTACTGTTAATCTCCCTTGTTCTTCTATATATTCTTTTGCTAAAGGCTTTGCTTTTGTCATAGCATCCATTTCTAAATAACTACGAATAGCGTAATAGATAATTCCTAATATGGTCAGTATAAATAAGTGTAACATTCCATGCTGATTCAATCGTAGCAACGACAAAATACAAATACATAAAAAGTAAATAAAGTAAATGTTAGAATAGATAAAGTTAAAAAGCAATGTTCTCCTATTTTGAATAGAATGTAAGCACTCATGAGCCATAGTCTGTACCCTTGTAAAAGTATCATTAATGTTTGCTATTAAAATAGAATCACTTAATGCAATGTACAAACTAGTTTTATTATCTTTATCTTCGCTTTCCTTAATTTTTACTTTTTCATTGCCTAGCTTCTTTAATATAGTTTGGCATATTTCCTTGTTTTCTGGTAATTTATTCGTTATCTCATTTAATTTCTTATCATATCCAACCTTTTTCATCTTCTTAATGTCACTTATCTTAATGTTCCATGCAAATTTTAAAATAATTAAAAATATTATACAAATTCCTATCACTATTAAATACTCCATTTTCTCTTTCTCCTTTGTTTATTAAATTTATATAATATTTCCTTAAAAATTGACTATCCAATCTTCTCCTTCATATTCACCAAAATATTCAAAGCCTCAATTGGTGTAAGTTCATTCACATTCACCTTATCTAACTCATGTGCTACTTCTGCTAATTTATAATTATACATATCTAGTTGCCCTGTTGCTACTTTTTTGTTCTCCTTTTCTTGGGCTTTATCACCTAGCACACTCTTTCTTTCCAAAGACTTTAATATTTCATTGGCACGCTTTGAAACTATTTGTGGAACCCCTGCAAGTTTAGCAACATGCACACCATAACTTTCATCTGTTCCTCCTGCTATAATTTTCCTTAAAAAGATAATATCTTCGCCCTTTTCTTTTACAGCAATAGAGTAGTTCTTTACTCCTTCTAGCTTATTTTCTAATGAAATTAATTCATGATAATGTGTTGCAAATAACGTTTTCGCTCCACATTTTTCTTTATCAGATATGTATTCTGCTACTGCCCAAGCAATGGAAAGTCCATCATAAGTAGAAGTTCCTCTTCCTATTTCATCTAATATTACCAAGCTATTGGCTGTAGCTTCTTTTAAAATAGTGGCTACTTCCATCATTTCCACCATAAAAGTACTTTGTCCCATACTCAAATCATCAGATGCACCTACTCTAGTAAAGATTTTGTCAACGACTCCAATTTTAGCATAAGACGCAGGAACGAAACTTCCACATTGTGCCATTAAGGTAATTAGCGCTACCTGTCTCATATAGGTAGATTTACCTGCCATATTAGGACCTGTAATAATGGCCAATCTGTTATCTCCTTTATCTAAATATGTATCATTTTCTACAAAGCTTCCTGTTGGCAAAATCTTTTCAATCACTGGATGTCGCCCATTTTTAATGTCCATTGCCCCACTGTTATCTACAATTGGCATAACATAGTTCATGTCATCAGCTACTGTTGCAAATGAGGTTAATACATCTAATGTTGCAACAGCACTTGCCGTTCTTTGTACTCTGTCAATCTGTGCTTCTATTTGGTCACGAATTTGGCAAAATGCGTTGTATTCTAATGTGATAACTTTTTCTTCTGCCCCTAAAATTTCATTTTCTACTTTTTTGAGTTCTTCTGTAATATATCTTTCACAATTGGCTAAAGTTTGCTTTCTAATATATCTTTCTGGCACCATGGATAGATTAGATTTCGTTACTTCAATAAAATATCCAAATACTTTATTAAATCCAACCTTTAACCCTTTAATGCCAGTAGTTTCTCTTTCTTTTGCTTCAATTTCTAATACCCAATTCTTTCCATTCGTAGTTGCTTCTTTTAAATGGTCAATTTCTTCGTCATAGCCTAGCTTTATTAAGTTTCCCTCTTTTACACTGATTGGTGGGTCATCTACAATAGAATGGTCAATGATTTCGTAAATATCTTCTAACACATCCAAGTTTTCATATAGTTGTTTTAATAAAGGAGAATTTGCTTTTGCTAAGCTTTTTTTCACATCGGGTAATTGTTTAGCTGAATTCTTTAAGGATACTAAATCTCTACCTGTTGCACTACCATAGGAAATCTTACCTGCTAATCTTTCGATGTCATATACCTTTTTCATACTGTCAATTAAATCGCCTCTTAAAATGATGTCCTCTTTCAATTCCTTAACCGCTTCTAATCTCTCATTAATTCTTCCGACATCAATTAATGGATCACTAAGCCATCTGCGAAGTAATCTTCCTCCCATAGAAGTAGAAGTTTTATCTAGTACCCATAGTAAGGTTCCTTTTTTACTTTTGTCTCTTAGCTTTTCTGTAATCTCTAAATTCCTTCTTGCATTGGTATCTAAGTTCATATAATGAGTGGTACTGTATAAAGTAATTTTATGGATATATTCTAAATCATTTTTTTGTGTATCTCTCAAATAAGTGAAAAGTCCATTACTTGCTGCTACACATAATAACTGGTCTTTCAATTCTTTGATTTCTTTTTCTGTTTCATCTACTACATCATATTTTAATTCAAACACTTCATGGTCTGTGTCAAATTTTTCTGGAGTAATCACTGAAAAATATACTGAAAATCTTTCTTTGATTTTCTCTATTTCTTCTGTGCTACTAAACATCATGTCGTTTACTATAATTTCAGCAGGAGAATATCTTGCAACTTCATCTAGTAGTGTCGCAAAGTTATTTTGTTCTTTAATTTGCGTTGTTCTAAAATCACCTGTTGTCAAATCACAAACTGCTACCCCATAATATACTCCACTTTTATAAATAGACATGATATAGTTATTCTTCTTTTCTTCTAGCAAGTTAGATTCCATAACAGTTCCTGGTGTTACGACACGAATAACCCCTCTTTTCACAATTCCTTTGGCTGTTTTTGGATCTTCTAATTGCTCACAAATAGCAACTTTATATCCTTTTTCAATTAATTTTGCAATGTATGTCTCTGCTGCATGATAAGGAACACCACACATTGGTGCTCTTTCTTCTTGTCCACAATCTTTTCCTGTTAGGGTTAATTCTAATTCTCGTGATACTGTAATTGCATCATCAAAAAACATTTCATAAAAATCGCCTAAACGATAAAATAAAATACAATCTTTATATTCTTCTTTGTTATCTAAATATACTTGCATTGCTGGTGAGTATTCTGCCATGTTTTCTTACTCCCTTTCTTCTTCTTTTTGTGTTTCTCCCTCTACTAACTCAATTTCTCGTTTTTCTCCATTTATTCCATCAACTTCTGCTTTTAGCCCTTGACGGAAGTCTCTACTTTGTGTTGTTGCTATTCCTTCTATTTCAATACGATATAGTTCATTTAATAATTTAAATATTCGATTTGTTGTATAACCTAATGCTTTTGCTGCTTCTTGTTTGGTCATAGTCATACAAAGTTCATGATATTTTCTTTCTAGTTCTAGAAGCTGTGTTCTTCTTTTTTCTACATTACTTTCTTTGTCCTCTGCTGGTCTTACACTATCAATTTCTATTCTAGATAATAATTCATTTACTGCTTTTATAAAATTATCTAATTTTTTCATTCTCCTACTATAAATTCTTCCAGCTACTCTACATAACTCATACAACTCTCTTTCTTCTTTTACATCTGAATCCTTTAAACTGTCTAGTTTTCTTCTAATTGTTCTTCTACTTACCTGATATTTAGCAATTAATTCTTCTATGGTCTTATCATCATCTAAAATTTCTATCGCTAATTGTACTCCGTTTACATCATTTCTCTCTTGGCTTATATGGATGTTTCTCTACATATCTTCGATGTAATTCAGGATTCGTTAGTATTAATTCATGTATCCTATTATTTAAAGTCCTTGCTTCTGTTTGCAATTCTTTTATCACTTGTGTTCTTGACATATCACCTCTAATAATAGCTTCTACATATCGTTCAAATTCCTCTTGGCTAATCTGTTTCATACTTCCTCCTTGAATTTAGCTATTCTATAACTTCCCCTTTTAAATACCACATATGTTCTGAATTAATCTTTAATGTAACCATTTTTCCTATCAGCTCATCTGTTCCTTCTAATACTACTACCTTATTAGAATCTGTTCTACCTGTTAGCATAGTTTCATTTGTTTTGCTCTTTCCTTCTATTAAAACCTCTTGCATAGTTCCCACATATTGTTTATTCTTTAGAGCAATTTGCTTTTCTACTAATGTTTTTAACCTGTCAAAACGTTCATGCTTTATTTCTTCTAGGACTTGATTTTCCATTTTATCTCCTGGTGTTCCTACTCTTCTAGAATAGATAAACATATATACTTGCTCATAGTTTACTTTTTGCACAACATCTAAAGTATCTACAAAGTCCTCCTCAGTCTCTCCTGGAAATCCTACAATAATATCAGTTGAAAGTGTTAAATTTGGTATTGTCTTTTTCATTTTTTCTACTAAATTTAAGTATTGTTCTTTGGTATATTTTCTATTCATAACTTTTAAAACTTCAGTACTTCCTGATTGCAATGGCAAATGAACCATTTTGCACACCTTGTCACAGTCGCGAATTGCTTCTATCACATCCTCTGTAAAATCCTTTGGATGTGGTGATATAAAACGAATTCTTTCAATTCCCTCTATTTTGTTGATTGCTTTAAGTAACGTAGCAAAAGAATTGACTTCCTCGTATTCTTCAAATGGTACATTGTTTTCTTTTTCTACTCTTAAATAGGAATTCACATTCTGCCCTAGTAGCATAATCTCTTTGTAGCCTTGCCTTGCTAATTCTTTTACTTCCTCTATAATATCTTTTGGCTCTCTACTTCTTTCTCTACCACGCACATAAGGAACTATACAGTAGCTACAAAAGTTATTACAACCATTCATAATGGTCACTGATGCTTTAATGGTATCCTCTCTTTTAATAGGAAGTCCCTCTATAATCTCTCCATCAATATTCTCAATATCCTCAATTCTTTTTCTATCACAAATAATGTTATACAAATCAATAGGAAACTGTTTGGTGGTGTGAGGTCCAAATACAATATCAAAAAAGGGATAACTCTGCTTTAGTTTTTCCACAATGTGCTTTTCTTGCATCATACAACCACCAATAGCAATAATCGTTCCTCTTGCTTCTTTTTGCTTTTTTACTTCTCCTAATTTACCAAATAACTTATCTTCTGCATTTTCACGCACACAACAGGTATTGAATACAATTAAATCTGCTTCTTTTAAGTTTTCTGTTTTGTTATAGTTCATTTCTTCCATCATACCACATAACTTTTCAGAATCATTTTCATTTAATTGGCATCCCATTGTTAAAATACTATATTTTAATTCTTTGCCTTGATTCATTTGAGCAACCTTTTGTATTGCCTCTAAAGAATCTTTGATATCTACTTTTGTCACGTCTGTTCCTCCATTCATAATATGCTAATTCTATCTTATTTTGTCAGTTTTTGCAAGAAAAAACAAGGATAAAATTTTCTAAGCTCATTCTTCGCTAAGAAAATCTAATTCTTCCATAACTATCTTCTAAGGAACCTCACCGCTATCGCGGATGACTTTCCTAAGAATATAAAAAAGAGAGAAAAAACTCCTCTCTTTTAAGTCTATTTCCATAAATCTAATGTACTCTCTAAATCTACTTTTCTATCTCTTTCTTGTGTATTTACTGCAATTCCTTTTAACATCTTCGTAAACTGGCTAATAGCATCTGTTTCTTGTGATTGTCCGAGTCTTTGTGTTCGAATAGAGTGGTTGGTACGTAGTCTTAATAATTTTTGATTTAGTCTTTGATTTTCTAGTGCTATCATGTTAGCTTGTGCTTTTGTTTTGCCAAATACCTTTGGCTTATCTCCCTGAACAACTGGTAGTTCTTCAGTAGTTCTATCTGCTGAATTTCTCTGACTAACCAATTTTCCAATATATTCCTCTGAAAATTTTTCTTTTGTACTAAGACCAAATGAATTCATCATAGCTTGATATAATTCCTGCATTTCTGGTGTGAATTCTCCTCCCAGTTCATTACTGGCACAAATCCTCATGTCTACTAACATTTCTCGAATACTGTATCTATCCTTTTCGGGGATTTCACTTCTTTGTGCTAATTTCATTTTCAAGTCTAAATTTTCTAATCTTCTTTCTCTAAGTTCCTCTTTGCCAAATAGTCTTCCAAAAAATCCAATTTTTTCTGACTGTAAACTTTCTTTTTCTTTACTATATTTTTGTAATCTTGCATCTTGTAAAACAGATTGTACTCTAGCATATAAACTTCTTTTTATCTCATCTTCTATTTGTTTTTTATGTAGGTCTACTAATTCTGGAAAGTTTTGAACAACTTCTACTCCATAGCTTACTCCGTCTAATCTTGCTACTATACTACTTGCCATTTCCTGAGCATCTTCTAATGTTGTATTTTCATCTATAGCTATGCCTTCTACCTTTGTTGCTGTTTCTTGTAGATTGCTTTGAATGTCTTCTACTAATTTTCTAGCTGTAGTACTTTTAATCGTTCTTGTATATTCTACCCCTAAATCTCTTGCTCTCATCCTTGCTACTTCTTCATTATGAACAAAGTCATCGTAGGTTTTCAAAACTGCTCCTTCTAGTGAAGAAGAATTTTGAGGATTTTGTTCTAATTTTCCTGACAATTCAGAAACTAATTTTTGTCTAGCCTCTTCTTTTTCTGCTGCTTCTTTTTGAGCAGCTTCCTCAGCCTCTTTTGCTTCCCTTTCTGCCTTTCTTCTTGCTCTATCTTCTTGAATCACCTCATGTGCTTTGTCAATTTCTACTTCCTTTTGCTTACATAGTCCTTGTAATAAGTCTTGTAATTTATGTTTAAAGCCATAGGTACTACTAACAAGTTTATCATACTCTTCTTGCACTTTTTTCTTGTCATCTAAAATATATCCTTGTTCTTCTCTATCTCCTTGTGCCTGTGCATAGGCTCTATCTAAACTCTCTAATTTAAATTCTAAATGATCTAGTTCTTTGATATCTTTTAAATTTTGCGAAAAATTTACCATAATCTCGTCATATAGTGCATCTAATTCTTCAGGCTTCTTTTCTTCTAATATTGTTTTTTGCATTATTACTTGATAATGTGTGTAACCATTATGTGTCCCACCTCTTTCTACTCTTGTTGAACAGAAAGGTGCTAATACAATTTCAAATTCGTCTCTTACATTTTCACTTCTATATGGTGTTGTATCTAAAAAAGGTACCCCTGCGCCCACACGCATATGAGCAATTGCATCATCTCCATATTCCGAAAATGTTTTAGCAATTGCTTCACTAGTGGTCGTTGATAAAAACTGTAAATTCTTTCCTTGTATACTATGTATTCTTGCATTACTAGTGCCTCTTACTAATATGCTATGGGGTGGATTACTAGTTTTGCTTTCTTTGTACATCGCACTATAAAGGTTGACAAAATCTTGAATATTTTGTGCAATTTCTTCTGGATCTTCATCTATAGACCATGCCGTATCTTTTAAACTTTGATAAGTGTTTAGACCAAAATCTGCCAAAATATTAATATTCAAATGTTTAAACCCTAAATATCTTTGAATTGCTGTGATTTCTTCTTCTGAAAATCGTAGAATAGTATTTGCTTCTTTTAAATCCATTTTGTTCCCTTTCTTATCTTCTTTGGTTTGATATTATTGTATAGATATATTTTAAAAAAGTCAATCTAAAAACGCAAATTAGAAAATAAGTTTTTGATATCAAGTACTATAAGTAACTTTTCTAAAACTCAAAAAACTAATCAAAAGTTTTCTCTTGATTAGTTTCTTTTCTATTAACTATATTTTAGGCTCTTGGATGTGCTTTTTGATATACATCTTTTAGACCTGGGTCTTGAAATTGCATATATACTTGTGTTGATGAAATGTCAGAATGCCCAAGCATAGTTTGAATTGCCTTTAAATCTGCACCATTTTGTAATAAGTGGGTTGCAAAAGAATGTCTTAAAACATGTGGTGTAATATCCTTTGTAATATGTGCTTGCTCTTTATAATATTTAATGATTTTCCAAAAACCTTGTCTTGTTAATCTTCCACCATTGATGTTTACAAACAAAGCTTTATCATTTTCATCTTTAATTAAAATTGGTCTTGATTCTTCTACATATTCTTTCAATGCTTTTAGAGACATGGAACCTAAAGGAATGTTTCTTTGTTTTGAACCATTCTTGCAAACAACAAAACCATTCTCTAAGTCAACATCCTCTATATCTAAAGAGATAATTTCTGTTACTCTCATACCTGTTGCATAAGCAAATTCTAACATAGCTTTATCTCTAGTTCCTTTTAAATCAACATCTTTTGGTTGCTCTAATAATAATTCTACCTCTTGTGATGTTAACACACTTGGAACTCTTTTTTCAATTTTTGGCGATTGTATATTTTCAGTAGGATCATGTTTTGCCTTTTTTATACGAATTAGAAATTGATAAAATGATCTAATAGATGCTAAATTTCTAGAAATAGTAGAGGTTTTCTTACCAATTTCAGCTAAATGCTCTAAATACTCTTTAATATCTTCTTGTTTTACTTTTGCATAATTAATCCTATTTTTTTCTACATAATCTTGATATTGTAAAATATCTCTTTCATATGATTGTAAAGTATTGCTTGACAATTTCTTTTCATTTTGAAGAAATTCTAAAAAAAGTTTAATTTGTTTTTCCATTTTTAACTCCCTTGTTCCTTTATATTTTCTAATCTATATCACTTTTCCATTAAAAACAGAAAAGATTTTTTTCTTCTAATGTTTCCTTACTTTACATAAACCATATATGTTATATCAAATTTAAACAAAAATGTAAAGAGTTTTTTCAAAAAAATCAAAAAAACTGTATACATAACATAAATAAATTGGAAGATAAATAGGTTTCTAAAAAGGAGGCTATCATTAAAAAAAAGAGCATCATTGCTGAAAACATGGTATGCCTCACAATCTTTCCTTTTACATTCTCTTTCCTTTTATCTTTTACAATAGACTTATATAATCTAATGCCACTAACCGCTAAAGCTAACATACAAGGAATAAGAATGAGATTTTGTAGTAACATTGCTACTACAAAAAATAAACTTCCCCTTCCTACTCCTAGAGTAGCAATTAATGCTGAAATAGTATACCCTAAACAAAATCCACGATACCATACGATTCCCAGTACAATTGGTATACCTATTACAGTAGAACCTGCAAACCACATAGCTATCGCTAGTACTAGATTATTCTTAATAGAATTCTTGAGTAGTTTTCCTGTATCCAGTCCTGTTCCGTTTTGCAAAGAACTTACAAAGTGATCTACATAACTTTGTACTTCTTGCGCTTGTTCCTCTTGCAAATTATTGACAAATAGTACCCCTAGCACAATTCCAATTAGTAGTATTATAGCTACTAATAAATAAGATTTCACATTATCTTTGATATGTTGTAATAAGATACTAGTGATTTTTGAACTTTTCTTGTGTGTTACTCTCATTCTATTCCTCCAAGTGTATTAGTTTATACATAATGTCTATTCCATAAAATGAGATTTAGAACCTTTTTAGTTAATTTCTATATGTCCATAAACACCGCCGCCACCACTAGAAATATGTACTTTGCCTTCTCTAGCAGCCACAATCGTTTTGGCAACCTTTTGTCCCACGACTGCTTCCAAATCATCTTCTGATAATTTATGTAAAATATTCATTTCTGTCTCAAATGTATTTAGCAATTTTTCAATTGTTTTTGCTCCTAATCCTGGTACAAAAGTAAGTGGTACTTGATATACATAAGGTGGTCTATTCTTTGGACTCTTGCTTTCCTTTTTATCTGCAATTGTCATAATTCTATCAAGCACTCCCATAGTAATGTTACTTCCATGACAACTTTGACATTCATTTACTGGTGGCTCTCCTTCTATTGGCATATCGCATGTTTCGCAATAGGTTCTATGATATTTTCCAAGTTTTGGATCCATACCATAATTTGCTACTACTTTTCTTCCTTCTTCATTTCTTAACGCTTTTACTAGTTCTTTAAAAGAAATATGTTCTAATAATACTTTATTGTATTCTCTTGCAATTTTAGGTAAAGAATGGGCATCTGAATTAGTTACGAAAGTTCTTGTTTCTAATTCAGAAATATGGTCTGCTAATTCTGTATCAGAACTAAGACCTAGTTCTATTGCAAAAATCTTATTAAATTTCTCTTTGAAAATTCTCTCTAATCTGCTTGTACAATTTCCATAAAAACTCTTATGTGGTGTAAAGCAGTGTGCTGGAATTAAAATTCCATTATACTTTTCTACAATATCTACTAATTGATATGCTGAAAGACGAGCCCTTTGAGAACTTAAGGTAATATTATTAATATAGTTACTCATTTCCTTTGAAAAAGCTTTAATATCTTTTAGAGTTGGGAAATAGCAAAGATTATGAGCACTACCTATTTTGCCATTTTCATTTATCTCCGCTGTTTCAATTTCACTACCTAATATGATACAAACTTTATCTTTATAGATAATTCCACCGTCTGCTATTTCATAAGCTTCTCCGGTTTTTAAAAATTCCTCTATATCTTCTATTACATAAGGTGATGCACAGTCAATAATCCCCGCTATTTGAATCCCTTTTCTCTCTGCACATTCTCTTGCAATATTAGCAAAATTCAAACTTCTTGCTGCTGTAATCTTAATTGGCTTTCCTTTTTCGCTTCTTCCTATGTGAATATGTAAATCTGCAAACATTTCTTGCATGTGTTTTTCCTCCCTTTTTTTCACATTTGTCGCACTTGGGGACGTTAAGTTAGCTGTTCGAATGCAATGAGTTACAGATAACTTATGCAATTGAGCATAGCGAAATTGTAAACATTGATTTGTGCGACATGTGTCCCCAAGTGCGACATTTTATTATTAATTTCTAAATTGTCAGTTAAACTAACGTCCCCTAACTGACATGTGTCCCTCAACTGACAAAAGATTGGCTCTTTGAAACCAATCTTTTATCACTTTTCTTTTGTATCTTTTTATTCTTTTGTTTTCTCATGCTTTCGTTTTTTACTTCCTTTACTTCTTCTTTTGTAAATTATTATCTTTCGTGCCCTAATCTTTTCCCTTTTGTATCCCTCTTTTATTTTCTTTGGTATAAAGTGTTTATGTAATTCACTACATGCTTTATAGCAATTAGCGGTACATCTCGTCTTTAATATCTTGCGCTGACACTACTGGTGTTTGTTCATTTTGATTTTGTCTTTCTTCTTTTGCTTGTCTATAATTTTCTCTTGCTTGCTGAACTTCTCTATATATTCTAGGAGTAGACTTAATACTTTCCATAATATCCCCCATGCTATTGTATTTATTAAAAGCATATTGTATCATGTTCTCACTTTTAGGCATATTAGAATCTCTTTTTCTTTCATCTAAATTGCTCATACTAAAATTCCCTCCGTCTCTACTACAAACTCTTTAAACTTTTGTAAATAACGATTGTATTTATCTTTTAAGTTTCTGTATTCTAAAAGAACTAATGCTTCATCTACTTTAAAAGCAATCCTTTCTGGTCTGTCTAATAGCATTCCTCCAAATTGATCTACTAACTCTAGCACATCACTTTCTTTTTCTCTTGGATAACTTCCACTATATCTATTTACTTCTTCACAGATTTTACAAAAACGTGGCGAAAATCCTAATGCCGCTAAGTAATCTGCTCCTTCTTTTGCATATGACTTTATTTTAGATAAATCTTGTGGCTTATTTACTTTTTTACAATTGCACAACAAGCAGGCTGTTATTACTAAATTTTCATCTAGCCCTAAATCTGCTTTTTCTAAAAACATCTTCGCTAGAAAAGTTTTAGCAACAACAGAATTGTCAAAGAAAATCCCTGTCTTTTTTTGCAAATAATACATTATCTCCATTTTCTTTATCCAGTCTTGTTCGGAAAGGATATAGTCTGCAAATGTTTCCATGCCTTCTTCTCTCCTTTACATGGATATTTTTCCTAAGTATTTTATCTAATTGATTAATTTTATTATATGTTAATTTATTTCTCAATTCAACAATATTACACAAATGACATATAATTGTAAAGAGATTGTAATATTGTTTTGTGTTTATTAAAAAAACTATATATCACTAAGTTGTGTTATCTTACTTAGCAATATATAGTTTTATAATATTTCTTCTAAAATCTCTTTCACTTGATGTTCAATTTCATGAAATTCTCCATCATTTACAATGGTATACTGACTTCTACTGGTATAAAAATCATCTGGCATTTGTGCTTGTAAGCGTTTTACTGCTTGCTCTCTTGTAATATAGTCTCTTTGCACAATTCTGTCAATTTGTAATTCTTTATCTTTTGCAATCACTGCAATCACTAAGTCACAAATATCTTCTAATTTTGCTTCAAATAACAATGGTGCATCAATAGCAATTACTGCTTTTTCATTTTTGTTTAATATTTCTTGAATCTCTTTTTGCAAAGCTATATGAATGTGTTTAAAGGTACATTCATTTAATTGTTTTCTTTTACTTTCATCATTATAGATAATATTAGCAAGTTTTGGTCTATCTAATTCACCATCTTCTTGTAGAATTTCTTGTCCAAATAAGTTTACAATATCTTTTAAATACTGATTTCCTTTTTGTGATAATTGTTTCGTCATTTTATCTGCATTTAATACTTGAATATCATATTCCTCTTCTAATATTTCACAGACTGTGCTCTTTCCTGCCCCCGAACTTCCTGTGATTCCTATTATCATACTTTAACCGTCCCTTTCATGTCCTCCATAGTGATAACTTTATTTGTATAGTCTAAATTAGCCCAAGAATCTTTTTCATAGCCTAGTGTGTATATATTAGTTGCATAGATGTCTGTTGCAAGCATTTCTTTTAATACTTTGTTTTTACTTTCATCCATGTATTTTTTTACAGATGTTACAACATTTAATTTTGGATTTCTAGCTACTGCCTCTGAAATTAGCTTTCTACCATTTTCATTGAATCCAAGTACTCTCACATAAGGTACTGTTTTCTTAGAAGCTTCCATCATTTTTTTGGTAATTCCTAGTAAGCAATAGATTAAAATTCTTTGTATTCTAGTTTGCGTATAACGTTTTGATTTAATAATATTGACTAAATCTATAATATTATTACAAGAATCTGCTGCACTTTTAATAGCATTTTCTAATCCTTCCGTTACATCAGGAATCTCTCTAATTTCTTCTACTGTCATAGTTCTTAATTTATATAAAATTTGAGCCTGAAATTTGCTTAAGTCTAATACATAATGCCCATTTTGTAATTCTTGTGCAAGTAAAATATAGGAAGAACGAGGCATTACTTTCATAATATCATTAAATTGTCTATTTACTATCATTTTACGAATTGCAGTTGCACTAGCAAAATCGTCTACAATAAAATCATCATGATAAACTACTTTTTCCCTTTTTATACCTTCTGGTTTTAAATTACTTTTTAATTTTTTCATTGCCTTTAGGTATTCAACCCCTAAAATATTGTTAGAACCTGCTAGAACATTAGCATATCTTTTAATATCATTTAAATATAGCATTACTGCACTTTCACGTGCTTTTGGGAAAGAAGTACCTTTGCTGAGTTCATGGTTTAACATAGTAATATATTCTTTTGGCTCTTGATAAAGTACGTTTGCAATATTATTTAAAGTAGCTAGGTTATCTGTTTCCATTCCAAAAGAAATGCTATCTACTACTTGCAACGCATCTAAAACTTTGATAGCACCTTCTGCAAAGTTCTCTGCACTAGATGTACCATATATAGTTGGTAATTCTATAACCAAATCTGCCCCATTTGCCATTGCCATTTTGGTTTTTGTCCATTTATCTACAATAGAAGTATTGCCTCTTTGCACAAAGTTTCCAGTTACTACACAAACTACATAGTCTGCATTTGTTTGTTCAATTGACTGCTTGATATGATATAGATGTCCATTATGAAATGGATTGTATTCAGCTACAATGCCTAGCACTCTACTCAAGACACTTCCTCCTTTTTATTTCTCATAAAATTGGTATGTTTTATTGAAGAAATTTTAATTCATTGATATAATATCATAAATTATTAAAATTGACAATTAGAAAAGGAGAAAATTTATGGATAAAGTTATAATTTATACAGATGGCGCTTGTAGTGGCAATCCAGGTCCTGGTGGATGGGGTTCTATTTTAATGGCAGGCACTAATCAAAAGGAAATTTCTGGTGGTAAAAAAAATACTACCAATAATATTATGGAATTAACTGCTGTCATAGAAGCTTTAAAATTGTTAAAACGCCCTTGCGAAGTAGATTTATATAGTGATAGTGCCTATGTTGTTAATGCTTTTTTGCAAGATTGGATTTCTAGTTGGATCAAAAATAATTGGAAAAACTCTAGCAAAGAGGAAGTAAAAAACAAAGAACTTTGGCAAGAATTAATAGAATTAACACAAACACACAAAGTAACCTTTCACAAAGTAAAAGGCCACAGTGATAACAAATATAATAATCGTTGTGATGAACTTGCTAGAAATGCAATTAAAAATTTAGCCTAACTGGAAAATGGGACGGTTCTCATTTCCACTTTTTCACTCTTTATTTATACCATTTCAAAATTTCATTTAATTCTTTTCTCGGTCTTTGATGTGGTTCTTGATTTGGATATCCAATAGAAATTGCACAAATTAGTTCTTTTTCTTCTCCTACTAATTTTGCAATTTCTTTTTGTGTATAAGCTGTGTCTCTAATCCAAAGTGAACCTAATCCCATATCTGTTGCTCTTAGGCAAATGTGTTCTACTGCTCCACCAATCGAAAGTGTATCACCTGTTGTCCAGTTTTCATCATATTCTTTAAAAACCAAAATAAGCACTGGAGCTTCTCTAATAACTCTAGCAGTTGTTGGTACACTACTTTTCTTTTCTATCAGTTCTTGATCTTCTGTTTCTCTAGTTGCAAGTTCATCGTCTAACATAATATCAGCTATTTTGTTTTTGGTTTCTCCTCTAATCACTAGAAACTCCCAAGGTTGTCTATTTTTAGCAGATGGCGCTAATCTTGCACAGTCGATTAAATCTTCAATTAATGTATCTGGTACATCCATATTTTGATATTTTCTAATACTTCTTCTATTTTCTATTGCTTCTCTTAACTCCATTTTTCACCTTTCTAGAAGTGACAATAATTCCTTTCTTAACAGTTCTTTTTACTTCATCTGCTCTTTGTGTTATCTCTTCTTTTACGCAACTCGCATAATCACTAATATCTTCTCTCATTTCATAAGCTTTATTGCTAATTTCCTCTTTCATTTCGTTAGTTTTTTGTTTAATCTTTTCACTCTGCTCTTTTATAATGGCTGTCCACTTTGGAAACGCATTAATTAATCTTCTATTTAAAATAGATTTTCCTTTTAAGAATTCTTTTACCTTTTGTGAAATTTCCTCTGTATTGTCCTGTGGATTTTCTTTATCAAATTTCTTCGTAGTAGAACGAAAAATAGTTACTACTCTTAAAGAAACTATTAAGTCTGCTACAAATAATACTGCCATTGTAATTGCTGTAAGATCCAATATATTTTCTGGCACTTTTGCTAGGTTATTAAAAATAAAAGGATTTACAATGTAGATGAGTAATACTCCTAAAATTCCAAATGGAATAATGGTTTCAATACATACTCTTCCATTAATATTAAATTTACAGTCACTGTAGTCCCACCATCTAGCATGAAATAGTTTCTCCATAATATAACTAGTGGCATATTCTAATATACCACATACTAAAATTGCGGTACTAAAAAGCCCTACTGGATGTTCTTTTAAACCTGTTAAACAAAAAGTAATTAATAAGGCTCCACATCCATAAATTGGGCAATATGGTCCTATCAAAAATCCTCTATCTGCGAACTTATGCTTTTGTATTAACTGTAGTGTAATTTCCATCATCCAACCACAAATGGCAATAATGAGAAAGTACAAAAAATATATTGCTATATTATACTCCATTTTCCTAGTAGATGTTAGCTTTCAAAGCCAACCCCCTTCTCCTTTTCTCTTATTCTCCTTATTTAATTGTTCTAATTGCTTCATCTGTAATTTTATCTTTATCAAATTTTCTCATAATGATAACAACAATTGCCACAATTAAAAAAGTAACTCCATAAATTAATAAACTAGCCTGCCACTTTCCTTCTAATAGACTCGCTCCTGCCCATGTAGAAGAAATCACAGATGGAAATCTCGCTATTGTTGAAATAATGATAAATTCCATTGGTTTAATTGGCAATAGTGCTGCAATATATGTTAGCAAATCTTTTGGCGTTCCTGGAATAAAGAATAGAATAAAAATCAAAAAACGGATAGTCTTTGGATTTTGAAACACTTTATTATTCTCTATCTTTTCTATCTTCTCTTTAGACACAAAATCATAAATAAACTTTCTTCCTAATTTGTGTACTAATGCATAGATAAATGCTGAAATGATTGCTGCTGATACCATGACAAACACAGTTCCCCATATGCTTCCATAACAAACTCCTGCTAAAATTTCAATTGGTTCACCTGGAATAATGAATAGAAAGATTTGTGCAAACTGCAAACCAAATAGCATTAACACTCCTAAAAATCCAGAGTCATTAATTCTTGTTTGAAATGCTTGTTGACCTTCTGGTGTTCCTAATTCTCTAATAACTGGTATTAAATATGCTGTAACTGCTATTGCTATGGTAAGTGCAATGCCTAATAAAACTAATTTAAATATTTTTGTTTTTTTACTCATTTTAGTATGTCCTTTACTTCTTTTCTAGTTAGCATTATACCCTAATTGTTTGTATAATAAAAGTTATTTTATTTAATTTTAATATTTTCTTAAGTATTTACAACTTCCAATACAAAAATTTGCTTTTTTTATCCAAAAATGCTATAATTGATTTACATAAGGTTGTCAACCTTTTGGTAGAAACTGTTCCTGCGCTTTAACTAGCTTCAAGCTAGTTCACATAATAGAAAAACATCACTAATTTTTAGGAGGAACAAACAATGAAAAAGTTCATAACTATGGCAATCGTGATTTCTCTGCTCTGTATGCTCACAGCTTGTGGTTCTAGTCGCGAAGTCGACATAGACTTCGCATACGTAGAAATCACAACATCCACTGGCATCTCTCGTGTTGAATCCGCATTTCACGGCAACGATGCAGAGTATGAGATGCAGAGACAATATCAAGCCATCAAAAGTCCTGTCAAGCTCGACTTAGCGAATGGTGAAACTGCTACCATCTGCTTCCATTGTAATCAATGTGGCTACAATGAATTGATTGAAGACGCAGTAGCCCCCTATGCCAAAGTATTTGCTTGCGAATGCTCTGGCACCCTCGAGGAAGGCAACATGACAGAATATATTGCTGTTACAATTGGCATTAATGCCAACCTCGACGATATTGCAAACGCAAATTGAACTTTTTTTCACGAGAGAACGCAAATGCTGTACATTTGCGTTCTCTCGTTTATATATTATAACACATACAACGCAATGCAAAGGAAATGTAATAAACTTCCAATACAAATACAAACGTGAAAAACAGAGTGAATATAACTATGCTTTTTGCCTAAGCCATATAAAATAGCACCAACAGTGTATACAATTCCACCTGCTAGTAATAACCAAAATCCTGTCATACCTAATAAAGCTGGTAGAATATTAATTTTAACAATAATACACCATCCCATAACTAAGTAGCAAATCATAGAAAACACTTTATATTTCTTTAAGTCAATAGCTGTAAAAATCGTCCCTATAATTGCCATTGCCCAAATAATACCAAAAATTGTCCAACCTGTTGCTAAGTCATATTCACGCAAAGTGCATAAAGCAAAAGGTCCATAAGAACCTGCTATTAAATAATAAATGGTACAGTGATCTAACACCTGCATCACTTTTTTGCCTTTTACTCTTGGACTTAAGCCATGATAAACACTAGACATGGTATAAAGTACAATCATAGATACACCAAAAATAGCCCCTGTTACAATTCCATATACATTATGATGAATACTTGCTACTACAATGAATAGTACAAGTGCTACTATTCCAATCACTCCACCAACAATATGAGTAACCATATTACAAATTTCTTCTCCCTTGGTATAATTGGGAAGTATTCTATCTGCTAGTTTTGTTCTTATCATTTTTAATTCCTCCTGTTGCTTTTCTATACTCAAATTTTTTCCAATTTATTCAATTCTATTCCTTTATTCACCAAACAGTGTATAGCAAATTAGAAAAAATATTTCTTATTCAAATTTTACTTATTCTATCATAAGACAAGAGAATAAAAAAGCCCCTTAAGAATATATTAATAAGCATATTCTTATGGGCATATTATCATTTCGCAAAAAGTAAATAATTTTATTTTTGCGAAATGAGAGTTTTTATATTTTCTATTCTTCCTCTCCACCATCTTTGAATTGTGAATTATATAAATTCGCATAAAATCCATTTTTCTCTAACAATTCTTCATGAGTTCCTTGTTCCACAATATCGCCTTCATTCATAACTAAAATTACATCTGCATTTTTAATAGTAGATAATCTATGTGCAATAATAAAGCTTGTTCTTCCTTTCATTAAGTTATCCATAGCAGCTTGAATTTGTTGTTCTGTTCTTGTATCAATAGAACTAGTTGCCTCATCTAAAATCAAAATTTCAGGATTTGCTAAAATTACTCTAGCAATAGTTAATAGCTGTTTTTGTCCTTGTGAAATGTTGCTTGATTCTTCATCAATCACCATATCATATCCCTTAGGTAATGTTTGAATAAAATGGTGAACATGTGCAGCTTTCGCTGCTTCAATCACTTCTTCATCTGTCGCATCTGGCTTGCCATATTTGATATTTTCTTTAATCGTACCACCAAATAGCCAGGTATCTTGTAATACCATACCAAACATCTTTCTAAGTTCTCCACGATTAAAGTCTTTCACATTATGTCCATCTACTAAAATAGCACCTTGGTTCACATCATAAAATCTCATAAGTAGTTTTACCATAGTTGTTTTACCTGCACCTGTTGGACCAACAATGGCTACTTTTTGACCATCTTTAATTGTTTGATTAAAATCATGAATAATCATCTTATCTTCGTTATACCCAAATTGTACATGGTCAAAAGTAACATTTCCTTTTAGTCCATCTGTTTTTACTGCCCCTTCTATTTCTTGTATTTCTTCTGGTTCTTCTAAAAACTCAAAAATTCTTTCAGAAGCTGCTACCATAGATTGCAACATACTAGAAATTTGTGCAATTTGGTTAATGGGTTGTGTAAACTGCTTGTTGTATTGAATAAAAGATTGGATATTACCAACTGTAATTCTACCTTGTACTGCTAAATAGCCACCTAAAATAGCAACTCCTACATAGCCAACGTTACCTGTAAAATTCATAATAGGGTGCATTAAACCAGACATAAATTGTGATTTCCAACCAGAATGATATAACTCTTCATTCATTTTCGCAAATTCGTGAATAGCTTTTTCTTCCCCATTAAATACTTTTACAATATTATGCCCACCATATACTTCTTCTACCTGACCATTTACATGTCCTAAATAGTCTTGTTGTGCTTTAAAGTATTTTTGTGACTTCTTTACAATAACACTTACTGCAATTGCTGAAATTGGTAAAATGATAAGTGATACCAGTGTCATTGTCCAACTAATGGATAACATCATAATTAAAATACCAATAATCGTACAAACTGCTGTAATAATTTGTGTAATGCTTTGGTTCATATTTTGAGAAAATGTATCCACATCATTTGTAATAACTGATAGCACTTCTCCATTGGTTTTCTTATCAAAATATTTCATTGGCAATTTATTAATCTTCTTAGCAATATCATTTCTAAGTCGATAGGTTAAATTTTGTGATACACTTGTCATGGTAAAACTTTGAATAGCAGAGAATATCACACTAATTGTGTATAATCCTAATAGTGTTAATAAAATTCCTGCTACTTTTCCAAAATCAATTCCTGTTCCTCCTGAAATCTTACTAACAATTCCATTAAAAATTTCAGTAGTCGCATTTCCTAAAATCTTAGGACCTACAATTGTAAAAATGGTGCTTCCAATTGCAAAAATAAGTACAACAATTAATTTCCATTTATAGTCTTTTAAATAATTTCTCATTAATTTGCCAACTGTACCTTTTACATCTTTTGCTTTTTCTCCTGCACCCATACCTCCCATTGGTCCATGACCCATTCTCATTTTAGGAGGCTTTTGTACTTGTTTATTATTTTCTTCCATTTATTTCCTACCTTTCAAGTTTTCTATTTTTATATGATTATTACTATAATAGAAGGAATGTCCGCGTAAGGTTGCTGAAGCTGTTGAGGCTTTGCCGATTACAGCGTCAGTATGCGTAGCGTAGCGAAGAAGAAGCAAAGCGAACGCCTTCGAAGTCTTGAAAAGACTTCGACAACAAGGACAAACGTTATTATAGTAATAATCTGTAAAATGCAAACTTTAAGTGTCTAACTCCTCCTTCGATAATTGTGATAAAGCAATTTGCCTATATACTTCACAGTCCTTCATTAATTCTTTGTGTGTTCCAATACCTGCAATATTTCCATCATCTAATACAATAATCTTGTCTGCCTGTAAAATAGTATTAATTCTTTGTGCTACAATAATCACTGTTTTGTTTTGTGTCTTTTCTTTTAGTGCATCTCTTAACTTGCTATCAGTTTTGTAATCTAATGCTGAAAAACTATCATCAAACACAAAGATTTCTGGATCTTTTGCTACTGCTCTTGCAATAGATAAACGCTGTTTTTGTCCACCTGATACGTTTGAACCGCCTTGTGCAATTTCTGAAGCATATTTTTCTTCTTTTTGTTCAATAAATTCTGTTGCTTGTGCAATTTCAGCAGCAAGTTTCATTTTTTCATTTGACATAGTTTCATCACTATATTTAATATTAGACTCTATCGTTCCAGAGAATAGCACTCCTTTTTGTGGAACAAATCCAATAATATCTCTTAATTCTTTTTGAGTTACTTCTTTGACATTTACTCCATCAATTAACAACTCACCTTTGGTAACATCATAAAAACGAGGTATTAAGTTTACAATTGTAGACTTTCCGCTTCCTGTACTACCAATAATAGCTGTTGTTTGTCCTGGCTCTGCTGTAAAATTAATATCTGTTAGTAAATCTTCATCTGCATCTGGATAACGGAATGACACATTTTTAAATTCTACTAATCCTTTTTTCTTACTATCAAAATGTTTTGGCTCTTTTGGATCTTGAATACTATTTTTCTTTTCTAATACTTCATTAATACGCTTTGCAGACACCCCTGCTCTTGGTAGCATAATGGATATCATAGAAATCATTAAGAATGCCATAATGATTTGCATGGTGTATTGTAGAAATGCCATGATATCTCCTACTTGCATAATACCATCTTCTACATTGTGTCCTCCTACCCAAATAGTAAGAAGTGAAATGCAATTCATAATAAGCATTAAAATAGGCATCATTAAGTTCATTGCATTATTGACAAATTTATAGGTTTTCGTTAAGTCTTGATTTGCATTATCAAAACGCTTCTCTTCTCTTTTTTCTGTATGAAAAGCCCTAATAACTGGAATACCAGTTAACATTTCACGTGCTACTAGATTTAGCTTATCAATCAAATCTTGTAACTTTTTAAATCTTGGCATAGCAATAGCAAATAAAATACCTACAATAAGTAAAATAGATACAATTGCTACACCAATAATCCATGCCATAGAATTATCACTGTTGGCTAAAACCTTGAAAAATCCTCCAATACCAATAATAGGAGCATACACTACTACTCTAAATAGCATAGAAATCAACATTTGAATTTGTTGGATATCATTTGTACTACGAGTAATTAAAGAAGCTGTTGAAAATTCTTTGAATTCACTAGTAGAAAAACCTAATACTTTTTTGAAAATTTTATCTCTTAAAGTTCTTCCTAGTCTTGCTGCTACTCTAGAAGATAATAGCATAATGGTAATACCTGTTGCCATACTTGCAAAAGCAACTCCTAGCATTTGAATACCTGCCCAAACAATATAGCTATTTTGATAACTGTCTGTATTAATTCCAATTGCTTGATATTCTTCTTTAATCGTCGCCACCGCAGCTTGCTCAATAATGCTTTCTGGAATTTGCTCCATTTGTTTTGTTGCTTGTTCTACTATTGGTCCCATTGGGTTTTCACTAGCGCTAGCTTGCCCTAATATCTGCTCAATTTCTTGTTCATTAGTTGCTTTTTTATTCAGTACAGAGGTATCTGTTGGAACTAAACTCATATTCAATTCTGTCATCACTTTTAGTAACTCTAATACACTAGCATTTTGATATTGGGCTTGCATATTATCTGGCAAATTAGAAAGTATAGATTGCTTTAAGCCCTCTGCCATTTCACCTTCTTCTAAGTTCTTTAAAATCATCAAAGGTTTTGCCATTTTGCTACTTAAAGTGTCAATTTCTTCTTCTTTCAAATTTTTACGAAGGTATAACTCCTCTGTCTCTAATTTAGGATATTTCTTCACATATTTGTCATACTCTTTTTGCTCTAAGTTTTCTTTAGAAATTAAAGTATATCCTTCTAAAATTTCTTTATCATCCTCTGTAAATAACAATACACTTTCCATTGTAGATTTACGTATTACTTCTGGACTACTATTCTCAATTCCACCTTGTTGAATACCGAATATTTACTATTTTAGAAGTATAATCAGGCAATGCCAAATCAGCCATTGCTTGAAGTCCTAAAAATAGAACAATGATAATAACAGATATCCATGAAGCTTTTAAGTTTTTTAATACTTTAAACATTTCTTCCTCCCCTATTTGTTATTCTATATAAAAATAACCTTTTTTGTGTTTATTTTCTATCTAAATAAAACTGTCAAAACGACATAACCGGTATTATAACACAGTATGTCGTTTTTTGTTAACCTTTTTCACAGACTTTTCACATTTCTTCTACATCTTGAATGTCTTGTTTTCTATATTCTTCTGGCTTTAGTCCGAATTTGTCTTTCATCCAATATAATACAATTGCCAAAATAGCAGTAAATACAATTCCAATAACTAGAAAACTATTTCTTGGGTTCATTACCTCTAATAAATAACTACAAACCATAGCAATTACAAAAGAGGAAATACTTTTGATAAAATCAAAGGTAGTAGCTATTTTCACTCTCATTTCTGGTGTTGCAAAACTTTTTAAATATTTTTGATATAAAATATCATAAGGTGATTGCAAAGCATATTGTATTGCAAAAAATACAAGTAAAATACCAAGTACTGTTTCCTTTGGAATATTACAATACATCCCAATTATTCCTACCATTACAAATGTAATCACATAGATTAATCCTATAAAAGTCAATGCTTTATTTCTAAATTTCTGATGAATAACACTTTGCAAACTAGCTGTAAATCCTGATAAAATTGTTAAACTTGCTATAATAATCGCAAAAAACTGTGCAGGTATTTGTAAATCATCTAACAAACTTTCTCTTAGTGTATAAGAGGCATAAACTAGTCCACTGAAAAAGAAGGTAAATACCATAATGGCTTGTAATCTTCTCGAATGAAAAATAAATTGAAAAGCCGTTTTAATATCTTGAAAATATCCTTGTATCCTTCCTTTTAAAGTTTGTGCTTTTTCTTCTTTGATTTCACATACTTCTTTAAAACAGGTTGACATTGCAATTGCTATTACTGTAAACATTAGGCAAATCATCATAGGAATATATCCATTTATAACAAATAGAAAACCTGTAAGCATAGAAGTAATACCATCTAGGAAGTAATAATTTCTTGCTCCTTTTTCTTCTATTTTAGAGAAAATTCCCTTTCCTTTTTTATCTGGTACAGAATCATATAATAAATTGGTCTCTGCCACATTTTTAATAGAGAATGCAAAAGCCATAAAAGCATAAGAAAAAATAACCATTGGAATTCCACTTGATACTATTAAAATGACAATACAAATTGATAAACTAAAATTACCAACAATTAAGCTTCTCCTTTTTCCTAATTTATCAATAATAGTTAAACCTGGCATTTGAAAAATCAACTTCAAAAATGGATAAATAGCATCTGTCAACATTACTTCTGCTGGACTCATTCCTTTTGTTTGAACCAAAAATACAAATGCAATGGCATAATAAAATAATAAGTCCCATGCACACATTTTATAAAGTGGGTATAAGCGTGCATTGTATTTTCTTTCTTGAATTGTTACTTTTTTGGTTGGTTTTATCCTATCTTCTACTTCTTTCAATTTTTATCCCTCATTTGTTTATAGATTTGATAAATTTGTATCCAAGAATAAACTCTTTCTAACTCTGGTACTTCTACTCCTTGATTTGCAATAGTAGTATATAAAAGAGTTTTTATATTTCCTCCGTTTACTCTTTTACAATGCTGAATACTGTCATCAATAAATAAGTCTATTTTTTCATTTTGTGCTGCTATTAGCTTGTCCTTTGCATTTAAAATAAATTTATCATATGGAATGTCATTTTTAGTTAGCCATTCTTTTGACTTTGTTTCTATGGTATTGTCATTTGGTAATACCTCATACCTAGAAGTAATAATGACTATTTGGTTCCCTTCTTCTTTTAATCTATGGATAATCTCAGGAGCATATGGTTTTGGTCTTGCCTCTGTTACTGTTTGCATAAATATTTTTTCCCAAAATAAATTGGTTTGTTCTTCTGACCAGTGAGGATACATCTCTTCTATATAGTTATGGTTTTCTTTTTTTCCATAAGTTTGTACTTTTCCGTTATTTCCTAATTCTTCTATATCAAATTTTTGTGAAAATGGAAATACTAATTCAAATGATTCAGATAAGGTATCATCTATATCAATTCCTATTCTCATTTTTTTCTCCTCCGTTTTTTGATTATTGTAACATACTGAAAATTATTTTTAAATAGTCTTGTACGAAAAATCATTTTAACATATACTATTTTTATTAACAATGTATAGGAGAGTTTATCTATGAAGCCTTTATTTCAAAATAAAACTACTTTATCTAAGAATATTTATATAGAATTATTAACTTTTCAACAAAAGAAGTTTGGTTGGAGATACACAGTATATACTGCCATTTTTTCTCTTTTATTTATTTTGCTCATTTCTTTTCTATTTGCTAATCATTATTTTGCTCATGGCTTAATCCTCTTCATTATCTTTGCTTGCTTTTCAGCTTATCAATTTATTCAGCCTACACATAAAAATACAAAAGAATTTCATAGTGATAAGGTACAAAATAACTTAGTGAATACTTATTCTTTTTATAAAAACTATTTTGTTATAAAAAATACAATGGGAAGTGATAAGATAGCATATTATAAATTATATAGAGTTTTTGAAACAAAAAACTATTTTTATCTTTACTTAGATAAAACAAACATTTTAGTACTAGATAAATCTGGATTTTTATTAGGAACTATTCAAGATTTTAAAGAGTTTATAAAACATAAAATGTGGTTGAAATTTAAGGAGTTTTAATCTGATAGAAATTTGTTATTGAAATTTTGTTTTGAACTTAAAATTCTAGAAAGTATAACTATATTATCTTGTATTTTATAGAATATAAGCCAGTGCTTCATAATTGAATAATGATAATTGGTATTTCGATACACTGGCATTGCCTGTGGTAAATAAGAGAGAATAGAAAGCTTTTTTACTAGATTATTATAAAATTGATAAGAAGCAATTGGGTTTTGTAATTCATATGAAATATAATTAATGATTGAATTTAGTTGGCTTAGGTATGTTTCCGTTTGCAAAATCTCGATACCTACATCCTGCATAAAGACCTCCAAACATAATTTCAAATGCTTCTTCCTCAGTATAATATTTCACTCTTCCTTCTCTTTCTTCTCTTTCACATTCTTCAAGTTCTTTGTCAATAAATTCTTGTAATTCTTTACTAAATTTCATAATGACCTCCTTTGTCTTGGCAAAATATTTTTTACTCTATATTTATTATTAACATATTGTTTTACAAAATGCAACAAATTTCAAACGACTTTTTTCGACATTTCGTCTATTTTCTTTCATTCTCTAATACTAAAACTATTTTACTTTTTTCAAAACTTTTGTTTGACATTTCTTGATAATAGTATTATACTATTTACACAAACATTTGTATTGTATTTTTATTTAAGAAATACGATTCATAAATTATTTATATTACAAAAATAAAGGAATGATGAAAATGGATATAGAAGAAAAATTACAAATCTTAGCAGACTCTGCTAAATATGACGCCTCTTGTAGCTCTTCTGGAAGTAGGCGCAAAAATACACCTAATGGAATTGGAAATGGAGATGTTTCTGGTATTTGCCATAGTTGGGGTGCTGATGGTAGATGTATTTCTTTGCTTAAAATTTTAATGACAAATAGCTGTATGTATGATTGCAAATATTGTGTCAACCGTTGCAGTAATAGTAGAAAAAGAGCTACTTTCACACCAAAGGAAATTGCTGATTTAACAATTGGATTTTATAAAAGAAATTATATTGAGGGTCTTTTCTTAAGTTCTGCTGTGATAAAATCCCCTAATTATACTATGGAGCAGATGATACAAGCAATTACTATTTTGCGAAATGAATATCACTTTAATCGGATATATCCACGCCAAAACAATTCCTGGCTGTAGTCAAGAATTAATTGATAAACTTGGAGTTTTGGTGGACCGCATGAGTATTAATATAGAACTTCCCTCCCAAAATAGTCTTCAATTGTTAGCACCTGATAAGTCTAAAGAAAATATTGTAAAGCCAATGAGTTACATCTCTAGCCAGCTTAGTAATAGTGCCCAAAGGTTGTTACCTAATAAAAAGAATTGGTCTTTTACACCTAATAGTATGCTTCCAAGCGCTAATACTTCTAAACCTAAAATTAGAAATTTTGTACCTGCTGGACAAACAACTCAATTAATTGTTGGTGCCACTCCTGAAAGTGATTTTAAAATTATAAAATTATCTGAAAGTTTATATCAAAAGTTTCATTTAAAAAGAGTATATTATTCTGCTTATGTTTCAGTAAATGAGGACTCCCTTCTTCCCACTTTAGAAAGACCTCCTTTATTAAGAGAAAATCGAATTTACCAAGCAGACTGGTTACTTCGCTTTTATGGTTTTAGTAGCGATGAACTATTAAATGAACAAAATCCCAATTTTAATACTTTGTTGGATCCCAAATGTGATTGGGCTTTAAGACATTTAGAATGTTTCCCTGTCGAAATCAATTCAGCTGATTATGGAACTTTATTAAGAATCCCTCGGAATTGGCGTAATTTCTGCTAAAAGAATTTTGCGTGCTAGAAAAGATTGTCACTTACAATTCGAGCATCTAAAAAAATTAGGTGTGGTATTAAAACGTGCTCGTTATTTTATTACCTGTGATGGGAAATATTATGATGCCATTCATAAATTTAATGATAGCTTTATTTCTGAAAATTTAATTTATTTAGAAAGAAAACGGACTTCCTCTTCCAAGTTATGTACAAACCTCTTTATTCGACAAATTAGAACCTACAAAAGAGGATAAAATAAAGTGCTTAACAGGTGCTTTATAAAAGGAGTTTAAAACATGAAAATAACTATTTTAGATTATCAAATTTTAGAAAATCAAGTTTATATATATGATGGAACTTTTGATGGTTTACTTACCATTGTTTTTAACTGTTACTTGCAAAAAACTATTCCTAGTAATATTATGCCTGAAACAGACTATATTCCTAATCTTTTAGAACAAACAAAGCACATTTCTACAGATGAAATTAAAGCTAAACGTATTTGGAATGGAATTTATCACTCTATCTCCTATACTGCTCTTTATGATTGCTATTATGCTTTCTTATCTCATCAAAAAGGTAAAGAAATGCTAATTTTGAAATATCTATTACATGGTTTTATGGTTGGTTCTCGCATTAATAACCAATTATCAATTGATTATGTGATACGGAATTGCTAAGCTTCGTAAAAATGTATTTGGTGAAGCACATCGTTTAAAAGGATTGGTTCGATTATGTGAAATTGAAAATAACCTATGGTATGCTCAAATTCACCCAGATAATAACGTGATAGAACAAGTAGGTCAATTTTTGATGAAACGTTTTCCGAAACAAAATATGATTTTACATGATAAAAATAGGAACTTAGTACTTCTATATAATTGTCAAAATAAGAATGATTATGAAATCATACAAGTTCCTCATAATTTTGAAGTAAACTCATTTTCAAAAGAAGAACTACAATTCCAAAAATTATGGAAAACATTTTTTCAGACAATTGCTATTCAGGAAAGAACTAATAGTAGATTGCAAATGCAATATATGCCTAAAAAGTATTGGAAAGACTTGGTTGAAATGCAAAGAAATTAGATTTATTGATTAATGAATAAAATTAAGAATAAACTTTCATCTTGAACTAATAATTGTTTGAATCTCTATAACTGAATTACTTTTGATTTCATATAAGATTAACCACTTTTTATAAGGTAAACATCTAAAGTTAGTATTTTTATAGATAGAAAATGCATATGGAAAAAATTTTAATGTTTGAATTTTCTCTGTAAATTGAACATAAAAGTTTTTAGCTGCTATGGAATTTAGTAAGTTATACTTTATGTAGCTATATATAGAACTTAACTGCTGTACTGCTTCATCAGTATATTCAATTTTATATTGTTCTAGTATAGCTTTCTCCTAATATCATAGCATCTAATTCTTCTTGTGTGTATGTTTTATTTCCATTTGCTTCTTGCATTTTTCTCACTTTCTCTAGTTCTTTGTCAATTCTTTCTTCTAGTTCTTTACTAAAACGTATTCTTTTGTTATTATAAATTTCTTGTTTCTTCTTAAATTGCATAAAAAATCACCTCTTTATTTATTATAACCTTATTCAATCTAAAAAACAACAAATTTCATGTGACTTTTTTCGACAAATGTACTCCCTTTCAAAATTAGGGGTATTTTTATGTATTTTGTTTTAAGAAAATATTGGAAGGATTTGGTTGAAATGCAGTAAATTATGCGATATAATTATGTCATCTTATTTGAAAGTGAGGTAAAAAATTAGAGTACCCTATCCAATCGCAATTCTATATTATATCAAAAAGGAGGCTATTCTAATGGAAAAAGTCGAGAGAATGAAACTCGTCGATGAGAATGGTAAAACCATTCTCATGACCAAAAGCGAATACCTGAAGCTAGCAAGACAGAAAGGCTGGAATGTTAAAATCCCTCTACTTTGTTGGGCTCTGTGCTTAAGTTTTTCGACCGTTGCATCGACTGTTACCTCGCAGAAAAATGTCCTAAATAGGAAATCCCCTTCTAGACGAAACATCTAGAAGGGGTATTTATATTTTTAACTGTTATTATCATCTTTACTCTTATACATTTTAACCATA
The DNA here is from genome assembly GCA_948735595.1 of uncultured Clostridia bacterium. GTDB lineage: Bacteria > Bacillota > Clostridia > TANB77 > CAG-508 > CAG-273. The sequence continues at coordinate 23,281 of CAPXSA010000007.1, read as the reverse complement.
TCTTTCAAAGTCACTCTACTACCGTAATTCAAAATTGCATTAGAATAAATCTTAATGGATATATTGGCAATAATTAAAATGGTAACTACTAATACTGCAAATGAGATAGCTATTTGACTTGGTGTTGCAATTCCCATCATAATTCTAAATGGCATGCAAAATGGTGATGAAAATGGGAATATAGATGCAAATACATTTAAGTCACTTGTAGGGTTCATCATAGTAAAATATGACAAGTAAAATCCTACTACTGCTACAATAGCAACTGGTCCATTAGCAGTTTGCACATCTTCTGGTTTGCTGACCGTTGAACCTGTTAAAGCATATAGTAAAGCAAAGGTTGCATAGCCTAAGATAAAGTATAGTATTGTAAAAATTCCAAGTATTGGTGTAATTTGTGACATATCTAATACAGCATCTAAAACTCCTTCTGGTAAGCAATATTTTGCACAAATAAGTGCTACGGTCACAATCACAATTACTTGTATAAATCCAACGATTCCAATACCAATTGTTTTTCCAAGTACTATTGTTCTAGGCTTTGTAGAAGTAACCAATGTCTCCATAATTTTTGAAGTCTTTTCTGTTGTAATAGAAGCTGATACTTGATAAGCACAGAAGTAAATTGCATAGAACAATACTAATGATAAAAGCATAATTGCAAATACATTGCCTTTTACTTCTTGCTCTGCTGTTTGTTTGAAGTTAAATTCAAATTCTGGGCTTAAGCTTGCAAGTTGTTCTTCAGATAAATTTAATTTAGTCAATTGTAGGTTTGTATATAAATTAGTAAATGTATTTCGCAAACTTTCTGGCACTTCTGTCATCATCGTTGCATCTTCTACAATATATGTCATTTGAATTTTATCATTTATTTTATCAATAATAATAGCATCTTCAATTTCATCATTTTCAATTCTTTCTTTGATTTCTTCGAAACTTACTTCTTTATTCTCAACAATAAATTCATATCCTAGATCTAAAGAATTTAAACTATTTAAAGTTCCTTCATAAATATTTTTGCTATCTACTACTAATTCTTTAGTAGTTCTACTTCCACCTTCTTCTCCTTCACCATCAAAAGAAGATAGAATATTTGGGATATTAAATCCTACTACTATCATAATTAGAATAATTAAGTTAGATATTAAAAAGGTTTTCTTTTGGAACATATCTTTAATGGTATAAGATGCTACTGTCCATAAATCTTTCATTATTCTTCACCTACCTTTTCAATGAAAATATCATGTAAACTTGGTTTCATAATCTCAAATTTTTCTACTTTCACATGATTTTGGGCAAGAATATCAAATAAACGATATCCATCATCTTCTCCCGAAATGTTAATCATGTATTCGTTATTCTTACTATTGTAAATTTCAAGATTTGCTTGTTTGATTAAGTTATCTACATTTTCTGTTGTGCTGAGTGATAATCTATTAGCTGCATATTGCTCTTTGATTTCTTTTAAGTTACCTTGTAATACTGTCTTCCCTTTATTTAATATCAATACATCTGACGCAAATTCTTCAATAGAATGCATTTGATGGCTAGACATAATAATATAGGTTCCTTTTTTGATGAGTTCTAAAATAACATTTTTTAAAAGTTCTGTATTGACTGGGTCTAATCCACTAAAAGGCTCGTCTAATACTAGTAATTCTGGGTCATGTAAAATGGCCGTAATAAACTGAATTTTTTGTTGATTTCCTTTTGATAATTTTTCTGGTGTCATTTGCAAATATTGCTCAACTTCTAATCTCTTTGCCCAATATTGCATGCGTTCCTCAGCTGCTTCCTTCTTCATTCCTTTCAATTTTGCAAAATACATTAATTGGTCATGTACTTTTGTTTTTGGGTATACTCCTCTTTCTTCTGGCAAATATCCAAAATTAACATGCTTTCTTTGTACTTCTTTTCCATTCCAAGTAATTTCTCCACTATCTTTTTTTAAAATCCCTAAAATCATACGAATAGTTGTTGTCTTACCAGCCCCATTTGTTCCTAAGAGTCCATATACACCTGGTTTTTGTATTTCAAAATTAATATTGTCAACTACTTTTTTTGTACTAAAACTTTTATCTACATTTTTTACGATTAGTCCCATTTAAAAAGCGCTTCCTTTCCTTAAAATTTCCTTAATTATATACATATTTCCTTTAGAAATCAAGCATACTACTTCATATATTTCTTTAGAAATTCTTAATTTTGTCAAAAGTTGACATTTTATGTAATTAATGCTATAATTAATTAGTTAAATCAAGAGATAAAAGGAGGATTTTTTATGGCTGACAATATCATTCGCGTTTTCGGACATACAAATCCAGATACTGATTCTATTTCTTGTGCTATCACAATGGCAAATTTGCAAAATCAAATTGGTCGTGAAGCACAAAGTTATCGTTTAGGAGAAATTAATAAAGAAACAGAATATGCTTTAAATACTTTCGACTTAAAAGAGCCTGAGCTTCTTTCTAATATAGATAGTAATACAAATGTTATTATGGTAGATAATAATGAATTTTCTCAAAGCTTACCAGGAATTGAAAATGCACATATTCAAATGGTAGTTGACCACCATAGATTAAACTTACAAACAGCAGAACCTGTATATTGTATTGCTGAACCTGTTGGTTGTGCTTCTACTATTATGTATAAATTATATAAACAAGATGATGTAACTATTACACCTAAAATGGCAGGAATTATGCTAAGTGCCATCATCTCAGATACTTTAATGTTCAAATCTCCAACTTGTACAGAACAAGATAAAATGATTGCTGAACGTTTAGCTAAAATTGCAGGAATTAACTTGTATGACTATGGATATAAATTATTAGAAGCAGGAACTGATATTAGTGGATTTACTGGTTTGGAAATCATTAATGTTGACTCTAAAGATTTTAGACATAATGATTTAAGAATTACCATTTCACAAATTAATAGTTCTAACTTAGAAGAAGTTTTTAAGAGAAAATCCGAAATTGAACAATCTATTGAACAAAGAATTCAAGAAGAAAATATTGATTTATTCGTTTTCTTAGCTACCGATATTTTAGAAGCAAATTCTAAAGCAATTGTTTTAGGGAATAGAATTGATATTTTTGAAAGGGCTTTTAATACTAAACTCATTTCAAATACTACTTTATTAAAAGGAATGGTTTCTAGAAAAAAACAAATCTTACCAGCTATTATTGAAACTTTAGAACAAAAAATTCAACTATAAAATATAAAAAAAACCATTATAGTATTTTCTATAATGGTTTTTTGTTGCATTTTTACTTATTTTATTTTATAATAGATTTAGTTTATTTGTGCAGGTATAATTTAGTGGTAGAATGCCATGCTTCCGACCTGGTTGCGCGAGTTCGATTCTCGCTACCTGCTCCAACAAAAAATCCTCAATATGCCAATAAATTTCTACTTCTTGTCTTTTATCCTATCTTTCTTCAGTAATGTCACTAAATTTACTTTTTCGTTCTCTAATTTTCTCTGTTGCATATTTTCTAAATTCTTTTATTGCATTACCATAATCTGTGTCTCCATAAAGCATTATCAAAGATTTAAAAAATCCATTTATTTCTTGTGGCTCACATCTAATAACATATTGTATAACTACAAGTTTTAAATTTTCTTTTGTTAAAAAGATGTCATTATAAATGATACATCTTCCTAACATTTTCACATCTGCTTTCTCTAAAGCATTTCCATAGCTAATTTCAGCTTGTGCCAATTCAAAAAATTTTTTTCTACTTACACATATCTTGCTATCTTCTTTGCATTCTTCTATCGCTTTTCTTCTAGTCTCTGCAAATTCTTGTATTCTTTTTGTTCTATATTCTTTTAGTTGTTCTTTCGTAAGAGTTCCATCTCTTATAAATTCTTCTTGCCTATTATATATACTTTCGCTACTTATACCTAAGAAATTAGCAATTTCTTGTGGGGTAATTCCATTTTTCAATAACTCCAGAATTTTTCCATATCTCAGACTTCTTATTTGTTCTTTTGATAACCCTTTTTGCTTAAATATCTGTTGCATTCTTATATATATATAATTTTCTGAAAAATTTAGTTCTGCTGCTATCTCTCTTATTGTTTTCCCTTGTTTTATTAATTTGAAAATACGATTATTTAAGTCAGTGTCTCTAGATTTTTTACTATTTTTTTATGTTTGTTTCGTTGTCTTCTAAACTCTTTTTCTGTAATTCTTCCGCTCCTTATTAGTTCTTGTTGCATATCTCTAACGAACCTTTCTGTTGCATATCCGTGTTTCATCTGATTCAATTATCTCTTTTACTGTTAGCCCTTTTTTCATACCTTTTAAAACTAATTCTGCAAATTCTTCTTTTTCAAGTCTTCGTGCTTGTTCTTGTGCCTTTTTTATCTCTCCATCTGTAATTCTGCCTTCTGCCTTCAATTTTGAAATCATTATAGAAAGATTAATTGTATCTCTTTTTTGAAGTTTAATGTCTGCTTGAGTATATCCTCTTTTTAATAACTTTATAACATCTTCTTCATCATTTAGTCGCTTTCTTTCTCTAGCACTTTTTATTTGTTCTGAACTAATAACACCTTTTACTTTTAATATATTTGTGATCTTTACTACTTCACTTTGAGTTATTCCCATTTCTTTTGCGATAAAATTATAACTCTGTCCTTTTAATAAGTAATCTAAAACTTGTTTTTCTTCTTCTGAAAGTATTGCATCAGGATTTGGAATAAACTTTTTCTTTGATTTCGATTTTCTTGGTGGTGGTACAATTAATTCTTCATTTTTTTCTTGTACAATTTTACTAACTTCCTTATTTTTACCTTTTTGGCTTTTTATATCCTCTTCTTTAACTTTTCCTTCATTAATTAACTCTACTATATATCGATTTAAAGTTGTTCTAGGTATATCTAATTTTCTTGATATCTCAAGTATAGTTATTCCTAAATTTAAATACTCAAGAACTTTTGCTTTTTTCTCATTTCTAATTCTTTCTTTTTCTGCTGCTTTGCTTTCACTTATACTTTTTTCAATTCTCTTTTTGGCATCAATTGCTTGTTTTCTTGCTTTCTTTATTTCTTCTATTGTTATTAAGCCCTCTACAACTAACTCATTTTTCAAATTTACAATATACTGAGTTGACCTACCTAATTGTCTAGCTATTTCTGCATGGGTAACACCTTGTTTTAACATTTCTAATGTATCCTGCTTATCTAAAACTCTTTCTTCTTTACTAAAACGTCTACTTACTACCATTCCTATTTTCTACTCCATATATTTCATAATCCACTAGTATTTCTATTTAGCATTTTATACTTACTTTTTTCTCTTTTATTATTATATACTATCTTTTTCATTTATACAATATATTTTCTTCTTGCAATTCTCCTTCAAAAACAGTAACTGCTGTCCCTGTCATATATACATGATTATCCTCTTTTTTCCATTCTATTTGAAGATTTCCACCTAATAATTTCACTACTATATTTCTATCTAATATATCATTTAACACTCCTGCTACAACACAGCTACATGCTCCTGTTCCACACGCTAGTGTTTCCCCTGTTCCTCTTTCCCATACCCTCATTTTAATATGGTTTCTATCCTCTATTTTAATAAACTCTACATTCGTTCTATTTGGAAAAATAGGAGCACTTTCTATTGCTTTGCCATATTTCTCAACATCAAATGTCTCTATATCTTCTAACACAATAACAGCATGTGGATTTCCCATAGAAACGCAAGTGGCTAAAAACTCCCTATCCCTTGCCTTTATTTTTAAATTTTTTACTGGCGCCTTATCACTCATAGCAGGAATTTTATCAGCTTCCCAAATCGGTTCTCCCATATCTACTGTTATCATTTTCACTTTTTTATTTTCTACCTTTAACTTTAGATTTTTAATTCCTGCAAGTGTTTCAATTGTAACCTCTGTGCTATTTGTTAACTCTTTATCATACACAAACTTTCCTACACATCTTATTCCATTTCCACACATTTCTGACTCACTTCCATCAGGATTAAACATTCGCATTTTAAAATCAGCAACATCACTTTTGTCAATTAAAATTAGTCCATCTGAACCAATTCCCCAATGTCTATTGCTAACAGCTTTTGCTAAAGAGGATGCATTTCCTATCTTTTGATGAATTGCATCCATATACACATAATCATTTCCTAAACCTTGCATTTTTGTAAATTTTAACATTGTATTCCCCTCTTTCTTGTTTTGCTATAGTTTATGTTAAAATTCTTAAAATGCTAATCTACAAAAATAGGAGCAGAATTTAAATCTACTCCCATTCTTTATTATCTTGAATGTCTGCCTCTTGGTCTTCTATCTCCATCGTCATCATCTTGTGCATTGAAAAAGTCATCTAAAGCAGAATTTCTTGATTTTCTTGAATCATCTACTTCTTCCTCTTCTTCTTTGTCAGCATCATCTCTTGTCTGGTATCTATCTTCGTAATTTGCAAATCTTCTACCACCAATTTCTCCTACTTTATCTTCTTCCTCTGAAAAGTCTTCTTCATAATCATCTTCTCTAGAAGTTTTATGGCGACGAACTACTACTATAATTGCTATAATAACAACTGCAACAGCAATTCCAATTAAAATATAAAACGAAATATTTTCCTCTTCTTCTGCCGCCTTTTCTATTACTTCTGCTGGTACATTTACTTTAATTTGATATGTTGCGGTTTCACTACCATCTGCTGAAGTTAGAAGAATTACAATCACATTTTGACCTTCTTTAAAGTCTTCATTTCCTGAAATATCAACAGTCGCATCTGCTTGGCTTGGTATTGCAGTAATCTCTAATTTTTTAACGTAGCTTGTTAAATCTAATTCATAAGAATAAGTATCTGGTTTAAAAGTATCTTCAAAATTAACTCTTTCAATACTTAATTGTGTCAATTTTAATGTTGTATCTACTTCCGTTCCTTCTCCTTTAGTAACAGTAATGAAGTAAATTCTGGTTGTTTCATCTTCTGCTGTTACTTTTACTTTAATAATATTGTCTCCTTCTTTTAGCCCTTTATTTCCTTCAATAGCTACTTTTGCTTTACTGTCTTCTGCTTTTGCATTGATTTTTAGTTCGTCTACATCTCCATCTACATGGGCAGTATATTGAGTTGTATCCTTACTAAAACTAGGGGTCATATCTATTCCATCTATTTTTAAAGAAGACAGATTTTTATTACTTGATTTCTCATTTTTGTTATCATCCTTATTGTCATCTTCTTTATCTTTGTCTTCATCTTTAGGTTTATTATAAGTAACTAAACTACTTGCAACATATTTTGTACTTCCTTGATAAGTAACACGATACCATGTATACCCATTTATGGTTTCAGTTGAAGTTCCTGTCAAAGTTAATTCTGTTCCTTTTTTTACTGATGTTGCAGCACTTGATGTTGACCAACTAGAACGTAAATTGCAATCATTTGTTGTATAAACTTTTTGGTTTACACTTTTAAAAGTTGGTGTTTTTGTGGTAGTAGTGTTTCCTGATGAATTAGAACTGCTTGAATTCCCACTAGAACTCGAATTATTACTCTTTTCTTTTATTGTAACAGTATAAGTTTTACTACCAGTTACCTTATTGCTACTATTATCTAAATCTGTCATATCACTAGCAGATACTGTGATTGATACAGTTCCTACTTTTGTAGCCTTATATTTTATTGTAGTAGATGTATTCTCTATAAATTCACTTTCATTTCCACTTGTAACTGATATATTTGAATTAGTCCTACTTACATTATACATTCCTGCTGCATTGGTAGCTTTTATTGTCAAAGTAATTGTATCTCCAACATACACACTAGTTGCAGAAATAGAGGAAGTAAATGAAGCTGTAGCAGCTTCACTTTGCACTGTATAAACATTTAGAAACAAAAACAGTAATAGACCACCTATTAAAATTTTCAATTTAGCTTTTTTCATGAATTTATTCTCCTTACTCATTCTAATTTATTGTAATATTCTCTTTTTTTCTTAAATAATTTTTAATCTTCACATAATCTGATGATGTCACTTTTCCCTCACCTGCTACATCTGCTCCTAATTTTTCAGCTACACTCATGTTTTCTTTTTTTCTTAAGTAATTTTTTATTTTTACATAATCTGATGAATTTACCTTGCCGTCCCCATTTACATCTCCCATTACGACAGCTGTATATGTTTTTCCATCTACTGTAATAGTATAACCTGTTCCTATTTTTGCATCTTTTGCAATTTCTTTATCTCCATTTTTTACTACTATTTTAGCAGATAATGACTGTAACTTTTCTGGCGTAACGTCTGGTACACATATAATATTAGCATTTTTGTCATCTACTTCATATTTTTTCTTACTTAAAGATTTTATCCAAGCTTCTCCATTGTTTTTATCTTGTCTCACACAATATCCAATTGTTCCATTAGAAGTTACTACCTTATCCCAAATATACCCTTCTGCATTAGATGCACTTTTTTGTGCCCTAAATAATTGTGTTCCTTTTGCTACTGCTGTTATCACATTATTCTTAGTAGTTGTTGGTTCTCTTCTAATTCTTAGCCCATCTGTACAAATTACTTCTACATAATCATAATCTGGACTATCTTCATCATATTTCGTAATATTTGGATTGTTCTGTGCTCCTACTGCAATATATCCATAGGTATTATCACTTAATCTAACACGGTACCAATTCTCACCATTTAGATTAGGATATTTCCCTTTTTCTACTACTGTTACTAGATTGCCCGGTGCTATATAATTAACCACTGCTGTGCTTGTTTTTCCGGGTCCATTACGTACTTCTATGTTATTTAATACAATATCTTTTTCATTGCAATTACTTTGCAAAGATAAATTATTCAAACGATCTCTAATCGCGTACCCTACTCTTCCATCTGCTAATACCACTTTGTCCCAATAATAACCTTTTTCCTTTTTTTGTGCATATTCAATTCTGAGTAATTTTACGCCTTTTTTTAGAGTTGTTATTGTTTCTTGATCTACACCTTTGCCTTTTCTGATATTTACTTCTCCATTAGTTTGAACATCTTGTGTTACAATAGTCTCTTTGCCCGGTTCAGGACAAGCATATGTTGGCATATTTTTATAGACTGGAATTCTAAATACTACTTTTTTATTTAATAAGCCTAGTTTTTGATAAGTAGCTTTTACTGTCGCACCTTCTGTCTTACTTGCAGAAACATTTGTCATATATTGATTCCAATAATATCCATTTCCACCATCAACTACATCAAATTTTTCTAAATATAATGTATTTTGTCCAATTCCAATATATTCTTTAGCAACAAGCTTAGCTCCACCTTTAATTGCTTTTTCTGGGTCTGTCCACCCCTGATTTTTAGCATAAGTTAAGCCATTTTTTAGAATAAGACTAGTAGTTGAGCCAAAAGCAGAACAGTTGAAGTGATTATAATATCCTACAAATCCTGAATATTTTCCAGAAATCATGGAACCACCATTTCCGGTTCCTTGTTCTTGACGAATTCTAGCAGCCAAGTGATAAGCACTAACATTATACATTTTAGCAGTTTCTAGAATAACATCTGCATAAGTTTTATTAATTGTCTGTTTCTTTCCTTTTGTATCATAGTAAGTAATTTTTCCTTGCATATAGTTGCAATCTCTTAATATATATTCTACGCCTTCTTTGGTTTGCAAATCACTATTATATGTCAACTTTTCAAATTGAAAGATAAAATCTTCATTTAAAGAATTTCTTGGATCTAAGTAATAAGCAACTGCCGCTGAAGATGCACAATACCAATTTGGTTCATACTCCTCGTTACAAGAACATCTCCATGGACCAGTTTTTGATGATTGAATTAAACTCCTCCTATGCTTTGACTCTTCTTTTACTGATGCTGCCCAATCTAAACCTGTCTCAAGAATTTCAAATTCCCAATTAGGGTGTGCCTTTTGAAGAGCATCTATTAATTCTTTATACCCCGGATAATTAGCAAATTTATCGCTATAAGCTGCATTTGAAGTTCCTTCAAAATAGGTTAAAAATATCAAAATGAATAATATTATCATTAATAGTAAACCAATTAATTTTTTCATAATGAGTATATTATTTCCTCCTCGTTTGTGACAAATTTTTACAAAATTAGTATAACACTCTTCCATTTTTCCGTCAATTAAAATCGAAAAAAGTGTGAACTTTTTTGTAAAAGTTCACACAAAATTCACTTATAGATTTTAGTTTGCCTAAATTATCTATTGCAGCAACCACAATTTGTAAATAATAATAAGAAAATGATGATAAAGAATAATATAGTACTATCACCACATCCGCAACCACCAAATAAGTTGCTTAAAAATCCTCCATTATTACATCCACAACCGCTATTGCATCCGCAACTATTGTTGCATCCACATCCACAATCTCTATCTTCTTGCATTTTCGTTTCCTCCTTCTCTCAAAATGTTATATGATATAGTATGCAAAAGGTAAATTTTGTGTTACACTATAATAGGATATTAAAATTTTTTAGGGAGGTTCTTATGCCTGAAGTCGAACTTTTATCTCCTGCGGGAGATTTTGAATGTTTAAAAGCTGCTGTACAAAATGGTGCTGACAGTATTTATTTTGGAACAGATAAATTTAATGCTAGATTTTATGCAACTAATTTAGGGGTAAATTCATTAAAAGAAGCTGTTTCTTATTGCAAACTTCGCAATGTCCACACACATTTAACTTTAAATACTTTAATTAAAGATACAGAATTTGAAGATGCAATTGCTTTAGCTGAAGAAGCTTATGAAGCAGGAATTGACGCTATTATCGTTCAAGATTTAGGGTTAGCCAAGTATCTTATTGATAGGCTTCCTGATTTACCAATTCATGCAAGCACTCAAATGACGGCCCACAATTTAGAAGGTGTTTTAGAACTAGAAAAACTTGGATTTAAAAGAGTTGTTCTAGCTAGAGAACTCTCTATTAGTGAAATTGAATATATTTGTAACAATAGTAAAGTTGAAATTGAAACTTTTATTCACGGAGCCTTATGTATTTGTTATTCTGGTCAATGCTTATTTTCTAGTGTTGTAGGAGGTCGCTCTCGGTAATCGTGGAAAATGTGCTGGTCCTTGTAGACTCCCTTATGAGTTATTAGCCGAAAATAAAGAAAGTTCTACTGATAAGAAAACACTAACTTTAGATAAAGGCTATTTACTTAGTCCAAAAGATTTATGTGGTTTAGCACATATCCCCCGCTTAATTCAAGCAGGTGTAAAATGCTTCAAAATAGAAGGACGTATGAAAAATCCTGAATATGTTGCAACAGTTACACGTATTTATCGTAAATATATTGACCTTGCTTTAAGTGAACAAGAGTATGTGATTGATGAACAAGATGTTACTGATTTAATGCAAGTCTTTAACCGTGGTGGTTTTTCAAGTCGGACATTTAAATAATAACGCCAATCGCGAACTTCTCTTCCCTGAAAAGCCAAATCATATGGGAATTTATTTAGGAACTGTACATAAATATAATAGTAATAAAGGACATATTACACTTTCACTAGAGGCTCCTTTAGATCTTGGAGATTCTGTCAGTGTTGAAAAAGAAAACGGCAGTTACTTAGTTTCAGAATTAATGGAAAAAAATCAAAATATTAAAACCGCTGAAATTGGTCAATATGTTACGATTGGTAGAATGAAAGGCAAAATTGCTATTGGTGATAAGCTATATAAAGTAACCAATAAAAAGTTGATGGAAGAGGCTCGCCGTTCTTATCAAAATTGCGAAAATAAAAAAATCCCGTTAAATTGTAATGTGACTATCAAAAAAGATACGCCTATCCAAATGGAACTATTTACGATTAATGAAACACATCCTTCTAGCATTTATCATCAGATTAAGGTAAAAGTAACTTCTGATATCATACCTGCTGAGGCATTAAAAACACCAATTAGTATGGAAAGAATTATCAAGCAAATTTCTAAGACAAACAATACTCCTTACACTTTTGAAAATATTACAGTATACTTAGATGATGGGCTTTATGTACCAAGCATTAGTAGCTTAAATGAACTTAGAAGAAATGCTATCTCCGCTTTAGAAAAAGAAGTGGAAAAACGAATTTGCCGTAAATCTCCTTCATTGGATTTACCAACAGAAGAAGCCATTACTTATATCCCCAATTTAGAGTATCCTAAAATTTCTTTATTTTTAAGAGATTTACATGTAGATTATGATTACACACAGCTAGAAAAAGATAAAATTGATAAAGTGTATTTATCTTTAAAATTATTTGTGGATAAGCAATATACCAGTATTATTGAATATTTATCTGAACAATATAACCTATACATCTATTTACCAACTATTATTAAAGGAAATTACAAAAATATTATTTTGAATTCTTTTGATGATATTACCACAAGATTTTCTATCAAAGGATTTGTGCTTTCTAATCTTGCTGATTTTGAGTTTTTGAAGAAATATCACGGAAAATATGAGTTCATTGGTAATTATTCTTTGAATGTATTTAATCATTATACTATGAAAGAATACAAAAAGCTTGGAATTGACCGCCTTACTCTATCAAGAGAATTAAATGAAGAAGGTTTAAAAGATATCTTGCAAACTTCTGATATTGATACAGAATTAATTGTTTATGGAAATCTTCCTATCATGGTATCTAATTACTGTTTCTTAGGAAAAACAAATCATTGCTATCCTGACTGTGGTCAAAACTGCACCAAAATTTCTAAGTACTACTTGAAGGATAGATTAGGATTTGAATTTAGAATTATACCAGATAGTTTTCAAACTGTTACTTTAATTTGTAATAGTAAAACACTTTCTATCAGTACAAAAAACTTGCCTATTACCTCTGTCAGACTAGATATGCTTGATGAAACCATTGAGCAAATAAATGAGGCTGTAAATAAAGCTTATATTCGTGAAAAATTGGAAGGTATGCAATATACCAATGGAAATTTACATAGAGAAGTTTAATTAAAAAGCAACTTATAATAACAACGTTTGACCTTACTGGTTGCAGACTTCGCTGCAACAGGCGTTCAGCTTCGCTTCACCTTGCGCAGTCTGCACTTTTCGTTATTATAAGTTGCTTTAATTTAAACTTTTGTAGTCAACTCAATTATCAAATCCATGTTATCATCATTTGCTGCTTTATTCTTGCGAATAGCTCCACACTTTTTACAGCGATAAATAATGACATAGCCTTTTTTGCTATCTAGTTCCACTCTAATTGGCTCTAATAATCCATGACACTCTTCTTCTCTATCTCCTGGATTAATATCAACATGTTTAGAACATAAACAATGACTACAATGATCACGACAAGTATAGCCTAATGGCTCTATTGGCTTACCACAATTTTCACAAGTAAATGCTTCATCAATTTCTGTAAATCTTCTTCCCATTTTTTTCTCCTATCTGTCAGGTTGGGGACGTTCCTTTTTCTGACATCTTTGTCAGGTTAGGGACATACCTTTCATTATTTTCTAACAAGGTGTGTCCCCTATATGACACTCTTGTCAGAAAAAGGAACGTCCCCAACCTGACACTAATACTCAAAAACGCTACCACCAATAAATTCTCTTAACAAAGAATTTTCTGGCACATATTTGTCTTCAATATCTTCAAAATATTTTAAAAATTCATATAATCTCTTTGATTCTGCGTATTCAGGATGCGTATTGTCTATTTCTTCTAATAATGGCATTAGATATTTTTTCAATACACAAATTTCGTAAATTAAAGAGGTATTAAACATACTGTCTGCTTCTTCTTGGAATGGGAAAATATGCTTTGTTTCCCCACGATTTACCGAGTCCCAAATCTGCAAGGTATGTAATGCACTATATCCTCTAAAATTATAGTCTCTTACCATTCTTCTAATTAATCTGCTGTCTGTTGTTGAAATTCTGTTATAGTAATCAATATTTAATACTGTTAATGCACTAATATACACCTTATATTTCTTTTCTTTTGGAATAGATGCTGTTAGCTTATCATTTAAGCAGTGTATTCCTTCTATGACAAGGATTTCATCATCTGCTAGTTTCATGGTCTCCCCATTGTATCTCTTAGTTCCTACTTTAAAGTCAAAGGTTGGGCACAAAATCTCTCCGCCATTTAATAGGGTATTTAAGTGGTCATTAAATAGTTTTAAATCAATTGCTTCTAGGCATTCAAAATCATACTTTCCATCTGCATCTAATGGGGTATCTTTTCTTTCTACAAAATAGTTATCTACTGAAATAGTAACTGGTTTTAATCCATTAAGCCTCAACTGAATACCTAATCTTTTTGCAAAAGTGGTTTTTCCAGAAGATGATGGACCTGCAATTAATACTACTTTCACGCCTTTTCGATTAACAATATTGTCTGCAATGTCAGATATTTTCTTTTCATGTAATGCTTCTGCTAGCAAAACTAGTTCAGCAGAATTTCCTTGTGTGATTTGCCTATTTAATTTGTATACCGTATTAATGTCTAGTACTCTATGAATATCTTTGTATTCTTCTAAAGTTGTAAATAGCTTTTGATTTGTTACTGTTGGTGCTAAAACACCCGGATTTGTTTTACTTGGATAACGTAATAAAAAGCCTTCATGATATGGCACTATTTCAAAATAACGAACATAGTTTGTACTAATTGGCATAACACCATAAAAGTAGTTATAATATTCTTCGCAAAAGTATAAAGAAACTTCCTCTTTTTGCTTATTATCTAATTGCAACTTTCCTCTAATTGTTTTTTCTTTATTATAAAATTCTTCTGCTTCTTCTTTTGTCATCTCTATTTTGCGAATTGGTAAGTTTTTTTCAATAATTTCTTTCATTTTATTGCTAACATTTTGTAGCATTTCTTGTGTTACTTGTATATTATCTACTTCACAATACATAGCATTGGTTAATTGATAGTTTACAGTAAGAAGTGCCTCTGGATAGCATTCACTAAAGGCTTTGCTCATTACATATAAAATACCTCTTATATAAATTCTTCTTCCATCTCTTGTTGTTACATCTACTAATTCTATTTTGTCATGCTCTTTTGGAATATAATTCAAGCTTTTTATTTCATAATTACTGCTACAAGCAATAATTGTATCCTTTTCCTTTAATTCCTTTTCATATAACTCAGCTACTGTTTTGTTATTCATATTTGTTTCATCCTTTCTCATGTTTGATATTCATACTTACTTTCTAGATTATGTCTCACTGTTTCTTTACTCATATACAAATTATAGTAATATCCATGTTTTTGAATAAGTTCTTCATGTTTTCCCATTTCAATAATCTTTTTATCCTCTATTAATATAATTAAATCTGCATCTTTAACTGTATTAATTCTATGTGCAATTACAAAAGATATTTTATTTTTTAAAATTACTTTATTAGCTTCCATAACATTTTTCTCAAACTCTAAATCTAAATTAGATGTTACCTCATCTAATATAACAATACTTCCATTTTTTAAAATTGCTCTTGCAAAGCTTAGTAATTGCTTTTCTCCATAAGATAGCATATCTGTTTCTGCATTGATTATTGTGTCATACCCTTGACTAAAACTTTCTATCTTTTCATTTAATCCTATTTTTTTGCAAACGTTTATAGCATCCTGAAAACTTACATCTTCATTTCCATACATCAAATTTTCTCTTATTGACATATTCAAAATAACAGGATTTTGAAAAACATAGGAAATATTCTTTCTTAATTCACTTAGTTTATACTTTGTATAATCAATCCCATTAATTAAAATTCTTCCATCTGTCAAATTATAAAATCTTGGAATTAAATTAACAAGTGATGTTTTTCCTGTTCCACTTTTTCCAACAATTGCAATTGTTGTTGGTTTATCTATTTTCAAGTTTATCTGTTCTAGTATTGTGTTTACACCATCATAGCTTAATTTTACATTTTCAAATTCTATTGTGTCAATTTTATCTAATGCTAATGTTCCGTTGTCATTCTCCTTAGCAATACTGACAATTTCTAAAATATTTATAAAACAATTATATTTATTAATAATTCCATGTGCATGTTCTAACAGACTTTCCATATGTCCACGAATATCACTAATATAATCTACTATTAAAATGATTGTCGATCCTACTCCAATTCCTAATGCAATTTGATTTCCACCTATTATAAGAGTAGCAATCACTGCACCAAATGTTAACAAAGCAAGCAATGCTGTATGCATTCCTAAGACTTTACTGGATTTTATTAGTTCACTCTTTGCTTTTTCTAACATTGATTTAATATCATTTGTGTTAATTTCTTCTAATCTTAATGTCTTTGTAGTTGAGAAACTATCAATATACTCATTTATTTTTCCTTGTAAATCAATAATTGAATGTTGTAATTGTTTATAGGTTTTCATATTTTTGTTATAAAATGGTATCAATAGGATATATGATACGATAAAAATTCCTATTACCACTAATGCGATTTTCCAATCTATCAATAGCATCATAATAGATATAACCAAAATACTTCTTAATCTAACTGCAAATACTCCTATAAAATTCCATACAAATAATTGTGAAGCTTCAAAGCTCTGCGCTGTAGTCAAATTGAACAAATTTCCAACTTGTATCTTGTCTAATTCACTAATATCTGCCTCTTGTATACTATCAAAAATCTTATTTTTTATTTGTCTATCATTATCATAATATATATCTTTTCTTTCAGTTTCCATATATTTGTCTAGCCAAAATCTAATGATAATATATCCTATTAGTATACAAGACAATAATACTGCCATCTTTACATTTTTGCTTGGAATGTATTTGTCAATTACTTCAGATAGTACATATTGATAAAGTATAAGATATGGAATAGCTAATAAAAAACCAAGTATTCCTCTTTTTATGGTTCTTTTCGTATTTGTTGTAAAGTTAAACATTTCTTTTAATATTTTTTTATGAAGCATAGTTTTCTTCACCTATTTTATTCAAATTTAAACTATATATTTCACTATAACTTTTATTTTTCAATAGTTCTTCATGTGTACCACATATTGCTTGTTTATGATTGATATAGACTATTTTTTCAAATTCAGGAGCTAACTCAATATCATGAGTAACAAATATTTTGCTTGACTTATCCTCTAATAGCATTAAATTATCTAATATTTTCTTTTTATTGATTCTATCAATTGCACTAAATGAATCATCAAAAATCATGATAGGTTTTGGCTTTGTATATGCCCTTACTAAAACTAGTCTTTGTTTCTGTCCTTTTGATAATACAATACCATTTCGTCCTATAGCGCTTTCATATTTTTTATCCAATTTCGTTACATCACTATGGAACGAAAAAAAGCTTGAGAGTTCCACTATTTCTGGATATGTTATTTGTGGCACTAATATTTTTATATTCTCTGCAATTGTTTTTGAGAATAAATAAGAATCTTGTAACAATAAGCAAATCATTTCTCTTACACATTTCTTATTTAATTCTTTGATTTCATAACCGCCTATTTTTATACTACCTTTGTAATCATAAAATCCTACTAATGTTTTTAACAATATGGTTTTTCCACTTCCTGTACTTCCTACAATCATTACCTTTTCATCTGGATAAATTGTAAAATTCATATTTTCCAAAATAACTTTTCCATTTACAGTAATAGTAGCATCTTTAAATGTTATAGTTGTATCTTTTATTACTATTTCCTTATCTTTAATGTTCTCATCTTCTAATGTTAATTTTAATAGATTATCTAATCTTTTATATGAAGCAATACATAAATTGAAAACCTCAAGAATTTCTGTTAAATTTGTAAATGCTCTTGCTACTTTATTAGAATAATGGATAGTTACATAGATACTTCCAATTGTAATAAATGCTTTGCTATACAAATAGGCACTTAAAATAAAGATAAAGGGTGTTTGTATTCTTACAATATTATCTACTAACATCTTATATAAGCTATCAATTATTACCTTACTTTTATTGGCTTCAAAATTTTTAGCATTAATTTTACGAAATCTTTCCTTCTCCTTTTCTTGTAGATTGTTAATCTTTATAAATTTAAAATTGGAATAATTATCATTCAAATTGGAATACAATTCTTTTTGTACTTTAATTCTATTTTCTATAACTGGTTTGGATTTTTTAAAATACCATACAGATAATACAATGATAATGGAAACTGCTACAAGCATAACAGTAGACAATCTTAAATCTAAGTTTACAAGCTGAGTTATTGCAAAAATAATGATTAGTATAATATCTAATATATATGTAAATTGTTTCTCTATAAAACTTACTATATGGTTAACATCATCTGCCATATTTTGTACTAAATCAGCAAGAGAATTTTGGTAAAAATCTTGATAACTTAAGTTTTGTATATGCTCAAACAATTTTATTTTTAAGTCAAATTGAAATTCTTGTATAATTTTATTTTTTACAATTGTTCTTATATATGTAGATAAAACAACAACTCCTTCTACTAGCAATAGTAATATACATATAATTGGTATAAAGGATAATTGGTCATCAAATAAGCTGATAAAGTATTGTATTATGTAATTATTGGCATCTTGTTTTAATAGTATATCAATAAAGTATTGTATTATTACTGGTATATAAGTTATTAAATAATTTAATAGAATACTTAATACAAAAAATACTACAATAAGCAATTTTGTATGTTTTAAGCTTGCTATGATTGTTTTTAAAATCTTCATATTTTTCCTCTTATGCATTTACAATTTTTCTTCCTCATTATAACATAAAGAGAAGATAATTTTCAACTAATTATTCTCCCTAAAACCAAGAAAGAAGAACATCTCTGTTCCTCTCCTTGTTAACTTAGTCTTTCTCTTCTAATATGTCCTTTTTAGCAATTCCATCTTTGCTATAACGAATACTAATTGCACCACCTATTGTATCCAATACTTTTATCTTTTCTAGTTCACTTTCTTTATTTGTGGTTACTTGTACTTCTATCCAATTTTTATCTTCCATAATAGAAGAAGATGTAACAAAAGGCAATTCTTTTTCTAGCATTTTTGTACCAATTTTATTTTGTAATTCTGTTAAATATTCATAAGAATATTTAGCTACTTCAAATTTTGTTTTGCTTTCTGTAATACCAAGTAAAGTGCATATTTTTTGTCTATTTTCCTTTGTATCAACTTTTAATAATACCACATTATTTCCTTGCTTATCTACATATCTTCCTGCATAATAGTCAGGGTAATTTGTACTAGAATTTTCTACTGGTTCTTTTACGTTAATATCTGCATCTTTTGCTGTTATTTGCTCACAACTCTTACTATTACTAATCAAAGAAGTCAAAAATTCTACTAATTCATCTTGTGTAATTCCTTTTGTTTCAATATCATAGTTCATATCCTTGTAACTAAATATAGCTAAATAGCTATCTTCATATTGCGTAATTTTAAGTTCTACATCTCCTATTTTTGATATCTTCTTTACATCAGCAAAATAATAATCTCTTATTGGTTTTCTATCTTTAAAACCTAATCCTAAGGTAATTGACCTTGTTTCTGATTTATTTTTATAACGGAACTCATAATTTTGTAGTACATCATATTTTTTAGGATTTTCTCCTTTTACATAAATGCCGACTATAGAAGAATTTTCTTCAAAATCATCTGGAAGTTTTGCTTCTATAGCAAATCTTAAATCCACCATACACTCTTTTGCATCTACTTTTCTAGTTTGAGCATCTATTGTATAGTCTACTAATGTTTTTTCATCTAATTTATTAATATTAATTTTTGTTTTTAAAGTCTCCTTTTCTTTGCTCAAATTTTCTTTCTCCACTTTTGCTTGTAATAGAGTTTCACCATTTTCACCAAATGGTACTTGAGTAGTTATAATTCCTATACCTAGCATAAACATAGCACAACTTGCTAGCACTCCATATACTATTTTTTTATTCTTTCTATTTTTCATCTGCATCTCCTCCTTCCACTTTGATATAGCTATATCTTCTCGTACATTCTTTTGTATGTTTTGTTTTAATTTATCCATTTCCATAACTATATCCTCCTTTCCTTAACTTTGTTTTCAATTCTTTTCTTACTCTATGAAGAATTACTTTTACTTTACTTTCTGAAATTTCTAAGTTTTTGGCAATTTCTTTAATCTTTTTATTTTCATAGTAAAATGCCATAAAAATTTTATATTCTTCTGGCTTTAGTATCTTTAAAGTGTCTTTTATCATTTCATTTTGTTCTCTTTCTTCTGAAATTACTTCTAATGTATGGGGAGCAATTAATTGTTCTTCATAATCTGATAGAGAAAAATCCATTTTTGTTGTTCTATATTTGTTTTTTAAAACATTTTTTGCAATTCCTGCTAAGTATGGCTTTATCTTAGTTTCTTGTACTAAATTAGCATAATTTTTCCATAATGCTAAAAACACATCAGAAATCATCTCTTCCATGTCTTCTTCTAATATGCCAACAGATTTCGTATTTTTCACAATGATATAAATATATCCATAGTAATCTTCTACTACTTTGTCTATATCCAACCTATGATTTTTACTATAATCCTTTAATGTCAATTCTTCCTTTTCCACTTTAGATTTAAATCTCCTTTTCAAGATATCTTTCATACATATAGTAACACATTTTTGAAAAAGGTTACAATTCTATATTAATTATGCACAAAAAACTGGCGGGCTATTTTGCCCGCCAGTTTTGGTCTCCATACTTATTTTCTATGCTTAGGGTCCTTCGGGTCCGCAAAGGCATTGCACCTGTTTTTGGCACACTGCGCAGAGCCCCTCCGGTTCGGATACTTGCACTTGCCGTCCTTGATGTGGACACACAGCCCACATCTGCTCGAAGAACTGGCACGATTCCGTTTTCCTTTTGCCATAAATGGATTCCTCCTAATTTATTTTGATAGCAAAATGCTACCCCTATCTCTTATTATATCATACTTTGGATATATTGTAAATTCATGTTTTATCTATAATACATCTTTAATTGCTTCTGCAATAATTTTATTAATATCCGCTATCATTACATTAAACTTCACTTCTAAATCAAAGTACTCTTTTATGTCTTTGTTTTCAATTAAAGTAGCATACATTTCTTCTAGTTTTTTTGTTTTTTCTTCGCTCTTTTCTTCTCCTGTATATGCCATCAATTGAACTTCATATCTTAGCTTTTCAAATTCTTCTACTTTTTGTTTCTTCTCAGGATTATTATGTATTTCATCTTTTAACTTTTTATATGCCTTGTATTCTTCTGATTCTCTTATTTCTTGTGCTAAACGATTTGCTGTATCATATACTTGCATTTATTCTTCCCTTCTTTCTCTTTCCAAGGTGTGTCCCCAAAACTGACACTTTTGTCACTTTAGGGACGTAGGTTAAACTGACACTTTTGTCAGTTTTAAAGAACGTCCCCAAACTGACATCACGCATAAGCATGTTTTTTCTTAAAGCTAAGTAGATTTGTAATTTCTGTTTCGCTATTCTTTGTCTTACTTGTCTTTTTCGCATTTTCTTGCTCAATTTCTTGTTTTTGTTTTTCAGCAACAGTTTTGCAAATTGCTTTTTCATAAATATAATGAGTATCTTGTGCAATTTTAGTCCAATTAAATTCTTCTTTTACTTTTTGTTTTGCTTTTTTAGATACATTAGCTGCTAATTGCCCATCATAAAGTAATGTTAATACAGAATCTGCTATTGAATTTGGATTTCCTGCATAACTTTTCATTCCATTGATACCATGGTCTACAATTTCATTTAATCCACCAATATCAGATACGACGGTAGGAACTCCTGCAAGCATTCCTTCTAATGCTACAATACCAAATGGTTCATAAGTACTTGGGAATACTGCTACATCTGCACATTTATATATTTTTTGTACTTGTTTTGAATTTAAATATCCTGTAAAATATACTTTATTTGAAAGACCCATTCTCTCAGCTTGTGCTTTTAATTCATCTAGCATACCACCTTTACCTGCAATGACTAATTTAGTATCATGATATCCATTTAAAATTTTAGGCATAGCCGAAATTAAATGCTGAATTCCTTTTTCATATACTAATCTTCCTACATATAGAATTATTTTTTCATTATCCATAGCATATTGTCTTCTAAATTCATAATCTCTCTCAACGCCATTAAAATTAGTTAAGTTAATGCCATTTGGAACTACATTAATTTTATCAAAAGGTAAACCAAATAATCCTTGCACATGTCCTTTCATAAAATTGCTGTTTACAATTACTTCTGTTGCTTCATAAGTCAACATCCATTCTGTATCATTAATATATCTTTGTGTCTCATCATGAACACCTGAATTTCTTCCTGCTTCTGTAGCATGAATTGTTGCTACTAATGGAATATTAAAAGCTTGTTTTAACATCTTAGCTGAAGTTGCTGCTAACCAATCATGTGCATGAATGACATCAAACTTACCATTTTCATTCATTAACTGTGTAGCCTTTGCTGCCATATTAAAGTTTAACTGTAACACCCACTCAATAAAATTAGTAGCATGTATCATAAAGTTTTCTACACGATATACTTCTACTCCCTTATCATTTTCATACTCTGGTAAGTCTCCTTCTTTGTAAGTTACCACTGTTACTTCATGTCCGTCTTTAATAAGCCTATGTGATAAATCGTGTACTACTCTAGCAATTCCTCCTACTATTCTTGGTGGATATTCCCATGTTAACATTAATATTTTCATTAGGTGTTCCCCTTTCTTTCTCTTTTGCTATTTTTTAGGAATACAAAATTTGTAACGAAATTTTGCATAAGCTATCTCTAAAATTATTCTATACAATATTACGACAAAAGTAAACAGTTTTTTACAAAGTTTCTTGAAAAGTTTTAATAATATTTTGAAGCTATTAAAAATAGAAAATATCACTTTCGTTTTCACTACTCGTGATATTTTTCTTTTTAACTATCTATTCTCCTACATTGTACTTCATTGCCCAGTAGCCTGTTAATTCTTGTCCATTAAATTTGAAGGCTTCTGGTATTTGATAGCCTGCTACTGTTCCTGTTCTATTGGCATCTGTTGCTCCTTGCACTCCATCTACAAATTTCACATCACTTCTTTGTGTTTGACTATTTAACTTAAATTGATATCTTGGTATCCATGTGAAATACGTTTTAGTTCCTCCATTTTGCGTTACTATATTTGCCCATTTTTGTTTTGAATAATCATACCAATTATTTGGCATATTGCTTCCATCATTTTTTATCTTTTCGCCTATTGTTTCATTTCCATTATCGTCATATAGCACATAATAG
>CAPXSA010000006.1 GCA_948735595.1 uncultured Clostridia bacterium | reverse complement strand
GAAAGGCCGGTTTCGTTGTCGCTCCAGAACATGTCGCGGTTTTCGTCCCAGGCATGGCGGTTGAGACCGGTGGCAGGGTCGAGAGTGCGCTCATAGGTCTTCTTGACCTGATCGACAGCTAGAAGCTGGTGTTCACTTTGGACATCAAACCAGAAGATGGGACCCTAAAATGGCTGAATATATTTTCCAAGCCAGAAATGGTATCCACATCATCGACCTACAAAAGACATCTAAAAAATTAGACGAAGCATATGCTTTCTTAAAAGAACAAGCAGAAGCAGGAAAAACAGTTCTATTTGTAGGAACAAAAAAACAAGCACAAGATTGTATGAAAGAAGCTGCTGAAAAATGCGGTATGTACTATGTCAATCAAAGATGGTTAGGTGGTACATTAACAAACTTCGCAACAATTAGAAGAAGAATCGGAAGACTAATCGAATTGGAAACAATGCAAGAAGATGGTACTTTCGATGTATTACCTAAAAAAGAGGTTATTCTTTTAAAGAAAGAAATGGAAAAATTAGAGAAAAACCTTGGTGGAATTAAAGAGATGACTGAAATTCCAGGAGTTATGTTTATCGTAGATCCTAAAAAAGAGAGACTTGGAATTTTAGAAGCTAGAAAATTAGGAATTCCAGTGATTGGTTTAGTAGATACTAACTGTAATCCAGAAGATGTAGATTACGCTATTCCAGGAAATGACGATGCTATTCGTGCAGTGAAATTAATTGCAGACAGTATGGCAAACGCTGTTATCGAAGGAAGACAAGGTGAATCTATGGAAATGGTTGAGGAAGCTATGGAAAATGAAGAAGTAGCTGAAGAACCAACAGACATGGAAGAAGTTGTGGCTGAAGAAGCTACAGAAGAAACGGCTGAATAATATACAAGGATGTGTCTTATCCTGATATACAAGGAGAAAAGGTACATCCTTTTTATAAATTAAGTTCTAGCACTTTCCTAGAACTAAGAAAAAATAGAGGAGGATTTAAAATGATTACTGCTGAATTAGTAAAACAATTAAGAGAAAAAACAGGTGCAGGAATGATGGACTGCAAAAAAGTATTAACAGAAACTAACGGAGATGAAGAAAAAGCAATTGAACTTTTACGTGAAAGAGGAATTGCAAAAGCTGCTAAGAAATCAGACAGAATTGCAGCTGAAGGATTAGTTACAACTTATGTAACTGCTGACCAAAAAGTAGGAGCAGTAGTAGAAGTAAATGCAGAAACAGACTTCGTTGCTAAAAACGAAGAATTTAGAAACTTTGTAGCAGATATTGCAAAACAAGTTGCAGAAAAAAATCCAGATACAGTAGAAGAATTATTAGCACAAACATCTATGGTTGAAACAGACAAGACTATTCAAGATGTATTAACAAATAAAATTGCTACAATTGGTGAAAATATGTCAATTCGTAGATTTGAAAGATTTGAAAGCAATGGTTTAGTAGAAAGCTATATCCACGGAGACGGAAAAATTGGCGTTCTAGTAGAAATGGAAAACGGAAATACAGAGCTTGCAAAAGATGTTTGTATGCAAATTGCAGCAGCTAGACCTGAATACTTAGATAGAGATTCTGTTCCAGCTGACAGAGTAGCACATGAAATGGAAATTTTAAAAGCACAAGCAGTGAATGAAGGAAAGCCAGAAGCTGTTGCTGAAAAAATTGTACAAGGTAGAATTAATAAATTCTATGGTGAAATTTGCTTAGTAGAGCAAGACTTTGTAAAAGATCCAGACCAAACACTGGGAAAATTAGTAGAATCTAAAGGAGCAAAAATTGTTAGATTTGCAAGATTTGAAAAAGGCGAAGGATTACAAAAAAGAGAAGAAAATTTTGCAGAAGAAGTAGCAAAACAAATCAATGGATAATTACAATTTGAAAGGGATACAAAAAAATGTATCTCTTTTTTCTTTGCAAAAATTTCAAAAATCTATTGACAAAAAACAAAAATAAGCATATTATGAATATATGAACAAATAATCATATATAATAAAAATAGAGGAGGAAGAAAATGCAAGAAGAATTTGTATGTCAAGAAAACTGTCCACATTTAGCTAAAATTCATGAGGTAGAAATCAATAAAATTCCAAGAGAAGAAATGCTAACTTTATCAGAAATGTTTAAGTTATTTAGTGATGAAACAAGACTTAGAATTATTTGTAGCCTTTTAAATACAGAACTTTGTGTATGTGACTTATGCGAATTATTAAACTTAAATCAATCAGCAGTATCACATCAGTTACAGCTATTAAGAGGAAGTAAGTTAGTAAAATACAGAAAAGAAGGAAAGCAAGTATTCTATAGCTTAGAGGATAATCATATAGAAAGTATTATCAAAATTGCACTAGCACATATGAGAGAAGAAAAATAGAGGAGGAGATAAGTAATGGCTTGTAATCATGAACATTGTACAGGGCATCATCATACTAAGGACGAAATTGAAGAGAGAGAAGAAAAGGAAGAGAGGAAAAAAGAAGTTATTCTTTATGTGATAGCAGTTGTTATCTTTTTGGTAACTTTCATTCCCATTATTCCAGAAGGTGTTAAAATAGCCTTTTATGTTCTTACTCTTGTAATATCGGGTTATGAACTATTCTTAGAAGGTATAAAAAACATCTTTCATTTTAAATTTGAAGAAGACACATTAATGACAATTGCAGTCATTGCAGCGTGCTGTTTAGGTGATTTTAGAGAAGCATGTTTAGTAGTATTGCTATTTTCTTTAGGTGAGTTTATTGAGGATCTAGCAGTAGAAAAATCCAATAAGCATATTGAAACAATAGTAGATATGAAAACAGAAACAGCAAATTGTTACAAAGGAAATGAAGTTGTAGTAGTACCAGTAGAGGAATTAAAAGTAGGTGATAAAATTTTAATTAAGCCAGGTGAAATGATACCAGTAGATAGTAAGGTTTTATCAGGAAAATCACAATTAGACACTTCAAGACTAACAGGAGAAAGTGAACCAATAACTGTGACAGAAGGGCAAGAGATTTTGTCAGGAAATAGCAATTTAAGTGGAAGTTTAACAGCAGAGGTAATAAAGGAATATAAGGATTCTACAGCATCACAAATTATAGATTTGGTATATGAAGCAACTAATAACAAAGGAAAAACAGAAAAGTTTATTACAAAGTTTTCTAGGATTTATACACCAACTGTTATGATTTTAGCTTTAGCAATTAGTTTGATACCAATTTTATTAGGACTAGATGCTAAAACTTGGATAACAAGAGCATTAGTATTTTTAGTAGCTTCTTGTCCATGTAGTATTGTGATTTCCATTCCACTAGCATTTTTCTCTTGTGTAGGAGTATTATCAAAGAAGGGACTACTAGTAAAAGGAACAAAGCATATAGAAGCTTTAGCAAAAGCAAAAACAATATGCTTTGATAAAACAGGAACTATTACAACAGGTAAAATGGTAATAGATGAAGTATCCAAAAATGAAGATAGAAAAGAGTTTTTCTCCTATTTATATAGCTTAGAGCATTTATCCAATCATCCAATTGCAACTAGTATAGAAAATGAAATTCAGAAGCAAGAGTGGAAAAAAGAAGAACTATTACAACAAGTACTACAGCAAGAAGAAATTGCAGGATATGGTATGAAAGGAATTATACAAGGAAAACAAGTCCTTTTTGGAAACCAGAAATTATTAGATAGATATCATATTTCTTATGAAGATGATTTGAACAAAAAAGGGGTTTATCTAGCAGTAGATGGAAAACTATATGGATATATTGTACTAAAAGAGGAAATTAGAAACAAAGCAGAAAACTTAAAAGCAGGTTTGGAGAAAATAGGGATTCATAAAATTGTGATGTTAACAGGAGATAGTTTAGAAAAAGCAGAAGAAATATCACAAAAAATTGGAGGGATAGAAGTATATGCTAGCCTACTTCCAAAAGAAAAGTTAGAAAAAGTAGAAGAATTTAAAGAACAAGATAAAGTTATTTTTGTGGGAGATGGCATTAATGATAGTCCAGTTTTAGCAACAGCAGATTTTAGCATTTCTATGGGAGAAGGTACACAAATTGCAAGTAATACAGCAGATAGTATATTAATTTCTAATCAAATTGCAACACTTCCTAATATCATTAAAACAGCAAAATCTAGTATGAAAATTATCTATTTTAATATGATATTTTCACTTCTTACTAAATTAATAGTACTTATTTTAGGAATAGCAGGATATGCACCAATTTGGCTTGCTGTTTTTGCAGATGTTGGAGTGACATTAATTACTGTATTAAATAGTATTAGAATTTATAGGAAATAGATTTATAACGATAAATAAAAGATGAATTTAAGTGGAATGACTAGCAATTATTCCTCAAAATGTTGAAAAAAGCCATTTTTATGGTATAATAGTATTGCTAATGCTAAGTGCATTGCAAATAAATTGGGCATATATGCCTGAAAGGAGTAAGGTTATGAAAGAGGTTAAACATCCACATCGGAAATTGACCAAGGAACAGAGATGGAGAAAGAGAGGATATCCTCGTGCAACTAAAAGAGCATGTATGGCAAGAAGAAATTGCGATGGTTGTCCGTGGGATGGACGTCTTTGCCTTGTAAAGGGAGATAGGGCTTTCCATCCGTTCTAATTTCATGGCCACCTGCCAAGTTACGTTTTGTAGCTTGGCATTTTTTGTGGACATTTCTTTCCTATTCCCTTGTTTAAAGAACAAGGATTTGATATAATAGCCACTAGAAAGAAGGTGGCGAATATGATATTAAAAATTATTACTTTCAATGTTGCACATGGAAAAGGAATGGATGAGCAAGTAGATATTATAAGACAAGCAAATTTAATCAAAGAATATCAACCAGATATTGTATTTTTACAAGAAATAGACATGTACACAAAAAGAGCAGCAGAAACCAATCAAATTCGTGAATTTAGTAGACAATTAAGACTACCTTATTGCTCAATGGAGAGCAATATCACGATAGCAGAGGGATATTATGGAGATGGAATTATTAGTAGATTTCCAATTGCATTTTCCACAAACTATTTAATGCCACTAACTGATATTAACCACGAACAAAGGGGAATATTGTGTAATCAAATTTCCTTTGGAACTACTAAAATCAACTTATTTTCAGTGCATTTATCTACTTATGCAGATGAAAGAGTATTAGCAGCAAAAGAGATGAACAGAATTCTCAAAAAAATAGATAAAAATGAACTTGTGATAATAGGGGGAGACTTCAATGTAGGGGTTACAAGACTTGGAAAAGGTAGATATATCTTTGAAGAAGCCAAAACCTATGAAGAATATGAAATATTAAAACAAACACTAGAGCAATTACCAAATAAAAAAGATACTTGGTTTTCTAAGTTGGGACAGGGATGTATTGATACTATTTTCTATTCAAAAGGAATTAGATTAAACAAATATGAAACCATTGAAGCAAATGGAGTATCAGACCATAATGCAATTTATGCAGAATTTGATATATAGAGATTAGAAATTCTAATAGAATGATTGAGTTATATAAAAGGAGCGTAAACAATGACAGAAAAAACAAAGATAAAATTTCATGTGTTAGCTGTATTTTGCATTCTCATTTTTTGCTTTTCACTAACACCAGTTACTTTCCAAAACGATACTTATTACAGTATTACGATTGGAAAACATATTTTAGAAACAGGCGATATTGATATGCAAGACCCATTTTCCTGGCATGAGGATTTACCATATACATATCCTCATTGGGGATATGATGTGGCTACTTATTTAGTCTATCAATTAGGAGAGAATATAGGTATTGGAGGGTTTGCAGCAATTTATATAGCAACCATTCTTTTAGCAATGGTATTAGGTGTGCTGATTTACTATATTTTAAATAAATTGTGTAAAAATCCACTTGTCAGTTTCTTTATTGCTATGGTTATTATGTACTTGCTAAAGGACTTTATTACAGCAAGAGCGCAGCTTGTAACATATATTCTATTTGCACTTACTATTTTCTCAATAGAGCAATTTATCAAAACAAAGAAAAAGAGATATGCTATTTATTTAATTGTTATTCCAATTTTACTAGCCAATTTACACTGTGCCGTATGGCCATTCTACTTTGTACTATACTTACCATATATTGCAGAATACCTATTAGCGCTTACTTGTGACACCAAATTGTATTATTGGTTTGCAATGAAAAGAAGCAAAGCAAAACTAAAGAAATTAATGAAAAAAGGTAAAACAGAAGAGATTGAAAAGTTAGAAGTCAAAATTGCAGAACTAGAACTTCAGAAAGAAAAAGTCGTAGAAAAAGAAGCTAAGAGAAGAGAACATCCATATAAAGTGATATTTGAAAAAAAGCCAGCAGTAAAATGGTTAATTATTATTATGGTTATTTGTATTTTTACAGGACTTTTAACACCTTTAGGAGAAGTGCCATATACATACCTTGTGAAAACTATGCAAGGTAATACTACGCAAAATATCAGTGAACATCAACCATTAGTATTGATTAATAACAGGGCAATGCTAATTACCTTTATTGTCTATATTTTGCTATTAATCTTTACAGACACAAAAGCAAGTTTAAGTGATTTCTTTATGATAGGTGGACTAACGATTTTAAGTTTAATGTCTAGAAGGCAGACAGCCTTATTTGCTATTATGGGAGGCTTCATTTTTGCTAAACTAGTAGCAGCATTTATTAACAAGTATGACAAAAATGGCACAAAAGCAGTAGTCGAATTTGCTACCACTATTTTAGGAAGAATATTTACCATTTTAGTAGTGATATTACTTAGTATTTTACTTTATCGTGGAAAAGAAAAAGACCATTTTGTCAATGAAAGATCCTACCCAGTACAAGCTTCTAACTTCATTTTAGAGAACTTAGACATTCATAACATACGTTTATTTAATGAATACAACTATGGTAGCTATTTACTTTATCGTGGAATTCCTGTATTTATAGATTCGAGAGCAGACCTATATGCACCAGAATTTAATGGTACAAAAAATGAAGAGGGAAAATGGGAAGGAAGAGATATTTTTTCAGACTATATTAATGTTTCTAACATCAGTACCTATTATGAAGATAAAATGGTAAAATATGATATTACACACGTCATTATTGGAAAGAATACTAAATTAAATATGTTTTTATCAAGAGATGATAAATATATAGAACTATATTCAGATGACTATTTTGTAGTATATGAAAGAATTATTGATAACTAAAAGGAGATAAAATTGATTGTAGAAGAAAGTGGACAACGAATAGATAAATATATAGCAGAAAAGCAAGAACTATCTCGTGTTACTGTTCAAAGGTTAATGGAAGAAGGGGATATTTTAGTAAATGGCAAAAGGACTAAACCTTCCTATCTAATACAAACAGGGGATGAAGTAACCATTCAAATGCCAGAAGCAAAGGAAACAGACCTAAAGCCACAAGAAATTCCATTAGATATTATTTACGAAGATAAGGATATTATAGTAGTTAATAAAGCAAAAGGAATGGTAGTGCATCCCGCGGTAGGAAATCCAGATGGCACTTTAGTCAATGCCGTTATGGCACATTGTAAGGGTAATTTATCAGGAATTGGTGGAGAATTAAGACCGGGAATAGTACACAGATTAGATAAAGATACGTCAGGGCTATTAATCATTGCCAAAAATGATAAGGCACATTTAGAGATGAGTGAACAAATTCAAAATAGGCAGGTTAAGAAAACATATTTAGCTTTAGTAAAAGGAATAGTACCAGAAAATGAAGCGACTATCAAAATGCCAATAGGCAGAAGTACCAAAGACCGCAAGAAAATGGCAGTAACTCCAAAGGGGAAAGAAGCCATCACTCATTTTAAGGTACTAGAAAGATTTGAGAAATATACCTATTTAGAAGTGAGCATTGAAACAGGAAGAACACATCAAATAAGGGTACATATGGCAGAAATAGGGCACCCAGTAGTAGGAGATATGGTGTATTCTAATGGAAAGAATGAATTTAACATAGAAGGACAGATGCTACATGCATATAGGTTAGAATTTAAGCATCCTATTACAGAAAAGGAAATGTGTTTAGAAGCATCTTTGCCAGAGTACTTTACTAATATATTGTTAAATTTAAGAAGTTAGTTGTATTGGTATTATAACATTTGTTCTTGCTGTCCGTTGCTTTCTGTTTGAAAAGTAAATTAAAGAAAGCAACGGAAGGCACTCGCAAGCTCGTCTTGCGCGGACTACATTTATATAATACTCTAATACAATTAAATATAAATTTAATAAAAAGAAGGAAAATAGAAATGGAAGAACGTTTACAAAAATTTCTAGCCAATCAAGGGATTTGTTCTAGAAGAAAAGCAGAAGAAAAGATTTTGCAAGGAAAAGTCAAAGTGAATGGACAAGTTGTAACTGAATTAGGGACCAAAATAGATCCAGAAAAAGATGAAATATGTTATGAGGATAAAAAGATTTCTAGTCAAATAGAAAAAGTATATATTTTACTAAATAAGCCAATTGGTTATGTCACAACTGTTAAAGACCAATTTAATAGACCAACTGTTATGGAACTATTAAAAGAGCATGGAAGAGCTATTAAAACTTCTGTTGTACCAGTAGGTAGATTAGATATGTATACTTCAGGAGCCCTAATTTTAAGTAATGATGGAGATTTTGTGTATAAGATAACACATCCAAAACACGAAATAACCAAAACATATCAAGTGACAATAAAGGGAAGCATAACAGAAAAAGAAGTAGAACAGCTAAAACAAGGGGTGGATATTGGAGAATATGTTACCAAACCTGCTCAAGTTAGAATTATGAAAATTGATGTGGATAAAAATATTTCTAGACTTGAAATTACAATTCATGAAGGGAAGAATAGACAAGTAAGGCGTATGTGTGAGGCAGTAGGAAGAAAGGTGCTAGCTTTACATAGAAGCAAGATAGGAAACCTTAATGTAAAAGACTTGAAATTAGGACAATGGAGATATTTAAAAAGAGAAGAAATAGAAAGCCTGCTATAATTAGCAGGTTTTAATTTGGCAAAAATTGGACAAATCTAAAGAGATATGTTACAATAAATGTGGTTATTGATACAATGTATCAATAATGGGATATGGCTAGAGAAAAGTCTCTAGTGTAATCAAAATTTGGTCTACTTATTTAGAAGATTAAAGGAGGAAAAAATATGGTAGAAGATAATGAAATAAAAGCAACTGTATCACCGTTTGCCATTCGACAAGGAGAATTAAAGGTATTTGACGGGAAAGATGGATATGTATCCATGAACCAAATTGTACATAGAATTAATATAGGGCATATTAATGACTTGCACTTCGCTATTATGGAGTTAGTAAATGAATTTGAGTTCATCACTTCAAGGCAACTACTACAAATGTTAGAATGGAGAGGAATCGAAGTTGGTTCACAAGATAAGTTGAATATGAAGCTAGAGCAACTAGTAAAAACAAAGATTTTAACAAGATATTACTTTGATTCAGAAGATGGAAAAGGAATTTATCGTATTTATTGTTTAGAAAAGATGGGAAAATACCTATTAAATTCAAGAGGAATTGAATCTAATTGGCAACCAACAGATAACACAAAACCAGTAGCAATGATTAAAAAGAGATTAGCAGGAAATCAAACGATGATTGCGTATTTAAGAAAAGTAAAAGCATTTGATTCCTATACAACAAAGCCAGCATTTACTGCAAAAATGGCAGGGAAAACTTTCAAGGCAAGCGGTGGAAGTGTTAAATTAACAAAAAATAATAAATCTATTCAATTTGTTTTTGAAGTAATTCGTAGAGAAGACGACTGGGAAAAGAAATTAGTAGATAAGATGAAATTATATAAAGATTTCTATGATAACTATCAAGTAGGAGACTCAGGTTATATGCAATTGCCACAATTAATTCTAATTTGTGAAGATGAGAAGCATATGGCAGAAACCTTTAAAAACATTGTGATGAACCAAGTAGAGATCTCAAAAATCAAATTATATTTCACGACAGATTTAAGGCAAAATGAAGAAACTTTAGCAAAAACATTAGTAGAATTTAAACTAGATGAAGAAACGAAGAAATATAAAATGGAAAACATTGAAGTGAAATTATTAGGAATATAAAAATCCTGTTGTTTCACAAAAAGAATCTCCCAATTCAATATCGGGAGATTTTTTTATTTTAGTTTTCGTTTTTCTTATTGAAGTTTACTACAATAGCATCTTCATTATCAAATAAGAATTTAGAATCAGATGTATCTGTTTGAATAGGGTCAACCTCTCGACCAACATCATAATTGTTGTTACTTGAAGTTGCCGCTGAATAGTCACCTCTATTTTTATTTAATGTTCTTCTAGTAGCAGATTCTATACCAGAAATGCCACTAGTAAATTTAGTAAAGTCATATTTCTTAATTTTCTGAGCATCTTTATACTTGGCTTCCATAGCCTCAACTTTACCTTTGTTAACCCAACTTTGACCATTTAATTTTTTGACTTTAAAGATAACTTGACCACCTTTTAAAGCCATAATCTTACCATAAGCATAGTTAGGTTTCCATTTGAATTCAATACCACTTTTCTTTTCATCATATCCTTGTTTATCGCTAGCTGTATGATAATCGTCTTTCCAAGTCCATTCTCTTTTATCTTGCATTGCAATTTCCCACCATTTAACATCGTCAGGAGTAGCATTACCAAAGATAAATTTGTTAACTGTGTTAGATAAAATTAAATCTTTATAATAATCTCCTCTATGATCAGCATATACATCACCTCTTAATTGAGAAAGATTTTGAGAGTCTAAAACAGTAGCTACTTTAAACTTACGATAGATAGTATAAATAGGTTCAGTTGCTTTACAAATATATGCAGGGAAGTCATCTATATATAGGAAATGAGGAATACGATTACTATCATTTCCCGGTCTAGATAGGATAGACTGTTGCATTAATAATATAAAGAATAGTCCAAACGCTTTGTGAGCGGTTTCTCCTAAATCTCCTCTACGAGTACATAGTAAAGTAATATCTCCATCAGCTAAAATTTTATCATAATTTAAATTGTTGGTTCTGTTACATAAAATATTTTTTACTCCCGGATATCTTAATAAGTTATCTAACTCAGAAGAGGCTGTTGTAACAGATCTTTTGGTATTAAATAAGTTCTTACCAGTTTTATAAAAGTTATTTTCAAAGTACTTAATCAAAATACGATATTTTTCCGCCATTTCAGGGATTTGTTTCATTTGTTCAGTCATATTTTCTACTAAAGTGAAGTCTGTTAGCATATTTAACAAGTCTTCTAAGTTTGGAAGCATACCATCATGCATAATAGGGTACATTTCCTTTAATAAGATAGATAAATTTTCAACGATTTGAATGGCTTCATTTTCTCTAAAGGCAAGTTCTGTATCAGGGCGAGTATGCATATATAATCCCTTTAGTACAGAGGAAATAGCTAAGCCTGTTTTAATAGGATCCTCATAAACAAATGGATTTAATCCCGGTGAGTCTAAACGATTTGGATCTATTAAATGTACTGGTATTTGATAATTATCAGCTACTTTCTTAATTTTTTCTACAGATTCATGTTCATCTGAGATATAAGTAATACCCATGTTACGATAAACAATTCTATCACCTGAACTACTAATAATCATCTTTTTCATATAGGCCTTGTAAGTGTCTAATTTATCAGGATTTGGCACTAACATATTTAAACTGAAATGTTCATTAATATATTCGTTATCATATGGACAGTTCAAAGTTGCAAGCCCTGTTTTTAATGCAGTAAATCCCATTTCTTTTGATACTTCTTTGAAGAAAGATTTTCTTTCAATATCTCTTGCAAGCATTGGTTCGTAAACCATTGTTGTTTTACCAGAACCTGAAACACCAACAATTAAGAAAGATTCAAAACGCTTAGGTTCAGGAATGCAAACATCCACACCACTTTCAGAATCAACACAAACTTTTACTTCGCAAGTGTAAACGCCATGAGCCTCTTTATCAGAAGTTAAACCAATTCCGGGATAATCGAAAATAGAATCACGAATATCTTTGGTATCATTAATCTTAAATACAATCCACTTTAATAGTTTATAAAAGCTAACTAAAGGGAAATAAAGTCCTAAAGCAGTAAATGCAGGTTTGAATAAGTAATAAAATTCTTGAGCAAATTCAGTATAATTTGGAACAGATAATAGACCTACCCAAATAGCTTGATTTACCCACTGTACCACTGCTGATAAACCTACGATATAAAAAGCAATAACAAAAGAATGGAAAATTCTTAGTTTATTAACATCCGCCTTAGCATACTTAGAAGGTCCCGAGAAAAAGAAAGCAAAGGATACACAAGCCAAAGCCAAGAAATATTGAATTGGTCCCCAATAAGAATAAGCTACACCTGTAAAAATAATGAAAAGCAATTCTACAATTCTATCTATTACGATATAGGCTGAAATTAGGGTTAATATATAAGTTACAAAAGTATTTCTATCTGTTTTTAAAGACTTCAAAAATTTATCTATTAATTTCAAAAAGTTCACCACTTTCTATATAATCTAATCATACATATATATTATCCTATAAAATGGCGAAAAAAACAAGTATTTTTGCAAAATTTGTTGCATAAACTTAAAACAAAAGTAACAAAAGGAAAGAGGAACAGATGAAAGCAAAACAAGTGCAAAAAGAAAGTTTTATGAAGGGTGTCTTTGTCCTAATGATTTCTCAAATTTTAGTAAAGATTTTGGGAGTAGTTTATAAACTCTATCTAACCAATAGAGAAGGATTTGGAGATAAAGGAAATGCTATTTATAGTAGCGGATTTCAAATTTATGCTTTATTTTTGACAGTCTCATCCATAGGTGTACCAAATGCAGTTTCAAAATTGATTTCTGAAAAAGTAGCAATAGGGGATCATAAAGGAGCTTATAAGATTTTCAAAATAGCACTGATTACATTTGGAATGTTGGGATTTGCTTGTAGTTGTATTTTATTCTTAGGAGCAGGAACAATTGCCCAGAACTTTTTACAAATCCCAGAAGCAGAATTGACGTTAGTAGCGCTTTCACCCTCTATTTTCTTTGTATCTATTTCTTGCGTAATAAAGGGCTATTTTAATGGGAGAGAGAACTTAAAGGTAACTGCCAATTCTCAAACACTAGAACAATTTTTTAAAACCATTCTTTCTATTATACTAGTAGAGATTATTAGCATTGTATCAGGTGTAGATACTGCAGTTATGGCTGCAGGAGCAAATTTAGCGACCACTTTAGCAACAATGTTGTGCTTTAGTTATTTGTATCGTTATTATAAAAGCTTTAAACAAGAAATTGCATGGGAAATTAAAAGTACAGTAAACTACAAACCAACTAGAATACGTAAAACCTTAAAACAGATTTTAGCAGTTTCCATTCCTATGTCATTAACAGGAATTATGGGAACAATTAATAAAAATATAGATTCGATGACAGTGGTAAGAGGGTTAAAAACTTTCTTAAGTGAAGAAGCAGCAAAAATTGAGTATGGTATCTTAAGTGGAAAAGTAGATACTTTAGTAACACTTCCTATGTCTTTTAATATGGCATTTGCAACTGCACTGATTCCATCTATTTCATCAGCAAAAGCAATAGGGGATGTAGCAACAATTCGTAAAAGAGTTTCCTTTTCCATTCTAGTAACTATTCTTGTAGGGTTACCATTTATGGTAGGTATGATTTTATTTGCTCAGCCAATTTTAAAACTGTTATTTCCAAATGCTACTTCTGGAAGTTTTATTTATCAAATGAGTTGTCTTAGTATAATTTTTATTGTTTTAGAGCAAACTATATGTGGAACTTTACATGGATTAGGAAGAATGATGATACCTGCAATTAGTTTGGGAGTGGGAGTTATTATTAAACTAATACTAAATCTATTATTGATTCCAATTGCTCCACAAAAGTTTATTTTAGGTGGAACAGCGGGGGCGGCATTAGCAACAGCAATTTGCCATATGGTATCTGTTACAATTCAGTTTTATGTATTAAAAAGGGAAATTAATTTAAAATTGGACTTTAAGAAGTTTATCATAAAACCGTTTTTAGCAGTTGCCATTATGGGGGGGATTTCTTATCAAACCTATTTATTTTTCCTATCCAAAATAGGAAGTGGTAATTTAACTACAATAATAGGCTTAGGAGTAGCAGTCATTATTTACCTAATTATGCTAATTATACTTCGAATTTTTTCAAAAGAAGAGTATTATATGATGCCATTTGGAAAAAAGTTTTATGATTTTTTTAGAAAAGGCTAGGCTCTATGGAAACCGCCGGACACGGCTTAAATGAAGGAATTCAAAAAGGGAAAATGGCATAAACTTACAAAAAACTAGGTTTGAGAGAAAAAAATAAAAAGAAAAAAGAAGGATTTTGAAAAAGAATGCCGAATAATGATAATAGTAGAATAGAAGAAGTTCTACATATTCAAAATCTTATAGGAGGTATGTGAAATGAACAAATCAGAATTAATCGCAGCTATGGCAGCTAAGACAGGAGCAACAAAGAAAGATGCTGAAGCAGCATTAAACGCATTCACAAGCGTTGTAACAGACACATTAGTAAAAGGAGACAAAGTTCAACTAGTTGGATTTGGATCTTTTGAAGTAAGAAAAAGAGCTGCTAGAAAAGGAAGAAACCCACAAACTAAAGAAGAAATCAAAATTCCTGCATCTAAAGCACCTGTATTCAAAGCTGGAAAAGCATTAAAAGATTTAGTAAACAAAAAATAGTCTGAAATTTATATAAATTATATGAATTCATATGAAAAGAAGAAACCGTTGAGAGGTTTCTTCTTTTTTTATGGAATTATACAAAATAGTTATTATACATTTAATTGCAAATTTTCCATGATATAGATTTGCCTTAAATTTAGAAAAAATAAATACTACCTTTGAAAGATAGTATTCGCAATACTTTGAAATAAATTAAGATATTGTATGATAATCTACAATATCGTAAAAAAATTATAAAATTTGGTGCAGATGTTGGCAGTCAATTCTCTGCAATGCACTGGTTTAAAGCACATTACCATTTTCTGTGTGCATATTGTGTGCAAATAAGATAACAATAAATAATTTTAAGTATTGCTAAAAAATAATATCTAAGTATTAAATATTATTTTTCGTTTTATTCTTCTATAACATTTTTAAATAATGAAGAATTAAAAAACTCTTTTAAGTCTATATCAAATGCTTCACAAATATGGAGTAATGTAGAAATTCTTGGGTCATGAGTTTCATTATTCATAAAAGCCAATAAAGTAGTATGTGTTAAACCAGCTAATGTTGATACTTTATTTATAGTTATATTATTCTTATTTGCTAATTCTTTTATTCTTTCTCGGATTGCGTTTTCTAACGTCATTTTTCGCTCCTTATTCTGCTTTTACTTCATCAAATAATTTGTTATCGAAGAAATCATTTAAAGATATATCAAAGGCTTCACAAATATGTAACAATGTAGAAATTCTTGGGTCATGTGTTTCATTATTCATAAAAAGTAATAATGTAGTATGTGGCATTCCTGACAACATAGATACTTTATTAATTGTTAAATTTTTTTCCTTTGCTAGATTAAGAATTCTAGCTCTAATAGCCTGTTCTAAAGACAACATTATTCCTCACACCTTTCAATGAAAGTGTAGCAAATGTTAAAGAATAATGACGTCAATATTTTTACGTAAAAATATTGACATATTAAATTTTAACATTGTATAATATATAATGACGTCAGAATAATGACGTATAAATATTAAGAGGGAGGAAAATTGAATGAAACATAAAACAAATCAGTTTATTTATGAAGAAAAAGAAATGCTAAAAAATATTTTTGAAAAACGAGAAAATGATATATACAATATTACAGAAAGTGAACGAGAACTAAATAAGAAAAAAACTAAAGATTATGAAAAAATAGATATTGCAATAGATAACATTCCAAACGGATTTAAAGAAGTACGCCAGGGAATGAAAGCAAGTGTCGAAAATTATATTGATACCCTTAGTCTTATACAGTCCAATGAAAATGAAAAATTCTACAAAGCAGGTTTTTCTGATGCAGTTAAGCTAATAGTAGAT
The DNA here is from genome assembly GCA_948735595.1 of uncultured Clostridia bacterium. Classification (GTDB taxonomy): domain Bacteria; phylum Bacillota; class Clostridia; order TANB77; family CAG-508; genus CAG-273. Next base: position 3,886 of record CAPXSA010000006.1, on the reverse strand, counting down.
TGTTTATGCCAAAAAAAAGAACTCTAATTTTTTAGAGTTCTTTATACATTAAAAATATCCAAGTATAAAGCATTTTGCTTATTTAATATTTCTTGTTCGTTTTCATTTAACTTTAATTGTTCAAACATTTCGTTAGTAAAATCAACATTCTTCTTTGAGAAATAACATTTTCTTAGGCTAGGCTCGCATTTTGCATTTGTTCCAAAATAACCACCAATCATTAGATTATCTGTGCCACTGCAAATATTGATTTCAAGAACTGCTACGTCTACACGACTACTGGTCGGCTTATAGTTTTCCATTACCACAAATACAATTTCGTCATTGCATATTAAATACCCTTCTGAATATATCCTTTTGTCGTGATAATCTACAAACTTTGCTTTGCAAATATTTTGTTTCTGTTCTAGTTCCAAGACATATTTATCTGGTGCAAATTTCTTTGTTCTATAATTGTACGCATTAAAATAGACATATATTTTATCTGTGCCAAAAGGATTTCTTGATTTATTATGTTGTGTGGTTCGGTTTGTATCATTTCCATATAAATCAGCTTCATATATTCCTAGTATTTCACAAATAATACTAATATCTTTAACATCAGGTAAAATCTCTCCACTTTCATACCTGCTAACAGTAGTTTTATTTTTTCCTAAGCTTGTAGCAACATTTTCTTGGCTTAAACCTTTTTGTATTCTATAATTTCTTAGCCTTTCTCCAAAATCTTTACTATCAAAATTTGCCATAATATCCGCCTTTCTTAATTTATGATTATTATACTATTACATGTTAAATTATTCAACCGCTTAATGCTACAAAACTTGTAAAGTTTGATTTATAAGGCTTTTTGTGGTATAATATAGTTTATACCAACCTATTTTTGGTAAAGTCTTTTATATGATTTTGCCCAAGCTATGGCTTGATTGTAACATAAATTGTTATAAATTGAGCCGCAGCCTGTGGCTACAATTATATAGAACTTCCACTTGTTTGGACTTTCTAAGATTTATGTGCAAGAAAAGTAGAGACTATATAGAAAGGAAAAACGAGATATGAAAAAATTAAACAAGCATGTCGTATCATATCCACGGTGGTGGTGGCGGTTGTTAAGACTAGATTTAGGAGATTTTGAATAATCTCCTTTTTCTTTTGCTCCTAAAAGAGCCACTTTTAAAATAAAGTTGCGTAGTACGCAATAATTTATGCTTTTTTATATTTCTATTCATTTTTTTCTATTTTCAGTGAAAATCCGTGAAGAAAATCCTCTTTTTAGTTTTAAAAGTTGCATTATGTGCAACTTTTGTTGCGTAAGACGCAATTCTGTTACCTTTTGACCAGTTTACATAATAAAAGTATAATATAGTTAGTTCGAACAAACTGTGATTTCTAGAAATCAATTTTCAAAGGAGATTAAATAGAATGAAGAAAATTAGAAAAACAGTTACAAAAGCAAATTCAAAAGAAACAAAGAAAAAGAATAATTTATTTATTTACGAGATTAGCCTAGACGATAAAACAAACCAAGAGTATTTTGACGCATTAGCTTATGAAAAGTATTTGCAAACTTTAAATAGCGAAAGTGGTGGTCTTTGTGATGAGTAATGAGATTGTAATTATTTACAAAGAAGTTGGAAAAAAGCCAGAACTTAGAAAAATCCAAAATGAATTAAGTGCTTTTCAAAATTTGCTAGGCGGAGAGTTAGACTACATTCAATATAGAGATATAACAATAATAGTAAGAAAAGATAGGAAAAATTTACAACCTAATATTTACTTGAATACTGCAATGTTAAATATTCGAAAAAGAAATATTAGAGGTAAGGTCATTGTAACTTGTAGCAAAAATGGAGAGTTTACGTCATTAAGTAAAGAACAAGCAATTCAATATCAAATACTTTTAAATGAAGAAAGTTTTAAATATGAAAGGGGCGAACAGAATGGAAGAAATAAGTCACTTAACTAATCAAGTAATGAATGAAATACAAAATACAGAAACCAAAAATATAGTAATTGAAACAAAAGAAATTTTAACACCAGAACAAAGAATGGCATTAGATACAATAAGACGAGTAAAAAATCCATTTGTAATGATAGGTGTTAAAGAAGTAATGAAAGACTTAAATGTATGTGAAACAATAGCATATAAGATTTTTAGACGAGAGGATTTCCCCTCAATTAACATAGGAAAATCTAATCAAATAATGTTACTTGCTTATTTAATATGGAAAATGAGCAAACGAGTATAAGGAGGTTTGATATGGAAAGAAATAAAAAAGAAAAAATTGGCAGTATTTATTATGACAAAAACCGTAAAAACTGGCGTTGCACATATTACATATATGAAAAAGATACACAAGAAGAAACAAGAAAAACAAAATCATTTTTAACAGAACAGGAAGCTAAAGACTTTTTAACAAGTATTCAATATCAAAAAGGAAACGAAATATTTATAAAAAATAATGGAATACCATTAAATCAGCTTATGAGGGAAAATATACAACGAAAATTAGATATGAATGTCATAGGTGAAAGAAGCTATGCAAGATTAATGGAAACAATTAGAGTAATTGAGAGAAGTACAATGTCAAAGAAAAACATTAATGATATAACAAGTAATGAAATTCAAAGTTACTTAAATTCATTAAAAGATTATAGCAACTCAACTATTAAGAAAGTAAAAGAACAATTTTCACAGGCATTCAGAGAGGCTATAAATAAAGGATATATTGTAAGAAATCCTATGCTAGAAGTAATAAGACCCAAAAGCACACAAATACGAAAACCTGTTAGAGCATTAGAAATTGAAGAACAACAGAAACTAACTAACTATTTGATAAATGCACCTATTACAGATGTACCATTTAAAACAGTGTATTTAATTCAAATGTATTTAGGACTTCGTATAGGAGAGGCTTTAGCATTGTGCAGTACAGATATAAACTTACATAGAAATTTAATTACAGTTGATAAAACTGTAACAACAGATAAAGAAGGCAAAATAATAATGAAATACTTGCCAAAAACTTATGCTGGAATTAGAGAAGTGCCTATTCCTGTCTTTATTAGAAATGAAATAATAAATCAAATGCGTTTATCAGAAGACAATAAAGACAGGCAATTATTTTTAGATAAAAACGAAAATTATGTAAGACCAGAAAATGCTAATAGAAGATTAAGAGAATTAATGGAAAAAATGAACATACCAAGTATATCTTCACATAGTTTACGTCATACTTATGGAACTAGGTGTATTGAAGCAGGAATGAGAGCAGTTGCACTTCAAAGATTAATGGGACATTCTGACGTAGCAATAACATTAAATACATATACTTCTGTTTTTAATAAATACAAAGAGACAGAATTAGAAAAAGTTAATAATTATTATATGAATAATGACATTGTAAGTGCTGATAACTTACTGACAGAAAATAGTAATTTAATTGAGGGAATATCAAGAGAACAAAAAAGCACTGATTTTGTAAATGACCACGAAGAAAGGTAAATTTGTGAAATTGATTAAATTTTATTTAATTAATTTCGCAAATGCTGTGGGAAAGGTTTGGAAAACCGACAATCGGTTTTCCAAGCAAGATTTTGAACAAACAATAACTGAATGAATTATTTATTGATGGCACTAACAAATAATTATAGAAAATTTTCAAAAATCTTGCATAGGGGTTATTAGGGGCAAGCCCCTAATCATACAGAACACTTTTGAGAAAAGTGTTCTAGTATGTTCTAACACTGAAGTGACCCACAAAAGTTGGACAAGTGTCTATGCTGTTTTAGGGTAGAAATCCATTCTGTACTGAATTGGACTTTTACCATTTAGCCTTAACTTTATTCTACTATTATTGTAGTAATTTATATATTCATCTAGTTCTTG
>CAPXSA010000005.1 GCA_948735595.1 uncultured Clostridia bacterium | reverse complement strand
GATAATCCTCCAATTAGTTTTACTTTTCCATTATAATTATCATTTATAAAATTTATTATTTCTAAAGCATTACTTTCAATGGAAGTAAAATTTGTATCACTATTCGAATGTCCGTCTAGTATAGGGATAACTATGTGAAATCCATCTTTAAGCAATCCTATTTCATCTATATAATTCCACCAAGAAAGACCGCCACCATGCAATAAAATTATAGTATCATTATTCTTTGATCCATATTCTTTATATTCCATCTTACACCTCTAGATTGTAAGTTGTCGCTTAGATGTTATTTAATTTTTTTGTTTCTGTTACTAACTCATCAAAGTCTGAAATATAATTTTTGTCTTGTATAACTCTATACTTTTTATATTCATCTAAAGCTAACTTATCTGCTATTTCTCTTTTTATTTTTCCATTATCTTTTAAAATGTTATATTCGTTAATTTTTAAGAATACTTCTAACTTTTCTTTCCACTCTTGCATTGAAATAATCTTACCTAGTTTTACTTGTCTTTCTGCATAGTCAAGATACATAGATACTAAATTATTTAGCTCTGTAATTTCTTCTTGGGAAAGATAATTTTTAGCTATTGTTACATCTGTTTCAAGTATTTTTCCATTTGGTGCATTTTTCCAAGTTGTTAGACCCATATTCTCTTTTTTGCTATCTACTCTATTGTAAATTATTTCAGGTGCTGTCATACCAGTAATAGCAAAATGTAACTTATTTTGAACATTTTTGTAAAACTCTTGTGTTGTTTCACTATTTTTATCATAGTCAAAACTACATTCTTTGTATATATCAGTTATTTTTTGATAAAATCTTCTTTCACTTGCTCTAATTTCTTTTATCTTAACTAATAATTCATCAAAGTAATCTTTTCCAAATTTTGGTCCATTTTTTAACATTTCACTATTAACAACAAATCCTTTTTTTATATATTCTTTTAAAGTTTTTGTTGCCCAAATTCTAAAATCTGTTGCTTCTTTTGAATTTACTCTATAACCAACTGCTATAATGGCATCTAAACTGTAAAAATTTGTATTATATTTTTTTCCATCTGAAGCAGTTACTCTAATTTTTTGAGTAACTGAATCTTGCTCTAATTCTTTTGTTTTAAAGATATTTTGTAAATGATATGTTATATTATTTTCTGCTACATTGAATAATTTTGACATTGACTTTTGAGTTAGCCAAAAGTCTTCTTCATTATACAAAACTTCAACAGATATATTTTCGTTATTTTGACTTTGGTATATGATTAAATCTTTTAAATTTTCTATATTATTCAATACTAATCACCTCTCTTTAATTAGTTTCTATTATAAATTTAATATCTTCTATTGCTTTTTCTATGTTCATCATACCATTTCCAATAGGATAATAAACTGGATATACTTTATATTCTTTTCCTGCAATGTTCTTGAAAAAATTTTGCTTTCTGCATTGTGAAACAGATATATTTTGATTTAATACAATAGAACTAACTTGATTTCCTAATGTTATAATTATTTTTGGATTAATTATTTCTATTTCTTTACACAATAAATCTAAATATTGGGTATAAACAGAATTAGGTAATACTCTTGCATCTACTTGTGTACACTTTCCTAAATTAGTTATGAAATATTTATGCTTTTCTACATTTTCATATACTAAATCTGCGAATCTTTCATCCCATTCTTGAGGTTTCTTTGCCACAATATTCTCATATATTTCTTCATCAAGTAGTCCTATTCTATAAAATAGTTTCCATATATTTTTAGTTCCTATCCATGGAGATCTTCTACCTTTCCAATTAGGATCTGAAGCAATATTTCTACCTGTTGGATTCATAAAAACAAAGCAAATATCTGGATTATTAGTACATCCACCATTATATATAGATGTTAATTCTTTTGCTCCATATTTTATTTGTAATTTGTCATATTCTACTTTTAAATCTTCTAATTGCATTTTTTATTACTCCTACTTACTACAATTATTTACTATAAAATCAATGACATCATCTTCTTTATAGTTCTCTTTATTTCTATTCTTATCTTCTTCCGTTAAATCAACAAAGTATTTATTACATTCTGGCATAATTGACATTGAGTCTAATGGATAACCTATATTTCTTTTTTCACAAGGCTTATCTACGAAATAGAAGTGGCTCTTACTCCAACTATATTCTTTTGGCTCTTTTCCATCATATATTACCATTCCATATACCCATTTAGCTGTTAGTTTTCCACCATATTTTTTAACCAAGTTGCAATAGTATTCAATCATTTCATCATCATCTAGTTCTTTTCCATTTACTCTTCTTACATGAGTTCCTGGTTGTTTTTCTTCTGGCAACTCTTCTATATATAGATTATTATCCATACCTATAGTTATAATTTTGGTTTTATCGTAATATGCTTTTGCTTTTATATAAGCATTTTCTATAGCATTTTTTCCTGTTTCTTCTGGTTTTAGATTTATTCCTAAATCTTTGATAGTTAATACTTCTATATTTTTCTCTTTTAGTTTTTCTGCATATTTCTTTATTTTCGCTGGATTTGTTGTTGCAAATAACACCTTCATTTTACTTGACCTCCTTAAAACCATTTCTACTCCATAACCATAAAGGAGTATGTATATCAATAGGTTTATATTTAGTTTCTTTAAATAATTCATTCCATCTATCAACTACTGTCAGCTGTACATCACTTTTATTTAATTCTTCATCAGTTATTAATCCTAATCTATGTGTTGCTTGAATTACATGTGTATCTGGTGCAACTGTTAATTGATTAATATTTTTATATTTTCTGTCTGTATATTGATATATCACATATAGCCAATAGTTACATATTTTTGTTCCAGATAAATATGGGAATTTCTTTTTATTTTCTCTTTGTATAAAGTTTTTTATCTTATCAACATCATTATCTAATGAGTCAAATAATTTTCTAATATCTCCATCATATAATTCTACAAATGTTTTACATAGAGACAACCATATTTCAGTTTGCTTTTGTTTTTGTAATGCTATTTTATATTTTACAAGTGCATATTGCACTTCTTCAAAAGTTTTATTTATACATATTTTAGGATTAAATACAAAATTAGTTTCTTTGTCATTATATGTATTTAATGCACTTTCCCATAATTTATATGAGTTTCTTTGATAGTTCAATGCCATAGGTAATGTAAAATAAAGATAGTTTTCTACTGAAGATTTACCTAAATGTGGATTTGCATCTTCAGGCATAACTTCGCCACCAAGACTACCTTTCTTCCACATACTATATAACATATCTACTTTTTGTAATACTTCTTTTTTATTATACATATTGCACCTCAACAATTATTTTCTATGATTATTATAATAGCATAAAAACTAATACTTATCAATAAAATCGAAACACATTTTCTTTGTTTGCTAAATATAATATTCAAATTATTTTAAAGTCTATGTAATATATTTTCTATGCGAATTTTTTACATTGTTTTGGCTAACCATAGCATATTCCATTGTTGTGTCTATTTTTATATGTCCTAATAACTTTTGTACTTGTTCAACTGGCATACCTTTATCAATAGCCATCGTTGCCATTGTTCTTCTAAATTTATGTGGATGTACTTTATTTATATTTGCTTCTCTTCCTAAATTTCTAATAGCAATTTCAATTCCTGATATTCCTAATCTGTTATAAGGTTTTATAAGTGATACAAATAGTGCTTCATTATTATCAGTTCTTGTCTCTAAATATTTCTTAATGTACATTTTACTTTTTGCACTAAAATAAACTTCTCTTTCACTATTTCCTTTTCCTAGAACAATACAACTTCTTTCCCCAAAATTCATGTCTGCTATATTTAATCTTGTAAGTTCTCCAACTCTCATACCAGTTGATATTAATAGTTCTAATATTGCTAAATCTCTTACATTTGAACAAGTATCTCTTAGCTTTTCTAAATTCTCATCTGTAAATGTTTCTTTAACTTTTTTAGTTGCTTTTACTTTATGGATTCTTCTAACTGGACTTTTAACAATATAATCTTCATTTTCTAACCAAGCAAAGAAACTTGATAATGTTCTTCTTATATTATCTATTGTTACCATACCTGCACTTGAATTACTTTTATAATCAGCTAAGTAGTTTCTTAATATTTCAGTAGTAATTTCATCTATTGGAAGATTTATTGTATCTAGCATTTTGGTTATATTATCTTTATAGTAATTTAAAGTTCTAGTTGAGCAACCTTCAATTTCTTTAGATGATATGAATTTATTCAATATATCTGTATTATTCTTTTGTGTTTCTTGCTTTTTAGTTTGTTCTATCATTTCAATTTGATAATTTAAGCATATTTCTGTAAGTATTCCTTTTAATTTTATTCTTTGGTTATTGTCTAAAAAATCTTCTGTTGTATCAATTACTTTTTCTACAAATAATTCTCTCATGACAATTACCTCCTTACATTTTTTATTTAATAGTTTGCAATATATAGAACTCTATCTATATTATACAATATTTAATTGACATAATAAAAGATGAGCATATTTTATAGCCCACCTCAAAGTTTATATTTTTTGTTCAAATTTCCAAATTCAACCTTAGCGACAACTTACTATTTTATGTTTCGATTATATCATAAAAGACAAGTAATTTTCAACTTAATTACTTGCCCTACTTATTGTAATTTCTATTTTACTTTTTTATAAATGTTTTCACAAGATTTACATGTAATTCTCATTTCATAGTTAGCTACTTTTTTATCCAATATTGTAATTAAAGGTTCGCTATCTTTTGGACAGCATAATCTATTTTTAATATTCACTAATTCATCAACACAACTTTTACCTGTTTTACTATCTTCAAAATCTAAAAATGCACTACCTTGACTTCCACAATTACATTTATATTTCAACTCTAATCTATCATAAGTAGAATAACATAAATATCCTATGTTTTCATTACACTTATCACAATACATCCACCCACCATAATTTGTTGCTAGTCTTGTATTTACTAGTTCTTTATTCTTTAATACTCTTGCCATAAATTTACCTCCTTTGATATTTGTCATTATCTATCTTTTATATAATTTAATATTTTAATTGTTAGTGGTTTAAATATGAAATACATTATATACCCAAACATTCCTCCAGTTACATTTGTTATTATATCGGTTATGTCTGATGACCTAAAACCACTTATGAAAGGTTGCAGTATTTCTATACTCAAACTTAATAGAAAAGTATAAAAAACAACCTTTAATAACTTGGCATTTTCTTTTTTGGTTAAAGGTAATAAAAATCCAAAAGGAACTGTCATTATAACATTTAGCCCTACCTGTCTAATAAAATCTCCCCTACTATTTAAAACATCAACAAATGGAACTAAATTCATTGGTGTATATGGGTGATTAAATACAAATGGTATGGATGTTACTATAGGCATTAAAGTAAAATATAATACAAAAGATAAATATATATACATTGTAGTATTTACAAGCAATACATCTCTTCCTTTTGCTTTCCATTTTTTATAAAATTTTAAAAAATATATTATAATTAACACGACAAAGTCTACTAACTCTTTCATATCACATCACTCTTTCAACTTATAATCATTTTCTATTTGGCTTTCTTTTTATCAAAAGTAATTTTTTTAAATCTTCTAATAGTGAATCATCAGTTATTTCAAACATAACCCATTTCCCATCATGAAATGTTTGAGCATTATCATAGGTTTCTAGTACATCGGACGAAAGTTCTTTTCTTATTTCTTCAACTTTAGTTCTTTCATCTTTCCCAAAGATTATCATAAAACCTAACACATTTTCCTTAAAATAAAATGCACATAAAGTTTTTCCGCCTTTTTTGAACTTATATTCATAAACCCATTTCTTACCACCATTATTCCAAGTTTGAGCCATGTCATATAACAATGTTATTGCATCAACCATATCATAAAAAATATTGACTTTATCAACTCCAACTAATCTCTCTAGTTCTTCTCTTTTTATATTTTCCATTTTATTGCTCGTCCTTTTCTTATATATTGTAAGTTTAATCGGCTTCTCTCTTATGATTTAAGTGTATTCCAATATGCCCTATTCCTAATATGATTGTAGATACTATTAAGAATATATTTTTACCATATATCCCTAATAATAGAAATGCCATTACTGGCAAAGTTGCTCCTGCAACTGGTATTCCAAATAAACTGCAATACATATCCTTCATTGTTTTATTACCATCTAAAATTTTATTTAATTCTTTTGATTTATCATCACAATATACTAAATGTACCATAATTTACCTTATCTTTCTAATTGCTAAAATATAATTTAGCGATTACTTAATATCAAAATTTTCTGTTTTCAGATCACAATAATATCTACCACTTGTAGCAGTAAATTTTAAAACGCAATAATCTGGATCAGTCACACCTTGTTTATAAAACAAGGTATCTCCCTTTTCCCAAATCATGTTTTTAGTTTCTTGGTCTGTTAGGACTTCCATTTTTCCTTTTAGCATAACACCAACATACTTAATTAGCCCTTTGTGATAAAAATATATACTAGCATTAGGGTTATTTTTATATTGCTCTACTCGCATTGACGAAGTATTAGTAGAAAAGTAAAACTCTTTTAGTCCTATTCTTTTTCTAGGTTTTAGCATGGCTTTTACATTTGGATATTTTTCTTCATCAATAGAACATATAAAACTAACTTTTTGCTTATCAATCAATTTTTCTATTTTCTTTAAATCCATCATACTTCATCTCACTTTCAATTTGCTATTTTTCAGTACAATGGCACTCTGGGTTAGTACAAGTACAATTAGGATTATATCCACTAGCACATTCCTCAGTACAAGTACATTTCCATCTTTTTAAATTAGGAAACAACTTTACACAATGTTCTTTCATCTCTTCATTAGTCATACCTGCTTGTTCTCCATACTTTGAACACATTTCTATATATTCTTCCATAGTAACCTTATCTATAAATTCTCCATTTTCATAGCAATATTTGCAATAATCTTCACTAATACTTCCATCTGTATTCGTACCTAATTGTTCCTTTGAAGTTATTGGCATACCACAACTTTGACATATTTTATTCTCCATTTCTTCTTCCTCCATCTAAAAGTATTTTTCAAAAGGATTATATCATAAAAGGCAGATATCCTACAAATTTTCTTCTGTTTCCCAAAGTACAAAATCAGTCCATACTTTATCTTGTAAATAATGTTCCCAAGAAATGAACCCTTTTGCTTTAGAAATAACTTCATCATGTAATTTTTGTGTTTTATCTATATTCTTATTTCACCTTTACGCCTAATAAGTAAAGCAAATCCATAACTTGAAACTGGTCTATTGTAGCTCCTTTTATATCCTCTATTGTAATAGCAATTCCTTCTATTTTGCTACTAGATAAATCAATATCTCTTAAGCTTGTTTTAAAAAACTTTGCTTGTGTTAAATCTACATTTTCAAAATAAGTATTTTTCATTTTAACTTCTTGAAAATAGCTATTCTTTAATCCCGTATCTTTCAATAACATATTTTCTATGCTCGTCATCGAAAAATTCATATAACTTCCATTGTTTTCTAGAAATGCAACTTGATATAGCCTACTTTCTGCAAAATTACAACCTGAAATTTTACAATCCATGAATTCACATCGAATAAACGTAGTTTCTAAAAACTCTGTGTTAGAAAAATTGCATTTATCAAAAATCACATCTTTAAAAGTACATTTTTCTAATTTCCCCTTTTGCATGCAAACATTTTTAAATTTACAATGCTCAAATTCAACTTCATATAAACTGCTATTATCACATTCTTGATTTTCAAAATCATAGTAATCTAATTTTTCATCTTCTTTTAAAATACTAATATTTCCCTTTTCTAACTCTTTCATTTGAAGATTTTGTGGTTTTAAAATATTCATCTATTCTCCTTCACAAGTTTTCTTTCCATTGGTCTATAAATTCTTTTAACTCTCTTTTAGTTTCTTCTGGTAACTGATTATATTCTACATTATCAATTGTCCCTTGAAGAGTATATAATTTTTTAGTGAAGTCAATTCCCCCATAATCTACTTACCTTTCTTATCCCATATAAAAAATATACTTGCAAGGACTAGTAATATAGCGATTAATAATACATCCCACATATCCATAATTGGCTCTAAAATCATTTTAGATAATGCAATATTTATGATAAAACTAACAGGTATGGCTAATAAAAAAGTAATTCCTATTGCCTTCCTTTTTCTAGTTTTTAAGTTCCTGAAAATGCCAAATATACACCACATATATAAAATTGCAATTAGTGACATAACTACTCCTATTGAAAACACAGATTTTTCTTTTACTAAAATACTTAATACATACAAATATGGAATTGTAAAAATACTGAAACTAATTAGGCTTTTACTAATCCCTCTTTTTCCCCATTTTATAATAGGAATAAATGCTAACCATGCAAAAACAATAGAACTTGTTGTAATTCTAGACCAAGTAAATTGATTAGAAATTGCAAAGTCACAAATTACACATACTAGTAGCCCTACAAACAATAATGATGAAAATAGAACAGCAACAATTGTATTTTTCTTAATTTCTACTTTTTGATTACTCTTTTCCATATTTTTCTCCCTTCTATTTTTTACATCATAACATAAAAGTAAGTAGCTTGCAATTAGCTACTTACTCAATTCTTGGATAAATTTCTCTATATTCTCCTCTAATATCTCTATTTTCCTGCTTTCTTCTATATTTTCGCTTACCATTTTAACAAGATATCGTTAAAATATTTCCGTTATTATCAAAAATAGCAAATTCATCTTTCCCATAAAAAGTTTTGTGAAGTTCTTTTGCAATTTTTACTTTTTCTTTTAGGCTATGATACATCTCTTCTACATTGTTTACTGTTATAAATAGAGTAAATGTTGGCACAATTTCTCCTGTTTTTAAACTTGGATATTCTTCAAGTAAATTGGTTTGTTCTTGTAACATAATTGAAATTTTGTCCTTAACTAAAATAGCAAAATTCAAAACTTCTCCCTCTTCTGGAACACTTAACACCTTTTGAAATCCTAACTTTTCTTCATAGAATTGTATTGTTTCTTTTACATTTTTAACCATAATATTAGTTGTAATTGTTTCGTACATCTTTTTCTACCTCCATTAGGATTATATGTAAGCAGATTAAAATTGTATTGTAAAAAACGGACATTTTTTTACTGATAGTTTCTCAACATTTTTAACGGAGAAATCCCTGTGTATTTCTTAATTTCTCTAATCAAATGAGATTGGTCATAAAATCCACAAAGGCATGCAATTTCTACTAAATCCTTATTTTCTTCTAGCATGAAAGTCAAACATAAATGCAATCTTAATATATTTAATAAAACTTTAGGTGCTACTCCATAATTTGTTTTAAATACCCTATATAAATGTCTTTCATGATAGCCAAACTTCTCTGCTATCTCTATAACACTTTGCTCTTTTGGACTTTTATATAATTCCTCCACTAGTTCTACAAATTGCATTTCTTTTTGATTTCTTGTTTTTTCAAGCAAATAGCCTTTCAAGTATTCTATTCTTTCACCTATATCTTTTAAATTTAGTATAGCCTCCAAACTAATCTCTTTTTCTATTTCATTAAAAGGTATCTCTTTATCCATTATCTTATCTGCTCCTATATGAAAAAGCGAATAAAATATACTTGGTTTTAATCTAACACCCATATAGTCTATATTTTGTTTTAATTGGAAGGGCTCTGTTTCTTTGCTAAATCCTGCAAAACAGATGGTACGTTTTGCAAAGTCTATTACAATATCAATACAAGCATCTGGTAAAATATTGTTAGCTATGGTTTTGTCTAATATTTTCTTGGACTTCATTGTCCAAATACACATGCAATAGTCTTCTAATTCTTCAATATGATATTCTGTATATGCTACATTTTCTTTAAATTCTTTGTCTAGTAAATATGGTATTTGTTTTGGATAATACATATATGGTTTCCTTTCCAATCTATCGTACTCTTATCACAACATCAACAGTGTCACCAAAACTCTTATTTATCTGTTTTCTTACTTGTTTTGTAATACCAATAATCTTCCTACTTATTTGCATCCTTTAATCAAGTAATGTTGTTCCATAAGAATTATCTATAGCACATAACCATTTCCCATCAATCTTTCTATACACATAAGTTGCTCTACGATCCATACTATATTCAGAACTTTCTTTATTTTCTGCATCTAATAAAGTTTGGGATAAGACCAATACTGTATCTCCTGCCTCAACCATTAACATTTTTCCTTGTGTTGGAACTACACTATTATTAAAATAGTCAGCAATTTTTATAAATGCTTCTTTAATAGCCTCTTTACCTTTAACTTCTAGTCCTGGCTTTACTACAAGTACAGCATCCTCTGTATAAAACTCCTTTAAATCATCAAATCTTTCTTCTTTTATCGCTTTATCAGCAGCCGCTATTAACTCTTCTATTTCTTTATTCATACTAAAATCCTTTCATTTTATAAATTACTATTTCATTCTATAATGCCCTGTAATCGGTTCATATTCATTGTATCTTTCTAATATGTCTTCTTCTCTTATCGGTTGCCCTCCATTATGTATTAAATATGGTATCCCATTTTTATTTCTTTTATCTGAAATAATTCCTATATGTGATGTACCAAAGATCACTATATCCCCTGGTTGCCATTCCTCGATTTTAGATAAATCTGTAGTTAATACTAACTGATTTCTTTCAAAATATACTTTCAAATTTGGCACTCTTCTAAAATCTATGTTAGTATCTGGATTTCCTGCAACTCGTGGATATTCCTTTACATTATTTTTTATGTCTTCATCCACCATTTCTTTCAACGAATATCCTGCATTTTTTAATGCTCTCCAAATGACATCTGTACATACTCCCTCATCATCTGGTGGATAGCCCCCTGCATAATATGCACTTTTATATCTTGGTTTATTCTTTGCTTCAATCTTTGCTCCTTGCAAAATATCTGTATAATCATCTATGCCATCCTTATCATAATCTGTTTGACTAGTTAATATCTCAATTCCAAAGTCCTCGGCACAATAACTCTTTTTATTTTTATCATAGATTAATATTACACTTAAAGCTACTAGAATTAATATAAAAATTATAACAATTACTATAAATATCTTTCTTATCATTTTCATATTGAATATTATACTATATCTATTCTTTTAGTTCAATGGTTGAAAAAATCTATTCCTATACTTTAAATATTGCATGCTATAAAAAAGACAGATAGTTATGTACTATCCATCTTTTACCATTCTATTTTATTTTTATGATGTCTATATTAGGTTGTAATATTTGAGTAGCATTATAATTAATCATTATTTAGAAAATTCATTACTAAGTCTATCATTATCTCTTTTTCCTTTGGATTTGATTCTGCTATCAATAATGTTAATGCTGCTAAAGTGTTATTATCAATGGTTTGTTCACCATTTTTATATAAAATATCATAAAAGTTTAAGAAATAGATAAATAAAGTTGCTGCAATTCTTTTATTCCCATCTGTAAATACATGGTTCTTTACTATTAAATATAAAAAATTAGCACTTTTTTCTTCTATGCTTTTGTATATATCTTGTCCACCAAAACTTTGATAAATATTCCCTATAATTGACTCTAATCCTTTTTCTCTTTCAACAGCAAACAATGTACTTTCTTCATTAAATCTAAGCTTATTAATAACTTCTATACATTGATTATATTCAATTTTCCTTTCATCAATATTTCCCTTTATCTTCTTTAATGTTTTGTGATCATAATCATCTAATAAATCTAATGCTTTTGAATATTCTCCAATTACTTTTAATATTTCTTTTGCATCATGATTTTCTAATCTTTCATCCATACGATTTGCTATATCTATTAATTTTATTGTCTTTTCTAAATATTCTAATCTTTTTTGGTTTACAGCATATCCTTTTAACATATAGTCTTTTAAGATCTTCGTAGCCCATTTTCTAAAAGCAATACCTTGTGCTGATTTTACACGATATCCAATAGAAATAATCATATCAAGATTATAATATTGGACTTTATATCTTTTTCCATCTTCGGCAGTATGCTCAAAAAATGAGCATACTGCATTCTCTTCTAACTCCTCGTCTGTGTATACATTTTGAATATGTCTTGTTATTGTTTTTCTGTCTTTATTAAATAACTCTGCCATTTGTTTTTGAGTAAGCCATACTGTTTCATCTTTTAAATTAACCTCCAATTTCACACCTTGATTTTCAAATAAGATAATTTCATTCTTTTTTTCGTCCATACAACCACTTCCTTTTCCATAAAAATTTAGTTAGCTACATCTATTGCTATGTTTAAACTCTGTTCATTTTTCTCAAAACTATTGTTTGCATTATACTATATAATAATCTATATGTCAATATTTCCTTTTAAGTTTTCTTAAAAATAAAAGAGAGCATCTCTGCTCCCTTATGTTAATTAATTTACTAATAAATATCCTATATATCCTACATACATTAAGAAATAAATTATTCCATTTGCTCTACTCATTTCATTTTTAGGTGGAATGACTGGGAATAACGCTAAAATTAATGTTGCTACTACTAATACTATTAAATCCATGTTATAACTAAAGTTATAGCTAATTGGATTAATAAAAGCAGCCACACCAATAATTAGTAACATATTAAATATGTTAGAACCAATAATATTTCCAATTGCAATATCACTATTACCTTTAATCGCTGCAGTTACACTTGTTACTAATTCTGGAAGACTTGTCCCTACTGCAAGTATCGTTAAACCAATGATTTTCTCACTAACTCCAAAATAGTTAGCAATATTAACAGCATTATTTACAGCTAAATCTCCACCAATTTTTAATCCTATAACACCTAATACAATCCATAAGATATCTTTTAAAATTGGCAATAACTTCTTTTGTGTTTTTACTTCTTCCTGCTTTTCTTGACTGTTTTGTTTCTTTGCCATAAAAATAGTATAAGTAATGAATAGTAAGAATAAAAGAAGTAACAGTACTGCTTCTACTTTATTAATTGTTCCACCTGTATTGCAAAGAATAATGAAAATTACAGTAAATACCAAGCACATAGGAATTTCATAAAGTCTAGTTTCTTTTTGAAATTTAACTGGTTTTATAATAGTGGAAAGTCCTAATATGAGTAACAAATTACATAAATTGCTTCCAACTACATTTCCAATAGACATATCAGAAAGTCCTTCTAAAGCTGATGTTGTACTAACAAATAGCTCTGGCATGGATGTCCCTATTGAAACAATAGTAAGTCCTATGATGATTTCTGGAATATGAAACTTCTTCGCTATCCTACTTGCTCCATTTACTAACCAATCAGCTCCTAAAACCAGAAGTGCAAATCCTACAATAATAAAAAAGATTGAAACTATCACTTGCTTTCCTCCTCATGTAGCACTAATGCTTTTTTAGGACAAAAATTAGAACATTTGCCACATCTAATACATTTCTCATAATCAATTTCTGGTGCTTCAAAGTCTTTTTGTGTTAATGCTCCTACTGGGCAAACCTTCACAGCAGGACATTTATGATTTTGTGGACAATTTTCTATAATAATTTTTAACTTCTTTCCCATATTTCTTTCCTCTCCTCCGTTTCTCTAATTTAAAGCGAGATTAATTATAACATTCCCTTCCTGATTTTACAACTTTAAAATAAAATATATTGATGTTTGATATGCTCTACTAATTTGATTAAATCACTTAGCTGTATAGATACTGTTTTTGTGTTCACATTAGGATGAACTAAAACCTTCTGATTTTCTAATTCTTTGTCTATTAATAATGTTACTAAATTTTCCCTATCATTTACTAATCCAAATGGTGTGACACTACCTATTGTAAGATTTAATATATCTTTTAATTCCTTCTCACTTGCAAAACTCAATCTCGTTTCATTTAACAACTCCGCTACAAGCTTTAGTTCTGCTCTCTTCTCTGCTTTTATAAAAATGAGATAATATTTATTTTTGCTTTTGACAAATAAATTTTTACATCCTATTCCATCAATTCTATTAGCAATATTCTCTTGTAATGCTTCCTCTGCTGTATATGTGGCTTTATGTTCTATTTCTTCATATCTTATATCTAATTCTTTTAAAATATCATAAATATTCATATTATTTCTCCTATCTTTTATCCCTATTATATCTTAAAAGCAAGTGACTATCAATCACCTGCTTCTTTTTTCTATAACTGATTTATCCAATTTTCAATTTCTTGTTCTTTTGTAACTAATTTATCACTATAACTTTCAAACACAATATTCATACCTTCCTCTACTTCTGAATTCGGACAAAGCATTTTTATTTCTTGAAAAGTTTTACCAAGCCAACCTGCATTTGTAGCATAGGGTTTAATCACTTTTCCTGATAAATTATTTTGGCTTAGAAAGGTTCTAATCGCTGGCACTGGTCTATACCACCATACTGGAGTTCCTATAATCATTTCATCATACTTACTTAAATCTACATCTATCTTTTGAATTTCTGGTAAGTGATTACTTGCCTCACTGTTTTGTTCATCATTAACTACTGTCTCATAATCTTGTGAATATGGCATAACTGTTTTAACCTCTAAAATATCGCATTCTAATTTTTCTTTAATTCTATTAGCTATCATCCTTGTGTTATTGGTATATGAAAAATATACAATTAATTTATTCATAATTTGCCTCCTACTATCAATTTCTTTACAGTATATATACCACTTATAGTTAACTCCAAGTCAATAGTTCTAAAATATTTTCTCAATTATTAATCAAATTGTACCTGCCAATTTTCATCTTTCCTTGCTTGAAAACACATTTCTATTTGATCTTTTGTACATTTTTCTTCTGCTAAATTATCTGGCAATTCCTCTAAGCCAAAATATTTTATTTCTGTTGTTTCAATATTTTCTACAAATTCTCCATCAATTCGTTCACACAAAACAAATACCTTCCATATTCCATAAGCATACACTGGTCTATTATGTTTATTTCTATCTTGCACGGCAATTAATTTTACCGTTTCTACATCTAATCCTGTTTCTTCTTTTACTTCTTTTATGGTATTCGATTTTGCAGATTCTAATACATCTACCCAACCACCTGGTAATGACCAAGTTCCATTCATTTCATGAGTTAATAGAATTTTATTATCCTGAAATATAGCAGCTCTTGTATCTAGCTTTGGTGTTTGGTAACCTGTTTCATTGCAAAATAAATCTTTTACTTTTTCCAAACTAATATCACTTTTTTCTCCTATCATTTCTGCTGCTATCTCTCTTAATCTTTCATATCTTTCTATATCATAAACATTTTGTGTATATGCAAGCCCTGCTTGTGCTAAACTCTGTATTTCAATAGCCCATTTCAACCATTTTTCCATCTTATTTTTTCCTCCATTTTTTCTAAATTATAACATAAAAGCAAGTAATTATGAATTAATCACTTGCCTTTATCCAATTGCTTACACTACTTATATATAGCACTAAATAGGAAACTGATATGCAAAAACCTGCCATGACGTCACTTGTATAATGTACTCCTAAATAAATTCTACTAATTCCAATAGAAATAATTAGAATGCTTAAAAATGTAATCAACCCTATTTTCAAATACTGATTCTTCACATACTTATAAATAAGATAAATCAAAAATCCATAAAAAGCCATACTAACCATAGAATGCCCTGATGGAAAACTATAACCTGTTTCATTAACAATTCTATATTCTGTGGGTCTTGGTCTTTGCACAATTTGTTTTAATACAATATTCAAACCTGTTACAATACCTAAATTGGCGATAATAGAAAGTCCTATTCTTCTATTTTTAATACTAATAACTAAAATAATGGTAGTTCCTATTAAAACTAGCGCTCCACCAAAATTAGTAATCAATTTTGCAATTGGTGTAGCAAAATCTGATATGAGAAAGCTAGATATTAACTCATATCCTACAATATCTGCTTGTAATATTTCCTTACTAAACACATCTTCTGCTAGCTTTAAAAATCCAACTAAGCAGATTAATAAGATAAACCACTTTAAATTCTTTTTAATAAACTCTTTCATTTTTCCTCTTCTTCATTATTTATTTCCATATCATATTACAAAAGCAGATAATTTTCAAGAAATTATCTGCCCTATTTTTAAATATATTGGTATTTTTTCCTATTTACTACAAGGAAGGTGATACTAACTATTAATGCTAATACTTCTGCAAAAATAACTGCAATCCAAATACCATTTAATCCCCAAATAAGTGGAAGTATAAATATCATTGCTATTTGGAAAAGTAGTGTTCTTAAAAATGAAATAGCTGCTGAAACCACTCCATTGTTTAATGCAGTAAAAAAAGATGATGCAAAAATATTAATTCCACTAATTAAGTAAGAAATTGAAAATATGCGTATGGCATTTGTTGTCATATCTAATAGATTTGCATCATAACTAACAAATATACTTGCTAATGGCTTGGCTAATAATTCTCCTATTGCTGTCATGACAATTGATGTAATTGTTAAAAGCTTCAAACTCTTTTTCAATAAGCTTTTTAATTCTTCTTTATTTTCTGCTCCATAATGATATCCTACAATTGGTGCTGAACCTATGGAGTATCCCATATAAGTTCCTGAAAAGATAAAGCTAACATACATAATAATTCCATAAGCTACTACTCCATCTGACCCAGCATATTTCATTAATTGTAAATTGTATAGCATATTTACTAATGACATGGAAATATTCGTCACCATTTCAGAAGAACCATTGGCACATGCTTGTAAGATTGGCTTTAATTCAAATTTTGTTTTCACTAATTTCAAGGTTTCACTTTTCTTTATAAAGTAAATAAGTGGTACAATTCCTCCTATCAATTGACTAATTCCTGTAGCAACTGCTGCTCCAAAAACTCCCATTTTAAAAACATAGATAAACAGAAAGTCTAAGATCATATTTAGCACACCAGTTATAATGGAAATGATTAGTCCCATTCTTGGCTTTTCTGCTACAATTAAGAAACTTTGGAAACAGTTTTGTAGCATAAAAGGTATTAGTGCAATAATTAAAGTTCTACCATAAGTTACACAAATCTCTACAAGATTTCCTTCCGCTCCTAGTAGTTTTGCTACTGGTTCCATTACAATAAGCCCTATAACTGTAAAAATGAAACCTATAATCGTAACCACATAAAGAAGCATAGAAAAATACCTATTTGCTTTTTCTTTGTTTCCCTCCCCTATTGTTTTAGAAACTAGGGCACTTCCACCTGTACCTATCATAAAACCTATTGAACCTAAAATCATAATCGCTGGCATAATTAAGTTCACTCCTGCAAAGGCATCTGAGCCTACACAGTTTGATACAAATAGTCCGTCTACTACGCCATAAATGGAAGTAAATATCATCATAATAATAGTTGGTATAGTAAACTGAATTAATTTTTTATACGTAAAATGTTCCGATAATTGTATGTTCATTATTTCCTCCTCCATTTTGGCAAAATAAAAGCCCCTTATCTTCTCATGTAAGGGGTACTATATAATATCTAAATTTTTATGTCAATATCTTCTGCTTAAGTTTCTTTTTTTACTTTACTTCTTATCGCAAAAAGAAATATTGGTCTCAAAAATCCTAAAGTTAGTACACTAAATACAGTAAAAATATCACCGTATTTGCCGATTGCTTTTGTATATATTTTGTGTGCTATAATAACATCTAATACAAAACTAATCAATATACAAATTAAAAATATTCCGAATAAAATCATATTACCTTGCATATAACTCCAAAAGCAAGTTACTGCCATTACAGCATTTAATACTGCTACCATGCTCCCTAAAATTTTATGTCCTGCAATTTTTCCTAATAGATATTTATTATAAAATGGTATCCATGCTGTTCCCACTGCTTTATATTCTAAGTTTTTACTCATTTCCATAATCGCAATACTTTCAAAAACGTAAGTCATAATTTGATATAGGATAATGAGTAAAAATATTGCAAGAAAAATATAAAAAATTGCTGATAATATTCCCATTAAAAGTATAACACTAATTCCTCCCATATTGCTTCCTCCTTTTATTTGAATGTACTACTATTATTTAAAACTGTTGTACTATAAATAAACAATATATCCTGGTCTTCAAATTCTATATAGTTTCCAATATCTTTACTTCTCATATATCTAATATCTACTAATGTTATTTTAGAATAAGCCTCTGTAAATAAAGGAACTAGACTACTAGCAAAAGAATCTCTAAATACTACTAGCTCTTTTCCTTCTTCTCCTTTTGGATTGGTTATAGTAATTAGTGGTGTTGGTCCTGATAAGTAAATATCATACTTGTCATTGCTACTTAGTTTTTCTTTGTCATATATTTTAGTTTCTTTCTTATTTTCATAGTTATATACGGTTGCATTTTCTAGGATTTCATTTGTACTAACACAAATCTTATCCTTTGCTGTTTTAACTGCTAACTGCCCTGCATACACACCATCAAACTCAATTACATCTTGTTTTGTATAATTAGCATGCATTCTGTTTTTAAAATTCATTTTTGTACTAATTCTATCTACTACCTTTTGTAAATTTTCTTGCTTCCAATGAATATCTGTTACATAATAATCTTTTAATTGTAAGCAATCAAAAATAGGGATATATTCCATTCCTTTTAAGTTTTGTTCCATTATTGCTTCCATTTTTTCATAGTCCATACCAATATATTCTTCTCTGCTAACAAAGTAATTCTTATCTGGAACAATTGTATAATAGCATTTCATCCCTTGTAAATAGTCATTTTGAATAGCATTTATTTTATTAGTTGCATTAGATATAGATACTTCATTTAATGGATATTCTATTTTAACCAAACTATCTTGATATAAATAAATATCATGATTGTCTTTTTTTCTAAATACATCTAGTTCTAATGCTGCTTTTAATTTTCTAAAGTCTTCCCTTTTTATCATTTGGTCTGTACTGTATTTATCAAAATCTTGTCCTAAACTGCCATCTAATAACTTCTTTACTGTTATCTTGGGAAACTGTGCAAGTTTTCTTCTTTCTGCATAAGATATTTCTATGTCTTTGGTACATAAGTTGATGACAAAAAATAATACTAGCACTAATAAAAATGTAAATGTTACTACTACATTTTTTGTTTTATCTGACATAACTTTCTCCTTAAAATCTAAAATACAAAAATGGGTTATAGGAATTATCTACTAAGTAAGCTGTCACAAATATTAATAAGCAAATTAATACAATTGGCTCTAAAAAGTTTATTACCTTCCTTATTTTTGCTTTCTCTTTTAATTGACTAATCTTGTTTTTCAAAAATGGTGTTGCACCAATTAATCCAAGTACAAGAATTACAAAATAACTTTTTAAATAATACAAAGTATAGGAATTCATCACAGCTTCTCCATTTGCTCCAAATAGTCCTCCTATTTGTGCCAATGCTTGTCCTATATCATTACCATTAAAAATAATAAAGCTTATCATGACAATAAATAGTACATAAATATGTTGAAATATCTTTGGTATCTTTTCTAATATCTTTAATAAAAACGTCTTTTCAATAATTAATAAAACTCCAAATAATAATCCCCATAGAATAAATGTCCAATTAGCCCCATGCCATAAACCTGTTAGCATCCATACAATAAAAATATTGCGAATGAGTTTTACTTTTCCTACTCGATTTCCACCAAGTGGAATATACACATAATCTCTAAACCATTGGCTAAGTGAAATATGCCATCTTCTCCAAAATTCTGTAATGCTTTTTGAAATATATGGATAATTAAAATTCTCCAAGAAGTCGAAGCCCAGCATCTTCCCTAGCCCTATTGCCATATCGGAATAAGCAGAAAAGTCAAAGTAAATTTGAAGACTAAAGGCAATTCCATAAATCCAATAAAATACTATACTCTTCTCATCTGTTGCTAAAAAGATTTGGCATAGTTCTCCTAAACTATTGGCAATTAGTACTTTTTTAGAAAGTCCTATAATAAATCTTCTAATTCCCAAAGAAAACTTTTCAAAGGTATGTTCTCTTTTGGTAAGTTCTTTTTCTACATCTGTATATCGTACAATTGGACCTGCTATTAATTGTGGGAATAATGACACATAGGTTGCTAGTTTAATCAAACTCCTTTGTGCAGCCACTTTTCCGTTATAGATATCTATAATATAGCTTAATACTTGAAAAGTATAAAAAGAAATTCCAATTGGCAGTGCTAAATTTAATAATGCTATTTTTGTACCAAACACTCCATTAAAATTAGCAATCATAAAGTCTGAATATTTAAATACAATAAGAGCACCTAAGCTAATGATAACAGATGTAGTTAAAAATATCTTTTTCTGTTTTGGATATTTTTCCATCAAAATTCCGGTGTATATAAGCAGATAATATTGATCCAATCATTACTAATATATAAATAGGCTCCCCATAGAAGTAAAACAATAGGGAGCTTATTAGTAATATTGTATTTTTGTATTTTGTTGGTACTGCTAAATATAGAATTAATACACACGGTAAAAAATAATATAAAAAGCTAATACTTGAAAAAAGCACAATTTCCTCCTAAATTTCTTCTGTTTTTTGTAGTTCTTTTCCTACTTTTCCGTCTACTGCACTTTTGAATTCATCATATACAGGTTTTGCCCATTCTTCACTTGCCATTACTAAAAAGATAATGTTTTCATGGTTTGTAACATATACTTTTTCTGCTGTTACACAAATCCATTTTCTTGTGTCAATATTGTCAAGCATTTCTTGTTTCATTTTCTCAACATCTGCACCTTTAGCGGTTTTTACAAATACTGCTGAATATGCTTGTGAGCTCATCATAGGCTCTGATAGTACAAGTGCTTCTACATTTTGTGTTGATTGTAAACCTGTTGCTGCTTTTACTGCTAGTTCATCTGTCACATCAATTTCTCTTGTTTCAATAGATGGAAGCTTGTCCCCTAATTTTGTGTAAATGCTGTTTAGTGTGTCTTGCATTTCTTGTGTTGTTTGCATTTTTGCATTAGTGGTTTCTCCTCCATTCTCCTTATTTTTTCCACTTACCATTACAATTCCAACAACAACTAATGCAATGATAGCAATTGCTACTACTCCAATGATAACTTTTTTCATAATTCTTCTTCCTTTCTTTCATAGTTTTGTCCATATTATCATATTTTATGTATTTTGTATAGAGGTTATTTATTTTTTTGAAATACTACACAAATACCATTCCAAATCCCCTTAAATACATTACCTATAGTCTCTATTACTGCCTGAATAATAGAATTTGAATTGTAAAAATCCATGATTAATTTATTGGTTGGCGGAAAGAACCATAAAATAGCGCAAATGACAATAATAATAAAAATAGTAATCATCAAATCTTTAAATCTTTTCCATGTCCACTTATATTTGATTTTATACCCTAAACTTCTTAAATATCCCTCATATGCTTGCTGGTATCTTTGTTCATACTGCTCTTGCATTTGCCTTTGTCTTTCTTGCTCTTCTCTTCTTTCTTGATACTGCCTTTTTAAAGCTTCTCTATATTCTTGCTCTGACATTGGCTTTGTATAAGTTTGATTTGGCTGTTCATATGGATTTTGACTATAACTTGGCTGTGGTTGTTTTTTTGCTTCTTCTTGCCTTCTTTCTTCTATTAATTTTAAATCATACTCTTTTCTTTTCGTCTCGTCACTTAATACTTCATATGCTTCATTGATTTGCTTCATCTTCTTTTCCGCTTCTAGTTTTTCTCCTTCTGCCTGCAAATCAGGATGATATTTTTTAGCTAGTACTTTATATGCTTTTTCAATAATTTCTTTCGAAGCATTTTCACTTACTTCTAGCAGTTCATATAGTGTTTTCATCTTTTTCTTTCCTTTATTTTTTCTTTCTATTTTAGTATATCATTTTTATTGCAAAAAGAATAGTATTTTTAAATAGTTTGTGTTATAATTCAGTCAGCCGTGTGAAGCAAAGCGAATTACGGATGATTGATACAATTGCCGTAAGGCAATTGTATTCCTTAGAAAAGCCTTAAAGGAGTGAAAAACGTGAAATTAACACAAGACGGAGAAGTTTTAGCAGAAAACAAAGTATTAATTTTATACATTTTAAATAAATTAGAAAATCCCATTACCAATGATGGACTACTTAGGTTAGTTCTCTCTGTTATGGATATGAACTATTTTTATTTTCAACAATTCTTACTAGATTTATTAGAAAATCAATATATCGCTCGATTTGATATAGATGGAAAACATACCTATTCTATTACAGAAAAAGGTCAAGAGGCTTTAGAATTAACCGATGATATGTTACCTCGGTATTATGAAATTAAAAGTAGATACTAGCTTTCAGAGAGAACTCACCTCTACTGCTGAAGAAGAATCCATTGTAGCTGAATTTACTCCTAGAAGTGAAAATGATTATACTGTAACTTGTAAGATTAATGAAAATAACACTTGTATTTTTGAAGTTAGTGTTTTTGCTGGTTCTCGTGAGGAAGCAAAAAAAATAGTAGATAACTGGAAAGAAAATGCTTACCGTATCTACCCTGAAATTTTGAATTCGTTGAATAAATGAGTAAAAATCGTTATATATACTAAAAAGAACAGCCGAACTGTTCTTTTTTCTTTATATCTTTATTACATTCATATTGAAGGTGTGTCCCCAGTCTGACACTTTTGTCAGAAAAAGGAACGTCCCCTAACTGACACTAATATTGTCTACCCCATACTACCATTTTATCTGCCTTTTTACCACAACATACACAAGTATCTGAAATATGTTCTTGCTCAAATGGAATACATCTTGATTTTGCACCTGTTAACTCTCTGATTTTATCTTCGCATGCTTCTTCTCCACACCACATGGCTTTCACAAATCCTTGATTTTCTTCCATGTTCTTAGCAAATTCTTCCATGTTAGTAGCAACTGTCGTTTTTTCTTCTAATCTCTTTTTACATTCTGCAAACATATTTGCTTGAATATCTTCTAAAAGAATTCCTAATTCACTAGATAATTCTTCTAGTTTTATTTCTTGTCTTTCTAGTGTATCTCTTCTAACAGCAATACATATACCATTTTCAATATCTCTTGGTCCCATTTCAATACGTACTGGAACCCCTCTCATTTCCCAATCATTGAACTTATATCCTGTAGAATAATTATCTCTTAAATCTAATTTCACCCTATAATTTTCCTCAAGCATTTGGTATACTTCTTGTGCTTTTTCAGTAACACCTTCTTTATGTGCTGCAATTGGTACAATAACTACTTGAATAGGTGCCACTCTTGGTGGTAGTTTTA
Organism: uncultured Clostridia bacterium; assembly: GCA_948735595.1. Lineage (GTDB taxonomy): Bacteria > Bacillota > Clostridia > TANB77 > CAG-508 > CAG-273. Next base: position 67,072 of record CAPXSA010000005.1, on the reverse strand, counting down.
GTCCTCTGTTATCTCCATGTGCCATGATAACTCCACCAATTAATCTTGTACTTATTCCCCAAGAAGTTTGATAAGCATACTCTTCTTTTCCCTCTTTATTTTGGAATTTTACTTCAAATGGTTTTGTGAAATTTTGACCAAAATAATGAGAAGTTCCAGATTGTAATGCCTTTCCATCATGCATCATAGTTTCTACTGTATAGGTATTATCTGCTCCTGCAAATTTCTCACTTGGTGTCTTTTCTCCTTTTACTACTGGAATAGCTAATAATTCCTCTATTACTTGCTCATAAATATTTAACATTTGAATAGTTCTTTGTCTTGCTTCTTCTTCTGTTGCATGTATTGTATGACCTTCTTGCCATAAGAATTCTCTAGAGCGTAAGAAAGGTCTTGTTTCTTTTTCCCATCTTAATACACTACACCATTGGTTATATACCATTGGTAAATCTCTCCATGAACTTAGCCATTTAGAATATAGGTTGGAAAACATAGTTTCAGAAGTTGGACGAATACATAGTTTTTCTTCTAATTCTTCTCCTCCACCTTGTGTTACCCATGCTACTTCTGGCGCAAATCCTTCTACATGATCTTTCTCTTTTTGCAATAAACTCTCTGGAATTAATAATGGTAAATATACATTTTCTACTCCTGATTTTTTAAATAAATCATCAGCATATTTTTGGATATTTTCCCAAATAGCATATCCATAAGGTTTAATTGCTACACAGCCTTTTGTGTCTGTATAATCTGCTAAATCTGCTTTTTTTACAATGTCTGTATACCATTGTGCAAAATCATCTTCAATATTTGTAATTTCTTTTACAAATTCTTTTTCTTTACTCATTTTCATTTCTTCCTTTCTCTACTATTTTATGTCTTCTAACGAGGACACATTTTTCCCTAAGGTCGCTCCTTCATAGTTAAGATGTGTCCCCGCTAAGGGACAAGGTATGTCCCCCGGAAGTTTAATTTTCTCTTTCACTTTTCTCATCATTTTCTTCCCTTGCGGGCATTGGAGCCTCATTTTGAGCTTCTTCTTCGTTATTTTCATTATCGTTTTTGACTTTATCTTGTTCTTCTATAACATCATCAATTACAATTTGTTGATTCTCATCTACTTTGTATCTTGGTAGTTCTGGAAGTTCCTCTAAACTATTAAATCCAAACATTCTAAAAAACTCTGGTGTTACCCCATAAGTACCTGGCTTTCCTGGTGCATCTAGTTTTCCTGTTTCTTCTATCAAATGATATTCTAATAATTTATAAATAGTTGCATCAGAACCAACACCACGAACAGACTCTATCTCTGCTCTCGTAATACGTGGATTATATGCAATAATTGCTAATGTCTCTAATGCTGCTTGTGATAAGTTTGGTTTGTTTCTTTTATCAAATATACTATAAATCACTTCATAATATTCTTTTTTTGTACATAACTGATAGGCTTCACCTACATTGATAATTTGAAGCCCTCTATTTTCTTGTTGATATTCATTTTTCATACTTTCTACAATACTAATAATTTCTTCTGAATTTGCTTCTAGTGCAAGCATTAATTCTTTAATTTTCACTTCTCTACCTGCTGCAAAAAGTATTGCTTCTATCATTCCTTTTGCTTTGTTAATTTCCATTTCTCTAATTTCCTTCCTACAATATTATCCCACGCTTACCGCTTTATGTCAAGCTATTCACAGAAATATTGACATTGTTTTTTGCTTGTGATAAGATTAATTTAGATTAGAGAGTGGAGTGATGTCAAAATGGACGAAGAAAAAAAAGAAGAAGCACCAAAAAAAATAGAAGTAATAACTGGAGATGGAGATTTAGATATTTCCCCTGTTCGTGAGCATTTAGAGGTGGAAAAACCTAAGCCTAAAGAAGATAGGACTATTGTTATACCAAATGTAAAGAAGGAAACAAATCGTGAAGAAAATTAATTCTTCACGATTTTATTGTATAACAAAAAGCAATTCTAACTTCTTAAAATTAGAATTGCTTTACTTTTTATTTTTTAGATAGCTTCTTGATTTTCAGCTACTTCTGTATTTTCTTCCCCATTTTCATTATTTTCTTGATTTGCTACTTCTAAGCTTGATACAGATACTTCATAAGCCACTTTCTTTTCTACTGTACCATCTTCATATTTCTTTTCATACTCTCTTGATTGAACACGTCCGATGATTTTAACTTCTGTTCCAACTGGGATGTTTTCACAGAATCTAGCATTTCTTCCCCATGCAATACATGGAATATAGTCAGATTTGTTATATGCTCTATTAACTGCTAGTAAAATATCTGAAATTTCTCTTCCAAATGGAGTTTTACGATAAATTGGCTTTTTACAAATATATCCATCTAAAGTTACTTCATTTGATACAATTTCGTTACTAACTTCTACTTCCTCTTCTTGATTTTCTAAGAAATTAATATCTTTTGCAAAAACAGTTAGAATTAATCTGTTTTTCTCTTGATCATAACTGTTATATGATCTAAATTGTCCATCAATTTCTAATTTACTTCCAATTACTAAATCTTTTATGGTTAATAATCTTTCAGAAATTGTAACTGGAATATTGTCTGCATTTCCACTTAAACGAGGTACGCTTAAATCAAAGATGTAGAACTTCTCTCCATAGATTTCATGACTAAATCTTTTGTCACTTGTTACCTTTCCAACCAATACTAAATGGTTATTATCATCATAATTTGTATTCAATTTGTTTTCCTCCCTACCTTTGTTTCTTATTTAGTTTATTCATAGTATATAAGTTTTAGACTAGGAATCCCCTAGTACAATACCTATTATACTACATATTTTTGGTTTTGTCTACATAAAATGTTATTTTTTTCTATTTTTTATGTTAATTTTACCTTTTAATCCTTTTTAGAGTAAAGAAATAGCAAACTTGCAAGTTCTAAAACAGCACTATTATTGTCACTTTTATCTATTTCAAGTTCCATTTCTTGTGGCTCAATTTCTTCTTGATAAATATTCTTAATTCCTCTTTGTAAACAAACTATAACTTTCTCATCTTCTACACTAGAAGTTGTTATACTTGCTTTTTGATTATACCCATAAGTGATAATTTTTAAGTCTAGATTTTCTAAAAGTGGTAAATTTTCTTTCACATCACTATTGAGTATAAAATAGTCTGTCCTTTTTGCAATTTCCCTAATCATTTCTTGCTTTTCTGTTATCTTCTTTCCTAATAAAAATGTGTCAAATTTCACATTACGCATATTTTGTGCTGTACTTTCTGTTAGAAAAAATACATCTTCTAGTTTCCTTTTCTTTAATTCTTCTTTTAAATATGCTTTATTTTGATTTTGCGTTAAAATACCGATTAAAGACATTGCTATAAACTCCTTCTTATTCTAAGCATAAGTATACCCAATGTTCTAGGAGCTATACAAAAAAACTTAATTATTTATTTGATTGATTACCACATTATTCTCATCTTGTGCATTTATAGATGTTTGAAGTACATCCTTTGGTGAATTTGTTACAGCAAAAGCAATAACAAATAAAATAACTACAGTGCTAAGCGCTACTAGATAAGAATATATTTTTTGTTTATTAAATACGATAAACATAATTTTCTCCTTCTTTTTGTTTTATTAGAATATATGTCTACTTTTTTGGATTTATAACCTAAAAGGAAAAGGATGTGCAAAAATCTTTGCACATCCTCCTCCTTTTTAATTTCAGAAAAACTCTCATAAAATTTAATCATGATTTACTTTCTTCTTCCAAGATGTTTCCTTCTTTGTCAATAACATACCAATTGATGCCTATTTGTACCCTTGCTTTACCTTGTTTGAAGTCCCTTGCATGGTCTAATATTGGCTCAATCACCCAATTTCCTTGATGGTCAATATAGCCATATTTTTTTCCATCTTCTGTAACTGCTGCAAGTCCATCGCTGAAATTGTTTGCCCACTGATATTTACATACAATTACTTCTTTGCCTTCGGTGTCAATATATCCATATTTTTGCCAATAGCTACCTTCAACTTCCTTCTTTGCATAAGCCAGGCCCTCATGAAAACTTGCTATAAAGCTGTATTCATCATATCTTTCCTGTTCTTTAGCCACATCTTGAATAGTTTGGTTTGTCACATCTGCTTGCAGATTATTGTTGTCAACAATCTGCATCTGGTTATTTGCTTTTGCGAAGCCCTGCCACCATGCACTGTTCCATGCAACCACTATCAAAGCAAAAGCACTCACGATGGCGAAGATAGTAAATATCTTCTGTTCTTGTTTCCGATTCATTTTTCTGACCTCACTTTAATAAAAATTTTTGTAACATCTGTTACATCTTTTTCATTATATCACAATTTTATGTAAAGTTCAACAGAATAATTGCTATTGCTTCTAGCACTTTTTTTATTAATACTACTTCTATTCTTTCATGTCACAACTTGTCGTTTTTTGCATACTATATATTAATAACAAAAAGAAAGGAATGAAAATATTTATGGATTACGAAAAATGCGTATGCCCTGTTATGAATGTTGATGGTATCTTAGCTACTGGAAAACAATTTGATTTAGACATTACTTTACCAGAAGATAACAGAACTGTTATTTATGGTGTTGTAAAAGATTGTTATCAAGACCCTGTAAAAGATGCTGTTGTTAAATTAGTTGAGGTTGTTTGTGAATGTGGTGAAGAGGAAAGACGTCCTGTTTCTCATACTTTCACTGACAAAAACGGAGAATTCGTTTTTGGACCTTTATGTGCTAACAGACTTTATGAAATTGAAATCTGGGTAGACCAAGTAAAACATTGTAAAGTATGTACTTGTGGTAAACATGAAGGAAAATGCTTAAAAGGCGTTGAATTAGAATGTCCTCCATGTAAAGAATGTATAGAAAAACCTTGCGACAAGCCTTGCCAAAAACCATGCGATAAACCTTGCAAATAGATTTATCTGCCTTCATAAAGAAAAAAAAGAAATCATAGTATTCGTACTATGGTTTCTCTTTTATAATATTGAAAATCTATAATATTCCCATTCTTTTTGCAAATTGTTTTCCTTTTTTCATCATTCTTCTTTTGTTTTGATCCATAGTTTCAGCATACATCATAGCAATTCCTGCAGTTACAATTCCTCCAATTAGCATACCTTTCATAAATTTCATTTGGCTCTTCCTCCTTTATTTAATTTTGTTCTCCTTTTTAGTATGTCTATTTTTTTCTTTAATATACATTTTGTACCACGAAACTATTTCATAACTTGCTATAACTAGTAAAAAAGTGCCAAATAATTTTCTTAATAATTGTACATTAATATGTGTACTAATACTGCTACTTATTACTGCCCCTATTATTCCTGCTAGAATAATAGGAATTGCTAATTTCCACTGTACATTTTTATTCTTAATTCCCATTACAATAGCACCTATTGCTGTTGGTATAAAAAAAACCAAATTAGTTGCTTGTGCAATATGCTGATCTACTCCCATAAAAATGGAAAGAAGAAGGATTAAAATCGTTCCTCCTCCCATTCCCATTCCGGCTAATTACTCCTGATATCAAACCTATGATTAATTCTTTCATGAACGCTTCTTTCTACTTTGCTATCATATTAATTCCCGCATAAATAAGAAATAATGTAAAAGCAATTTTTAAATATTTTTCTGGCAAATAATTTAATAGCCTTGCTCCTATTATTCCTCCAATAATACCTCCAATTGCACACCTAATTCCAATATCCCACCTAATAAAATTGCTCTTTCCATAAAAAATAGCTGTAATGGCTACCATTGGTAAAATGCAAAAAACAGTAGTAGCTCTCGCTTTTTTAGGTTCCAATTTTAAAGTATATAGCAATGCTGGAACAATAATAAGTCCTCCTCCTGCTGTAAAAAGACCGCTAATAATTCCGGCTACTAAACCTACTAAAATTCTTTTTATCATATTGTTACCTTCTAGAAATTAGTATGTTCGTTTTTACTTGCTATTATTCACCCTTTTTTCATCTCCGAGAAATTAATTTGATTTGTTTTTCTGCTAATTCAGTTAAAATCATATCGCATTTTAACATTTCTGCGATAACAGACTTTCTTAAATCTTCTCTTTCTATATTATCTGCCACATCTAAAAATTTTTGTAATTGTCTTAAGTATCCCTTATTTTTCTCCTTCCAGTCTCTGTTGGTAGGTGTATTTTCTTTTGTAAAAAATGATTTCAAACTCATTTAGCACACCTCTTTTCATTTACTTCTAGATGGTCTTTTATCACTTTTATCGTTATGTTCTTCTATTAATATGTAATTTTAATACATCTCGTGATAAAATACAAGCATGTGACAAAATCCGACAATTTTTGTCACAATTATTTTTCAATAGAAAGGTGAATCTCATGATAAAAATAAAATTATCTGATTTACTTGGCAAGAACAAGATGACTCAGAAAGCATTAGCAGATATCACTCATATTCGCCCTGCAACTATATCCAAAATGTATTATGAGGAAACAAAGAGAATTGATATCGACCAACTAAATCGTATTTGCCAAGCCTTTAACTGCGAAATCTCTGAGTTATTGGAGTACATACCAAAAGACGAAACCGAATAAATTTATTTTTTAAGATTAATTTATAGGTTAATACCATTATATCAAAAAGCACTAGTAAATTACTAGTGTTTTTTATTATTTTTTTAAATTTTAAGAATTATTCTACTACGTCATAGTCTTATACTACGCACAAATTAAGAATTTCTATCTTATTGCATTTTTTATTGTAACTATTTATTTCTTATTTTATTAATTACTTCTTCCAAACTATTTACTAAATATTCCACATCTTCTTTTGTATTATCTTTGCCAAAGGTAACCCTTAATGTTCCTTCTGCTACTTCTGGACTTAATCTAATAGCTGTTAATACGTGAGATGGGCTAGTTTCTCCACTACTGCAAGCAGAACCTGCCGAAGCGCAAATTCCCTTTTCATCTAAGCCTAATAATAATTCCTGTGCATTAATTTTGGGAAAAGATAAATTTGCATTACCTGGTAGCCTCTTTTGTTTATCCCCATTTAGTTTAGTGTTTGGAATTCTTTTTTGTGCTTCAGAAATATAGTAATCTCTTAAGTCTACTAGCTTTTGATTGTATGTTTCATAGTTTTGATAGATTTCTTCTATGGCTTCTCCTAATCCAACAATTTCAGCTACATTCTCTGTTCCTGCCCTTTTATTTCTCTCTTGATGTCCTCCATCTTGTATCCTTTCAAATTCTACTCCTTCTCTTACATACAAAGCTCCTATTCCTTTTGGTCCATAAAATTTGTGAGCTGACATGGATAATAAGTCAATATGCAATTGATTTACATCAATTTTTACGTTTCCCACTGCTTGCACACTATCTGTATGAAATAAAATACCTTTTTGTTTTGCAATATTTCCTATCATTTCAATTGGTTGTATTGTTCCTATTTCATTATTAGCAAACATAACAGAAATTAAAATAGTTGTTGGTCTAATGCTATTTATTAACTGCTCTATGTTTATAAAGCCTTTTTCATCTACATCTAAATAGGTAACTTCAAAACCTTGTCTTTGTAAAGTTTCACAAGTATTTAATACTGCTGGATGTTCTATTTTACTCGTGATAATATGATTTCCTTTTTCTTTGTGGCTATATGCAACTCCTTTAATTGCTAAGTTATCACTTTCACTTCCACAAGAAGTAAAATAAATTTCATGCTGTTTTGCTCCAATAGCCCTAGCTACTTTCTTTCTAGCTTCCTCTATTGCTTTCTTGGACTGTCTACCAATTGTGTATAAAGATGAAGCATTACCATATTCGTAAGTAAAATAGGGAAGCATTGCTTTTAATACATTTTCGCTAACTGGTGTTGTCGCTGCATGGTCAAAATATCTAATCTTCATAAATTCTCATTCCTTTTTGATTATTCAAGTCTTTTTCTATATTATATGTATTTTTCAAAATTTTATTGCAAAAATGCGACTAATGTCTGCATAATTTATTTCTACGTCAAGTGCTTACGCACTTTCCTAGAACTAAAAAAAATAAAGTGTATTCTCTTATTATTACACTTTATTTCTCTTTATTTGCATTTTCTTCGCTCCACCTTGTTAAGCGAACATTTTTATAAGCTTCTAGTACATCTGAATATTTACGATATTCTTCTTCCCACACAATAGATGGTATTTTATCATATGCATCAAAAACTTTTTCTGCTTCTGATAAAAAAATAATTTGTTCTTGTGGACTCATTACTCTACATCTTTTTGAAAATTTATATAATTTATCTAACATTTGATTTGCTTGAATAAATCCCCAAAAGTCTTTGATTTTAATACCTGCCATACGTATTTGCATCACTGCCATTGCGACTAATGCAAATATAACAAAGAGTAGGAGAAAAATAATTGTTACAAATTCCATTGATTTGCTCCTTTGTATAAACTATTTAATGTTTACCATCTCGCATATACTCGATTGCATAAGTTATCCATAACTCGCTTTGCTCGAATGGCTAACTTAGCTTCAGCTTGTTACGCATAAGTTATCCATAACTCGCTTCGCTCGAACGGCTAACTTAAGTATATCACATATATTTTTTACATGCAACTTGTATTTAATTTTCATCATTCTTTCTCATAATAATTACAATACATAAATTTTGCCCTTCCTACTTATACATCACTAATGTTTCTACTCTGGTCGTACCATATACAGAACCTTCTTCTATCCCTATCATTTTTACATCTATTATTTCATATCCTTTACCTTGTATCATTTCCAATATATCCTCTAATTCAATAGCATATTGATTATCACATATTTTATATCCTGTCAAATATCTAGCCTTACTCTTTATCAACACAACATGATATTTTCCATCTTTTGGTTTTAAATTTTTCTGTACTTCTTCTTTTGTTTCTTTTAATTGCTTTAAATATTCTCTTTGTTCTTTTTCAATTCTCTCTTTTTCTGCTCTCTCTGGCCCACTTCTCCATGCTTCTTTTATCTCTTCTTTCAAATTTGGTTTAGCATTTTCTTGTCTTGTTTCTTTAGTTTTTAATTTATTTCCGCAATAATTACAAAATATTGAATCTTCATTTATTTCTTTTCCACATTTATTACAAAACATTCTTTAACTCCTTTTAATATTATATATAAAAAGTATATTATAAATCATAATAATTTTCAATAACTCTATGTATTGAATTTCAAAATACTTATGATATAATAGTGCATAAACTTTGTTATAAAATGATATGATAATATAAAAGATTACTAATAGGGGGATCTAACATGAATCGCTTTGAACAAACTAAAAAAGCTGGATTATTTGGAATTTTAGGAAATTTATTTTTATTAATTATCAAAGGAACGGTAGGTTTTCTTTTTAAGAGCCAGTCAATGATTGCAGATGCTGCAAACAGTGCTGGTGATATTTTTGCTTCTTTAATGACCTTTATTGGTAACAAAATTGCTAGTGAGCCACAAGATAAAAGTCATAATTTTGGTCATGGAAAAGCTGAATATATTTTTTCTATGTTTATTAGTATTTCTATGATAGTTATTGCTTTTAAACTGCTTTATGACTCTATTTATACCTTAATTTACGGAAGCGAATTAATCTTTTCTTGGTTTTTAGTAATTGTTTGCCTTATTACAATTGCTGTCAAATTAGCCTTGTTTTTATATACAAATCGCCTAGCTAAAAAATTTGAAAATATTTTACTAGAAGCTAATCGAAATGACCATCGTAATGACTGTATTGTAACAACATTTACTTTAATCTCTATTTTACTTACCTTCGCCAATATTTACTGGTTTGATGGTATTGTGGGAATTGGAATTTCTATTTGGATTTGTTTAACAGGTGTAAAAATTTTTATGGAAAGCTATAATGTTTTGATGGATATTTCACTTGATGAAAAAACAAAAGAAATTATTATGGATTTAGCCCATAGTTATAAAGAAATTCAAAAGTTAGATGAAATCTCTTCTACTCCTGTTGGGCATCAATATGTTGTTGTATTAACCATTTATGTAGATGGAAATATGAGTACCTTCAAAAGTCATGAATTAGCTGATCAATTAGAATTAAGTGTTTCTGGACTAGATAAAATTTATCGTGCGATTGTTCATGTAGAACCAATCTAATTAGTTGTGTTATTATAGTAATTGATTATATGTTTTTATATAAAAAAGACTCGGGCGCCCCAAATAGGGCGCCCGTTTTTCGAGATATAGCTCGGGTCTGTTGTTCAGGCTACTGGAATCCAGTTGGAAACCGCGGCATGTCACACTCACACCTTTCTTCCGCTAATATTTTTGCAGGCATACATCCTCTTGGCGCATCAGCGCTCTAGATGGGCCCCATATATGTAGCGAAAAAGATTTTTTTGCTGTTCGTTTTGGCCCCCAAGGGGCTACAGCTACAGGAATCCACTTGTAAACCGAGGCATTTTTCGCCCCTCCTTCACTTTACTGTGGTGCCGTTATTTTGCTACTTGAAACCAGTTGGGTACCTCCGCATGTTACGACTCCTTTCAGCTAGCCCAGGTCAGGCCTAGGCGGCCGCCGGTGCAGGTCACATCTTTTCCGAATTTTTCATAGAAAAGCTGTTCCGACATCGCATAAGCTATTCTCTCCTTTTCAATGTATTCTTCCTTAACGGAAGTATTTTGTTACCTCTTAGGCAACTATGTTTTCTATTATACTCTTCTATTTTTCATTTGTCAATACTTTTTTGTAAACTTTTTATGTTGTCTTTGTTTTCTGTGTTGTTTATTCTTTATTCCACAACAACTTCTTCCTCTCTAGATAGCACCTTTGCCTTTTGATTTGGCTTAATGTTTCCATCTAAAATCTCTTCTGCAATTCTATCCTCTAATACACTTTGAATTGCTCTTTTCAAAGGTCTTGCACCATAATTAGTATCTACGCCCTTTTTCGCAATTAAATCTTTTACACTTTCATCAATTTCTAATTCAATATTTTGTTCTTTCATACGTTTTTGTAATTGATTTAACATAATCTCAATAATTTGTTTGACATCCTCATCTGTTAGTTTATGGAATACAATAATTTCATCAATACGGTTAATCAATTCTGGTCTAAATTGCTTTTTAAGTTCTCCCATAACATCTTTTTTAATATTTTCATATTCTTTTTGTGCTTCTTCTTTTTGATTTGTGCTAACACTAAATCCTAATGTATTCTTGTCAGTAATCATTCTAGCACCAATGTTAGACGTCATAATAATGACTGTATTTTTAAAGTTTACTGTTCTACCTTGTGCATCTGTTAATCTTCCATCATCTAAAATCTGGAGTAACATATTCATAACATCAGGATGTGCCTTTTCTACTTCATCAAATAGGATAACAGAATATGGCTTTCTTCTAATCTTCTCCGTTAATTGTCCACCTTCATCAAATCCTACATACCCTGGAGGAGAACCAATTAATTTGGAAATAGAATGTGGTTCCATATATTCAGACATATCTACACGTATCATTGCATTCTCATTACCAAATAAAGCTTCTGCTAATGCTTTAGAAAGTTCTGTTTTTCCTACACCTGTTGGTCCTAAGAATAGGAAAGAACCAATTGGACGATTAGGATCTTTTAGTCCTACTCTTCCTCTTCTAATTGCTTTTGAAATTGCTTCTATTGCCTCATTTTGTCCCACTACTCTTTGATGTAAAATAGTTTCTAAATTCTTTAATTTCTCATTTTCACTTTGTGTTAACTTTTGAACTGGCACACCAGTCCAACTAGATACTACTTCTGCAATATCTTCTTCTGTTAAAGTTGTCACACTCTTTGTATTTTTGTTACGCCATTTTTCCTTTTCTTTTGCTAACTTTTCTTTTTCTTCTTTTACTTTATCGCGAAGCTTTGCTGCCTTTTCAAAATCTTGTGAGCGAATAGCATCTTCTTTCTCTTTGTCTAGTTCTGCAATCTTATCTTCCAATTTTTTAATAGACTCTGGTTGGGTATAAATCCTCATTTTTACACGCGAAGCCGCTTCATCTACTAAATCAATTGCTTTATCAGGCAAAAATCTATCATTGATATATCTAGTAGATAATTCAACAGATGCCTTAATAGCTTCATCTGTAATTTTTACATTATGATGTGCTTCATATTTATCACGAATTCCTTTTAGTATTTGAGTTGTTTCTTCCAAGGATGGCTCTCCTACATTGACTGGACTAAATCTTCTTTCTAATGCACTATCTTTTTCAATATACTTACGATATTCATTTAGAGTAGTAGCTCCAATTACTTGTACCTCTCCTCTTGCTAATAGCGGTTTTAGAATATTAGCTGCATCCACTGCACCTTCTGCTGAACCCGCCCCTACAATTGTATGAACTTCATCAATAAATAGGATTACATCTCCTGCCTTTTTGACTTCTTCTAAGCATTTTTTAATTCTTTCTTCAAAATCTCCACGATATTTTGCACCAGCTACCATACTAGCAATATCTAAGCTAACCACCCTTTTGCTTTTTAACATTTCAGGAACATCTTCTGCCACAATTTTTTCTGCTAAGCCCTCTACTACTGCTGTTTTACCAACACCTGGTTCTCCTATTAAACATGGATTATTTTTTGTTCTTCTTGATAGAATTTGGATTACTCTTTCAATTTCTTCTTTCCTACCAATAACTGGGTCTAGCTTTCCCTCTTGTGCACGTTTTGTTAAATCAGTTCCAAATTGGTTTAAAGTTGGTGTTTGATTGTAGCTTCCTCGTGCTTTACTCTTTCCTTGTTTTGCATTGATTGCCGTATTATCTTCTTCATTAATTACTTTGATAATTTCATTATATAACTTTTGTGGATCAGCTTTTAAGTCCATCATAATACGAACTGCCACACTATCCCCTTCACGCATAATTCCAATTAATAAATGCTCTGTTCCAATAAATTCTGAACCTAATTTTCTTGCTTCAATAAAAGCATTTTCAATAATTCTCTTACTACGAGGAGTAAATCCAATGTCTGCTACGTCTTCAATTTCTTCTCCTCTACCAATTAAAATCTCTATTTCTTCTGCAATTTTATCTGCAGTAATTCCTTGCAATTCTAGCACTTTGCTTGCAACACCTGTGCCTTCTTTAGTTAAGCCATATAGGATGTGTTCTGTTCCTATGTAATTATGCCCAAACTCGGCTGCTAGCTCTGCTGCAAGTTCTAATGCCTTTTCGCTACGTCCTGTAAATTTATACATCATTTTGTTTTTTCTCCTTTCGATATAGTTACCATAATTTGAAAATTTTTTTATTATGTGGTATAATATAAATATCTCTTATTCAAGTAGTCATTTGACTACACCACATTTTCTGCCTAATGGCAGTACAAACACTTGGAGGAATGATTTATGAGACTTTTTTCTACTTTGTTTGAAACTGTACGTTGCTTTGATCCAAACTTTCCTGTCAATCTCATTATAGGAGTCCTACTTTGTTTCCTTCTCAAATATCTGAAAACTCATCCAATTGATGATGATGTTTTCCTTTGTCTCGACGACGATAATGAAGATGACCCCATTTAACCTCATTCCTCCCAAGTGGGAGGTTTTTTATTTTTTTACTCATTCATTATCTCTTTCACCACTTCTGGTCTTTTAATTTCACGTTCATATCCATCTAATGGTTTTCCTACATATTTTTGCAAATTGGCTGGTTGATTATATAAATACAATTTTGATATTTTACTATCATTCAATTCTTTAATAATACCCAAATCTGTTCCTAATTTTACAAAAGATAATAGCTTTTTACATTCATCTGATGAAAGTTTCGTCGCATAAGCAAGTGTTCCATAAGCACGATATACTCTATCCTCTAAATCAATAGAATTTTTGGCTAAATACTTTCTAGCCATTCTCTCTTGTTCTATTACCTTTTCAGTAATAATATTTAGGTTTTTGATAATATCATTTTCTGTAATTCCCAATGATTGTTTATTAGAAATTTGATAAAACTCTCCTTGACTTTGTGTACCTTCTCCATAAATACCACGAATATTCATCCCAAAACCATTAACAATATTAAAGATTTTGCCAATATTTCCTGTCATAGTTAGAGCCGGTAAATGTACCATAACAGATGCTCTCATGGCTGTTCCCACATTAGTTGGACAGGAAGTTAAATAACCATATTTTTCATGAGTAGCATAGGTTAATAGCTTGTCTAGTTTTTCATCTAATTCAATGGCCAAATTCTTTAGATTCTCTAGTTCTAAACCTGATGCAAATACTTGCATATGTATGTGATCCTCTTCATTAATCATCATGCATATATTTTCTTCATCATTTAACAAAACAGCTCCTGTCTTCATCTTATTCATAGCAAACTCTGGACTAATCACATGTTTTTCTACTAAACTTACTTTGGTGATATCATCAAAATCGTTTAACTCCATATATTTAATTCCATATCCAATACTTGGTGCAATTTCTTTTACCTTTTCTAGCACCCTTTTTGCTTGTTCTTTAGAATATTTGGTAGGAAATGGAATTTCTTTTAAATTTCTAGCAAGTCTTACTCTAGAACTAATAACTACATCTGAGTCTTTTCCATTTTGTAAATACCAATTTTGCATTTTACTTCCTCCTTTATTATTGATTGTTGTAGTCTTTATGTTTAGTCTATGTATATTGCAAAAGTGTAGCCCGCGCAAGGCGAGGTTTTAACCGAGCGCCTTCCGTTGCTTTCCTTAATTCACATTTAAATTAGAAAGCAACGGACAGCAAGGGCAAACGATGCAATATAGCTAGACTAAATTTTAATTAACACAACTTCTTTCACAGCTTCGCTGTATATAGCAGTTTGTAAGTGCTAAAGCTACTTATCCAACTTCTTATACAGCTTCGCTGTATATAGCAGTTTGTAAGTGCTAAAGCTACTTATCCAACTTCTTATACAGCTTCGCTGTATATAGCAGTTTGTAAGTGCTAAAGCACTAACACAACTTCTTAATTTCGTCTCTTAACTTTGCTGCGTCTTCATAACGTTCTTCCTTAATTGCCTGTTTTAATTCTTCATTTAATTTGTCTATTTTTTCTTGTTTTTCATCTTTCTTTACAGGCTTTGCTGCCTTTTTATGAGCTTGTTCCACATCTTGTGCTACTTTCTTTTTGTCTACTGCTGATAACCTGCTTCTTCTTCCTACATGATTACTAGAGCCATGGATATTCTTAAGTACTGGGTCTAATACATTTGCAAAAATATCATAGCAATGACTACATCCAAATTTACCTGTATCTACAAATTCATTGTATGTCATCCCGCATTCATCGCATTGTAATACTCCTGTTTTTGTAAAACTTGGCAAAATTTCTGCATCTGCTGCCACATTTAAAAAGTCCCCTAAAAAGTTAGAAAAGTTAATTGGCATATTAAAGTCCAAACTTTCTAATCCTAAACTTTTGGCACATTTATCGCAAAGTGCCATCTCTTTTTTTACCCCATTAATAATTTGAGTATAACGGAAATTCACTTCATTCTTTCCACAATTTTGACATAACATAATAATCAACCTCCTAGTCTTCTACTAAATTAATTAACATATTTTTTAAGATATTTGCTCTTAGCATATCTTTTATCTCTTGTGGTACAATTAATACATTATCACTTGTTGCCACTTTTAAAAGTTTTGCTTCTGTTTCAGAAATGATACCCTCTGATAAGAAATTGCTGATAAAAATATCTACTTCTTGTGCTGTAATTTTATTATCAATACTACTAATAGCATGCATTAAATAGTTGCTTTTTGTAATATTGACCTTTGTAATTTTAATGTGTCCTCCACCACCACGTTTACTTTCTACATAATATCCTTGTGATGGCTTAAATCTAGTTGCTATGACATAGTTAATTTGAGATGGAACACAATTAAAATATTCCGCTAAATCATTTCTTTGTATTTCAATAGAGTCATCTTCTGAAAACATTTCCTTGATAAATTCTTCTATGACATCAGATATTCTCAATCCATCACTTCCTTTTCTTCCATCATTTATTAGTATTATTGATTGCTATTCACTAACTTACTTTTTAGACTTTGACTTTCTTTGACCTATAATCTTATTATACTCTCTTTTCTCTGTTTGTCAATACGTTTTGTGTGAATATTTTGTGAACTCAAAATTTTGTACTGATTTAAGTAGTAAATCTTCTAAAACTGTGTTATACTAAGTACAAATTAAGTAGAAAGGAGTATTAAAGACTATGTCAATTGTAAAAGACCGTATGTTTAAAATCCTTAATTCTCTCCCTGAAGATTACTTTGATAACAAAACATATGCAGAAATGATATTATTACTTATGAAAGAATATCTTGACAAGTATGGTGAGGACGAAACAACGCTTATTCCGGGAACAAATCAGCATTTTACATTTGAAACTCTGAAACAAACATTTAATGAAAATTAATTAGAAAGGAGTCCATCTATGAACTTTATTAAAGAAACTTTAAATCAAGTACAACCTTCTACAGATACTCTATATGATGTAATATATAATTTATTCTTTTTCGCTAAATTAAAAGAAAGTGAAAATAATATTCAAAATGGAGATGTTTGTACTTTAGAAGAACTTGGTCAATACATTAAAGATTTGGAGGAAAATTATGAAAATAGTAATATCTAATAATGTCAAATTTGCAATAGATGACATATTTGATTATTCCGCTCAAATTTCAATCAAATATGCCATCTCTACATTAAATAATCTTTATAAGACAATTATTCATATTCAAGAAGCACCGTATATCGGTAGATATGTTGCTGAATTATCTAACAAACACTTTCGAGAGCGACTTTATAAACAATTTCGTATCATTTATTATATTTCTGATGTAAATCAAACTATTTATATTCAATACATATTTAGTAACAAGAAAAATCCTAGTCTATTTTTTAAAGTCCATAAAAATGAAATATCAAGATTTTTAAAGCAGTTTCCTACCTAGTTATTTCTTTGTCATATCTTCCATCTTCTTAGCATTTTGCTTTTGATGTTCTAGAGTAAGCCAAGCAAAATAAGATGAAACAAACTCACCATATTTTGTCACATCTTCCCCATTTTCTATATTTCCTATTTTATCTTTTTGATTCATAAACATATTCTCCCTTCATTTTTCGTGTATAAAATCTTTTCCTTGTTTTTAACCAAAAGAAAAGCACACTTCTATTAATAATAGTTGTGTGCATTTTATATTCTTTTATACTGTTAAAATATGTTTTTCAATCGATGCAGCCACTCCATTTGAGTTATTGTCTAAAGTTACCTCATCTGCCATTTTTTGGATATATGGTGCACTATTTTTCATTGCAATACCAAGCCCTGCATTCTCTAGCATTGTTTGATCATTTACATTATCTCCTATTGCTATTACTTCTTCTGGTTGAATGTTTAATTTTTCAATTAGTTTTAAAATGGCGCTCCATTTATCAACATTTTGGCTACTAACCTCAGTATAATAGTATTCTAATGGATATTCCTCTGTTCCATCTTTTATAATTTTCTTTGACATGTGACCCACATCTAAAACATCTACATTTTTGACCATTTTTAGTTTTTTGATAATACTACTAAAAATAATATTATTGTCATCACAAATCATCATTTTGCTATAATCTTCTTCTTTTCTTTCTTTTACATATTTATAAATATCTTGTACAATATGGATCTTCGTTTTCTTATCATCTGGTTTTCTACTATTTTCATGATGATAGAAAAGCGTATTATAATTTAATGTCTTTGTAATAATTGTATCTTCTGTATATACATTATAGTAAATGCTATTTTCTTCACAAATTTGAATTAATTGTAATACTTTTTTCTTATCTAACAAGTTTTGGTAAATCGTTTCTTGCTTCTGCAAATCATACACAATTGCACCATTCCCACAAATAATATAATGATTTGCTCCAGTTTCTTCTGCTAAATTTTTAACAGATGCTGGACTTCTTCCGGTTGTCAAAACAACCTCTATCCCTCTTTCCATTGCCTGCTTAACTGCTTGACAATTTTTGTTAGAGGCTTGCCCGATAAGTATCTAATAAAGTCCCGTCTAAATCAATTGCTACTAATTTATACATTTCCTCTCCTTTAATCTAACTTTGTTCCACATTCACCACAGAACTTCGCATCCTTATCACTCATAGCTTTACAATTTGGACATTGTTTTTTATCTTGTACTGGTTTTGCTTTTCCACAATTACTACAAAATTTTCCATTATTCTTAGAACCACATTCGCAAGTCCATTCATCATTGTCTAGTTGCGTTTCTGTTCTACCTACCATTTCTACTTTCATTTGTTCTTGTGTTGTTTGTGGTGCATTTTCTATATTTTGCTTACTTAAATCTATTTGGCTATTTTGTGTATTCTGCCAAGGTCCATTTGCTGCTCCTCCTGTCATTCCATTACTTGCCATATTCATCATGCCAATTCCCATGAATCCATTGATAGAACCACTCTTATTTTCAGCTGCTTTTTGAACTGCCTCTGCATAAGCATCTACCAATTTTCCTTGTTGTAAATGAGCATTTGAACTAAATTCATAATTATCAATTTTTGCTTCTGATTCTTCATCCAATGTTACAGATTCAACGGCAAAACATACAATCGAAATTCCTCTTCTTCTAACCTGCTCATCAAATACCATTTCATCCATCATAGTTCTAATTTCATCTGTTTGACTTGGCATTTCAAGCACAGGAACTTTATGTCTTTCAGAACCTAATTCATTGATTAAGTTTTGGAACACTGCGATAACTTCTGCACGCATTTGTTCTACAATTTGTTCTTTTGTATATCTATCTGCTGTTCCCGCTATTTCTTGCATAAATACTGCTGGATTACTAATCTTAAATGTATATTTTCCAAAACATTTAATTTCTACTCTCATTGGTGTTAAGGTATTCGTCATTTGATTTGGAATTGGATGTGACCAATCTTGGAATGGAATTGGTGCAGGTGTTCCAAACTTATTATCTAATATTTCCTTTGTATTAAAGAAGAATACAGCTTGTTGTTTAGCTGTTGCTCCATTGTATGTAAACCTTTCCCACATTTCTTTAAAAGTTTTGCCAAAATCTCCTGCAAAAAAAGATGGAGATGTTGAACTATCAAATTGATAAAATCCTTCTTCTGCTGTTGCATCAATAACCTTACCATTATCAAAAATAACTGCACATTGTCCTGGTGCTACAATAATCGTACTTTTGTTGCTAATTACTCCATTTGGAGTTGTTTTCTTCACCATTAATACATTGTTAGGCATATCGTCACAACGAATAGCCTCTTTCCATTGGTCTGCTAAGGTTCCCCCTATTGCATCTTTTGCTGCTTTAAATAATCCCATATTTTCTTCCTCCTTTATATTTTAAGTGCTACCTATCACTTATTTTTATAATAAACAAAATTGTTATATTTTAAAGTCTTACACTTTCCCTTTCTAAATTAGAAAGTACCCAGTTATATTCTCCTGTTGTAATAACACTTCCACAATAATCGCATTTTCCACTAGAGGTAATTTGTGTTGGTGCTCCACAGTTTGGACAATTTGTTGTATTCACTTCAATCGTTCCTGGTTTGGTTTTTACCCCGTTCTTTCTAATGAAAGTTAATAAATAGGTATTAACCTTGTCTAAACCTTTTTGCCCTTTTAGCACTTGCTTTGTAGTAGCATCTATAATATAGTCTTCCATTCTTGAATTGAGCCTTACAGTTAGTATCTCTTTATCTCCTTCTACTCGATAGTTATATAGATGAGCATAATTTACACAAATTCTATCCATTACATTAATTTGATTATTATTGATGTATCCTTGTAATTGATTTTTATGTTGTTCAAATAGGTTTTCTGTTTCAAAAGTTCTAATAGTAGACCAGTCTCTAGCTGTCCATGCTTGTTGTAATTTAACAAATAAATTTTTACTCCAAGCTACAAATTCTTCTTTATTAAATGCTAGGTCAGTTGCTTGAATCTTATTTTCAATTTGTGTTTGAGTCGCTTCTAATGCTTGCATATTTACTGCATTATTTGTCATTTGTCTGTTATAGAATTCTGCATTTCTATTGTTATTTTGACCTTTTTTAGTATTTTTGCTAACAGCTATGCATATAACGATGATTATTATCCAAAATAGTAAAGATCCAAATCCACCACCAAAGATGAATATTCCACTACTTGAACCATAGTCATCATCATCCCATGAAGAACTGCTCCATGAACTTCCACTGTCCCAAGAAGAACCTCCGCTACTCCATGATGAACCTCCACCACTATAATCTTCAAAACTTCCTACATCTGCATATACAGTAGTATCAAAAATTTGAATTGTTAAATTTGTAACTAATGCCATTACTATTGAAATTATTAGGATACAAAGCATTGACATAAAACATTTTTTTATTTTCTTCATCCTAAGTTACTCCTCATTGAATATACTTATAAATATATTCTTATTTATTATTTTTATTTTATCAACATTATATTCTTTTTCGTAGAATTTTGTCAATGGATTTTATTGGGCATTCCAAAATAAAAAAATATATAATTTTCTAAAAATTTCCAGTGTATTTTCATTTTTATTGCACAACATAAATACTGAAAAAGCAATTAAATAGTTTTTTCAAATGAACAATTATCACATTCTAGGAGGTGAAAAATATGGCAAACAACAATAGCAATTATTCTGTAGTTCCAGAAGCTAAAGAAGCTCTTAACAAATTCAAATATGAAGTAGCTAGTGAAGTTGGTGTTAACTTAAAACAAGGTTATAACGGTGATTTATCTGCAAGAGATGCTGGTAGAATCGGTGGACAAATGGTTAAAAAGTTAATTCAACAAGCTGAAAACCAAATGAAATAGTTTCTCTTAAGAAACAACCCTTGTTGTATACTTATACAACAAAAAAGAAACCTGTTTAGATTACATATTTAGACAGGTTTCTTTTTATATAATTATTTACTTAAGCTTCTGGTTCTACTAAACCATAGTTGCTATTATCTTTTAAACGATAAATAACATTTACTTTTCCTGTTTCAATGTTGATAAATGTTAAAAATCTATCTTGTGGTTTTTCTTCTAGTTTTAGTTTTGCATCTTCTGGTGATAATGGTTTAATTTCATAATATAATGTTTTAATAATTTCACCTTCAATTGGGTGCGCTTCTACTTCTCTTGCAATTTCCTTGTTACGAATAGAATCAGTCATATTTTGTTGATCTTTTTTCGTCTTCATTTTTCTAATTTGACCTTCTAAAATATCTATATTTTTGTCAATAGAAGCATATAAGTCTCTATGTGCTGTTACTGCTCTAAATCTATCTGTTGGTGTTCTTACTTCTGTCTCTGCTACTTGCATTCCGCCTTCTGTTTTAATCGTTGCTGTAACATCAAATTCTTCTCCAAAATATTTTATTAATCTTTCTGATTTTTTACCAATATACTCTTTAATTGCATCTGTTGCTTTTAATTCTTTTCCTACTATTTTAATGTTCATAAATATCTCTCCTTCCAAATTTTTTCTTTGCTGTCTTTGGTATAAATTTATTATATACGTTTTCTTTTTTCTTTTCAAGTTTTTTTTGAAATTCATTATTCTTTTAAATAAATTTATTGCTTTCATAGAAATGTTCAGTTTTCTCTTGCCAAATCTCTTTTTCCATGCTATAATAAACACTGTTAAATTATGAACTTACAAAAGGGAGGTGCCAAAAGATGCCAAATATCAAATCAGCAATTAAACGTGTTAGTGTTATTGAAAAGAAAACTCTTAGAAATAATATGATTAAATCTGGATATAAATCAGCTGTTAAGAAATTCGAACAAGCCGTAGAAGCCGGAAATAAAGCAGAAGCTACTGAATTATTTTCTTTTGCTACAAAAAAAGTAGATCAAGCTTGTACAAAAGGTGTTATCGTAAAAAACACTGCAGCTAGAAAAAAATCTAATATGGCTAAAAAATTAAATGCTATGAACTAAATTTTAATAAAATTGTGCACAGTTTTATTAAATCATTTAAAACCAAGCTTTGCTTGGTTTTTTCTTTTTGGCACAAATTACCTTTGATTTCATGTTTTACTATATGTTATCATAAATATAGTTATATGACTTTTTGGAAAGGAGTATTTCTATGCGTCAATTACTGTTAGAATTTAAAGAAATGGACCATTCTATTTTAGGATTAATGAAATCTGGAATCAGATTATCTTTTTGTTTAAGTATTTTATCTATTCTCATTTTACTTACATATGATTTTGTTTATACAGTTCCATTTGTTTATCAAATTGGTTTTTCCTTATTTAAAACTAGCCTATTCTTTATTGTAGGATTTGTTATTTGTGCCTTTGCTTTTAGTAGAATTCAAAGAGAAATTAAAAATTAACGATATAGCAAAAGCTAGCAAATTAAATTGCTAGCTTTTAAATTACATTCTTTTTAATTCTCTTAATAATTATTCTAAATTCAACTTCCTGTTCAAAAAGTAATTCGTAAATGTATAAGTCGTAATCATTGAAATAACAGATACCATAAACGCCTCTAGTAAAATAATTCCAATTAATTCATATGGTACTTGGTTAGTTGCCAATGCATTTGTGAAATCCATTTTGTTCTTTAGGAAAATAACCACCATTTCTATTACATTTAAAAGTTGAAATCCCATATAAAAAGCAACTCCTACTCCAATAGAACTTGGTATTTTATTTTGTGAAAAACTATGTCCAACTGTCATAGCAGCATAAAATAAAGAAATCGTATTAACATATCCTACTAACATTAGTGCTATAAGGATACCTCTAATAGCCTCTATACTCATATGAAACTCTTTCTCTAATGAAATAGAAAATGTTTCCCACATACTTTTTGCTTCTTCACTTGCAGTACCAAAAGCAATGAAAAAACCTAAAAAGCTAAATGCAACTGTTACAATAAGGGCTAGCACATCAGTAATTAGAAAAGATAAGATAATACTACTTTTATTTACTGGCAAAGTGTTAGTCAAATACCCTTCTTCTCTCAACACTTTTTTATAATAATTCTTAATGGCTAAGAAAAAACAATAAACAAGGCTAAGTACAATAGCAATACCAAAGGTGAATATGGAAATAGGTGTTAAATATTGAAATACTGGCATTACTTCTTCTAACATACTAAATATTCTTATTAATAAACCTAATCCTAAAATTGCCATCCAAAAAAGAAATAAACTTTTTCCCTGTGACTTCATTTCATATTTCAATAACTTTCCTAGCATTGTTTAAACACCTCCTTAAATGCATTTTCGATAGATGAATGATACTTGTTTCTTACCTCATCTGCACTTGCATTTAATAAAATTCTTCCTTGATGAATAAAAATAACATCATCTAAAATTTTCTCAATATCAGCAATTAGATGGGTAGAAATGATAAGACTTGCTCCTTCTTTAAAGTTCTTTAAGATTAAGTCTAAAATTTGGTCCCTTGCAACTGGATCTACTCCACCAATTGGTTCATCTAATATGTAAATGTCAGCCTCTCTACTCATTACTAATACCAATTGCACTTTTTCCTTTGTTCCTTTTGACATTTGTTTCAATTTATCTTCTTTCTTTATGCCTAGCTCATTTAATAATTGGTACGCTTTTTCCACATTAAAATCACTGTAAAAGTCTTTGAAATATGCTATTATCTCTGATACCTTTTTATCATAAGGCAAATAACTTCTTTCTGGTAAATACGAAATAACCTTTTTACTCTCTATACCCGGCTTTTTTCCTTTAATTAATATCTCCCCTGACGTAGGCACTAATAGTTCATTGATCATTTTAATTAAAGTAGTTTTCCCACTTCCATTACTCCCCAATAGTCCTACAATTCTTCCTGCTGGTATCTGAAAACTAACATTATCTAAAGCTTTTTTCATGCCATAATCTTTCGATAAGTTTTTGCATTCTACCAATTCCATTTTCATTCCCCTTCCCTTACTTTTGTTTCATTACATATTGTTTCATTTCATCTTCTCCAAATCCTAGCTGTTTCATGTTTTCTTGAAATTTGTTAAAAGCTTGCTTTGCTAATTCTTCTCTAATCTTTTGTACCAACTCTTTGTCTTCTGTCACAAATTTTCCATTAGTCCTTTGCGTATAAATTAATCCTGTTTGTTCTAAGTCTACTAATGCTCTTTGTACTGTGTTAGGATTTGCCTTTATTTCCATTGCCAAATCTCTTACAGAAGGCAGTCTCTCCCCTGTTGGATACTCACCTGCTACAATAGCAAGTTTCAGTTTTTCTACTAACTGTATATAAATAGGCCTATCATTTTCAAAATTCCAATCCATGATTCCTCCTTTTATTGTATTAATGCATTAATACAATTATACAATGTTTTTGAATTTTGTCAAGTACCTTTATTCTAAAAATTAAATATAAAAAAACAATTATAATAATCTTCTTATTATAATTGTTTCTGTTATTTAATTTAAGGTGTGTCCCCAATCTGACAACTTTGTCAGAAAAAGGAACGTCCCCAACCTGACACTATTTATTCAATTCTTCCAAGAACATTTTATTTAGCATTTGTGGATTTGCTTTTCCTTTGGTCTCTTTCATGGCTTGACCAACTAAGAAGCCTAGTGCTCTATCTTTTCCTGCTTTGTAATCTATGATAGATTGTGGGTTATTTTCTAATATTCTTGTTACTACCTCTTTGATAGCTCCTTCATCAGAAATTTGTATCCATCCTTTTTCTTTGATAATCTCTTCTGGATCTCTTGGATTTTCAAATAGCTCCTCTAACACCTTTTTACCAATGGCAGAACTAATTGTTCCCTTTTCAATTAACTCAATCATTTTAGCCAATTGATTAGCTGTAAATGGTATTTGGTCTGGTTCTATTTCTTTTTCATTTAAAATTCTAGATACATCTGATAATAGCCAATTTGCTACTGCTTTTGGGTTGCCACATATTGTCAAAGCATCTTCAAACATATTCGATAAATATTTAGATGCTGTTAACATCTTACTCTCTTTTTCAGATAATTTATATTCTTCTAAATATCTAGCACGTCTACTTTCTGGTAGTTCTGGCAAGTTATTTTTTATATTTTCAATATATTCTTCTGATAAGCGAATAGCAACTAAATCTGGCTCTGGGAAATATCGATAATCCTGTGCATCTTCTTTGTCTCTCATAGAAAAAGTTTTTCCTGATACATCATCCCACCTTAGTGTTTCTTGGGTGATAGTGCCTCCTTCTTCTATGACTTCAATTTGTCTTGACTCTTCATATTCTATCGCTCTTACAATAGACCTAAAAGAGTTCATGTTTTTCATTTCAGTACGTGTTCCAAACTCTTTAGATCCCTTTTTGCGAACTGAGACATTGACATCTGCTCTTAAAGAGCCCTCTTGCATTTTACAGTCAGAAACTTCAATATATTCTAAAATAGACTTGATTTTTCTCAAATAACTCTCTGCATCTTTGCTTGACCTCATATCTGGCTCTGATACAATTTCAATTAATGGTACTCCTGCTCTGTTTAAGTCTACTAGGCTTCCCCCACCAAATTCATTATGATTTAGTTTTCCTGCATCTTCTTCAATATGAATTCTAGTAATTCCTATTTTTTTCTTTTCTCCCTCTTCTTCTATCTCAACTTCTCCATGTTCACATAAAGGTTTATCAAATTGAGATATTTGATAAGACTTTGGAAGGTCTGGATAAAAATAGTTCTTTCTATCGTTTTTGCTATCTCTTGCAATACTACAGCCTGTTGCCAATCCTGCTTTTACTGCATATTCTACTACCTTCTCATTTAATACTGGAAGTGTTCCTGGCATTGCTGTACAAATTGGGCAAATGTGAGTATTTGGTGCTGCTCCAAATTCAGTTGGGCAACTACAAAAAATCTTAGTCTTAGTAGAAAGCTCTGCGTGTACTTCTAACCCAATAACTACTTCATAATCTTCTTTTGACATTAGTTAGCACCCCCTCTAAATGTTGGTTTATATTGCTCTCTAAATTTTGTTGCTTGTTCATAAGTATATGCTACATTTAAAATGGTTTCTTCTGAGAAACGATTTCCAACTAATTGCATTCCAATTGGCATACCTTTGCTATCTACTCCGCAAGGAAGTGAAATCCCCGGAAGACCTGCAATATTTATGGAAACAGTACAAATATCTGCCAAGTACATTTCTAGTGGATTATTTGACTTTGCTCCAAATTCAAAAGCAACTGTTGGTGATGTTGGAGTTAATAACACATCATATTTTTCAAAAGCCTCATCAAATTTTTGCTTTACTAAGGTTCTCACCTGTTGTGCTTTTTTGTAATAAGCATCATAATAACCTGAAGATAGCACATAAGTACCTAAAATGATTCTCCTTTTTACTTCATCTCCAAAGCCTTCACTTCTAGAATTTTTAAATAATTCTTTTAGATTAGTGTAATTCTCTGCTCTATACCCATAACGAATTCCGTCAAATCTTCCTAAATTGGAACTTGCTTCTGCACAGGCAACGATATAGTAAGTAGCTAAAGCATAATTTGCTACATCTAAAGAGCATTCTTCTACAATGGCTCCTAATTCTTTATATTTCTCAATTGCTTGCTCTAACTTTGCTTTTACTTCTTCATTAAGACCTTCTCCATACCATTCTTTTGGAATACCTATCTTTAAACCTTTTACATCGTTTTTGAGTGCTTTTGTATAATCTTTCTTTTCTAATTCTACTGATGTGGAATCTTTTTCATCATGTCCTGTTATCATATTTAATAAAATGGCACTGTCTTCTACGTCTTTTGTAATTGGTCCGATTTGGTCTAAAGAAGACGCAAAAGCCACTAATCCATAGCGAGATACTAAACCATAA
Organism: uncultured Clostridia bacterium; assembly: GCA_948735595.1. Lineage (GTDB taxonomy): Bacteria > Bacillota > Clostridia > TANB77 > CAG-508 > CAG-273. Next base: position 40,190 of record CAPXSA010000005.1, on the reverse strand, counting down.
GTTGGCTTTAACCCTACTACTCCACAAAGGCTAGCTGGTTGACGGATAGACCCACCTGTATCAGACCCTAACGCCCAAGGCACCATATCAGCTGCTACTGCTGCCGCTACACCACCCGAAGATCCGCCTGGTACAGTATTTAAATTCCAAGGATTTCTTGTCTTTTTGAAGTACGAATATTCTGTGGAAGATCCCATAGCAAACTCATCCATATTAAGTTTTCCTAGTGAGATAAGATTTTCTTGATTTAGCTTTTCAATAACTGTTGCATCATATGGTGCTATAAAGTTTGCTAACATTTTAGAAGCACAAGTTGTTTTAATACCCTTTGTACAAATATTATCTTTAATTCCTATTGGAATTCCGCTATATGGTGATTGTGTTTCTCCTTTAGCCTTTCTGTCATCTATTTCTTTTGCCTTTTCTACTGCATTTTCTGTTAATGTTGTTATAAAAGCTTGTACATCTTTTTCTTTTTCTTCTATTCTTTGTGCATAAGCTTTGACAATTTCTTCTACAGTTAATTCTTTTTTATCTAACTTTTCTTTCAGTTCATGCACAGTTAATTTTGTTATATTCATGCTAAAATACTCCTTTCTTTCTGTATATTTTATTTGTAAAGATATATATAATAAAAGCGTAGACCACGCAAGGCGAGGCATAGCCGAGCGCCTTCCGTTGCTTTCTTTTATTTGTCTTTAACATATGAAAGCAACGGACAGCAAGGTCAAGCGATATTATATATTCTTTGCATATTATAATTTACTAAAGAACCTTAGGAATTTTAAACATATTCCTTTCTGCTTCTGGTGCATTACTAATTAATAATTCATTATCTTCAAATACTTGTATCTCATCTTTGCGAAATACATTATATTTATCATTTGCTCCAATTGTTTCTGGTAGATTCTCTACTGGCGCTTTACTAACAATATTTGCAAAATTTAAAATATCTTGTAAATTTAACAAATAATTATCAATCTCTTCTTCTTTTAATTTTAAGCTTGCTAAATTTGCAATGTGTAATAATTCTTCCTTCGATACTTGCAATCTAGTTCAACTCCTCTCTTTTTCTTCGTGCTTATTATATCCGTTTTTTTCGTAAAATACAAGTATATCATTAAGATTGTTCAAAAAAGGCAAAAAAGAACCGAGCAAATGCTCGGGCCCTTTGCGGGAAAAGATAATTACTGCTCGGAGCCATAGCCCTCCAAGCGGAGCTTGTCGGCGATCAATGCGATAAACTCGCTGTTGGCAGGCTTACCCTTGTTTCTGTTAACCGTGTAGCCAAAGTAGCTCTCCAAAGTTTCCACATTGCCACGGCTCCATGCAACCTCGATAGCGTGGCGGATGGTCCTTTCCACCCTGGAGGGGGTGGTCTGGTACTCCCTCGCCACAGCAAGATACAGGGTCTTGGTCACGGTGTTGATGGTCTTCCCGTTCTCCACCGCTCTTTGGATTGCATCCCGAAGGTACTGGTATCCCTTGATGTGAGCCGGAACGCCGATTTCCTGGAGGATGCCGGTAATCCGTTTGGTAAGTTCCACCTTCTCAGGCATCTCGTGATCCTCAGGTTCCTGCTTGGCAACCGGCTGAAGGCCGATTGCCTCAAGTACCTCCTGAAGAGTCCACCCCTCCTCAGCTAACTCCATCAATGACTTGCTCAGGTCCAATTTCCGCTCATTAGACATGCTTATCTCTCCTTCTTTGTATTAATTGGCCTTGCCAATCTGTTGATTATTATATAACTTTTTATGTAAATTGTCAATGTTTTACCTAATTATGCCAAATTTAGTGTAGTTATTTAGTCATTTAATATAGCAAATTCCAGCTAAATAGATTACAAAATTGTAATCTATTTAGCTGGAATTTATAAAAAATATTTACTTTTAAACTTCTCTTCCATAGTAACTATCTAATAAAATCTGTTTTAACTCTTCTACTAATGGAAGTCTTGGATTGGCAGTAGTACATTGATCTTCAAACGCTCTATCTGCTAACATATCTACTTTACTTAAAAATTCTTGCTCTACTATTCCCGCTTCTTGGAAAGATTTTGGAATATTTAAGTCTTCATTTAATTTTTGAATCTCTTTAATTAAAGAGTTAACTCCTTCTTCATTTCCATATGCAGGGAAGTTCATTCTTCTTGATAAATCTGCATATTTTTGGTCTGCTATAAAATACTCATACTTAGGGAATGATACAAATTTACTTGGCATTTTACTATTATATCTGATAACATAAGGTAACAAAATAGCATTAATTCTTCCATGTGGCATATGAAACTCTGCTCCTATTTTATGTGCTAAGGAGTGGTTAATTCCTAAAAATGCATTAGTAAATGCCATTCCTGCAATAGTACTTGCATTATGCATTTTTTCTCTTGCAAGGGCGTTATCTCCATGATTATATGCTTCTCTTAAATTCTTAAATACTAATTCTACTGCTTTTTCGGCTAATCCATCTGTATAGTCAGATGCCATATTAGAAACATAAGCTTCAATTGCATGTGTTAATACATCCATACCTGTATCTGCTGTAATTGTTTGTGGTAAACTCATTACCAAGTCTGGGTCTATAATGGCTACATCTGGTGTTAATTCATAGTCTGCTAAAGGATATTTCTTGTTGTTTACTTTATCAGAAATAACAGCAAATGAAGTAACTTCAGAACCTGTTCCAGAAGTAGTTGGAATTGCTACCATTTTTGATTTGTTACCTAAGGTTGGGAATTTATACGTACGTTTACGAATATCCATGAATTTTAATTTCATGCCCTCTGCGTCTGCTTCTGGATGTTCATAGAATAACCACATTCCTTTTGCAGCATCAATAGCACTTCCTCCACCTAATGCAATAATAACATCAGGATTAAATCCTCTCATCATTTCTACTCCTCTATATACTGTTTCAAATGATGGATCTGATTCTACATCTGAAAAGATTTGTGAATGTACATATCCTTTTCTTTTTCTTAGATGATATAAGATTTTGTCTACATAGCCAAATTTCACCATTCCTGGGTCTGTTACAATAAATGCTCTTGAAATATTAGGCATCTTTTCTAAGTATTGAATAGAGCCTGCTTCAAAATAGATTTTATCAGGAATTTTGAACCATTGCATATTAACTCTCCTTTTTGCTACTCTTTTTACATTTACTAGATTAACACTTGATACATTTGCTGTTGTAGAATTTCCTCCAAAGGTTCCACATCCAAGAGTCAATGATGGCATATTGGTGTTATAGATATCACCAATTGCTCCATGAGTAGATGGAGAATTTACAATAATCCTTCCTACTTTTACTCGTTCTGAGAATTTGCGAATAGTTTCCTTATCTTCTGAATGAATAACTGCTGAATGTCCTAATCCACCAAATTCAATTAATTTTTCAGCAAGTTCAATTCCCTCATCTGCACCTTTTACAATATAGTAAGCAAGAACTGGACTTAATTTTTCCTTAGAGAATGGATATTCAATACCTACTCCGTTTTCTTTTAATACTAATACTTTTGTATCATGAGGTACTTCTATTCCTGCTCCTTTTGCGATATCATAAGGACTTTTTCCTACGATATCCGCATTTAAGGCACATCCTTTTTCTTCGATAAACATACTATCTCTTAATTTTTGTGTTTGTTCTGCGTTTAAGAAATAGCAACCAGATTCTTTCATTAATTTCTCAAATTCTTTACTAATTTCTTTATCAACAATAACAGATTGCTCAGAAGCACAAATCATTCCATTATCAAATGATTTTGAAAGCACTAAGTCATTAACAGATGTTTTTAGTTTTGCTGTTTTATCAATGTAGCAAGGAACATTTCCAGGTCCTACACCTAATGCTGGCTTTCCACAAGAGTATGCTGATTTTACCATTCCACTTCCACCTGTTGCTAAAATCAAATTAACATCTGGGTGATTCATTAAAAGTGTTGTTGCTGTAATTGATGGCTCTGGTACCCATAAAATACAATCTTCTGGTGCACCAGCTTTCACTGCTGCATCTCTTAAAATTTCTGCTGCTCTACTACTGCTTTTTTGTGCTGATGGGTGAAATCCAAAAATGATAACATTTCTTGTTTTTGCTGCAATAATAGACTTAAACATAGTAGTAGATGTTGGGTTTGTTACAGGTGTAACACCCGCTATAATACCAATTGGCTCTGCAATTTCTTCATATCCTTCTTCTTCATTTTCAGAAATAACACCAACTGTTTTATCATATTTGATACTATGATAAATATATTCTGTTGCAAACATATTCTTTGTAATTTTATCTTCATAAATACCACGACCTGTTTCTTCAACTGCCATTTTAGCAAGTTCCATATGGTGTTCTAAACCTGCCATAGACATTTGTTTTATGATTTCATCTACTTGTTCTTGGTCCAATTTCAAATATTCTTCTGATGCTTTTTTTGCTCTTTCTACTAGACCATTAATCATATCTTGAATACGATTTTTCTCTTCTTCACTAATTTCTTTTGCCATTTTTTTATCTCCTTTTTGTATTTTTTTAAAATTGATGCATTTTTTATTGTATTAAAACACTCCTAAAAAATGCTAAATTTTAATTGCTTTTGTTTTATTATTTCCATCGTTTCATATTATATACTAACAACTTTTTATTGTAAATGATTTTTTTCAAATTTGCTATTTCACATAAGGTATGGTATAATACTGTTATTCGCATACTTTGTGTACAAAAAAAATTTTCAGGAGGAATTATCATGTGTAATTCTAAGGAAGAAAAGGTCTTTCGGAAAGAAGGAAAAAAGTTCTCTACTAGGGTAGTCTTGTTGGAACTAGGATTGGTATTTATATTCCTAGTTGTTCTTGCATTGATTTTCACAATAGTAAGTACATTTCAGCTTAGTCTTACCACCTTTACAGTCCTCTCTCGCCTTCTCATAATTGCATTATTCATTCTTTTGTTGATAATACTGATTTCTTCTTTCATCACTTCGCCATCTTATACCCTCACACTGAGAGAAGATACACTGACTTACAAAGCTGAAAATAATACAGTTATTCTTCAGTTGCCATGTTCCGTAAAAAAGACCGATTCAATAATTACTTTTAGCCAGAATGACATAAAGATTGTCCTTGGTTACACAGAGCAAGAAGATACTGAGCTACTAGAATTCCTCAAAGATATCATAAATTAATGGTATCATAAGGGACGTAGGATATTACATTCTACGTCCCTTGTAATTTTTATTTAACTCTTTTGCTTTCGCAAGCTTCTATTTCATCACGAATTGCCTTAGCTACAAATTGATTTAGCGAAATATTAAAACTTTCTGCAAATAATGTAGCTTTTCTGTGTAATTCTGGCTCTATACGTACATTAAAACTCCCTTTATATTTTTTATATGGGTCTTTATTTAATTCCTCACATTCCTTTATATGTTCCTCTACTGCATCTCTGAATTCCTTTTTTAATCCTTCTATTGTATTTGACTCAAAACTTACTAAATCCTCAATATCCTCTAATTTTCCCCAAAAAGTAGAAGTTTCTTCTTCATAATTAACCTTTGTCCAAAATCCTTTGTATTGTAAAACATTATTCATCTTAATCCCTCCCATTTCTTTAATTCTTCTAAAATAATTTCAATTTGATATGGCTTTAAATTATTTGTTGGATGTGGTTTATGTATTTTTATTTTGATTTTTGTATTATTGTCTATAAATTCAACTCTTGAACCAGAAGTCTTACCTTTGTTATATTCTATAAATCCAAGTTGTTCTAACAAAGTTTTTAATTCTTGATAGGTAAAATCTTTTGGTTTGCTATATATCCTTGTTAATAGTTTTTCTATCTTACTCATATATTATACTCCTTCTCTTGATTTTTTGCAACTAATAAATAGTTGCAAACTTTAAGTTCTCATTTCCTTACTCTTTGCTTGTTTCATCTCTTCTATATGTGTTCTATGGATATTCCTTTATTTTCTTTTTTACTTTCAAATTTCCGCCTACAACTAATAGTTATAGTAATTTCTCCACTTTCATCCGTCCTATAAATTCTACTTCCGCAAATTGGTCAAACTGTCCAATGTCACTTGACTTGGATGTCCAAACATATTCTTTTCTCCAACTCCTATTAATGCAATCTTTGGCTTCACTAACTCTAAAAATTCTATTGTAGAAGATGTTTTAGAACCGATGATGTGCTACTTTTAGGATATTTGCTTGTAATTCATTTGTATCTTGATACATCTGTATCAACTGCTTTTCTGCTATTTTCTCTATATCTCCTGTAAGCAATATACTCAATTCTTTACCTGGTTTTGGCTGATATATAAACTTTGCTACTAATGAATTGTTATTTAATACATTTTCCTTAATAAGCTCCTGTTTTGGAAACAGAATCGACAAATAACACTCTTTATCTATCGTAATCCTATCTCCTGCTCGTACTGATATAACCTTCACATTCCTTGCTTTGGCTATTTTCAAAAACTGTATATAATTATTAGACTTCTCACCTTGGTTACTAATAACAGCATTTTTTACCTTTAGCTTTTCCATTACACTTAACAGCCCTTGACAGTGGTCACTATCAAAATGAGAGAAAATCATATAATCAATGCTCATAATTCCTTTATCTAATAAATAGGGAATTACTGTCTTTTCTCCTACATTAAAACTACCAGTTTCACTTCCCCCACCATCTATCAATATGGTTTTGCGAGACGGTGTTTGAATTAACATACTATCCCCTTGCCCCACATCAATAAAGGAAATGGTTAATTTGTTATCAGGAATGATTTGTAAAATAGATGGTGAAATCATAAGAAGAAGTAATATTGTTATCATAACTTTTCGATATTTAAGCATAAATGAATATTGGAGAAATAATTTAGCTTTATGAAAAAAGATAACTATTAGAACTAGATAATATAACAGAATTTGCCATATTTTAGGCGTTGGAACTAAAATCTGTGAAAAGGGTAAATTACTTGAAACTTGTGCTATCCATATAAGTATTTGTAAAACAGAATATAAAAGCAAAGAAATTAACTTTGCTAGAGGTAATATCAAAAGCGATATCATAAATATCATTCCTAAAATCAAGCTAATCCCTAAAATAGGGCTTGCCAATAAATTAGAAATGAAAAAAGTAAGTGAAATTGTATTAAAGTAATACATCATAATAGGAATAATAACTAAATTAGCCGATAGAGTAACCATACACATTTCTTTTACTTTGTGTAATGTCTTTTCTACTAGTACTCCCCTTTTACTCGTAAACTTTTCTTTTTTAGTATCATCTTTCATTCTTTGTAACTTCTTAGAAAAAACTACTATTCCAATAGTTCCACCAAAAGAGAGCTGAAATCCAATTTCTAATAAAGCATATGGATTTATGAGAAGAATGATAAAACTACTCATTGCTAAATTTTGATAAGTATCTGATTTTCTAAATAGGATACTTGCTAACAATTGTAAAATCACCATAATACAACTTCTAGTAACAGATGGAGTAAATTCTGTTAATGCCATAAAGAAAATGAAAAAGAGAATTAAAATGCCCTTTCCCCACCTTTTATGAAGCTTTAACTTTTGAATAAAAGTAGTTATCCCTAGTAAAATATATGAAACATGAGCACCTGAAATAGCTAACATATGGGATAAACTGCTTTTTTGAAATGTCTCTTGTATATCTTCTGATAATTCTGTTTTTTCACCTATCAACAGTCCTGTACACAAATTAGCAATATCTTCTGGCAAAATTCTTCTTACTTTTGCTACTATATTTTGTCTAATGTCATGTATAGCTCTTGCAACCACACCAGTCTGATTTTTACCTACCACCTTTATTTCCTCTGCTTTTATCGTAGTTATTCCTGCTATCCCCTTTGTTTTAAGGTATTTGCTATAATCAAATCCTCCTTCATTTCTAGCTTCATCTGGCTGTTCATAAATTCCCTTAAAGTAGACCATATCTCCATATTCCAATAAAATCTTCTTTTCTTTTTGCCTTTTTACATTTAACACCATTTTAAAGTTTTGCTTTTTATCTTGTCCCTTTATCTTTATTACTTGAATATAGTAAACATCTTTATACTCCTTTTCTATCCTATCTTTGATAACAATTGCTTGTACTTCAACTTCCTTTTGAGCATATTTCTGATTTATGTTTGCATAGTTATTTTCTTGTAAGCAAATATGACTATAAAATAGGATAAAACTAATTAAAAATATAGCAAAAACTTTTCCTTTCTTTTTTATAAGCTTTGTAAAAAGTAATATCATGAATATAATGAATAAAATAAAAAACATGACAAAAAGAGCTATACCTCTAAAGTATAGCCCCACAATAATTCCCAATATTCCACCTATGGTAGCAATACAAAATGGCCTCATTCTTCCACCTTTCTATTGCCCCCTAGTTATTTAATTTTCCTATTTTTCTTGTATCTATATTATTGAATAATTCTTAATGCTCCGCAAAATCTGCCTTTATACATTCCATTTAAGTCGGAAATATTTACTTTCATAACTGTACTATCCGCATGAATAAATTTTCCATCACTAATATAAATTCCACAATGTCCACAAGGTGCACCTGATACATAGTCTGTTAAAAATACAATGTCACCCATTTTTAAATCACTTTGTTTTGTAATTTTAATTCCTTTTCCACTATTGTATTGTGATACTGTGTAATGTGGAAGACTTACTCCAAAGTGCTTATATACATACATCGTAAATCCTGAACAGTCAAAAGTTCCATTTGAACCATCTCCACCCCATACATATTTATGACCTAAATATTTTTTCGCATAAGCAACTACATCTGTCCCTTTTATACTACTAGAAGTTGTATTGTTACTGATTATATTTTTATTACTATTGGTTGTGGTAGTTTTATTTGCCGTTTTTGTAGCAGTGGTGGTAGTTTCTTCCTTTTTATTTTCTGCACTTTCTTTGCTACTTCTAGAATCTGTTAAGCTTCTATTCGTAATTTTAGCTGTATCTGACACATAATCTTTTGAAATGTAACCTGTGTCATTTCCTGATTTCACTTTATACCATTTTCCCTCTTCTCCTAAAATTGTAACTTTTGCATTTAGTTTTAGAGTTTTTATGATGGAATAAGTTGTACCGGCACCTTTTCTCATATTAACTTCTTCTTCACTAATATAACCTGTTTTTTCAGTTGTTGTACTTTGAGAATTTGAAGAAGTATCAGTTGGTTTAGTACTTACTTGTGTAGTAGTTTTCGCATCTTCTAAACTAGTTGTTCTAACCCATCCGCTTATCTCATCTGTTTGAATATATGACCATCCTGCTGTTTCTGTCAGTATAAGAACTGTGTCAGAAGTCTTTGCATTTCCTATATCACTTGCATGAACCAATGGCAAAATTTTAATTGTACTATTTTGTTTTAGTTTCTTATTCACTGGTTGTGTGCTACTTGTTTGAGTTGTATCTCCTTCATTATCTGCTTGGTTATTTGTTTCTGCATTACTCTGACTATTTGTTGTTTGATTTGTTTGTTCATTGTTAGTTTGTGTACTATTATTTTGATTTCCATTAGTATTTTGAGTTGTAATATTATTTTGTGTATTTGTTGTATTAGAATTACTTTGATTATTAGAAACTTTTCCTTGTAGTTTTGCGTAATCTTTACTAACATAGCCTGTGTAATTCTTGTATTTTATTTGATACCAATTACCTTTTTCTCCAATATATTCACATTCTACATCTTCTGATAATCTAGCAACAACGCTTGATTCTGTAGATGCTTCTTTTCTAATGTTTACTACTTCTCCTGTAATCTTTACAGTAGCTGCATTTGTATATGTTGAAATCGTTAATAATGCCACAACTGTAAGAGTTCCTGTAAGTAATACTTTTTTTAAATTCTTCATTTGATAAGAATCTCTCCTTTTTCTTTTTATCTTTCTTATGGGTATTCATTTCTTATCCTTTGTTACAGTTAATAGTATATAATTAATGACTAAAAAAGTCAATTACTTTTATATCATACATAATATGGATTTGGTTTAAATAGTAATGATATAAAATCAATTAACACACCTATTCCAAATAATCCACCTGTAAAAATATATACTATACCTAAAAGAATTTTTCCTTCATAAAATTTATGAACTCCTATTACTCCAAAGAAAAAACATAATAACAATGCAATCCATTTATTTTTCATCTTTTATTTCTACTCCTTTTTATTATATAGAAACAGTATATTACAAAATATGACAAAAAGCAAGGTATTATAATTTCTTGTAATCCTTGCTTTTTCTAAATATAATCTTATTCATATATATTCTTCCTATGTCCCACCTCTAATACGAGTACTATAATCTCTTGTTCTTGTATCTCACAAATTACTCTATAATCGCCTATTCTATATCTCCATTGCCCCGATTTATTCTCTACTAATCCCTTTCCATGTACCCTTGGATTTTCACACCCCTCAATATTCTTTTCTAACCAACCGAATAATTAATGCCGCTGTGTACTTATCTATTTTTTTTAGTTGTTTTTTTGCTTTTTCTGTAAATACAATTCTATATTGCACTATAGCTCCAACTCCTTTTTTACTTCTTCCATTGTATATGTTTTAGGATTTTTCTTATAATCTTCCATTGCTTTTTTATAACACTCTAAGTCATATTCATCTTCTATTTTCTCTAATACCGCATTTCTTATCAAATCTGATAAAGAAATATTATTCATCTCAGCATAGGCTTTTATCAATTCTGTATCTTTATCGCTTAATCTTACCGAAATAGTCATATCTATCAACCCCTCTCTTTATTATTGTACTACATCGTATTACATTTTGTCAACATTCTACTTCTATTTTTAATAAAATTTTGTGATTTTATGCATTATTCAATAATTAAACTATACTAGTCCAATGTTGAATTTGCTCTTTTTATTAAATTATGCTATAATTGTATTATGTCAAGTGTATTCTTGATATAATCTTATTGAAGGAGTTTTTACAATGAATGACTTAGACGAGAAAAGAACTCAGTTGCAGGACCTCGTAAACTCTATCGCCAAGACTTCGTCTTGTCCATGTAAAGGTCTTCACAATAGTGGCCGGACATATGCATTGACGAATTTGACAACTCCTGAATTGTTACAATTTCTGGACCAAACGGGGAACCTCATCACTGTGATTACGATTTCCGAATGTCCCGAATTGTGGTTCAAAGTCATTTTCCGTATTTAACCCTGCAAAATGGAGGACATCATGTCCTCCATTTATTTATCTTTCACATAAAAAACAAGGACTACAATTTCTTGTAATCCCTGCTATTTATATATTTCAAGTTATATCTTATTCAATAACTTCTGAAACAACTCCTGAACCTACTGTACGTCCACCTTCACGAATAGCGAATCTTAATCCGTTTTCGATAGCGATTGGAGTAATAAGTTCAATAGTCATATCTACGTTATCTCCTGGCATAACCATTTCTGTTCCAGCTTGTAAATCAATAACACCTGTAACGTCTGTTGTTCTGAAATAGAATTGTGGTCTATATCCATTGAAGAATGGTGTATGACGTCCACCTTCTTCTTTTGTTAGAACGTATACTTGAGCTTTGAATTTTGTATGTGGATGAATTGTTCCAGGTTTTGCTAATACTTGACCTCTTTCAACTTCATCTCTTTGAGTTCCTCTTAATAGAACACCAATGTTGTCTCCAGCTTCTGCTTGATCCATTGTTTTTCTGAACATTTCAACACCAGTAACAACTGTTTTAGCAGATTCTTTTGAAAGACCTACGATTTCAACTTCATCTTGTAATTTTACTTGTCCTCTTTCTACTCTACCTGTAACAACTGTACCTCTACCACTGATTGTCATAACGTCTTCGATTGGCATTAAGAATGGTTGGTCAATTGGTCTGTCAGGTGTTGGGATATAGCTATCAACTGCATCCATTAATTCTTTCATTGGAGCATATACAGGATCATTAGGATCTGTTGATGTGCTCTCTAATACTTTTAATGAAGAACCTTTAACGATTGGAATTTCGTCTCCTGGGAAATCATAGCTTGATAATAAGTCTCTAACTTCCATTTCAACTAATTCTAATAATTCAGGATCATCAACCATATCGCATTTATTTAAATAAACAACGATATATTTAACACCTACTTGTCTAGCAAGTAAGATATGCTCTCTTGTTTGAGGCATTGGTCCATCAGCTGCAGATACTACTAAGATAGCACCATCCATTTGTGCAGCACCAGTAATCATGTTCTTTACGTAGTCAGCGTGTCCTGGGCAGTCAACGTGTGCATAGTGTCTGTTATCTGTTTCGTATTCAACGTGAGCTGTGTTAATTGTAATTCCTCTTTCTCTTTCTTCTGGAGCACCATCGATTTGATCGTATGCTTCATATTGAGCTTTTCCTAATAAGTTTAGGTATTTTGTAATAGCTGCTGTTGTTGTTGTTTTACCATGGTCAACGTGTCCGATTGTACCAATGTTAACGTGTGGTTTTGTTCTTTCAAATTTTGCTTTAGCCATTTAAATTTTCCTCCTATTTTTAATTATATTTTTTAATATTAAGGTTAAGTTAGTTGTTGGCGAATTTATGAGCCTTACAAATAACTTATGCAAACTCATCTATTCTCCAAATTCACTTGTATTTTATACTATCTTTGGCATAAAATCAAGCATTTTTTGAAAATTAATCTTGTTTCTTAGCTCTTGATGCAACAATGGTATCAAATACTGATTTTGGAACTTCTTCATAATGGCTTGGTTCCATTGAATAAGTACCTCTACCTTGTGTTTTTGAACGTAAGTCTGTTGCATATCCAAACATTTCTGATAATGGAATAAATGCTCTAATAATTTGGTTGCCTTGAACAGCTTCCATACCTTCCATTCTACCACGTCTTGAGTTAATATCTCCAATAACATCTCCCATGTATTCTTCTGGAACTGTTACTTCAACTTTCATAATTGGCTCTAAAATAACTGATTTAGCTTGTTTACATCCCTCTTTGAATGCCATAGAACCAGCAATTTTGAATGCCATTTCTGAAGAGTCAACTTCGTGGTAAGAACCATCTACCAATGTAGCTTTAAAGTCAATTACAGGGTAACCTGCTAAGATACCATTATTAGCAGCCTCTCTAACACCTTCCTCGATTGGTTTGATGTATTCTTTTGGAACTGCACCACCAACGATTTTACTTTCAAATTCAATTCCTTTTCCTGCCTCTAATGGTTCCATTTCTAGCCATACGTCACCGTATTGTCCACGACCACCAGATTGACGAATGAATTTACCTTGTACTTTAACTTTGTTTCTAATAGTTTCTTTGTAAGAAACTTGTGGTTTACCTACACTACATTCAACCTTGAATTCTCTTTTTAAACGGTCAACGATGATATCTAAGTGTAATTCACCCATACCAGCAATGATAGTTTGACCTGATTCTTGATCTGTCCAAGTTTTGAAAGTTGGATCTTCTTCAGCAAGTTTTGCTAAAGCGATTCCCATTTTCTCGCTATTTGCCTTATCTTTTGGCTCAATAGCGATATCAATAACTGGCTCTGGGAATTCCATTGATTCTAAAATAATTGGATGTGCAGGATCACATAATGTATCACCTGTTCCAACATCTTTTAATCCTACTGCTGCTGCAATATCACCTGCATATACTTTTTCAATATCTTCTCTGTGATTTGAATGCATTAATAGAATTCTTCCCATTCTATCTTTTTTATCTTTGTTTGCATTTAAAATAGTTGAACCTGCATCTAATGTACCAGAATATACTCTAAAGAAGCAAATCTTTCCAACGAATGGATCTGTTGCAATTTTGAATGCTAAAGCTGCGAATGGTTCACTATCAGATGTTTTTCTTATCGATTCATTTCCATCCATGTCAACACCTTTAATATCTGCAATATCAAGTGGTGATGGCATAAATTCTACAACTGCATTTAATAATTCTTGTACACCTTTATTCTTGTAAGAAGAACCACAGCATACAGGAATAATCTTATTTCCAATTGTTCCTAATCTGATTCCTTTTTTAATTTCTTCTTCAGATAGTTCTCCACCATCTAAATATTTCATCATTAATTCATCATCTTGTTCAGCTGCTGCTTCTATTAAGCTTGCTCTATATTCTTCTGCTTGTGCTTTCATATCTTCTGGTACATCTGTCTCTTCAATTTCTTTTCCTAAATCGTCTTTATGAATGAAAGCTTTCATTTTAATTAAGTCTACAACACCTTTGAAATTTTCTTCTGCTCCAATTGGTAATTGAATTGGAACTGCATTTGCTTTTAATCTATTTTTCAATTGATCAACACAAAGCATAAAGTCAGCACCAGTAGTATCCATTTTGTTTACATATACCATTCTTGGAACTGAATACTTATCAGCTTGTCTCCAAACTGTTTCTGTTTGTGGTTGAACACCACCTTTAGCTGCTAATACTGTTACAGCACCATCAAGTACTTTTAAAGATCTTTGAACTTCAACAGTAAAGTCTACGTGTCCAGGAGTATCGATAATATTGATACGATGTCCTAGCCATTGACAAGTTGTAGCAGCAGAAGTAATTGTAATACCTCTTTCTTGCTCTTGAACCATCCAGTCCATTGTTGCTCCACCATCGTGAACCTCTCCAATTTTGTGAGTTTTACCAGTATAGAAAAGTATTCTCTCTGTTGTGGTTGTTTTTCCTGCATCAATGTGAGCCATGATTCCTATATTTCTTGTTTTCTCCAAAGGAAACTCTCTTCCAGCCACCTTTTTATCCTCCTCTACTATTTATTTTTTCCTAACGAGGACACATCTTTCCCCTTAGTATTCCTTTAGGGACAAGGTGTGTCCCCGCCGGGTTTGTTAGAACTTATAATGAGCAAAAGCACGGTTTGCTTCAGCCATTTTATGCATATCTTCTTTCTTCTTGAAAGCTCCACCATTTCCAGCTACTGCATCAATGATTTCATTAGCTAGTTTTTCAGCCATTGTTTTTTCATGTCTGTTTCTAGCATATGTTACAAGCCATCTTAGTCCTAAAGTTTGTCTTCTTTCAGGTCTAATTTCGATTGGCACTTGGTATGTTGCACCACCAATTCTTCTTGCTTTAACTTCAAGAACTGGCATAACATTTTCTAAAGCTGCTTGGAAAACTTCTAGTGGATCTTTTTGCTCTTTTTCTTTAATGATGTCAAATGCATCATATACGATTGATTGAGCAACAGTTTTTTTACCATCTAGCATTACATTGTTTACTAATTTAGTAACAACTTTGCTATTATAAATTGGATCTGGTAAAACTTCTCTTTTTGCTATAAATCCTTTTCTTGGCACTATTCTTCCCTCCTTTTTATGATTTCATACAATTTGTATGATTAGGTACTCTGAAAAGCCTTATGCTTTTCCGTATAGTGCTATATAATCTATTCTAAATTTAAGTACCTTAATTTAGTAATGTATTATTAGCACCGTTTTTCCTAAGAACTATATTTACGATTTATTTCTTAGGTTTTTTAGCTCCGTACTTAGAACGGGCTTGCATTCTATCTTTAACACCTGCTGTATCTAATGTTCCTCTAATAATGTGATATCTAACACCTGGAAGGTCTTTTACTCTTCCACCTCTGATAAGAACAACACTGTGCTCTTGTAGATTATGTCCAATACCTGGGATATATGAAGTTACTTCATATCCATTAGATAGTCTTACTCTGGCTACTTTTCTTAAAGCAGAGTTTGGCTTTTTAGGTGTTACAGTTTTTACAACAGTACATACACCTCTTTTTTGTGGTGCTCTGTTATTGGTAACTCTTTTATTCATAGAGTTATATCCATGTTGTAATGCTGGTGCTGTTGATTTTGTTGTAGAACTTTTTCTACCTTTTCTTACTAATTGATTGATTGTTGGCACTTAAATTTCACCTCTTTTCAATTTATATAATATGAAATACATTTTAACAATTTCTAAATGACAAATTCATTAAGAAATTGTAACAAATGTATTACTGTCTTCTAAGTCACTTATATGCTGCGCAAATAAGTTCCAAGAATACAGAAAACCGTTAGGGAAATACGCTTTTTACGTATTTTACACTAACGGTTTCTATTTTATCATTTTTCTAAGTTAAAGTCAATACAAAGATTGAATTTTATAGGTTTTTGTCATTTACATGCCTATTTCCTTTTCATGTTTTTTATTACCATTTTCATTATCTTGTTCTAAATCTTCTGGCTTTACTACTGGCGTCTCTATATGTTGCGCCTTTCTCCATGCCTTTGCAGCATCTATTACATCATCTAAATGTACTTTTTCTTCTACTGTTTCCATAGTTTCTTCTAGCTGTTCTTTGGCCACTTCAGGAGAAAACTCCGGATACTCTTTAAGTGCATCAATATCCAATTCATATGGTCTATCTTCTCTGCTTTCTTTCATTTCCTGTATTGTACTTATTGTTTTTAAGTCTTTTTCGCTCATATTAGGTTCTAATGGTGTTGCTTTTAATAGACGGGTTTCGTTAGCCAATTTTCTCCAAATTCTTTGGAAAATATTAGGTCTTTTTTGATAAGCTACCACTCCTTTAGTTTCACACTCTTTAGCTATTTTTTGAAGTTGTTTCATTTCTTTGCTTACTTTTCCTGTTAATTCAGAAAAGTCATACTCTATTTGTATGCAATCTTTATATTTTTCTGGATATCTATGAATCATCTCTCTATCTTTCAATAGTCTTTGATATTCTTTCAAACTCTCAGTTCCATATTCTCCATCTATTTGTTCTAAAAGCGTTGCTAACCCTTTATCATAACATTTCTCGGCTTTAAAAATTCCTTTTCTTTCGGTTAATGTTTTAATTTCATCACGGTCAAAATCTTCATCTAGTACTGCTATTTCAGTTGAAGTAACTTCTTTTTGTACTTTTCCGTTTGATACAATAACTTTATATACTGGATTATTTCCACCTTCTATTGTGAATGCTACACTTTCTACCTTCCAACCTTTTGACTTAGGTTGTGGTTGTTGGGTTGCTGGTGTTTGTGGTTTTGGTCCTGTTGTTGGTGGTACTGGATTTGGCTTAACTGGTTCTTCTGGTTTTTCAGGTTCTGTTGGTTCTTCTGGATTTAATCCATCAGCATATTGTTCCACTTGCTCTGCAGTTTCTTCTGCAACTCTTGCTTCCTCTTGTTTTTCCTCTAATTGTTGCGCTTCTAATCCTTCATCTACTTCTCTATCTCTTTTTTCTTCTTGCTCTGCTCTATATGCTTCCCACATTTCATCTTCTTGTCTAGAAATCTCATCTACTTCCCTACTGTTAGATAGTTTACCTAATAAACCATCTATTTGTCCTAAATCTTGTTCTAGATGTGAAATTTCTCTAGTCAATCTCTTTACTCTTGTTTGCGCTGACTTTGCAACTCTTTCACATTTCTCCAATTCTGATTTAGCTGCTGTGTAAACTTTTGACTCTGTATCTTTATATAAAGTCAATGTTTGCTTATGTATACTACCTTCTTTAAATGCCTCATCAAATTCAGACATCTTCCTGCTTATATTCTCTTTTTTTCTTTGTATCTTAGCTTCAATCTCTCTTTTTGCTTCTTGTAATTCATCTGTCAACTGATTTTTTGTTGCTTCTGCTTCTCTTGCATTTTCTTCTTGCCCTTTTTGTTCTTCTAATGCAATTCTTTCTTGCCCTTCTTTTGCTTCTAAGTCAATTCTTTCTTGTCCTTCTTTTGCTTCTAATGTAATTTTTTCCACTCCTTCTGCTACTTCTGCTCTAATGCTTTCTTGCCCTTCTCTCAATTCTGCTTCAAGTTCTGCTTGTCTACTTTTCGCATCTTGTATTTCCTTATTAAGTACATCTCTTCTTTCTTGTCTAATTCTTTCTCTTTCTTTTCTTAATGCTTCTATTACTTGATCTATTTCTGCTCTCGTTACAGCACTATCATTTACAGCTATGTCAAATTCTCTAAGTAGTTTTCCCTCTTCATCTTGACTATATTCTTCTCTTTTTGTTGCAACTACTCTTTTCCCAAGACTTTCTGTGTAAGTTACATCGTCCATATTAGCAGGACCTTGTAGCTCCATTAACTCTGCTTCATTTGCACTTATTATTTCTGTTAATTTGTTTTGTTCTGGTTCTATTCTATTTTGTAACTCCCTGTGTTGACTTGCAATTCGCTCTTGTAATTCGCTTTCTTGACTTGCAATTTGCTCTTGTAGTTCTCTTTCTTGACTTGCAATTCTATCTTGTAATTCAGTTTGCTCTCTTGCAATCCTTTCTTGTAGTTTAATAGGTCTTTGCTCTGAATCATTAGCCCATTGTTCTACTCTTTTTTGATACTCCTGTAAAACATTTTTATCCATATTTTTCCTCCCACGCTCCTCTCCTTATGGTCAAGAAGCTTTTTTCTCATAATAACTCTAGTGTCTATTATACAACAACTTTCGCATTTTTGCAACCATATTATGTAAATTTGTTTAATTTGTCTTAAAAATTTAATCTATTTGTCATATTCTCGTAACATTTCTTTCAAATTATCTAATGCCCTATCCGCCAATTTGGTATATCTTATTTTTTTGTCTTTTACTTTTTCGTCTAAGCTTGGTAAAATACCAAAATTAGCATTCATAGGCTGAAAGTTCTTATTTTCTGTTGCTATATAACTACTAAGAGCACCTATCATTGTTACTTCTGGAAAAACTATTTTTTCTTTTCCTAAGTATTGTCTTGCTACATTTATTCCTGCTACTAAACCTGAGGTAATAGATTCTACATAACCTTCTACTCCTGTTAATTGTCCTGCAAAGTAAATATTAGTATCACTTTTTAAACGATATGTACTATCTAACAACTTACTAGAATTGATATAAGTATTGCGATGCATTACTCCATATTTTACAAACTCTACATTTTGAAGTCCTGGTATCATACTAAACACCCTTTGCTGCTCTCCAAATTTCAAATTAGTTTGAAAGCCTACCATATTAAACAAATTTCCTTCGCTATTGTCTTGTCTTAGTTGTACTATTGCATAAGGTCTTCTACCAGTTCTTGGATCTGTAAAGCCTACTGGCTTTAGAGGACCAAATCTCAAAGTATCTTTTCCCCTTTTGGCCATCACTTCAATTGGCATACAACCTTCAAAAATCTCTTTCTTTTCAAATTCATGTAATGTTACAATCTCTGCATTTACTAAAGCTGTCCAAAATGCTTCATATTCTTCCTGATTCATAGGAAGATTAATATAACTTGCTTCTTTTTGTGTCCCTATCCTTTTTTGCCATGTTTCTATATCTTCCTCTTTTTCTCTTTCTTGTTCATAACGTTCTCCCCAAAAGGCAATATTCATATCAATAGATTCTTTTTCAAGAATAGGAGCGGCTGCGTCATAGAAATATAACTTGTCTTGCCCCGTGACTTGTGCAATCTCTTTCGAAAGTTTATCAGATGTTAATGGTCCTGTTGCCACTACCACAATACCATCTTTTGCCATTTCTTCTAATTCACTGCATATCTTTTCATCTACTAAGATATCATCTATATTATTTACAGTATTATTTCCTACTTCTTGATAGATTACTTCTATATTTTCCATCTTTTTGATCTCTTCCGTTACTCGTTTTGCAAACTTTTCGCGGTCAACAGCTAAAGCTTGCCCTGCTGGCACAGCTGTTTCATCTGCTATACGAATTAATAAAGAATCTAGTAAACGAAGTTCTCCTTTTAATAGTCCACAGGCATTCGTATGCAAATTAGACTTCAAAGAATTGCTACATACAATCTCTGCCAAATTTGGATTACTATGAGCAGCCGAAAAATTCTTTGGCTTCATTTCATATAGTTTTACTTTAATTCCTCTTTTGGCAATTTGATAAGCAGCTTCACATCCAGCTAGCCCTCCACCAATTACAGTAATGTAATCTTTCATGAATTTGAATATCCTTTCCTCTTTTATCGAATTTTATTATATCCAATTGTCGTATTTTGTCAATTGCTTTTCTGTATAAAAATAAAAAGCGAGGGCTCTCCTATGAACAAACTGTTCATAAGAAAAGTCCTCTTTCCTAAATATAGGAATGTTGTATTGTGTGTTTTTTATATGTGTTACTTGATCATATCCATGATGGTGCGATATGCCTCCTCTCCATTTTTGATGTCTACAAAGTAGATTTCATACTTATCGCTTGCTGTACAAATTCCCAAGGTTGACAACCCAAAGGCCCTTTGCAAAAGGCTTTTGTTAAATTGACAGAACAGAATCTTCGAAGTTGGTATCGATATTTTATACTTTATAAGCACCCCATAGAGGTAGTGTACTTCAGTATCCAATATCTTCAATTCTTGCTTCGTTTTGCAAAGGATGGATATGCCAGCGCACACTGCACACACGACCATGAGAATCCAATATCCTACTTGGATAATAGTGATCCACTCGGTTATATTGACACATACGCTTACGATAAAAAGCAAGATGTAAAACACCACTGTCGAAATGACGCAGCCGATAGCCAATTTAACTCCATTTCTTTCAGGACCATAGGAATAGGTTGCCCTCTTTTCCATTTCGCCCATTTTGTGACCTCCTAATGTCTAATGAAATGAAAACACACAATACTTGGAACGTTGCTTGCGCCCTATTATATCACACAAGTTACCATAATGCAACACATTTTCAACCAAATAATTCCATAATATCTTCTTTCGATAACTGATTAATAAAGGTATTTTGCGTAGATAGCATATTATCCACCAATTTTGCTTTTTTCTGTTGTAATTCATAAATTTTTTCTTCAATAGAATTTTTCGTAATGAGTTTATATACTTGCACATTGTTCTTTTGTCCAATTCGGTAAGTTCTATCTGTTGCTTGGTTCTCTGCTGAAAGATTCCACCAAGGGTCATAATGAATTACCATATCTGCACCTGTTAAGTTTAGCCCTGTTCCTCCTGCTTTTAAAGAAATAAGGAATACTTTGATGTCTTTATCCTCATTAAACTTATCTACTAATTCTATTCTTTCTGATACCTTCGTTTGTCCTGTTAATTTTAAATAACTAATCTGCCTTTTCTTTAGTTCTTTTTCAATAATAGGAAACATCGAAGTATAACCAGAAAATAGCAATATTTTGTGTCCACCTTTTGTGGCATCAGTAATAACATCCATACATTGTACTAATTTGCTACTTTCCCCTTCATAATCTTGTAAAAATAAATTAGGGTGACAACAAATTTGTCTTAATCTCATTAACAATGCTAGAATTTTTATTTGGCTGTTTTCAAATCCATTCATTTGAATTTCGTCAGCTACTTCCTTTTTCGCTCTTGCTAAATGGCTTAAATAAATCTTTTGTTGTTCTTCTTCCATCTCGTTGTATAGTACTGTTACTGTCTTATCTGGCAATTCTGTTAATACTTCTTTTTTGATTCTTCTTAATACAAATGGCTCTATCATTTTCTTTAATCTTTGCATTTTTTCTTCGCTATTTTCTTTTACTATAGCTAATTCATATATTTCTTTAAACTTGCGGTATTTAAATAAATATCCTGGCATAATAAAGTCAAAAATAGACCATAATTCTGAAAGTGAATTTTCAATAGGAGTTCCCGTTAACGCAAATCTTGTTTGAGCAGTTATTCTTTTGATTGCTTTTGCATTTTGCGTATTATTATTTTTGATATATTGTGCTTCATCTGCAATCATATACTTAAATTGATATTTTTCTTCATATAACTCGATATCTCTTTTTAAAGAGTCATAAGATGTAATAATCACATCATATTGTTCAATTGTTTGAATCTTTTTCTCGCGCTCTTGTGCACTTCCACTAACTACTAATGCTTTTAAAGTAGGTGCAAATTTTTCTGTTTCTCCTAGCCAATTCAAAGTTAAAGAACTTGGACATGCTACCATAGAAGGTTGTGCTTTTTTTCCTTCTTCTTTTTGTCTATTAACATAGGATAAAGTGACTGCCAATACTTGAAGTGTTTTTCCGAAGTCCCATATCATCTGCTAAAATACCACCAAAATGATATTCATCTAGTGTTTTTAGCCATTGATATCCTACTTTTTGGTAATTTCTTAAGTCCGCTTTCAATCCTTCTGGTAGTTCTATTTCTTCACTTTTTCCTTCATTTTCTAATTGTTCTATCATTTTTTGATAAGAACTATCTTTTTGTATAGTAACATTTTTTAAAGACTCTAACATCTTTTCTAAATATAGTGTACGATATACTGGAAGCTTCATTACTCCACTAGCTAAGTCTTTGCTATCAATTTCCATATTGGTAGTTAAGTCTTCTAAAAATTGCATCGTTTCATTATTTTCCAGTTTCATATATGCTCCATCTTTTAAACGATAAAACTTCTTCTTTAATTGATATTTTTGTAGCATTTGTGCCAAGTCTGTTAAATCAATTCCAATTTGCGATAAATCAACTTCTAACAAATTGTTTTCAATACGGATACCAATATTTTTCATTTGAAAACTATGAATTTCTTTCTTGCGAAAAGCCTCTGTTACTAATACTTCATATCTTTTCATATAGCTTTCAATTTCTTCTGACAAAAACTGATAAATCGTATCTTCTTTTGCTAAAATAAGTTTTGCATTTGCTTTGTCTAGCATAAATCCTGTTTTAATAAATTGATGTAATGCCTCATTTTCTCCAATAATATTACGTGCTATTGGTACTTTTTCATTCATTAATGGATTAAATTCAAAGTCTTCATAGCAAAAGCGAATATCTGCTACTACATTGCTATTTTTATCATAATCTAAATAAATCTTTACTCCTAAAGGTTTTGGTACACATCTTTTTTCAACTTCTGGTGATAGGTTTTCTTTTTGTACTTCGCTTGTTAAGTTTGGTGCAATTATCGAAAAAAAGCTACTTAATTCTGTTTCGTCTATTGTAACTTGATTCGTATAGTTTTTTCGTAATACATCTAACAATTTCAAAGTACTATTTTCAAATTCTTTGCTACAACGATAGATCGTATTTTTGAAAAGCATATAGGTATAATCTTTTCCTTCTAAAATCTCATAACTAAAAATATCGATATCTGCTTGAAAATTAAATTTTTCATTGGAAGTTTGCGTGATAACAAACGGGATTTCTGGTTCTATGGTAGAAAAGTACACTGTTTTTTCAAGACTATTTTGTTGAAATGCTACCTCTGTATCTTTTAGTGCATCAAACAAGTCGTCTAATCCCATGTTGGAAATAAAAATATTGTCTAATACATATGCTTTTTTATAGTAATTATATCCTTCTGCCGCCTCATTACTATATTTCATAATTTCTGCATATTTTAACATAAAGTCTAAAATAGGAAGAGATTCCTCCGAAAAAGATTCCCTTTTATGAATCAAATTTAATTTTGCTCCATATTGATATGGCTCTTGGTGGAGCATTTTAGTATAAAAGTCTGGTAAGTTCTTTATTTTATATAACTGTTTATCCCCTATCTTGAATTCTATTTTCATCTTTTTTTGAAAATCATCATAATAAATTTTAGGAATAATCTGGATGTTTTTGGCATATTCTATTTGTTCTTGTTTTGTTTCTTCCTCTTCTTGCATAAAACTACTTAGTAATTGCTTAAAAACTCTATGGTTTTCTTTTTCTCGAATTTGTTCTCTATTTTCTAACATCTTCTTTCCTCCACAAAATTTATCAATTGTAATATTATACTATATGAATCACTAATTTTCAAGGTAGGAAAAGAAAAAACTTGAAGCAGATGGTAGTACCATCTGCTTCAAGGCTTTTGCGCTTATAAAGGGTTTAGTGCAAGAAATTCGAG
The DNA here is from genome assembly GCA_948735595.1 of uncultured Clostridia bacterium. Lineage (GTDB taxonomy): Bacteria > Bacillota > Clostridia > TANB77 > CAG-508 > CAG-273. Next base: position 16,366 of record CAPXSA010000005.1, on the reverse strand, counting down.
GCGTACATCTTTTTTTATAATATCTGGCCGCTCTGCTTCTATTCTTTTTAAAACAATGTCTCTTATTCTTTCCATAAGCCATATAGCCTGTGCTGGTCTGCTAAATTCTTCCTCTATTACAGCACCATTTACTATTTTGCTAAAATCTTCTGCTTCTATCTTGCAAGCATAGAAATACAATTTCTCCCTGCTTCTATCTCCCTTCATTTTTTATTATAAAAATTTGCGATATTCATATTATAGCATTTTAGTAGCAAAAAGTCAAAAGCACTCCGAATTTATTCAAACCTATATAAGAAAGATCTGTTTTTAATTTGTTGTTTTTTTCTTACTTGCTGTTTTCTTTTTACTTGATTTCTTACTGGTAGACTTTCTAGTCGTTTTCTTCTTTGTCTTTTCCTTTTGTTCTTCTGGATACCATTCTTCTCCTACCTTTGGTGCATTCCATGAAATGTACTCACAAGTCTTTCCATTATTTTCACAAACATAGAATTTTCTACCTCTTTTTGACTTCTTCACTTGTACTGTTCCACCACATACTGGGCAAGGCACGTCTATTGTTTCAACAATTGGTTTTGCATTTTTACACTCTGGGTATCCTGGACATGCTAAGAACTTTCCATATCTACCATATTTAATCACCATCATTCTGCCACACTTTTCACATGGTACATCTGAAACTTCTTCTACTAGTTCTACATGTTCTAGCTCTTTTTCTACTTTTTCAACTACTTTTTCAAATGGTCCATAGAATTCACGAATAATCTTTTTCCATGTTTCTTTTCCTTCTGCCACTTCGTCAAATTCTTCCTCTATTTTTGCAGTAAATTCCACATTGATAACATCTGTAAAGTTTTCTGTCAATAATTGATTTACTATTTTCCCTAAATCCGTTGGTACTAATTGCTTTTGCTCTTTTTCAACATATCTTCTTTCTAATATAGTAGTAATCGTAGGAGAATACGTACTTGGTCTACCAATTCCTTTTTCTTCTAATGCTTTTACTAAACTTGCTTCTGTATATCTTGGTGGTGGTTGTGTAAAGCTTTGTTTTGGTTCTAACTTTTTCTTGGTTACCTCTTGCCCTACTGTTAATTCTGGAATAGAAGTACTTTCTTCCTCTTCTTTTTCTCCTTCTAATGTTTCGACATATAATGTCATAAATCCTTTAAACTTTAGTGTTTGGCCATTTGCTTTAAAATGATAGTCATTTACTTCTATATCACTGGATATCGTATCATAAATAGCTTGCGCCATTTGACTAGCAATAAAGCGGTTATAGATTAAGCGATATAACTTGTATTGGTCGCTACTCAAATGTCCTTTAATTTTTTCAGGGTCTAAATCAATATAGGTTGGTCTAATTGCCTCATGGGCATCTTGCGCTCCTGCTTTTGTTTTGTAATAACGATTTTCGTAATAACTTGCACCATATTTCTCTGTAATAATTGTTTTAGCCACAGCTCTTGCTTCTTCTGAAATTCTGGTAGAGTCTGTTCTCATATAAGTAATCAAACCTACAGTACCTTTTTCTCCTACATTCACACCTTCATATAACCCTTGTGCTACTGACATAGTTTTCTTTAAAGTAAATCCTAATTTACGAGATGCCTCCTGTTGCATAGTACTAGTAGTAAATGGTGGCGCTGGAGTTCTTTTCTTTTCTCCCTTTTTGATATCTGCTACAATATATTTTCCTTTTTCAATTGCATTTAAAATTTCTTTTACTTCTTCTTCTGTATGGATTTCCATTTTCTTATTTCCTTTACCAAAGAAAGTAGCTTGAAATTCCTTTTTACTATTTGGTTCTAATAAAGTAGCATAAATATTCCAATATTCTTCTGGAATGAAATGTTCAATTTCTTCTTCTCTATCTACAATTAACTTAACAGCTACTGATTGTACTCTACCTGCTGATAGTCCAGTTTTGACCTTTTTCCAAAGTACTGGGCTAATTTTGTAACCTACGATTCTATCTAATACTCTTCTTGCTTGTTGCGCATCTGTTAAATTCATATCTATTTTTCTTGGTTTTTTGATAGACTCTTTGACAGTCTCTTTTGTGATTTCATTAAAAGTAACTCTACAATCGCTGTCTTCTGGAATTTCTAAAATATGTGCTAAATGCCAAGCAATTGCTTCTCCTTCGCGATCAGGGTCGGTTGCAAGATAGACTTGCTTTGCATTTTTTGCTTCCTTTTTCAAACTTTTAATCAAATCACCTTTTCCACGAATATTAATATATTCTGGTTCAAAGTCGTGTTCTATATCTATTCCCATTTTGGATTTTGGTAAATCTCTAATATGCCCCATAGAAGCCATTACTTTGGTGCTTCCCCCTAAAAATTTCTTAATTGTGTTTGCCTTTGCTGGTGATTCCACAATAATTAATTTATCTGCCATTTGTATTCTCCTTAAAATTTTTTATATTCTAGGAAATTACAACAAATTGTTTTAACAATTCGTTGTATATTTCCATAGAAGATAATTATTGCGATTGCTACAAATTCTTAAAAGCTTTGCTTTTTTAGAATTTGTTAAAATCGCTCTTTGCCTTTTACTATTATAGTATAATAGACTAATTTCATTCATTTTGCAAGTGATTTTTCAAAAAAGAAATAGCACCTACTAAATAGGTGCTATTTATCCACTCATTATTATATTGTTGCGTAATCTTCAAGAATATCTCTTAAAGTTACTGGCGTAACCTTATTTTCAATCAACAGCTCTAGCATTTTGTCTGCTTCTTGCTCTTGACTAAAAATCTGACTAAATTCGCTCTTTTCCATGCAAGTTTCTACTGTGTCTTCATGTGTTTTGATGATACCAATTCCATAAGGCTTTTCGACATTTTTTGGCATATGCGTATGAATTTTGTAATACTCTAGATTAATTGGAAATTCTTCTGTTACTCCTTTCGTGATACAGTCGCTAATTGACACGCTACCATACACTTCAACTGACTTTTCCAAAGTTTCTTACACCTCCCTTTTCTTTCGCACAGGCTCAATTATACAACAGAGTATAAATCTTTGCAAGTATTTTCGTGTGACTTTTTTTGACAGTTTCGACATTTTTCTTATCTCCTAAATTCTGGAAATTAAGAAAACTCAAATATTCTAAGGCAAAAATAAAAAAGAAAATTTTATCTTTATTCCTCAAATTTTCTTTTTTATTTTATCTATTTATCTTTTTTGACAACTGTAATAATCTCTTGGTGAATTTTTTCTTCTACATTTTGAATAGACACACTTATTGCATTTTCTCCCATTTTTTGTAATTTTTCTCTATCTTTTACCAAATTTTCAATCATATCATTCAACAACTCTGCAGTTAGGTTCTTATCTAAAATAATTTTAGCAGCATCTACTTTTTCTAGCACTCTTGCGTTATATTCTTGATGATTTTCTGTTGCAAATGGAAATGGGATAAATATGGCTGGCTTTCCTACATTAGATACCTCTGTAATTGTCATAGCACCACTTCTACAAACTACTAGATCAACAGCATTCATAATTTCTTCCATATTATAGATATATGGCACTATTTTTACTTTGTTTAAATGCTCTATCTCCATATTGCATTCTTTTAAGCTTTCTTTTACTTCTTCATATTGTGCAGGACCTGCTGCCCAAACAAGCTGATAATTTACATTCTTATGCTTTTTGATAATTCTTATTAAACTATCATTAATACTCTGTGCTCCTTGACTTCCACCAAAGCATAAAACAACTGGTAAATTTTCTTGTAAGCCAAGTTGCCTAATTATCTGCACTTTTTGACTTTCTGATATCTCTAAATGCTTTACTTTTGTTGGTGTTCCTGTTACCACTATTTTCTTTGCATTTGGTATACGTGGCTTTGCATCTTCAAATCCTAATAATATCGTTTCTGCTTTTTGGGACAACATTTTAATTGCAATTCCGGGAAATGCATTGCTTTCATGTAGTACAATTGGAATTTTGGCTTTTTTTGCGGCCATTCCCACTGGTACACATATATAGCCACCTGTTCCAATAACGATATCTGGCTGAAACTCTTGTATGAACTTTTTAGCTTCACCTATAGAACAGAAAGTTTTATACATCTTCTTAAAATTATCTAAAGAAATCTTACGGTTAAATCCATATGCTTGAATTGTTTTTAGCTCATATCCTGCTCTTGGTACCAAATCATTTTCAAGTCCACGGTTTGTTCCTATAAAAATAATTTCTGAATTTGGCTCTTTCTCTTTTATTTTATTTGCTATTGCAATTCCCGGATTAATATGTCCTCCTGTTCCTGCTGCTGCAATGATTACTTTCATATTTTCCATCTCCTTTTTTCTAAAAATTTATATTGCTAAACAATTATCCATATAACAAAAGTGAAGTCCACGCAAGGCAAGCTTGCGAGCGCCTTAGCTTTCAACTTTAATTTGTCAAAAGTTTACTTTTGACATAAAGTGAAAGCGAATGTAAGGACAAACAATGTTATATGGATAATTGTTTATTGTCTAATAAATTTTAAGTCTTTTGTCCCGCTCGCGAAATATTCAATAATATACCGCACGCTACTCAACAAAATCAATAACGCAGTTCCTCCATAGCTAAAGAATGGTAATGGAATACCAGTATTTGGCATAGAAGATGTTACAACCGCAATATTCATGATTACTTGAATCGCTACTAAACTGGTAATACCTGTTGCAAGCAAGCCTCCAAAAGTATCTGGTGCCTTCATAGCAATTAAAATTCCTCTCCAAATGAAGATAGCAAATAAGGCTATGATAATAGCGCACCCTATAAATCCTAATTCTTCTGCTACAATAGAAAAGATAAAGTCATTTTGCGGTTCTGAAATATATAAATATTTTTGCTTACTTCCTCCCAGACCTGTTCCAAATAGTCCGCCTGAGCCAATAGCATATAAACTTTGAACTACTTGCCAACCCGTATCTGTTGCATCTGCCCAAGGATCCAAAAAGGAAATAATTCTGGTAATACGGAAACTGTCTGAACCACCTGTACTTGACGTAATTTTATAAAATAAATACGCCCCTATACCTACTCCACCTATTAAACCTGCACCGATAAAATGAAGCATTCTAGCCCCCGCAATAATCATCATAACACAAGTGATCATTGCGATAATTAAGGAAGCACTTAAGTGGTTCTGTACAAAATATAAAATAGCAATTGGTGGCACAATAAATACAAAAGGTCTAACAAATCCTTTCCAAAAGTCTTTCATTTCATTTTTATGGTCTGATAGATAACCAGCAAAGAAGATAATTAGACCAATTTTCGTAAACTCTGATGGTTGAAATTGTCCTAGTCCCGGAAACTTCACCCATCTTGTTGCACCACCTGCTGAAACTTTTATTCCCGGAATTAAAACCAATAGCAAAATTCCTACTGAAATACCATAAATTATCCAATAGAATTTCTTATAAAAACGATAATCTATTTTAGAAATAAAAAACATTGCAGCTAGCCCTAAAATAGCAAAAAGTAACTGCTTTCCTGCATATTCATAGCTCTCTCCCCCCTCTGCTAAAGCAGATGGAGCTGATGCTGATAATACCATAACAATTCCTAAAGCAAGCAAAATAAATACGACAATACAAAGAATAAAGTCAAAAGGATTATTCATAAATTTAGAAGTTTTTTTTGCTTTTGTTGCCATAATTAGCTAACATCCTTTCTTTACCAGATTGAAACAAGCCCTATAATACAACAAACTAATGTGATAAGACTAAATATCGAAACGATCTTGTTTTCTTTCCAACCTGATAATTCAAAATGATGGTGAATTGGAGCCATTTTGAAAATTCTCTCTCCTGTTTTTTTAAAGTGTTTTACTTGTATCATAACAGAAAGTGTCTCAACAACTGGTACTAATGCAATGATGATAAGTAATAATGGCATTTTTAAATATAATGCTATACTTGCAATTGCTCCTCCTAATAGAAGAGAACCTGTGTCTCCCATCATCACTTTCGCTGGATGCAAGTTGAATACTAAAAATGCTAAACAACTTCCTATTAAAATACTACCAAATATCGTAATTTCTTTTATTCCAAAAATAATTCCAATGACAGTTAAACAAGTAAGAATAATGGTGGTAACACTAGTGGATAGTCCATCAATCCCATCTGTTAAATTAACTGCATTTGTAGTAGCAAGAAGTACTACTACTGCAAATGGAATATAAATCCAAATTGGTAAATTCAAATAAGTTTTCACAAATGGAATGTAAATATCTGTACCTATTTTTAATACTTGTGTAAGATATAACGTAAACCCTACTGCTACAACTAATAAGCCTAACATTTTATAGGCAGGTTTTAAGCCATCTGTATTTTTTCCAATTAGTTTTTTTAAGTCGTCAATCAGTCCAATAATTCCAAAGCCTACTGTAACACTAATAAGTGGAATTAAGTTTTTGCCTATTGTTACTTCATCCTGGTCTGAACTTCTCATATAATTCCATACCATGAAAATACCAAAAACTAAAATGGTAATAATCATAATAATTCCACCCATAGTAGGTGTTCCTTGCTTTTTTAAATGTGACTGAGGACCTTCTCTTCTTTCTATTTGCCCTACTTTTAGCTTTTTCAAAATAGGAATAATAATAAGTGCAATAACAACACTAATTGCAAATGAAAGTAGAACAATTTTTGTTTGAAATCTCATCTTTTTCCTCCTGCGTTAAGGGGGACATATTCTTCCCCTATGTATTCCTTAAGGGACAGGATATGTCCCCCCTAGGTTACTTCTCTAGTATCTCCTTGACAATTTCTCTTTCATCAAATGGATATTTCTTTCCCTTTATTTCTTGCGTTAATTCATGCCCTTTACCTGCAATAATAACCATATCTCTTTTATGTGCCATTTCGATTGCTTTTTTAATTGCTTCTTTTCTATCTACAATACATTCATATTTTCCTTTAGTCTTTTTTATTCCTGCTTCTATTTGCTCTACAATTTTGGCAGGTTCTTCTGTTCTTGGGTTATCTGAAGTGATAATTGTATAATCTGCTTTTACTCCTGCAATTTCTCCCATAATCGGGCGTTTTCCGTGTATCTCTATCTCCCCCACAACCAAATACACAAATGACATCACCCTGTGTATATTCTTGTACTGTGGTTAAAATACTTTCTAAACTTTCTGGTGAATGAGCATAGTCTATCATAATGGTGATTTCCTTATCATTATCTACTAACTCGCTTCTACCTGGAACACGTACATTCAGTAATGCTTCTTGAATATTTTCTGGTGATACCCCATATTTTAAAGCTACACTAATTGCTGCTAATGAGTTATACACACTAAATCTTCCTGGAATATCAGTTTTTACTCTTTGATTTTTATCTCCTAGCTTTGCTTTAAAATCTACGTAAGCATTGGTTACTGTAATATCCTTTGCTAACAAATTAGCTGGATTATCAATTCCATATGTTTTAAATTCACAACTTGGTACTAAGTCTGGTAACTTGTTGGCATAAATATCATCTGAATTAATATAACCATATTTACACATTTTAAATAACTTTACTTTGGATTCAAAATAATCTTCCATACTTGGATGCTCTTTAGGACTAATATGGTCTTTTGAAAAGTTGGTAAATATTCCTATTTCAAAATTACAACCATCTACTCTTCCTAGTTTTAAACTTTGAGAAGAAACTTCCATAACAACATAATCACATTTTTCTTTTACCATTTTGCTTAAAAGTTCTTGTAATTCTAAGCTTTCAGGTGTTGTTCTATCATTATCTCCTAAATTCTTATCTCCAATATACGTACAAATAGTACCAATTAATCCCACTTTAAATCCTTGTTTTTCTAATAAGGACTTAATCATAAAAGTGGTTGTTGTCTTTCCTTTTGTACCAGTAACACCAATTAATTTTAGTTTGCGAGAAGGATTTTGATAGAAATTACAAGCACATATCGCAATAGCATATCTTGTATCTGGCGCTAAAATAAAGGTAACATCTTCTGGTAATCCCTTTACCATTTCTTTGGTTACTTTATCAGCTTGAGCCATAATGACCTTTGCTCCTTTTGCAATTGCTTCTGGTATATACCTATGTCCATCTGTTTCAAAGCCGTCAATTGCTACAAACATATCTCCTTCTTTTATTTCACTTGAGCTATTTCGTATTTGACTTACCTCTACTTCAAGACTTCCTTTTACTTTTAAGCCTTCTAAACCTGATAAAACATTTGTTAACTCCATCCACTTACGCTCCTATTCTTCAAAATTTCTATCTTGCGTTTCTCCTTGTTTCATTCGCATTGCTTCTTCTTTGTTTCTTGGCATTCTTTTTTGGTCTTCCATTAGTCTTTTTACATCTTCTGGATTTCTCAAATTATATGTTGCCTTAAAAGCTCCCCATTGGTCAATATTTAAGATTATATTTCCTGTATTCCTTGCATTAGTTGCTCTATTTATATTAGTTGGCATTCCTATATTTTCAATCAGACTTCCACTACTGATTGTTTTTCCTTCTATCTGAATCATCTTGCCATGCTCTGTATTTTTCACTAAACCTTCTAAGCTTCCACAATCATATAGAGCTTCCCCTTTTCTGCCTTGACTGTCTTGTAATTGTGCTACATAATTTGGAACATTGATTTGAATTCCATCTACTATAAAATTCTCTTTTTGATGAATGCCTTGTACTTGATATCCCATTTGCATTAATCTTTGTCTTAAAATCTCCCTTCTTGCTATTTCTTCCTCTTGCAAAGTAAGGAAACTTTCTTCTGTTTTTCTATCTTGCCTATAAGTAACTACTCTAATCTTCCATTTATCTGTTAAGATAATATATGGAATATTTTGTCTTAACTCTTGCTCATTTATTTCTTGTTTTGTTATCATATCATAATACTTTGGCTTTTCCATTTCTCTTTCCTTTACTATCTCCCTTATTTTTCATTTGTATTATATCATACATTTATTTTATAACGCAAACTTTATTGAAATTTACTAAAATTTATTATATAATCGATATGTCATACATCTTTAACAAAGGAGATTAGAGACTATCTTTTAGGCTACCCTTAGTAATTAATTTAAAGAAAGGATGAAAGCAATGTATTTTTCATACGAAGAATTTCACCAAGCCAAATTACAGGAATTTATAACCTATGGCGAGCAGTATGACGCAGGACCTCATACATTACTTAATCCCAATGCACCTGATGGTCCAAAAGAAGAACCTTTGGGTATCCGCTTGAAATTGCCACCTTTTAAAGGCTGGCCTTCTGACCTCTAAAACAATCGCTAACACTTTGGCGATTGGCGCTACTGTTCCTCTCAAAGGGAACAGTAGCATTTTTTATATTTCACTTTTATATCTTCAATAAAATTTTTGTCCCCTCATATATACTAATTCCTTTTTTTGGTAATTGTTCCTTTACTATTGCTGTGGTTTTATCTAACCCCTCTGGCTCATTTTCTATTTGAAAATCTAAATTCACTTCTTTTAATGCCTTACTTGCCTCTTGTATTGTCATTCCTTCTATATTTGGCACCTCTACTTGCTTTTTCTTATCCTCTTCTTTTTCATTATCTTTTGTTAATTCTAAGTATGGCAATACCTCTGATAATACTTGCCCACCTACTGGTGCTGCTACACCACCTCCTTGGTGCCCTCCTTCTCCTGTTGGATTATATAATGTTACTAATGCAACTACTTGCGGATCTGATATTGGTGCCACACCACAAAAAGATGCTACATATTTATTGGTATTTACTCCATCTTCTGAAGTACCTGTTTTTCCTCCAACACGATATCCAACTACTTGTGCATTTTTTCCTGTTCCTTCTGCTACAACGCTTTCCATCATACTTAAGATAGATTTCGCATTTTCTTCTGAAATAATTCTTTCTCCTGTTTTCACAGGTATTTCTGTCACTTCTCCTGTTTCACTATTAATGATTTTCTTGACTACTCTAGGAGTAATTTTGACACCCCCATTAGCAATACTACTAACCGCTGTTGCTAATTGAATGGGTGTAATTTCAAATCTTTGCCCAAAGGCAATAGTTGCAAGCTCTACTGGTCCTACTTTGTTTTCTTTTAAGAAAATACTAGTTGCTTCTCCGTGATAAATCAATTCCTGTCGGTTTTAGAAGTCCAAATTTATTTAGGTAACTATAATAAGTTGGTACACCAATTTTTTGCCCTAATCCTATAAATACTGGGTTACAAGAATTCATGAGTGCTTGCCTTAGAGATTCACTGCCATGTGGTCTATAATATCTCCAACATTTAATTCTAACTCCTGCTATTTCAATACCACCTGTGCAGCAAAATTCCCCTTCTTTATCTGGTGTCGTAATTCCTTCTTCTAAGGATGCTGATGCTGTAATTAGCTTAAAGACTGACCCTGGCTCATAAGTATCACTCACTGCTTTATTTCTCCAAAGTGCCATCATGGCTTTATTTCTATCTGCTTGTGACATTCCCTCCCATGACGCTTTTAGTTCATCTGTGGAAGGCTCAAATGGTTCATTTAAGTTATAGTTTGGATACCCTGCCATTGCTAGAACATCCCCTGTTTTTGGGTTCATGATTACAATATTTCCGCCGTCTGTACATTTATTATCAATACAGGCTTCTTTTAGATATTTTTCTGCAATTCCCTGTATGGTCGCATCAATACTTAATACCAAATCATTTCCATCAATTGCATCCACATAGTTTTCATGCACTTCTTCAATATCTCCACCTTTGGCATCTGTTAGTCTCTCTATTTTTCCTTTTTGTCCTTTTAATTGCTCATCATAAACCGCTTCAATTCCATCTAGTCCTTGATTATCACTTCCTGAAAATCCAATGACTTGTGAAGCTAAATTATTATATGGATAATATCTTTTTGTATCTTCATCAATATTAACCCCTTTTGTAATCTTATTATCCTTTAACCAAACTCGTAATTTATCTGTCTTTTCTCTGTCTACTTTTCTGCTAATGGTTTCTATCGAACTTTTTTTGGTTACTCTTTTTAAAACCGTTTCATAATCTAATTCTAGAATATCACTTAGTGCTCTTGCTACCTTTTCTTTATCTTCTTTGGCAATATTTCCTGGGTTTACTGTTACAGTTTCTACTGTGCTACTAACTGCTAAAATATTCTTTCCTGTTGCGTCATAAATAGTACCTCTTTTAGGATTGATACTTCTGTCTAATGTTTGCTGTACATAAGCCATAGATTGCAGCTTTGACCCTTCACCAAATTGTATCCATCCAATACGAAAAAGAAGTACTAAAAGAACCATCCACAAAATGACAATTTCATTTCTCATTCTTTTCTTTCTAGTGACATCTCCTATTTTTTCTTCTGCTTTCACTTTTATTTTTTTGCTTTTTATTTCTTTTCCAAACTTTTTCTTCATTCCCTTTTGCGCTATTTTTTTCTCTTTTTTTAGATCAACCACTTCCTCTTTTTTCCTTTTCTTCCATTTGATTAATTGTTTCTTATCTAAAACTTCACGCAAGCTCTTTTTAGAATTTCGCATTTTTAGTTTTCTCCTATCTTTTTTCTTGTTTCTATTTTATTCAAGCTATACACAAAAGAGAACTGACAAGCTTTCACATTTTATGACACTATAGCTATATAATGTGCTTGTGTTTCTCTATACAGTTGACGATATATACTTCTGTTTTGGACTTTGTTAATCGACATGCCTGTTGTACAAAAAAATGAGATTAAGTTAACAATATAACTTAAATCTCATTTTTCTATAGGCTTTTACAGCCTTCTTCTTCCAAGAATTTTATTTACTACATAATAACAAATTTATTAAAACCCTCGTAAACCAAAAGTGATAAATCTTACTACTTTATTATCAGCACTTGTTATATCTGCTTGTGCAATATTGTCTAAATTCCAAATGCTTTCATCTAAAAGTAGTCTATTTGTGTAAAATTCTTTTGTCAACAGCTCAGCATTAGTAACTACATTTATACCATCTATTGTGTCACTTGCTGTTCCATTTGCATCTTCATTTTCATAGCAATTTTCAAAAATTGCATTTGCCCCGTCTACTACATTTCCTATAAATTTGTTAATTGGATTGTTATTTTGTTGTAGTTTATTAATCATTGCTGAATTTTTTACAGTTAAGTTTCCAGTTCCTACTTCACCAACAAATCCGCCCCAAGTTTCTGTATTATCAGGATATATCTGACTTTCACTACAACTCATGTAAACATTTGCTATTACATTTTCGATAGTAACGTCTCCTTGTGATAAGGCTACTATACCAGCAGCTCGATTACCACTTCCATATATTTCTCCTTGTACATAACAATTCTTGATACTTCCTCCTGTTTTAACTGCAACCATTGCTGCTAGTTTGCTTCCATAGCTTCTGCCATTTACATAAGCCTTTTCAATATGAATATTTTCATAAGTACAATTTTCATCTTCCACAACCATAGTTGCAACACCTGTATTTCCTAGCATAGTCATATTGGTAAATTTCATATTGGTAAATGTTGCATTAGTTGCTTTTAGTGCAAAAGCTGCAATCTTAGATCTCATTGGGTTACTTGAACTCCAATTAATAAATCCATCTTTCCAATTTACTCCATAAGCATAATCTTTCATGTTTAGTCTATCTACTTTTCCTGAAAAATGTTCAAATAGTGCTGCATTTGCTAGGTTAGAAATCGTATGGTTATTACCTCTAATTTCTCCATAAAATTCTCCTGATATTACTGACCATGACCCTTTCCAATCATACTTCATATTAGAAAAGTCTATATCATCTTCGATGGTAAATATAGCATCTGGATGCGCTTGTAATAATTCTTTAAATTCTTCTGCAGAATGTATTGCATAAGTTTCTATTTTATGAATTAGTGTCTTTTCATTTGGATCCCAATTTTTTAACTTTGGAATACATTCTTGGCTTACATAGCTTAAATCCCAAACTTTGGTATCAAATCCTAAAGTATTCGTATAAAATGCTTCATTCATAATATCTTGCTTGGTTGCTACACTGATTTTTCCTGTAAAGTCGATATCTTCTCTTGCCCCAGTTGAAATTCCTGTATTTTCTTCATATTCGTAATTTCCTTCAAAGCCTTCTATCTGATCACTTGCTGTTCTTCCATCAAACTTATATTGTTTCATTTGATTTCCTAGTGCAATATTATTCTTAACTACAGAGTTTCCTTCTGCTTTTCCTAGTAGTCCTGCTACACCTGCATTTCCTAGCACTTTCACTGTACTAAAGCAACTTGTTATATTAGACTCTCTTAAAATTCCTACAAGTCCTCCTATATCTTGATTTCCTCTGGCATTTCCTAGAGAATAACAATTTTCAATGGTTGTATTATTAATCACTTCTCCTATCAATCCTCCACAAACATTTCCAGAAGCTATCGCAACACCATTACTGCTACTTTCTTTGATATGAGATGCTCCTACATAACCTGTAAGCATTCCTACTCGGCTAGTTCCTGTAACATTTACTCCAATGATATGTACATTTTCCAAATCACTAGAAGTCATAATACCAATTAGACCACCTGTATTATTATTTTTATTAGCTACTTTAATATCTTTTGCTAATACATTCGTAAGTTCTACTTTGTCTGCTATTTTAGCAAGTGCTCCTACATCTGTTTCATTTTTATTGATATTGCTTCCTTCTAATTTCAAATTAGCAAGTTTTGCATAATGAATCGTATGGAAGATTGGAACAGTATTTCCTTTTAAGCTATGATTTTTTCCATCTATCTCTCCTATAAATTCACCACTAATGATAGCCCCTGTACTTTCTAAACTAGATAAGTCAATATCATTTTCTAATGTAAAGTTTTCATCTGGATACTTCTCTATTAAGGTTCTAAATTCTTCTTCGGTACGTATTTCATGAACTGGTATATGAATTTCCATGCTCTCATTTGGGTCACTATTCTTTAAGGTTGGTGTCTTGCAAGACGCAACTGTACTAAAGTCCCAAACCTCCTCATTCCAGCCCAAAGTATTGGTATAGAAGTCTTTGCTTGTTACATTTTCTCTGTTTGCTACACTTATTTTTCCTGTGAAGTCAATGTCCCCTCTTTCTCCAATAGAAATACCTTTATTTCCTTCATATTCATAATTTCCTTCATATGTTGCTAGTTGTTCTTGAACTGTTTTGCCATCAAATTTATAGTGCTGTCTAACTTGATTTCCTAATGCTATGTTGTTTTTAACAATAGAATTTGTAATAGATTGCCCTACAAATCCTGCAACACTATCTGTTCCATCTACTTTTGTTATACTCAAAGAATTGCTTATTGTAGATGCTTTACTTAAAAGTCCTACAAATCCACCAACATTTTGGTTTCCTTTAGCTGTTCCTCTTGCATAACAGTTTTCAACCATTGTTCCATTGGTGATTTCTCCCATAAAGCCACCAACAGCATTACCTGTACCAGTAGCAGTTCCATTACTACTACATGCTTTTATGTTAGAATATCCAATATATCCTGCAAGTGTTCCCACACGGTTAGTTCCTGTTACATTTCCTCCAATGACATGTACATTTTCTAGGTCTCCATAAGTCATAATACCAATTAATCCACCAGTATCATCTCTTCTGTTTGTAACTGTGATATCTTTTCCTATCACATTTTTAAGTTCTATATTATCTGCTATTTTAGTAAGCGCTCCTACATCTGTCTCATTTTTATCGATGTTACTTCCTTCTATTTTTAAGTTTTCAATATAAGTATGTCGAGTTGTATGGAAGATTGGTACTTTGTTGCCTCTTAATGTATGGTTATTTCCTTCAATTCTTCCCATAAACACACCATCAATAATGGTAGTCGTACTTTCTAAAGTAGATAAGTCAATATCTTGTTCAATTACAAATGTTGCTTCTCTATGTTCTTTTAATAGACTTTCAAATTCTTCTGCATTGGTTATGCTATATCTTTCACCTGTCATTGTTATATCATTAGGGTCATCATTTTTTAATTTTGGTAATCCTCCACTTGCCACTCTACTAAGGTCCCAAATATGATTATCCCAAGTTAAAGTGTTTGTATAGAAACTTTCTTTCTTAACTTCTGTTCCTTCTATCTCTGTAATTTTTCCTGTAAAGTCAATACCTGCTCTAGTTGTTGTTGATTTTCCTACATTGACTTTATTTTCATAGTTTCCACTAAAGTTCTTGAATTTATCACTAGCTGTTCTACCATCAAACTTATATCCTACAGTTTGATTTACTAAGGTAATATTATTTTTTATAATAGAGTTATTTGTTGTTTGTCCTACAAAGCTTGCTATACCAGCATTTCCTGTAGCTTTTGTATTACTAAAACAGTTCATAATATAAGAAGTATTGACATAGCCAACTAATCCACCAATATCTTGGTTCCCTTGTACTTCTCCTATTGTATAACAATTTGTAAGAGTTGTTTTACTATAAATTTCTCCTACTAGTCCTCCAGCTGCATTTCCTGTTGAACGCACTATTCCATTTGCACTACACTCTTCTACTTGGCTTTGACCAACATAACCAGAAATTCCTCCAACTCTTGTTGTTCCTACTACATTGCTTCTAGTTACATGTACATTTTTTACAAAACTGTATACTGTACTACCAATTAGTCCACCAACTTGTTTATTGGTAGCAGATATGGTAATGTCTTTTCCTTGTACATTTTCCATTTGGCTATATTCTAATGTTTTAGCCAAAGCTCCTACATTCATTAAACTACTTGTTATATTACTATTTTCTACTTGTAGATTAGAAATATGAGCAAATTTAATGGTGTTAAAGATTGGAATCGTATTTCCTGTTAATTTGTGTCCTTGCCCATCTAATTTTCCCATAAAGTATCCATCCACAATAGCATTTCCTCCGGTGATGCTAGATAAGTCAATATCATTGTCTAATACATAGTAAGCACAAGGATTTTGAGTTAATTTTTGTTTCAATTCTTCTGCTGTTTTGATATGAACTTTTTGGATATTTCCATCTAATACTTCTGCTCTAAAATCATCAGTTACACGTTTTAAGTAATGGTAATTCACTCTTCTTACATTTGTACTATTGCTAACATTCCTATCATTGTTTGCAGCATCTAGTTTTAATGCTTCTACATATTTTTCTACTAATTCGTCTGAGTTTAAGTATGGAATGGTATTCCAACTGTTTTCCATTAACTCATAACGTTGTGTTTTAAATTTCTTCCAAGTCATATCTGGGTCTTTGGTTACTTTTTGAATGGCATCTAAGTCATTTTTACTCTTTCCACTAAAGTAGGTAACATATCCTCCGTCATATCCACCAATTCCTAGCATTTGCCATGATGTATAAGTAAATCCATAAGAATGGGTTCTTCCTTTTTCATTATAT
>CAPXSA010000004.1 GCA_948735595.1 uncultured Clostridia bacterium | reverse complement strand
TGTGAAGCCCACCTCAAGATAAGATATCTCATATCGTTAAGATAGTAAGATTCCATGTAGACTACGTGGTAGATAGGTTGGAGGTGTAAGTACAGTAATGTATTGAGCTGACCAATACTAATAAATCGAGGGCTTAACCACTAATATATATGAATGGTTAAGAATTAGGAAGTTTACAAAGAAGAGTTTTCTCTATATATTTTTGAGTGTACAGAAGTAATGCAAGAAGCATTATGAAGTATACTAAACATTTCTGGTGATGATTACATGGAGGAAATACCTGTTCCCATACCGAACACAGAAGTCAAGCTCCAATGTGCCGACGATATTTGCGAGTTACCTTGCTGAGAAAATAGGGGGTCGCCAGGTTTAAATATTCTCCGTTAGCTCAGTTGGTAGAGCGCTCGGCTGTTAACCGATAGGTCGTTGGTTCGAGTCCAACACGGAGAGCCATAAAATAGCAGATAATTTAATATCTCCTATTTTTTTGTTGTTTAAATGATTCAAGAATGAATATTTAGAAATCAATTGTATTTGTATTAATTTTATGGTATAAATAAGTCAAGTATGAAATTTGTAAATTTTAAAATGGAGAATAGAAATGGAAGATATAATATTAGAACATATAACAATAGAAGAATTTAAACAAAAAATATATCCATATTATTTAGAAATATTTCCAGAAGAAGAGAGAAAAACGATTAAACAAATTGAAATAGGATATAGAAAAGGATATGTAAAGATTATAAAAATAATGTATCAAAATCAATTAGTAGGATTTATGACATTAAATAGAGTAAAAGAAAATGGATATATTATTTTAGATTATCTAGCCATATTACCTGAATATAGAAATAAGCAATTTGGCACAAAAGCATTAAAACTTTTATTTGAAGAAGAAAAAGAGTGTAAAGGTATTTTTATAGAAATTGAAAAAGTAGGTCTAGGTAAAGATGAAAGTGAAAATTTAGCAAGACAAAAAAGAAAAGCATTTTATGAGAATGTAGGATGTAAAGAATTAAATTTTGACTTATTTTTATATGGTGTTATATTTACACCACTTCTATTTTCTAAAAATGAAGATAATGAAGATAGCATTATTAGTGAAATATTAGAAATTTATGAATCAATAACAGGAAAAGAAAGAATAAAGAAGAATTGTAAAATAATGAGAAAACTAAGATTTGAGGAATTGACCAAAGAAAATATAAAGATAGCAGCAAAAGTGCAGAATGATATTTTTCCTACTTCAAGTGCATATGTAACATATAAAAGAAAAGTGACAGGAAAAAATAGTCATTTTTACATGGGTTATATTGCTTATTTAGGTAATGAACCAGTTGGAGTAACAGGACTATATGAAATTCCTGAATATACAGATACAATTTGGCTCAGTTGGTTTGGAGTAAAGGAAGAATATAGAAAAGCAGGGTATGGGAAACAGTTATTAGATTATACGATTAAAATGGCAAAAGAGTGTGATAAGAAGTTTTTGAGGCTATATACTTTTGAAATTTGGAATAAAGAAGCACAGGTATTTTATAAAAAGAATATGGATATAGTGGAAGACTATTTTAATGAAAGAGAACATAAAGGGATTTTTAAAGGAAAGCCAAGAATTTTTAGCATTACTTTATGTGATGAAAAAGTGGAAGTGTGGAATAATAAATTTATTAATATATCAGCAGATGAAGATGACCATGAAAAAGGTATACAAATGATGAAAGAAGATGGGATTATATAGGGGAAAGAGGCACATGAATGATATCATATGCCTCTTTTTAGGCTCAATTAAACCTATTTTTTGCTGAGGGAATTACACTTTGCAGGATTATTTCTTGCTGACATTCCGCAGTTCTGCCCGGATGTTGCTTTCCAACTGGGTAACCTTATCCAAAAGAGAACGAAGGTCACTGGAACTCAGCTTAGAAAGAAACTGAGAATTGACGTTGGAAAGTTGCGCTTGAATGTTGGTAAGCTTGATTTGGACAGTGTGGTCATAAGCCATAAAAATGTCCCTCCTATATAAAAGATAATTTATTATACTACAAATTACATAAAATGTCAAAAAGTGTTCAAAAAACTAAATCTTTATGATACAATGAGAACAATGAAATATGATCATAATATTATTGATAGAAATGAAGAAACCAGATATATCAAGTAGAGGAGGTAAAAGGTGAAATTAGTGAAACTAAATGAAGCAGAAAAGTTTAATAATAGTGATAAATGTACTGTTTGGGAATATCCACTAGGTGATAAAGACATTGATTGTGCAACGGCAGTAATAAAAGGAAGATATCCAGATAAAGGATATTGCATGAATGAAGAGTGTAAAGAGTTAATTTATGTAGTAGAAGGAAATGGAACTCTAAATAAGAAAAAAGAAACAATCCATTTTCAAAAAGGTGATGTTATTTTGATTGATAAAGGAGAAGCATATTTTTGGGAGGCAAATTGCAACATTGTTATGCCATGCACACCAGCTTGGTATCCAGAACAACATAGAATAATAGAAGAATAAAATAAAGGAGTACAATATGGAATTGAAAGAAAAATTAGAAATGCTAAATGAAAATAGCAGTGTGGCACAAATTCAACAATATATTAAAGACATGAAGAAAGATAGAAAATTTGACACTGTCACAATTGAAAGAGAAATGATGCTATTTTTAGAAGAATTGGGAGAATTGGCAAAAGCGATTAGAAAAAATACAAATGGACATCTAGATATTGCTAAAAAATATGATACTAGCGTAGAAGAGGAACTTGCAGACTGCTTTATTTATTTACTTAGTATTGCTAATATGAATGATATAGATATTTTTAAGGCTTTTAAAGAGAAAGAAAGAAAAAATTGTGAAAGAATATGGAGATAGAAAGCAGAGTATTGGATGGAAGATAAATGAGGAACTTAGAAAGTAAATTAAAAAATAGAAAAATAAATGATACATTATTAGAAGAATATGGTTTTAAAAAGGATAAGAGCAAATATATTTATCAAACAAAAATACAAAACAATCAATTTGAAATTCAGGTAGTTATTTCAGAGAAGGAAAGTTATGCTAAATTAATAGATTTAGAAAATGAGGAAGAGTTTGCTTTGGTAGATGTTGAGACATCTACAGGACAATTTATAGGAAGTATAAAGCAAGAATATGGAAGTGTAATAGATGATATTATTCAAAAATGTACTAGTAAAGAAGCCTTTAAAAGTAAGCAAGCAAAAGAAGTGATACAATATATAAAGAAAAAGTATGGAGATGAGCTAGAATTCTTATGGGAAAAGTTTGATGATAATGCTATTTGGAGAAATACACAAAATGATAAATGGTATGGGGTTCTATTGACTTTATCAGAAAGAAAATTAGGTCTAGAATCAGATAAGGTTGTTGAAGTAATAGATTTAAGATACCAAAAAGAAAAAATAGAAGATATTTTAAAGCAGCCTAATATTTTTCCAGGATATCATATGAATAAAAAAAGTTGGATAACAGTGAAACTAGATGAGACAATAAGCACAGAGAAAATATATAACTTAATAGATAACAGTTATCATTTATCTATTGGAAATAAATGCGGTTTAACAGGAGGTAATTTGTCTCAAAGAGTGTATGACTATTTAACTACCATTCCAAAGGGAAAAGTAGTTACGTATAAACAAGTGGCAGAAAGTTTAGGAAATAAAGGGCTAGCAAGGGTGGTAGGAAATATACTTCACAAAAATCCAGATGAACATAAATATCCTTGTTATAAAGTGCTAAATAGCAAGGGAGAGCTTGCAGAGGCTTTTGTATTTGGTGGAAAAGGAATTCAAAAGCAGAAGCTAGAAAAAGAGGGAATTAAGGTAATCAATGGTAAAGTAGATTTAAGTCTATATCAGTGGAAAGAATGATAAAGAAAGGAAGAAATATTATGATAGATATCCATATGCACACCATATATTCAGATGGTGATAAAACAGTAGAAGAAGTATTAAAAATGTGTGAAGCTAAAAAATTAGAATATATATCAATTACAGACCATGATACTTGTAAGCAGTATCAAGATGAAGCTTTTCAAAGAAACCTTTTTAGTGGGAAGATTATCAAAGGTTCAGAATTGCATGCTGTATTTCAAAAAAGGAATATTGAAATATTGGCATATCAGATAGATACAGATATGATTGATAATTGGTGTCAAAAGTACTATTCCGAAAATAAATTAAAAGAGCAACAAGTTATATGTTATCAAAGGTTATTAGATATATGTGATAAGCATGGACTTGTCTATGATGAAAGTAAAATTAGAAAACCTAAGACTGCATCTGAATATGTAGAAAGAGCGATTTATGAAGAAGTAATGACACATAAAGAAAATCATTCAGTTTTAGGGGAATTTACACAGTCATTTGGACTATTTTTTAGAAAAGGTTTAGCAAACCCAGAAAGTAGTTATTTTATGAACCATGTAGAATTTAGACCTTCATATAAAGAAGTAATTGATATTATTCATAAAGCAGGAGGAAAAGCTTTTTTAGCACATCCTTTTGAGTATAGAATACCAGATACAATGAAATTTATAGAGGATTTAAGAAAAGAAGCGGAGCTAGATGGAATAGAATGTTTCCATCCATCCTCAGCAGATGATGATAAAAAGGATATTTTAGTAGCATATGCCAAAGAAAATCATTTATATATAAGTGGCGGAAGTGACTATCATGGAACACCAAAACCAGATATAGAGATTGGTGTGGGGAAAGGAAATTTAAGTATTTCTAAAGAGATTATAGAAGAATGGGTATAACAGAAGGCGAGCTACTATAGGAAGAGTTTTGAAAATAAATTTAAGTTAAGAGAAGAAGGATAAAATGAAATTAGAGGACTTAAAAGTAAAGTATGATCAATTGCAAAAAAAATATGGAGCAAAAGAATTAGATTCTATATACAATGGAGGATGTGCAAAAAATCCTAATATCTGTTTTGTTTTTATGAATCCAACAGGAAGAAATATTGCATCCTCTAAAGAATGGAAAGGAATAAAATCTCCTTGGATTGGTACTAAAAATATATGGGATTTATTTTATCAATTAGAATTAATGGATGAAGAAATTTATAAAAAGATAAAAGAATATAAACCAACTGATTGGACAGAAGAATTTGCAAAACAAGTTTATGAAGATGTAGAAAAACATCAGTATTTTATTACTAATCTTGGAAAATGCACACAAGTAGATGCCAGAGTAATACCAAATAGTGTTTATGAAGAATATTTAGACTTATTAGAGCAAGAAATAGAAATGATTAATCCTAAAGTGGTTGTTCTATTTGGAAATCAAGTAAGTTCTATTGTACTAAAACAAAAGATATCTGTTTCACAGTGTAGAAAGCAATTGTTTACCAAAAACATAAATGGTAAAGAGTATAAGTTTTATTCTGTGTATTATCCAATTGGAAATGGAAGATTTAATATAGATAAGTCTATAGAAGATATTAAGTACATTATGCAAGAAAATTTTTTGAGGTAAGGAGTAAGAAATGGAGAAAAAGCAGACAATAGATTTTATAGGAAATGGTTCTTGTTTTAATACAGAATTTGGAAATAATGCAGCATATTATAAAGAAGAGCAAGGAAAAAGATTATTACTAATTGACTGTGGAGAATCTATTTTTGAAAGAGTTAGAAAATTAAAATTATTAGAAAAAGCAGAAGAGATTAGTGTATTAATTACACATTTACATACAGACCATGTAGGGAGCTTGTCATCTTTAATTTACTTTTGCCAATATGTAAAAGGGATTAAACCTACCATCCTATATCCTGAGAAAGAAAAATTAGAACAACTTTTAACAATTACGGAAAATGAACTAGGTACATTTCAATTAGTAGACCCAAGTGAATATGAAAAGTTTCCAATAGAGGCGATAAGACAGCAACATACTAAAGTTGCAGGAGCTTATGGATATATATTAGAGATAGGGGGAAAACGAATTTATTACAGTGGTGATACAAAAACAATTTCGGAAAAAGTGATACAAGAATTTCGAGAAGGAAAGTTAGATGAGTTTTATCAAGATGTTAGTAGATATGATACACCAGCACATATAAGTATAGAAGAATTAAAAAGAATATTTAGTCAAAATGAAAGAAGCAAAATTACTTGTATGCATTTTGATGATGAAATAACCATGCAAATGGCAGAATGTCTTGGATTTAATGTAGCAAGAGTAAAAGGATTAAGAGAATTGGAACGATAATATAGTTAAAAAACAGTAGAGAATTAAAAAAATCTGCTGTTTTTCTATTCTAGAAAATTGTTGATTCGCTTTTTTATTTTAGAAAAATCTGGAATGGATAAAAATTACTCATGATGGTAAAAATAAAAATGGGAGGGAAAGAAATGATATTTAAACCAACTGCTATTTATTTTGAAAAAGATATAGAAAATTATGAGTTAGGGAAAAAGTTATTAGAAAAATATAAGGATGTTCCTAAAATCCAAATTGAAAATCATAACAATATAGAAGAAATGAGAAAAAAGGAAAATTCAGAATTTTTGAAAATGAAGAAAAATTTAATTATTGGTACAAGGAAAACACATAAATTTGTAGAAAATCACAAAGTATCTGACTATTTAGTACCATATACTTCTTCAGGTTGTATTGCTAGTTGTATGTATTGTTACTTAGTGTGCCATTATAATAAATGTGCCTATATGAGACTATTTGTAAACAGAGAAGAAATGCTAGAAAAAATTATCAAAACAGCAAATAAATCAGAAAAAGAATTAACTTTTGAAATCGGAAGTAATAGTGATTTGGTATTGGAAAATACGATAACAAACAACTTAGTTTGGACAATAGAAAATTTTAAAGATACTGAAAAGGGAAAACTAACCTTTCCAACAAAATTTGCTTATGTAGATGATTTATTGCCATTGGACCATAGACATAAAGTGATTATTAGAATGAGTGTTAATCCTGAATACATTATTAATCATGTGGAGTTTGGAACTTCAAGATTAAAAGAGAGAGTAGAAGCAATTAACAAATTAGTAGAGGCAGATTATGAAGTGGGAATACTAATTGCACCTGTTATCTTTTTAGAAAATTGGAGAGATATATATCATGAATTAATTGTATACTTACAACAAAATTTAAGCCCAAAAGCGAAAGAAAAGATATTTTTTGAAGTGATTTTTATGACATATAGTTATGTACATGATGCAATTAATAAAGAAGCATTTCAAAATAGTATAGAAATATTTAATAAAAGTAAAATGACAGGAAGAGGCAAAGGAAAGTATATGTATCAAACAGATATTAGAAAAGAGGGAGATGAGTTTTTTAGAAAAGAATTGAATCAGTATTTTGAGAATAATAAAATATGGTATATAGTATAAAAAGAGGACCTAAGATAGGTCCTTTCGCATTTTTAACTCAAAGTAATTCTATTCTTATTCTTCTTAATAATTTTCTCATCCTTTAACCTCTTAATTTCACGCATCATAGCAGTTCTTTCAATCATCAAATAGTCAGATAAATCTGTCAGAGAAAGTGGAAGTTCAAAGGTTTTACTACGATTTTCAGAAGCTAAGATTTGAAAATAGGTAAGAAGTTTGTCCCTAACACTTTTATTAGTAAGAAGTAGCATTCTAAAGTTTTGTTTCGCAATACTAGCAAAAACAAGGTCAGGAAGATTTTTTAAAATCTCAATATGATATAGACAATCTTCTGTACAGTTTTCAGCAGCATCATAAGGATAAAAAAGAACTTTACATTTTTCTTTGGCTAGAACAAATAACTCTCTATCCATATAAATTTTAAAGAGAGGTTCACCAAATACATCGTTTTTCGTATAATAATATAGAATCTTTTTATTGCCATCTTTATCATAAGTTAAAAGCTGTGCTCTTCCTTCTAATAAGATGCAAAATTGATTTCTTTTTGAAAGTAAAGTAGTAATAATTTCATCAGCTTGAAATTCCTTGATTTCAATAAGCCTACAGTTACTTTTTAATCTATCTACAAAATTATTGCTATCGAAATTTCTAATCATTCAAATCACCTATACAAATACTATATCATAAAATAGTTGCTATAGCAACACTAAAAAAATAAAAAGTGAATTCTTATGGGTTTGGGCAAAGAAATATTTTGTAATATAATTGTAATATTAGAGAAAAACATAGTTAATACAAGGCTTATCACAAACTAAAAAAAGAAAATTACAAAAAGTTGCCATAGCAACTTTCCTAAAATCCAATTTTCAAATAAAATATAACCATCCTAAGGAGAAGAACAATCAAAATAAAAACAACACGCAGGATTAAAGAACGATAAAAAACATAGGGGGTAAAACATGAAAATAATCAAAAGAGATGGAACAATAGTAGAATATAACCCTGAGAAAATCAGAGTAGCTATTGGAAAAGCAAACAATGAAGTAAGAAGAAAGGAAAAGGCAACTAAGGAAGAGATCGATGAAATTATTGTGTATATTGAGGATTTAGGTAAATCTAGAATTCTTGTAGAAGATATACAAGATATTATTGAACAAAAATTAATGGAAATTGGAAGATATAATTTAGCAAAACAATATATTACTTACCGATATACAAGAGCATTAGTTAGAAAAGCAAATACAACAGATCAAAGCATTAAAGAATTAATCGAAGGTGAAAGTGAATATTGGAATAGTGAAAATGCTAACAAAAATGCTAGAGTAGTAACAACACAAAGAGACTACTTAGCAGGAATTACTAGTACAGATATTACCAGAAGATTTTTATTACCAGAAGATGTTGTAAAAGCACATGATGAAGGAATCATTCATTTCCATGATGCAGACTATTTTGCACAAAATGCTTTAACAAACTGTGAATTAATTAACTTAGATGACATGTTACAAAATGGTACGATTATGAATGGGGTTATGATTGAAAAGCCACATAGATTTATTACAGCATGTACTATTGCAACACAAATTATTCTAGCAGTTACCTCTTCTACTTATGGTGGTGCCACAGTATCTCTATCTCACTTAGCACCATTTGTAAAAAGTAGCTATGACAAATATTATAAAAAATATAAAGAAAATGGATTAACAGAAGAACAAGCGAAGAAGTTTGCAGATTTAGATACTAGAAAAGAAGTTGCAGATGGAGTACAAACCTTTAATTACCAAGTTAATTCTATGACAAATACCAATGGACAAGCACCTTTCTTATCAGTTACGATGTACTTAGGTGAAACAGAAGAATACAAAGAAGAATTAGCTATGATTATTGAAGAGTTCTTAAAAGAAAGAATTCTAGGATTTAAGAATGAAAAAGGTGTGTATATTACACCAGCTTTCCCTAAATTATTATACGTTCTAGAAGAAGACAATGTTCATGAAAACAGCAAATATTGGTACCTAACAAAATTGGCAGCAGAATGTACAGCAAAGAGAATGGTTCCAGATTACATTTCAGAAAAAATGATGAAACAATTAAAAATTAATGAAATGGGAGATGGGGAATGTTATCCATGTATGGGATGTCGCTCTTTCTTAACACCAGATAGAACAATGAGCCTTGGAAACTTAGCTAATGCAAAGAACTATAAAGATGGTAAAGGAAAATACTATGGAAGATTTAATCAAGGTGTAGTAACGATTAACCTAGTAGATGTTGCTTTATCTTCAGGAAAAGATCTAAAGAAATTCTGGGATATTTATGAGGAAAGATTGGAATTATGTCATAGAGCGTTACAAGTAAGACATGAAAGATTATCTAAAGTAACAAGCGATATTGCACCAATTTTATGGCAACATGGGGCTTTAGCAAGACTTCCAAAAGGAGCAAGCTTAGAACCATTACTACATAATGGATATTCTACTATTTCACTTGGATATGCAGGACTTTATGAATGTGTAAAATATATGACAGGAAAGAGCCATACAGATAATGGTGAAGCAAAAGAATTTGCGCTTGAAGTAATGCAAAAATTAAATGACAAATGTAAAGAATGGAAGACAGCAGAAAATATTGATTACAGTGTTTATGGAACTCCTATTGAATCAACAACTTACAAATTCTCAAAATGCTTAAAAGAGAGATTTGGAGTAGTAGAAGGAATTACAGATAAAAACTATATCACCAATTCTTACCATGTACCTGTAACAGAAGAAATTGATGCTTTCTCTAAACTAAAACTAGAAAGTGAATTCCAAAAACTAAGTCCGGGTGGAGCTATTTCTTATGTAGAAACGCCAAACTTACAAAATAATTTAGATGTTGTAGTTCAACTAATTCAATACATTTATGATAATATCATGTATGCTGAATTAAATACAAAATCAGATTATTGCCAAGAATGTGGGTTTACAGGTGAAATTCTAATTGATGATGATTTAGAATGGTACTGCCCAGAATGTGGAAATAGAAACCATGATACTTTAAATGTAGCAAGAAGAACTTGTGGATATATTGGAAGCAATTTCTGGAACAAAGGAAGAACACAAGAAATTAAAGAAAGAGTACTACATATTGATAATAAAGACTATGATGAAAAAGAAGATGAGGCTTGTGAACATTGCCATACTCAAGCGGTAGTACAAGAAGCGGTTTAAAAAAGAGTAAAACAAAAGACATATATGGTAAAATCCCTATATGTCTTTGTTCATAAGAAAAGGAGAAAAACATGAGATATAATAAGATTCGCAAAATGGATATTTCAGATGGACCAGGAATTAGAGTATCTATCTTTATGCAAGGATGTGCCTTTCATTGTAAGAATTGCTTTAATCCAGAGACACATGACTTTAATGGAGGAAAAGAATTCACAGAAGATACCATCGACAAAATATTAGAATTATGTGATAATGACACAATTGAAGGTTTATCTATATTAGGCGGAGAGCCAATGCACCCAACCAATATAGCAGGGACTACAAGATTAGCAAAAGCATTTAAAAGAGAATATCCCAATAAAACAATATGGGTATGGAGTGGATTTCTATTTGATAGGGACTTAAAAAATGAAGAAGTACTAAACTATATTGATGTTTTAGTAGATGGACAATATGTAGATGAGTTACATAATCCTACTTTAAAATGGAGAGGATCAGAAAATCAAAGAGTGATAGATGTACAGAAGAGTTTGAAAAGTGGAAATGTTGAAATAATAGAATAAAATAATTCATAATTTGTTTACATATTTAAACTTATCATGTATAATAGTAGCGATAAAATAAGATATCATAAAAATGATATCTTATTTGCATATATGAGAAAAGGAGATGGGCTTATGGAAGAAAATAATAATCAAGAGCCAGAATTAGACTTAAACCATTTAATGGTGGTAAGAAGAGAAAAACTAGCAAAACTACAAGAAGAAGGAAAGGATCCTTTCAAAATTACTAAATTTGAAAGAACTCACAATAGTAAGCAAATTAAAGACAATTTTGAAGAGTTAGAAAACAAAGATGTTACAATAGCTGGTAGAATTATGGCAAAACGTATCATGGGGAAAGCCTCTTTTTGTCATATTCAAGATGAAGAAGGAAAAATTCAGAGTTATGTTAGCATTAATGAATTAGGAGAAGAAAGCTATAAACAATTTAAAGAAGATGATATAGGAGATATTATTGGTATTACAGGTTTTGTATTTAAAACAAAAACAGGTGAAATTTCTATTCATGCAAAAGAAGTAACTTTACTTTCAAAATCTTTAAGACCATTACCTGAAAAGTTCCATGGATTAAAAGATACAGATTTACGTTATCGTCAAAGATATGTGGATTTAATTATGAATCCTGAAGTAAAAGATACTTTCAAAAAGAGAACAGCAATTGTATCAGAAATTAGAAGAATTTTAGATGCAAAAGGATATATGGAGGCAGAAACTCCAATATTAAATACTATTCCAGGTGGAGCAAATGCACGTCCATTTATTACACATCATAATACTTTGGATTTAGATATGTACTTAAGAATTGCAACAGAGTTATACTTAAAAAGATTAATCGTAGGTGGATTTAACAAAGTATATGAAATTGGAAGAATTTTTAGAAATGAAGGAATGGACATTAAACATAATCCAGAATTCACAACCATAGAGTTATATGAAGCATATACCGACTTAGAAGGTATGATGAATATTACAGAAGAGTTAATTGTAGAATGCGCTAAAAAGGTAGCAGGAACAACTAAATTAACTTATCAAGGAGAAGAAATTGACCTAACTCCACCTTTTAGAAGAGTAACTATGATTGATGCTATCAAAGAAGTAACAGGAGTAGACTTTAACAATATTACAACAGAGGAAGAGGCACAAAAAGTTGCAAAAGAATTACATATTGAATTAGACCAAATTAAAACTTCAAGAGGAGATGTCATTGCACAAATTTTTGACGAAAAAGTAGAGGAGACTCTAAGACAACCAACTTTCCTTTATGAATATCCAATTGAAATTTCACCACTTGCTAAAAAGGATCCAGAAAATCCAAAAATGACACAAAGATTTGAATTATTCATTGGCGGTAGAGAATATGCAAATGCCTTCTCAGAACTAAATGACCCAATTGACCAATACGAAAGATTTAGCAAACAAGTAGAGGCAAGAGAAGCAGGAGATGAAGAAGCTAACATGATGGACATGGACTTTGTAACAGCACTAGAATATGGCATGCCACCAACAGGAGGAATGGGAATGGGAATTGACCGTTTAGTAATGTTATTAACAGATGCAGCATCTATTAGAGATGTACTATTATTCCCAACTATGAAGCCACTAGATTAGAAATGAAAAAAGCGCATATTACGAAATTTAAAAAGCTTTGCTTTTAGATTTTGTTAATACGCTTTTTTTGAATATATAAGAAAAAGAAAGAGGAATTTTATGAAAAAGTATATAGGAATATTAATCATGACAGTATTGATATTAATACTATGGGGAGTGCCCGTAAAAGCAGCAAGTTTTGGAATAAGTAGTTCCAAAAGACAAGTAAAGCCAAATGAGAGTTTTACCGTTTCAGTAGGAGGACAATGTATAGGAAGGGTTAATATTAGTGTAAGTAATGGAACAGCATCTACTAGTAGTGTTTGGGTAGAACAAAATTATGTACCTATAACGATTAAAGCAGGAAGTAGTGGAAGTGTAACGATAACAGCAACTCCTACAGCAGGTTTTTCAGATCCAGATGCCAATGAATATTCACCAGGTGCAAGAAGTACTACAGTAACTATTTATCAGCAAACTAGTTCATCTACAACAACACAAAAACCTACTACAAATACGAATAAGCCAGCGACTAATACAAATACACCTAACCAAAAGCCAAATCAAGAAGAAAAGAAGTCTTCTAACAATCTGTTATCTTCATTAACAATAGACAATAACAACTTATCACCAAAATTTGATAAAAATATTAGTAAGTACGAAGTGAATTTGCCAGCAAATACAGATAAAATAAAAATTAGTGCAAAAACAGAACATACTAAGGCAAAAATAGAAGGTATAGGAGATGTAAATCTAAAGCAACGGAGATAATACAATTGTGATTACAGTAATTGCAGAAAATGGCTCCAAAAAAGAATATAAGATTTATGCCTATGTAGAAGAAAGCCCACAAGTATATATGCCTTATGAAGAAAGTGAAATTGGAATTTATCATCAACTAAAAGGGCTAAAAGCACCAGTTGGATTTACTGCAAGCGAGCAAAAAATAGAAGATAAGATGATTACAGTTTACGAAAATGGAGTTTTCTCTATGGTTTATGGTGTAAATGCAAAAGGAGAAAAGAATTTTTACTTATGGGATAAAGAACAAAGTAGTATCATTCGTCCTAATATACCAGTAAGCGAAGAAACTCAAAGTGTGAACCTACAAAATTACATTATTTATATTATGGGAATTTTACTTTTAGCAAGCATCATACTTTTGATTATTCTAGTATTCAAACAAAGAAAGGGAAAAGCAAATGAAACAAGTAATCAATAAAACTATATCTTTATTTCTTCTCGTATTTCTTATTTTTACTACTTTTAATTATAGCAATGCATATACAATAGAAAAAACTCCTCAAAAGGTAGTATCTAATTCAAATACAAGAAGTGTCAAAAGGTCAATGAAATATTTAGCAGTATTTGTGAAGTTCAGTGATAGCGATGCAAAAGTTGTTTATCATTTAGATGATGAGCAATGTGTAGAAAACGCTAAGAAGATTTTGAACAGTGACTATTTTGAAATGGATACAGTAAAAGGGCCGATAACAGTTCCTTCATTTAAAACCTATTATGCAACACAAAGCTATGGAAATTTATCAATAAAAGCAGAAATTTTTCCAAAACAAGATGGAAAAGTAGTAACATATGAAGATAAACACCCAATAGGATACTATTTGAGATATAGTTCAACAAATTTGGTAGGGTATAAAAGTGAAGAAGAAGCAAAAGAAAGAGAAAGAGAACTGGTTAATAATGCAGTAACGCATATATCAGGTCAAGTTGCTAGTGCAGGAATTACAGCACAAGACATTGATAGTAATAATGATGGAATAGTAGATGCCATTTCCTTTTTTGTGGAGGGAAATGAACCTGTATCATGGGGGGATTTATTATGGTCACACATGAAAGATAATATTGGGGCAACAGCTACTATATCAGGAAAACAAATTGGTCCATATAATATGATTTATACACAATATAACTATACAGAACCAGCAGGAGTGTTTTCACTTAATAGAGGTACTTATGGAACCATTATTCATGAATTTGGTCATACCTTAGGATATGTGGATTTATATCGTTTTGCACCAAATAAAGGAGTACCAGTAGGATTTTATGATATCATGGGAAATACTGTGGGGTCAAATCCGCAAAACTTTTTGACCTATTTTGTAAGTGAATATTATAGAGAAAATAATTGGCATGCTAAATTACCTATTGTTAATCAGACAACGAAAAATATAACACTAAATAAACCACAATTTATAGATCCGAATGAAAAGAGGGCTATAAAATTACAAATAGATGAAGGAAATAAAGAATATTTTGTTATTGAATACCATGAAAAACAAATTACTTATGATACTTCTTCTGCTGATGAAAGTGGATTGATTGTTTATAGAGTAAATGAGAATAATAAGTTTTCAGGAAATAAAGAACAAGGAGAACATGGAGAAAAAGAGCATATATTCGTATTTAGACCAGGTGAAACTAGCTTAGGTAATGGAGAGGGGAATTTATCACAAGCTACTTTAAATCTTAATCGTTCAAAATTAGGAAAAACTAGACAAGAAACTCAAAAAGAATTTGATAATCAGACGATATACTATGCTGATGGTAGTAATTCAGGAATTGTAATAGAGGTAACAAATCAGACAGCAGATACTATTACATTTAATGTTACATTTCCAGAATTTCAAGGAGATGGAACAGAAAATAATCCATATATTATTGATAGCATAGATGCTTACTTGTATTTACTACAAAGAAATACAAATGGGAAATATTATAAATTAACAACAGACTTAGATTTTAAAAATGTAAGTGATTATCCTGAAATTAGTTTTTGTGGAATTTTAGATGGAAATCATAAGACCATATCTAATATAAAAGCTGAAAAGACTAGTGTGTTTGGAAATATAGGAGAATATAATGTTTCTGCAATGGTAAAAGATTTGAATATAGAAAATATTCAGTGCAAGGGGAATGGAAATCATCTTGGAGGTTTTGCAGGTTCCATTCAAAATAGTACCATAAAAAATGTACATGTAAAATCAGGAAATATAGAAAATGTTGCATCTATAAACACGATAAGCTCTACAGGAGGATTTGCAGGAAGTGTAGATAATGGCACTGTGATAGAAAATTGTTCTTCATCTGCAAGTGTTACTTCAGAAAAAAATGTAGGTGGAATGATAGGTGTAAATCAAAATGCAACGATTCAAAATTGCTATGCCAATGGAAAGGTAAATGCACCAATAAATTGTGGAGGATTTATTGGACTACAGTACATTATGGATTCAAAATACAAAGTTCCACAAAATGTATATTATGATAAAAGCATTAGGGCAAATGCTGTTGGAGGATATGCAGGTTCATCTCATAACTTAAATGCACTACCAGAAAATGAATTAGGAAAAGGAATTGTAGGAGTTTCTGTACCAAAGCAAATCACAATAAAACAAAATGAGAAAAGGAATTATGAAATAGAAACAACTCCACAAACAACTGTAACATATTCTATTACATCAAGTGATATAAGTGTTGTAAATTGTACTAACCATCAAATAGAAGGAAGAAAAGAAGGAATTGTTACCATAGATGCTAATTTACAAGTAGGAACACAAATTATGAAATTGCAAGGACAAGTAAAGGTAGAAGGAGTGACAAACCCACCTAGTATACAGTTAACAGAGCAAGAAGTTTTAAATAGATTTGGTTTGTCTAAAAAGGGAGAGTATATAGTAGGATTTGTAGCAGAGAAAGATATTAGTTCTATTAGAACACAGCTTTCTAAGCAAACAGGGGTAACTCTAGTTAGTATAAAAAATGCAAAAGGAGAAGAAGCAAGAAGCGGAATTATTGCAACTAATATGAAAATAACCTTACGCTTTAATGAAGCAAACTATACCTACACAGTGGTTATTAAAGGTGATGTCAATGGAGATGGAAGAATTTTTGCAACAGACTATGTAAAAATAAAAAAACATATCATGGAAACACCAAATTTACAAGGTGCATACTTGTTAGCTGCTGATGTAAATAATGATGGCAAGGTGTATGCAACAGACTATGTAAGAATAAGAAATTACATTATGGGTTCAGGTAAAATTGAGCAAACTTGGAATAAAATATGAGAAATAAGAAAGCTAATCAAAAAAAGATTAGCTTTTTCTTAGTTTTGTGATATAATTTTTTGCAAGAGGTGAAGAAACAGTGGAACAGAAAATAAAAAACTTATTACAGTTTTACTTATTAGCCACAGAATTAAAGGATAAAATTAGAAGTGGCTGGAAAATATGGAGTATAGATAGAGAAAGAATAGAAAGTGTAGCGGAGCATATTTACGGTACTTGCATTTTGGCGATTTCTATTGATTCTCAGTTTGAATTAGAAATTGACTTGCATAAAGTAATCATGATGCTTGTGTTACATGAAGTAGAAGAAATCAAAATTGGTGATTTGACACCATTTGATAAACAAACACAGGAAAAAAGAAGAACTTTAGGAAAACAAGCAGTGGAAGAAGTACTAAATAGTTTAGATAAAAAAGTTCAATATATGGAACTAATAGAAGAATTTGAAGAAATGAAAACCAAAGAATCTCTTTTTGCTAAAATGTGTGATAAGTTAGAAGCGGACATTCAAAGCAAAATATATTGTGAAGAAGGTTGTATGAAAATAGAAAAAGAAGAGAATCAACTCCTTCTAGAAGATAAGAGAGTTCAAAAATTATTAAATGAGGGTGCAAAATCTATTTCAGATTTGTTTATTGAGAATGATAGACCAATTTTCACAGAAAAAGTATTTGAAAATATAGCAGATTATGTGAAAAATAATGAATTACTAAAATTAAAGAAATAAAATAATATTTTGTTATAAAGAAATAGCAAAGGGAAGATATTGGAAATAGAGTAAAACAAGGAGAAAAATACGAAATATGAATAGATTACTAAGAGTAGGATTAGATACACTTCTTACGTCTGTTACTCCCATCTTAGGCTGGTTTTTATTAGGAATGTTAGTAGACAAAAATTTAATTAATATATTTACACTAATATATCCTATGCAATTTGTGATTAGTGCTATACAGAGTGTTTTTGGAACAGGGGCTAATGTAAGTGCTATCAAAGATGAGAATAAATCAGCAGTATTCTCAGGAATACTTTGTGGAACAACAATAGGCTTTATCATATTAGGAAGTGTTATATTAAACATAAATG
This sequence comes from uncultured Clostridia bacterium, assembly GCA_948735595.1. GTDB lineage: Bacteria > Bacillota > Clostridia > TANB77 > CAG-508 > CAG-273. Next base: position 42,831 of record CAPXSA010000004.1, on the reverse strand, counting down.
GTTATATTCAATTTATGAATATGGAGGTTACTATTTATAGGACATTTGCTGTTTATGCAGTTGCTCAAATGTTTTTACAATTATTATTGAACCTATCTTTATATAAATTGTATTATGAAAATAAAAATAAAATAGCAAATCAATATAGTCTAACCTTTAACTTAATTAATTTTTCTTCGCTTATCCTTATGAGCGTTATAACGAAAGATCAGACAGTTATTGCTAGTGTTTCCTTTATCATTACTGCGATTTTCACTTTTTGGATGATATGCCACATTGTAGAAAAAGAAAAGTTTAAAATCAATATATGGAACTGCATTAAATATGATTCGTCTTATTTGTTCGCAGAAATTAGTATGTTTTTAATTTATCTGTTTGGTTTTAGAAATTCTTTCAATTTTGGAGAAAAGTATATTTTAGCAACTTCGTTTGCTACACTTATTACAGATACACAATGGGATGTTTCAGGAGCAATTAAGACAATTGCGCAAATTGATATTGCCAAAAAAGAGTTTTCGTATAAAGAACATATAAAAAATAGCAGAAAATTAGTAGGGTTATTAATTTTATCTAGTCTTGTAATGGGTATAGTCTTGTATCCAATTTATCAAGTAGATTTAGTAGTTACGTTTATTATAGTAAGTGTGGAGCTAATCACAATGTACTTATATCCTTCTTATTTAACAAGACTCACTTATATCCAATTAGAATATTCAGCAATTAAGGCAACAGTTCATAAGCAAATTGCCAATATTCTTAGAATAGTAAGTTCTTTTTTAGCAACACCGTTTTGTACTTCAATTGGATTGGGGCTTTCGGCTATATACCAACTAATATCAACATACTATATTGTAAAAAAGAATGGACTTAATATGGAAATGAAGAATAGGCAAGAAGAGAAAGAGCTAATAGATGATTAAAAAGCGAGCACAAGATAAAGAAGCATATTAATGTTGAAATTTCTATTGTAATATGATATAGTATGCAATAGAAATTCCAAATAATGGAATAGAAATAAGGAGAGTTCTATGTATTTTGATAACAGATATCTATATCTATTTTTAATCATTATTGTGGTGGCGAATTTAGCAAGTGGTGGATTTGATTTATTAAGCTTGTTATTAACCATACCAGGTGTTTTAATTGCCATAACTTTTCACGAATTTGCACATGGATTTGCAGCAGATAAATTGGGAGACGATACACCAAGAAATCAAGGAAGACTAAGTTTAAATCCTTTATCACACCTAGATCCAATAGGTGTTGTTATGCTAATATTTGCACATGTTGGGTGGGGAAAGCCAGTTCAGATTAATCCGAACAATTTTAATAGGAAGGTATCAGCGCGAACAGGAGAAGCAATTGTATCATTTGCAGGACCTCTCATGAACTTCATTCTAGCATTTGTATTTGCAATTATTTTCTATGCGATTCAAGCTTTTGCACCTAGTTTTGTTCTTACACAAACAGGAATGATTATTATGACTATGATACAATGCACAGTGCTAGTTAATGTGGGACTAGGAGTATTTAATTTAATACCATTACCACCATTAGATGGTTCCAAAATTCTAATGGCGTTTTTACCATATAACGCAAAAAGATGGTTTGAGGATCATACACAATTATTCTACATCATTTTTTTAGTCATTTGGATAACACCAATTTCAGGAATGATTATTTCACCAGTAATTGAAGCTATTACAGGTGGAATTGATGGATTAGTAGGAGGATTATTTGGATTATAATGAAAGAAGATACATATATACTAGGAATTGAGTCAAGTTGTGATGAGACTTCTGCTTCTATTGTGAAGAATGGAAGGGAAGTTCTTTCTAATGTCATCAATTCACAAATAAAAATACATGAACAATTTGGTGGAGTAGTGCCTGAGATAGCTTCTAGAAATCATATAGAGGCTATTTCAAATGTAGTAAGTACTGCTTTAAAAGAAGCTAATATAGAAATGGATAGAATTGATGGAATTGCATGCACTTATGGACCAGGCTTAGTGGGGGCTTTATTAGTAGGGGTTTCATATAGCAAAGCATTGAGCTATGCATTAAATAAACCTTTGATAGGAACAAACCATATTCATGGGCATATTGCAGCAAACTATATTACACATCCTGAATTAGAACCACCATTTTTATGTTTAATTATTTCAGGTGGACATACTCATTTAGTACATATCAAGAGTTATACAGAATTTGAAATATTAGGAAAAACAAGAGATGATGCAGTAGGAGAAGCTTTTGATAAAGTGGCTAGAGTAATAGGGCTTGGATATCCTGGGGGACCAAAAGTGGATAAATTAGCGAAAGAAGGAAAGCCAACTATAGAACTTCCTAAAACACATTTTGATAATTTGGATTTTAGTTTTAGTGGAATTAAAACAGCAGTGATTAACTTACATCATAAAACACCAGACTTAAATAAAGCGGATTTGTGTGCTAGCTTTGAAAAAGTAGTAACAGAGGAATTAATAGATAATACCTTAAAAGCAGCTAAACAGCTAAAAATTAAAGAAATTGCTTTAGCAGGAGGTGTATCAGCCAATTCCTATATTAGAGAGCAATTTATTAATCTAGAAAAACAAGGATACCAGATTTTTTATCCAGAACCAGTTTTATGTACCGATAATGCTGCAATGATAGCTTCCGCTGGATATTATCAATATTTAGCAGGAACAAGGTCAGATTTAGACTTAAATGCAGTACCGAATTTAACATTGTAATGTGTCGGGTTGGGGACGTTCCTTTTTCTGACAAAAGTGTCATGTTGGGGACAGACCTTCGAAATAATAAGGTAAAGGAGTGTCCCTCCTATGACAAAAGTGTCAGAAAAAGGAACGTCCCCAACCTGACAGAAAGGAAAAATATGGCAATATATACTATCGCGGATTTGCACCTAGCCTTTAGTGAAGACAAGCCAATGAACATATTTGGTGAAAATTGGGAGGGGCATACTGAAAAAATAAAGAAGAATTGGATAGCAAAAGTGAAGCCAGAAGATACAGTTGTATTGCCAGGTGATTTTTCATGGGCAATGTATTCAGAAAATACTTATCAAGATTTTGCTTATCTAAATGCACTTCCAGGGAAAAAATTGCTATTAAAAGGAAATCATGATTATTGGTGGACGACAGTAACTAATATGAAAAAGTATTTAACCGAGAACAAATTTGAAAATATTGACTTTATCTATAATAATAGCCATTTGGTAGAAAACAAGATTTTGACAGGTACTAGAGGGTGGAATTTAGCTGATACAGAAAATAGTACGAAAATGATGAATAGGGAGAGTATTAGACTAAAGCTTGCTATAGAAGATGGTATTCAAAAATATGGAGAGGATAAAGAAATTATTGTATTTATGCACTATCCGCCAGTCACTCCTAATAGTATTTATAATCATCAGTGTATGGACTTTGTCAACATTATGAAAGAGTACAATGTAAAAAGATGCTATTATGGACACTTGCATGGAAAATCCCATCAAGATGCCATAGAAGGAGAATATGAAGGCATTATATTTAAGTTAGTTAGTAGTGATTATTTGAATTTTGATTTGATAAAAATAGATTAACATAAGTTTAGTAAAATACAATAGCGATAGGGCTTGCATTTTACGGAAAATGTGATATAATGAACAAGCGAATTAATTTTGAAAGGAAGATTAAATAATGAGTGTAAAAGTAGAAAACACAGAAAACAAAAATGAAGTAAAATTAAGTTTCACAATAGAAGCAGCAAAATTTGATGAAGCTATGAAGAAAGTATATGTAAAAACAGCAAAATACTTTACTATTCCGGGCTTCAGAAAAGGAAAAGCACCAATGCAAATGGTAGAAAAACACTATGGTAGTGAGATTTTCTATGAAGATACTTTTAATGAATTAGTACCAGAAATTTATGATGCGGCAATTAAAGAAAATAATATAGCAGCAGTAAGTCGTCCTAATATTGATGTTACTCAAATTGGAAAAGGACAAGATTTAGTGTTCACAGCAGTTGTACAAACTAAACCAGAAGTAAAATTAGGAAAATATAAAGGAATAGAATTACCAAAAGTTGAGTATACTGTCTCTGATAAAGATGTAGAACATGAATTAGGACACATGGCAGAACACAATGCAAGATTAGTTTCAATTGAAGATAGACCAGTTGAAAAAGGTGATATTGCAGTGATTGACTTTGAAGGTTTCTTAGATGGAAAGCCATTTGAAGGTGGAAAGGCTGAAAAACACGAATTAGAAATTGGAAGCAATACCTTTATTCCAGGATTTGAAGACCAAGTGATTGGTATGAAAATTGACGAAGAAAAAGACTTAAATGTAACTTTTCCAGAAGACTATTTCTCAAAAGATTTAGCAGGAAAGCCAGTAGTATTTAAAGTAAAAGTACATGAAATCAAACATAAAGAACTTCCAAAAATGGATGACGAATTTGCAAAAGACGTTAGTGAATTCGACACTATTTCTGAATTAAAGAATAGTATAAAAGAGAAAATTCAAAAAGAAAATGATGATAAAGCAAAATATGAAACAGAAGACAATGCTATCAAAGCTGTTTGTGATGGAGTAGAATTAGAAATTCCATCAGGAATGATTGAAACAGAAGTAGATAACATGGTAAAAGATGTTGAACAAAGACTACAATACCAAGGCTTAACATTAGAGCAATACTATGCTTTATCAGGCAAACCAGAAGCTGTTATGAGAGATGAAATGAAAGAAACAGCTGAGAAAAATGTAAAATCAAGATTAGTGATTGAAGCAATCATTAAAGCAGAAGATATTAAGCCAGAAGATAAAGAAGTAGAAGAAAAACTAAAAGAAATGGCTAAAAATTATCAAAAGACAGAAGAAGAGATGCTTCAAAATACATATTTAAAAGATTACATTACAGAAAATATGAAAGTAGAAAAAGCAATTCAATTTGTTATTGATAATGCTAAATTCAAAAAATAAGATTCACAAGAAAAAGAGCTAATATTGATATATTAGCCAAGAAAGGATGGTTAAATTAATGAAAGAACAAAACAGTTTAGTACCTTATGTTATTGAACAAACAGCAAAAGGAGAAAGATCTTATGATATTTTTTCAAGACTTTTAAAAGACAGAATTATATTCCTAGGAGAGGATGTTAACCAGACTTCAGCAAGTTTAGTAATTGCACAATTACTATTCCTAGAGTCGGAAGACCCAGACAAAGAAATTCACTTATATATTAATAGTCCGGGTGGTTCTATTACAGATGGAATGGGAATTGTAGATACCATGAACTATATTAAATGCCCAGTTTCTACTATTTGTATTGGTATGGCAGCTAGCATGGGAGCAGTATTGTTAGCAGCAGGCGAAAAAGGAAAAAGATATGCTACACCTAATGCAGAGATTTTAATTCATCAACCATTAATCGGTGGTGGAGGATTATCTGGTCAAACAACAGAAATCAAAATCCATGCAGACCATATGGTAAGAACAAGGGAAAAATTAAACAAGTTCTTAAGTGATAGAACAGGTCAATCATTAGAAACAATTGAAAAAGATACAGAAAGAGATAATTATATGACAGCAGAAGAAGCACTAAAATATGGACTTATTGATGGCATAATGGAAAAAAGAAACTAAATTTTAAAAATAATCAGCATCTTGCGTCGTTGAAAATCATTTTAAAGCAGTCACATACAAAAGTATGCTCCTTGGCTTTAAAATGATTTTCGCCTAGCAATATACTAATTCTTTTTAAAATTAAAGTGAAGGAGTTAAATTTTATGGCAAATAATAAAAACCAAAATATTAGATGTTCCTTTTGTGGAAAGTCCCAAGAAGCAGTAAATCGTATTATTGCAGGACCGGGGGTGTATATTTGTGATGAATGTATCAAAGTTTGCACCAATATTATAGATGATGATGTTTATGAAGATGCAGAAATTACGTATACTACTACCGCACAGGAAAAATTGCCAACACCAGCTGAGATAAAAGACATTTTAGATTCGTATGTCATTGGTCAAGAAGAAGCCAAAAAGACACTATCTGTTGCAGTATATAACCATTACAAAAGAATAAATCATGAAAATGATACAGAAGATGATGTAGAATTACAAAAAAGTAACGTCTTGTTATTAGGACCAACTGGTTGTGGTAAAACCTTATTAGCACAAACCTTGGCTAGAATTTTGCAAGTACCTTTTGCAATAGCAGATGCTACTACCTTAACAGAAGCTGGATATGTAGGTGAAGATGTTGAAAATATCTTACTAAAACTAATTCAAGCTGCTGACTATGATGTAGAAAAAGCACAAAAAGGTATTATCTATATTGATGAAATTGATAAGATTTCTAGAAAATCAGAAAATCCATCTATTACAAGAGATGTTAGCGGTGAAGGGGTACAACAAGCTTTATTAAAAATTGTAGAAGGTACAGTTGCATCAGTTCCACCACAAGGAGGACGTAAACACCCACATCAAGAGTTTATTCAAATTGATACTTCAAATATTTTATTTATTTGTGGTGGTGCATTTGAGGGACTAGAAAAGATTGTAAAAGATAGAATGGGTAAAAAGTCAATTGGGTTTGGTGCTCAAATTGAAAGTAATAAAGATATTGATAAATATAAGGTGTTTGAAGAATTACTACCACAAGATTTATTGAAATTTGGTTTAATTCCTGAATTTGTAGGAAGATTACCAATTATTGCAACACTAAGAGAATTAGATAGAGAAGCATTAATTGATATTGTTACAAAACCAAAAAATGCTTTAGTAAAACAATATCAAAAACTATTCAAATTGGATAATGTAGAATTAGAATTTGAAAAAGATGCTTTAGATAAAATTGTAGACAAAGCAATAGAAAGAAAGACAGGTGCAAGAGGTCTTCGTTCTATTATAGAGGAAATTATGAGGGATGTCATGTTTGAAATTCCTTCTAATCCTAAAATAGAAAAATGTGTAATTACAGGAGATACTGTGGAAAAGGGCGAGGCTCCAAAGATTATTATTAATAATAATCGTGAGATACCAGTAAAGAAGCCACAAGCACCAGCAAAAACAAAAAGAGCAAAAACAACTAAGAGAACAGGAACAAGTGCATAATGTCGAATTTTGTCGCACGAAAAAATAAAAAACTGTTGAAAAAGTAACTAAAAAATAGTATAATGAATATACTAAAAGAGAACAAAAATGAGAGAGTTCCTGCTTTAGTGGAAAATTAAAAATTGATAGGGGGTTCAAAAGAACCTTCTATTTTTATATACAAAACAAAATTTTGCAAAAAAATATTGAAAATATGTTTGGTATATGATATAAATAATAAAAAATACAAAATTTCAATGTTTGAAATAGAAAAAGAGGTACTAATGGAAGAAAATAAAAGTTTAAGGTTATTTGAAGATAAAAATATTAGAGTGGCATGGAATGAAATTGAAGAAAATTGGTATTTTTCTGTAGTAGATATTGTTGCAGTTTTAACAGAGAATGATTATCAAAAATCAAGAAATTATTGGAAATGGCTTAAAAATAAGTTACTTCAAGAAGGAAGTGAACTGGTTAGTAATACTAACCAGTTGAAAATGAAAGCAAATGATGGAAAATTAAGAGATACAGATGTCATGAATACAGAACAAATTTTAAGATTAGTACAATCTATTCCGTCTAAAAAAGCAGAGCCTTTTAAATTATGGTTAGCACAGGTAGGAAAAGAAAGAATTGATGAAGCATACGATCCAGAAATTACAATTAATAGAGCGTTAGATACTTATAGAAAAAAGGGATATTCAGAAGAATGGATAAACCAAAGGTTAAAAACAATTGATGTGAGAAAAGAATTTACAGATGAATCGAAAAGAGTTGGAGTAAATAAACATAGAGATTTTGCAGTATTGACCAATATACTAACTCAAGCGTGGAGTGGATATTCTGTAAAAGAATATAAAAATTTAAAAGGATTAAAAAAAGAAAATTTACGTGATAATATGACGAATATGGAATTGGTTTTAAATATGCTAGCAGAAACATCCTCAACAGAAATATCTAAGAGTACAAATGAACAAGGCGTTGAAGGTGCAGAGAAATCAGTTATAAAGGGCGGAAATATTGCAAGAATCGCAAAAGAACAGCTAGAAAAAGAAACAGGCAAAAAAGTAATTTCTTCTCAAAATGCAAAGGAAATAAGAAGGCTGAAGGAATGAAAAAATGAAGAATTTGCAATATTATGTAAAATATAGTATAATTTATGTATAATCTTTTTTGGAGGTGCAGTTATGTTCATTTTGAATCAATCTTCGGACACCATTTTTGTTGAGGAAGAGTCCGAGAACCGCGATGGAGGGACGATTACGTTTCACCGAATTGATCCTGGAGCAACATATTCCATGGTTCCAAGTTGGGTATACCGTATTCATTCCTATACTAAGGGGAGTGCTATTATTACTCCCCTTGGAGAAAGTTCTACGATTTTTGGCAACTTAACAGTTGCCATGAGACATGAAACTGTTATCGTCACCTAAATAGGTCAACAAAATAAAGCCCGCTTGCTTAGCAAGCGGGCTTTACCACTTAATAAAATTAGGGGTAAATAAAATTAATTTTACCCCCTTGAAAAACTACAAAAAATATGATACACTAAATGCCATAGGAAAACGATATTAACAATTTCTAAATGCTAAAAGCATTAAGAAACTGTAACAATCGCAATAACTATCTTCTACGTCAATTACATGCTACGCAGGTAATTTCCTAGAATATAGAAAAAAAGCAATAATAAAGGACAACACGATAAAGTAAAAAGCCTAACAGAGAGCCAAATAACTTGCTGAGAGTTTGGCAAGGAAAATAGCTTATTGTTATCACCTTTTAGCTATTGAATTGAAACAGTAGTAAATTCAATCGTAATTCTTGCGTTAAAAGAAAATGAGTGAAAAGAATAATAAGAAAATGATATTCTTTTAAGTTAGGTGGTACCACGGAAGTTTGAAGCCATTTCGTCCTAAATAATAAGACGAAATGGCTTGTTTGTATTCAAAAAATAGAGGGGGAATCATAATGTCAGAAGAAAAGAAAGACTATGGACAAACATTAAATTTACCAAACACAGAATTTCCAATGAGAGGAAACTTACCAGAAAAAGAGCCAAAAATCAAAGAAGCAGTTTTGGATAATGGCTTATATGAAAAAATGCTAAAAAAGAATGAAGGAAAAAAATCATATGTGTTACATGATGGACCTCCATATGCCAATGGAGAAATCCATATGGGGCATGCTTTAAACAAAGTATTAAAAGATACTATTGTACGTTTCAAAAACTTACAAGGATATTATACACCATATGTACCAGGATATGACACACATGGACTTCCAACAGAGAAAAAAGCAATTCAAAAATTAGGTATTAAACGTGAAGAAATGAGCGTTTCTAAATTCAGAGATATTTGCCATGAATTTGCACTAGAATATGTTGGAAAGCAAACAGAAGGATTCCAAAGATTAGGTGTACTTGGAGATTGGGAACATCCATATATTACATTAGATCCAGAATTTGAAGCAAGACAAATTGGTGTGTTTGCAGATATGTATCAAAAAGGCTATATTTATAAAGGATTAAAGCCTGTTTATTGGTGTACAGACTGCGAAACAGCACTCGCAGAAGCTGAAATTGAATATAAAGATGTAGATAATGTATCTATTTACGTAAAATTTCCAGTAGTAGAGGGAAAAGGTGTACTAGAGAATGATATGAAAGTTGTAATTTGGACAACAACACCTTGGACTTTACCAGGTAACACTGGTATTACTGTTGGTGGAGAATTTGAATATAGTGTGATTGACACAGGCGCAGAAAAGCTAGTTATGGCAACATCAGAAGTAGCAAGAGTTATGGAAACAGCAGGGATAACAGATTACAAAACTATCAAGACAATGCAAGGAGCAGAGCTAGAGGGAATTCTATGTCAACATCCATTTGCAGGAAGGACTTCTAAAGTTGTTATTGGAAGTGAGGATACAGTTAACGTAGAACTTGGAACAGGTACTGGTGCAGTTCATACAGCACCTAGCTATGGTAAAGAGGACTACTTATGTGGATTAAAAAATGGATTAGAAATTATTGTATGTGTAGATGGAAAAGGATATCAAACAGAAAAAGCAGGACAATTTGCAGGTTTATCTTGTGAAGAGTCTAACAAAGTTATTACAAACTGGTTACAAGACAATGGCTATTTATTAGCAACAGAAAAAATTAGCCACTCTTATCCACATTGTTGGAGATGTAAAAATCCAATTATCATTAGAGCAACAGACCAATGGTTTGCATCAGTTGACGGATTTAGAAAAGAAACATTAGATGCCATCAAAACCGTTAAATGGACACCAAGTTGGGGAGAAGAAAGAATTACTAGCATGGTAAAGGATAGAAATGACTGGTGTATTTCTAGACAACGTACTTGGGGTGTGCCAATTCCAATTTTCTATTGTAAAGAATGTGGCGAAGAATATGCTACAAAAGAGGGATTTGAGAAAATTAAGCAAATCTTTAGAGAAAAAGGTTCCAATGCTTGGTATGATTTAGATGAAAAAGATTTAATGGTAGAAGGGGCAACTTGTCCTCATTGTGGAAGCCATGAATTCAAAAAAGAAACAGATATTATGGATGTATGGTTTGACTCTGGTTCTTCTCATCAAGCAGTATTAGTGGAAAGAGGAATTGACTATCCGGCAGATTTATACTTAGAAGGACATGACCAATATAGAGGTTGGTTCCAATCATCACTTCTAACTTCTGTTGCAACACAAGGGGTATCTCCATATAAAGCAATTTTAACACATGGTTGGGTTATTGATGAAGACGGAAGAAAAATGTCGAAATCTTTAGGAAATGGAATTAGTCCACAAGATATTATTAAAGAATATGGTGCAGACATTTTAAGACTTTGGGTATTATCTTCTGACTTTAAAACAGATATTAGCATTTCTAGGGATATTTTAAAGCAAATTAGTGAAGCATATAGGAAGATTAGAAATACAGCAAGATATATCTTAGGAAATATTGCAGACTTTGACCCAGAAAAACAAGTAAGTTATAGCGATATGCTTGAAATCGATAAATGGGCATTATTAAGACTATATCAATTAGTCAAGAATTGTACACAAAATTACGAGGACTTCAATTTCCATATGGTATATCACGATATCAACCAATTCTGTGTATCAGATATGAGTAACTTCTATTTAGATATTATCAAAGATAGACTATATACTTCAAAGCCAGACTCCGTAGAAAGAAAGTCAGCGCAAACTGCTATGTATATTATTTTAGACAGCCTAGTAAAAATGTTAGCACCAATGATTTGCTATACAACTGAAGAGATTTGGAGTTATATGCCACATAAAAAAGACGAAAATACGGAAAGTGTAATGCTAAATTATTGGCCAGAAGTAGATAGCGAATATGAGAACCATAAATTAGAAGAGAAATGGAATCACATCTTAGAGTTAAAAGAGATGGTAGCAAAAGAACTAGAAGTAGCAAGAAGTGAAAAAGTAATTGGTCATTCTTTAAATGCAAAAGTGACGTTATTGGCAGATGAGAAAGAATATAGTTTCTTAAAAGAAAATAGGGAACAATTAGAAACAGTATTTATTGTATCTAATTTACAAGTTGAAGAAAAACCAACAGACCAAACAGAAAAATTAGCTGTGAAAGTAGAAGTAGCAGAAGGTGAAAAATGCGAAAGATGTTGGAAATATTCTACAACAGTAGGAGAAGACAAAGAGAATCCAACTATTTGTCATAGATGTAGTGACTCTATTTCTTAATGTTCTATCTTTGTAATATGATAATACTATAAAGGGGATTGAGTAATGAGAAGACGGAAATAAAATTGTGAAACATATTCTATCAATAGCAATAATGGTAACATCCATTATTGCTTTGGTTGTTATTTATAGCAAATATAATTATAATGATTTTATCAAAAGTGTACGAGAGCGAGAAAAGACAGAATTTGTTCGAGACCAAGAGGTAAAATGTTCTAAAATGGATAGCTATAAAATAGAAAATACAGACTATAATGATGCGATGTTTTACGAAACAGTTTCAGTAACACCCAATACTCCATATAAAGTAAGTTGCAAAGTAAAGGTTGAAAATGTTATCAATGAAAATAACACAAAATCAGGAGGAGCACATGTGGCTATTGCAGGTACCACAGAGCGTTCTATTATGCTATCAGGAAGACAAGATTGACAAGAACTTACCTTTTATTTCAATTCCAAAGATAGAAAAGAAGTAGATGTTAGCTTTCGCCTAGGCGGTTATGAAGAAAAGTCAAAGGGAACAGCTTGGTTTTCTGATTTTAAGATAGAAGAAGGAATAGCAAGTCAAAGTAATCAATGGAAATTTGTTTGTTTCATTTTTCCGCAAATAGATGTTGATGTGGAAGTAAAAGGAAAGCTAGAACATGTTAGCCTAAAAATGTCTGATAGCGATATACAAGATTTAAAAGATGATATGAGAAGATTTAAAGATTCTATTAAAACCATGAGCCGCAACAAAATGAGTGTCACCTATGATATATATACCATTAATGAACCAATAAAATCGCTTTCTTATGATGAAGAAAATGGTTATTATGTCTCAGTAGAAGATGTGCATGAATATATCAAAGATTATGTAGAGAAAAATGAATATGACCATATTTATATTGGAATTAGAATGGCAAATTTACAAAAAGGTAGTAATACTTTAACCAATGACTGGATAGGACTTGGAGGAATGCAATATTTAGGAATTGGATATTCTAATATTCGTTTGCCAGATAGTGAAAACAATTATGCCTATAAATATCACTATCGTATTAATACATTCCCAGAAGAAGTGTATATTCATGAATTTTTGCATACTTTAGAAAGAAATGCACAGGAATATGGATATGAAATTCCAGCTTTACATGATTATGCAAAATATGGATATAGGGAAGAAAGATTAGAAGGACAAAAGAAATGGTATATTGCTTATATGAATAAAGAAATTAATGATAATGGAAAAATGATAGGCTTGCCAGAAGAAGTGTTTAGTTATAAACCAACACATGAGAGCAATTTTAAATATGGTAGACAGATGAAAGTATTAAAAGAACCTGAAAACTTTATTGAAGTGATTAGAAGTGTTTTTGATAGGGTTAGTAGGGTGTTTAGTAGTTATCAGGAGCAAGAAGTATTATAATTCTAAGTCGAAATGTATAATAACGTTTGTCTTTGCTGTCCGTTGCTTTCATATACTAAAAACAAATATAAGAAAGCAACGGAAGGTGTTCGCAAGCTCACCTTGCGCAGACTTCACTTATATTATACATTTTGACTTAGAATAATTATAATTACTATATAGAGAAAAGAAAGGAACAAAATGAAAGTAGCAGATTTTAATTATGACTTACCCAAAGAATTAATAGCACAAGTACCAATTCAAAATAGAGATCAATCTAGATTAATGGTATTAGATAGAAAAGAACAATCAATTGACCATAAGATTTTTAAAGATATTATTGATTATTTAGAACCAGGAGATTGTTTGGTTAGGAATAATACAAAAGTTATTCCTGCTCGTTTGTATGGAGTAAAAGAAGAAACAGGTGCACATGTAGAGTTCTTATTATTACACCGAATAGAAGGTGATATATGGGAAGTTATGGTAAAGCCGGGAAGAAAATTAAAGCCGGGTACCAAAGTTATTTTTGGAGAAGGTTTATTAGAAAAAGGTGATAATCCTAGAGTTTTACTAAAGGCAGAAATTTTAGAGCAATTAGAAGGTGGAAGTAGAAAAGTAAAGTTCGAATATGAAGGCATTTTTAATGAGATTTTAAATGAAATTGGCTTAATGCCATTGCCACCATATATTCATGAGAAATTGAAAGAGAGAGATAGATATCAGACAGTGTATGCAAAATATGAAGGTTCAGCAGCAGCACCAACAGCAGGTTTGCATTTTACAGATGAGCTATTAGAGAAAATTAAGGAAAAAGGCGTAGAAATTGCTAATGTTACTTTGCATGTTGGAATAGGAACTTTTAGACCAGTTAAAGTAGAAAATGTGGAAGAACATGATATGCATTCAGAGCATTTCTATATCAAACAAGAAGATGCAGATAAGATTAACAAGGCAAAACGTGAAGGACATAGAGTCATTGCAGTAGGTACTACTTCTTGTAGAGTATTAGAATCAATAGCAGATGAAAATGGTATGGTAGAAGAAGTCGAGAGCGATACCAATATTTTTATTTATCCAGGATATCAGTTTAAATGCTTAGACTGCTTAATTACCAATTTCCATTTACCAGAATCTACTTTAATTATGTTAGTATCTGCTTTGGCAGAAAAGGATTTTGTCATGAAAGCTTATGAAGAAGCAGTAAAAGAGAAGTATCGTTTCTTTAGCTTTGGAGATGCGATGTTTATTAAGTGAATGTCGCACTTGGGGACGTTAGTTAAGTGCGACATATGTCTCGAAACTGATAAAATAGGAGAAAAAAATGAAGAAATTGATTATTATATCAGGTATTAGTGGAGTAGGAAAATCAACTCTTGCAAAGAAAATGTATCAAAAAATAGAAAATAGTACTTTAATATCATTAGATATTTTAGCAGAAGATATCTATGATATTATGGGCTTTAAGGATAAAGGACAGAAAAAGGAATTGCAGTTACTTTATAAAAAGGTATATAAAATGCTAATAGAAGAAGCAATGAAGAGAAATGATGAAGTGATTATTGTAGAGTATCCATTTAAAAAGCAATGGATAACATTTTTCGAGAAGATGATAACCAAGTACGATTATCAAGCATATACTATACATCTATTTGCAAAAGATTTTGACACGATTTGGGAGAGGCTAAAAATTAGAGAACATTCTGTAGAAAGGCATCCATCCCATTATTTACAAGAATATAGTCTTAAGAAGAAGGAGAAATATGAGCCATATTTTGAATATGAATATAATACCTTAAAGAAAGAATATGATAATTTAACTTCAAATTGCATTAATTTGGGAAAAGTAATAAAAGTAGAAGATATTGAAGAATTCGATATTGATAAATGTATCAAGTCAATTATAGGAGGGGAAAATGGACAAGCCAGCAGTAACATATGAATTGTTACATAAAGATAGTAAAACAGGAGCAAGACGAGGAGTAGTGCATACACCACATGGAGATATACAAACACCAGTATTTATGCCAGTGGGTACACAAGCAACAGTAAAATCAATGACACCAGAAGAATTAAAAGAAATAGGGGCGCAAATTATTTTGTCGAACACATATCACTTGTACCTAAGACCAGGACATGACTTAGTAAAAGAAGCAGGTGGACTTCACAATTTTATGAAATGGGATAGACCTATTTTAACAGATTGTGGAGGTTTTCAAGTATTTAGTTTGAGTGATTTAAGAACTATTACAGAAGAAGGTGTAGAATTTAAGTCACATTTGGATGGGAGTAAGCATTTCTTTTCACCAGAAAAAGTAATGGAAATAGAAGAAGCACTTGGTGCTGATATTATTATGTCATTTGATGAATGTGTGAAATATCCTGAAACATATGAATATACCAAACAATCTATGGAAAGAACAACAAGATGGGCAAAACGTTGCAAAGCAGCACACAAGACCACAGATAAACAAGCCTTATTTGGTATTATTCAAGGTGGATTTTATGAAGATTTAAGACAACAGTCTGCAAAAGACTTAATTGAATTAGATTTTCCAGGGTATGCAATAGGAGGAATCAGCGTAGGAGAACCAAAAGAAGAATTCTTGAAAATGCTATATTATACAACGCCACTTATGCCAGAGAATAAACCAAGATATTTAATGGGAGTAGGAACACCAGACTATTTAATAGAAGCAGCACTTAGTGGAATTGATATGTGTGATTGTGTACTTCCAACAAGAATTGCAAGAAATGGAACTGCTATGACATGGAATGGTAAAGTAGTGGTTCGTAACGCAACTTATGAAAGAGATTGGGGACCATTGGACCCAGAATGTGACTGCTATACTTGTCGCAATTATACAAGAGCATATATTAGACATTTAGTCAAAACAAAAGAAATATTAGGTGATAGATTATTATCCATTCATAATTTATATTTCTTGACGAAATTGATGGAAAGAGTTAGAATAGAAATAGAGAACGATAATTTAGAAAACTTTAAAAATGAGTTTTATAAAAAATATGGTTACGAAAGTTAGTTGAAGGTGTGTCACAAACCTGACAAGAATGTCAGAAAAAGGAACGTCCCCAACCTGACAAAAGAGGAGGAAAATATGAATGATTTAATTGGCAATAACAATTATGAACCTAGCAATGACCAACTAAAAGCAAAAAAGTGGATGAAAATAATAGGAATAGTTTTAGTATTATTACTTTTTGTTTGCATTGGTTTAATTGCTTTTATGTATTATTGGGAGTCAACACAATTAAAAATTACAATAGATGGAAAAACAAGTTCTAATTTGGAAAATATTTTGTTAATACAAAATGGACAAGTATATGTTCCAATTCGAGCATTTGCAGAATTTGTAGGATATGAATCATATAGCGGAGATTATAAGCAATATGCTGAGGATAACACGAAATGTTATGTACAATGTACTAATGAAATAGCATCTTTTACTATGAACTCAGATAAAATTTATAAGCTTTTGACAAAGGGAAATGATTATGAATATTTTACGATTAATGAACCTGTAAAGATGATAAATGGTGTGTTATATACAACAAAAGAAGGAGCAGAAAGGGCATTTAATCTTATATTTAATTATAGTCAGGAACAAAATAGAATTACTATTTATACACTACCATATTTAGTAACGCAGTATGCTGCACAATTTGAGGATTCAGCAATTGCAGGAGATGGAACCAATTTTAGTAACCAAAAAGCATTATTAGATGATAGATTAATTGTCAAGAATACAGATAATTATTATGGAGTATCTGATTTATCTGGAAATGAAGTGTTAGGAACAAAATATACTAGTATCCAATATGTAGAAAGTACAAGAGAATTTATTGTAACAACTGCAGAAGGCAAAATGGGAATTATGTCTTATGATGCCACTACTAAAATTAGTCCAGACTATGACCAAATTAAACAAATTGACAAAGATGCAGGGCTATATTTAGTAATTAACAGTAATAAGCAAGGTGTAATTAATGATTCAGGAAGTATTATTGTTTATTTAGAATATGACCAAATTGGAGTGGACGCTAGTCGATTTAATAGTAATAATATTAAAAACCAATATTTATTATATGATAATTGTATTCCAGTTAAAAAAGGTAATTTATGGGGCATTTTTGATAAAACAGGCAGACAGATTTTACCAATAGAATATGAAGATTTAGGATGTAGTGCCGGAGCAGGAACTTCTACAACGCAAACAACCAATAATATTTTACTAATTCCTGATTATAAAGGAATTGTTGTAAAGAAAGATAATTTATATGGCATAAAAGACTTTACAGGTAAAGAGTTAATACCGATTGCATTAAAGACAGTATATTCAACAACTTCAGCAGGTGAAGAAACTTATTACATGATTTATAATGATCAAGTTATGAATGTGATAACATATATTAAAACATATGTTATAAAAGATAACAATGAACCAAGTAATAATAATTTAAATACTAACAATGTAGATAATAGTGTTACGAATAATACAATAACTAATGAATCTACCAATAATGTAAGCAATAATGAAACAACAGTAAATAATACACAAGAAACGAATGCAAATGTAGTAAATGGCAATACACAATCTACGAATACAAATTCTCCAACAAATGGACAAACTACAAGTACAAATCAACAAAGCAATAGTGGAAATACAGCAGGGAATAATCCTGTACCAGATAGTACAGCAGCCACTCAGCAATAAAATATACTTCTAAACTCCTTTTTATAAGCATACAATAAAATAAAAGGCTTATGAAAGAGGAGTTTTGTATGGAAAAAGAAAGTATTTTAAAAGCGAATATTACGTCAGAAGAAAGTGAAATGAAAAAGAAAGTAATGGCTGTTTTAAAAGGTTGCTTATTTGCCATGATATTTTCTGTTATTTTATTAACAATTTACGCTTTGCTATTAGCTAACACTGCTATTTCAGAAAATACAATGATGCCAGTAGTGTTAACAATTACAGGAATTAGTATTCTAATGGGTGGAACAATTAGTAGTAGGAAGATGAAAAAGAATGGACTAATTTATGGGGCAGTTGTTGGTTTAGTTTATGTTCTTACCCTATATGTAGCTTCTAGTATTTCAATGGTAGGCTTTTCACTATCGGCAAATTCTTTCATTATGTTAGGAGTAGGAGTAATAACAGGAATTATAGGGGGGATTATAGGAGTGAATTTGCAGGCAAAGAAGTAGGTTTTACCATTCTAGTAAAGAGTATGTAAGTTATTTACAAAAATCTGATAGCAATGTAGAATTAAAGTTAATAAATGAAAAAGCAGATAAAATTAAAAAGAATGCAATAAAACTGTATAATGAAAAAATGAACCATCCTAATTCTATTATTTCAAAAAGATGTTGTGACTTTAAATATTTAGAAGAAAAAAGTAAAACTTTTAAAAGGAAGCCATAAAGAATAATAGCAATTATTTTACCAAGAAATTCTGGAAAATAGTTGCTATTTTTTATGTTTTGGGGTAATATATACATTAGAAAAAAACATAGGAGGAAGAAACTTGATAACATTAGAAGATGTAAAGCAAAATGAAGAAGTAAAAGAATTGATTTTAAGTTCACAAAAACAATTAAATGCACTAGGATATACAGAACACTCTATAAGACATATTAGCATTGTTTCACAACGTGCAGGAGAGGTTTTAAAAACTTTAGATTATCCAGAAGAAAGAATTGAACTTGCCAAAATTGCAGGATATATGCACGACATTGGGAATTGTGTTAACCGCACAGACCATGCGCATTCAGGTGCAATACTTGCCTATCAAATTTTAAAAGACATGGGAATGGAAGCACATCATAGAACAGAAATTATGATGGCAATAGGAAACCATGATGAACAAACAGGAACAGCAGTAAGCGATATTTCAGCGGCTCTTATTTTAGCAGATAAATCAGATGTACATCGTGACAGAGTGGTTAACCAAAATATTTCTACCTTTGATAAACACGACAAGGTAAATTATGCAGTAACAAATGCAAACTTTGTTATGAATAAAGAGGAAAAGAAGGTTATTTTAGATTTAAAAATTGATACTGAAATATCACCAGTATTAGATTATTTTGAGATATTTATGGATAGAACCATGATGAGTAAATATGCAGCAAAGTATTTAGGAATATGGTTTGAACTAGTCATTAATGATACAAAATTATTATAAATAATGGGAGGAAAGAAAAGTGAAAATAGAGGAAAAATTAAAAGTAACATTAGTCATTTTAGTGATAATATTAATTTCACTGATTTCATTTGGTGGAATATATCTTCAAAAAATGAAATTTGTAGAGAATATCATTCCTGATTATCAATTAGGAATGGATTTAGAAGGCAGTAGATTAATTACATTAGGAGTAGATAAAACAAAGAATACTGTTATTTATGATAAGGATGGGAAAGTAGTTGAAAAAGAAGGAGAAGGAACTACGAAAAAGGAAGAACCTGTTAATCCTGAAGATACTTTAACAGAAGAAAACTATGATGCAGTAAAGAAAATTGTTCAAAAAAGATTAGATATGATGCATACATCAGATTATACTATTAGACAAAATGAAAAAACAGGAGAACTATATGTACAAATTCCAGAAAATACTAATACAGATTTAATAGCACAATATATGGCAATTAAAGGAAAATTCACAGTACAAAATTCAGATAAAGAAGTTTTATTAAATAATAGTCATATAAAAAAAGCAGAAGTTAGATATAACTCAAGTGCAACTGGCACCACTGTATTTTTGACCATTCAATTAAATAAAGAAGGAGCACAAATTTTCCAAGATATTACGAAAAATTATGTAACATCAACAGATGAAAGTGGAAAAGATAACTCTAAGAAAATTACTATGAAGATAGATGATTCTACTTTATTAGAAACAGCATTTGATAATGAAGTTTCTAATGGGCTAATTCAAATGTCTATTGGTACCGCTACTACAAATAGTAGTACATTAGATGGATATGTAAGAGAAGCATCCAATATTACGGTATTATTAAACAGTGGAGAATTACCACTTACTTATACTGTTTCAGAGAATAGGTATGTTATGTCAGACATCACAAGAGAAATGTTCTATATTCCAGTAGCAGTCATTGGAGTAATATTAGTCATTGGCCTTGTCTTCTTAATCATTAAATACAAAAAGAATGGCGTTTTAAGTGCTATTGCATTAATTGGATATATTGCTGTATTACTATTAGTGATACGTTATACTAATGTTATGCTAACAATGGAAGGTATGATTGCAATTGTCATTACAGCTGTATTAGATTACATTTTTACGATTTATTTATTAAACTTAATTAAACATCAAGACAGCAAAACAGTAAGTGAAGCTTCTACAACTTTTAAAGAAGCATTAATCAAAACTTTATTTATTTTCATTCCAGTCGCAGTTACAGCAGTTGTGTTATGCTTTGCAGGTTGGCTTCCAATTTACAGTTTTGGAATGGTTGCTTTCTGGGGCTTACTATTAATTGTAATATATAACTTAATTATAACAAGAACTTTAGTTGTAGATACCAAAAGAGCGAATTAATAAATCAGAAAAGAGGGAAAAGAATGAACAAGAAAGTATTTTATGCCATTTTAATATGTGTGATTATTGCAGGAGCAATTGTAATAGCTACTATGGGACTAAAAACAGATATTACGTATAGTAAAAATCTAAGACTTGATATATATTTAGGCAAAGAGTATACAAGAGAAGAAATAGAGCAGGTTGCAAAAGAAGTATTTGGAAATGAAAGAATGCAATTACAACAAGTAGAATACTATGGCGATATGTTTACGATTACTCTTCCACAAGAGGTAGAAGAATTAGATAGCAAAATAGAACAATTGACAAACAAATTAAATGAAAAGTTAGGCTTAGAGTTAAAGAAAGAAAATATTGCAAAGGTATATCAACCACATATTAGATTATCTAGTGTGTTAAAGCCATACTTAGTGCCATTAGCAATTAGCATGATCGTTATTTTAGCATATGTGATGATTCGCTTTAGAAAAATTGGAGTTTGGAAGACTTTAGCTTTCTATGTGCTAACAGTGCTTGCAAGTGAACTCCTATACTTAAGTATTTTGGCAATTTGCAGAGTTCCAATTAATCGTTTAGTAACACCGATTGGCCTAGCAATCTATGTAATTGTCATTACAGTAGTAACTGCAAAGCAAGAAAAGAAATTAGTAGTCTATCAAGAAGAAAATAAGTAAACCAAATAAACAAAAAATCGACAATACTCATATGATATTATATGGGTATTGTTTTTTTGTTTGCTTTTATAAAAAAAGAGAATAAAAAAGCAATTCTTGAAAATAATAAAAAAGGAAAGTGAAGAAATGTTAGAAAGGATAAAGAGAATTTTTTATAGAAGTATGGGCAATAAAGAAGTAGATTATTGTAAGGCAAAGCAAATGTTAATGCAAAATCCGAATGCAATTTTGTTAGATGTAAGAAGCAAACAAGAATATGAAGAAGGGCATCTTTCCGGCAGTCTTCCTCTTTGCTTGTATGATATAGAAAAATGTGCAAATCAAGTACTTCCTGACAAAGAGCAAATTATTATTACTTGCTGTTCTTCAGGAAGTAGAAGTAAAGAAGCACAAGAGATATTAGAAACAATGGGATATGAAAATGTATATAATTTAAAAGGTGGGCTAGATAGTATTAATTATTTATGAATAGAACATGTTACCGTTTGAAGTAAGCCAGAATAAAATATGTAAGACATATTAGAAAGGAGAAATGACGCAATAGTAATGAAATCTTTTTGTATCAAAACAAATAACGAAGATATTTTAGATTATCTACTAAGTAGAACAAAAGAGATAGATTTTGAAGATTTAACTTACTCTAAAAATGAATTCAAAATTTATCAAAATGTGATCATTCATTATCAAGGGAAAGATGAAGCAAGTTTCTCCTATTTTTTAAGTGAATTATTAACAGAAGTCATTTTAGAATTTTATGAAGAAAGATTAATTTATCAAATATTAAACTATAATTATTTCTATTTTGATGAATATGAAAGACTACAAATATGTGATAATTGTATAGATATGATAGAATGTGAAGAAGAAATGTCCACAAAATCTAGAAAAGAAATAATTAAAAAAGCACTTCTTTCATATATACAAGAATACAAGTCTATGATATTAGAAGGATTTGTTAATTTTCGCTTGAAACAATATATGAGTTACTTAGATAATAGCATAGATACAGCAGTTAACCAATTCATTATAGAAAAGGAATATAACGAGTTTATCAGTTTACTCAAAATCTATATAGATTCAAAACCACCAGAATGTGAAATTCTACATTTAATTTATATCAATGGAGAATCTATACTTTTAGATAGACAGAAAAACATTGTGTCTGTTTCGGAAAATATATATAACGCAAAATATTTATCTGATATTTCTTTTTCATCTAATGATTTTGCATTAAATACATTATTAAGCCTATTACCGGCGAAAATAGAAATACATGTGATAGGAATAGAGGATGAATTTATAGATACAGTAAAGCAAATTTTTGAAGGAAGAGTATCCATATGCAAAGAATGTAATATTTGTAGAACTTATCGTATTTTAAATCACGCGAAGATTGAATAGCCTCCATTTACAAAACTAAAAAAGTATGATATAACTATAACATAAAAACTAGTATTTAGGAGGAAATATGGACGAAAATGAGAAAAAGTTAGTTACAATATTAGTACCTGCATACAATGAAGAAGAAGTTTTAAACATGTTATATGATAGATTACAAAAGCTAATGGATGAAAATGAAAAATATGATTTTGAAATATTATTAATAAACGATGGAAGCAAAGATAAAACATTTGAAATTATGCAAGAATTGAGACAAAAGGACAAAAGAGTTTGCTATCTAAATCTATCTAGAAATTATGGAAAAGAAACTGCTATGATAGCAGGATTAGACTATTGCAAGGGAGACTGTGTAGTCATTATTGATGCTGATTTGCAAGACCCACCAGAGTTAATTCCTGATATGTTAAAATATTGGGAAGAAGGCTATGATGATGTTTATGCGAAAAGAAAAACAAGAGATGGAGAAACGTGGCTTAAAAAGTTTACTTCTAAGATGTATTATAAAGTACTTCAAGCATTTACCAAAATTGAAATTCAAAAAGATACAGGAGACTTCCGTTTATTAGATAGACGTTGTGTAGAAGCATTAAAATCAATTCGAGAATCACAACGTTATACCAAAGGTTTATTTAGTTGGATAGGATATAACAAAAAAGAAATTTTATATGATAGAGATCCTAGAGCAGCGGGGCAAACAAAGTGGAATTATAGAAATTTGATAAACCTATCTATTGATGGTATTACATCATTTACGACATCACCACTAAGATGGGCCACCATTTTAGGGATTTTTGTATCTTTAGTTGGTTTTGTCTATATGTTATTTATTATCATTAAAACTATTGCAACAGGTGTAGATGTTCCGGGGTATGCTTCTACTATGGTAGTAATTTTATTCCTAGGAGGGGTACAACTAATTTTCTTAGGAGTCATCCGGAGAATATTTAGGACGAGCATTTAATGAAACAAAACATAGACCATTGTATTTTATTGATAGATATAACGAGGAAAAAGAAACAAATAGAAATTTGAATAAAAATTAAAATCTATGAATATATTTCATAGATTTTTTTATGTTTATTTAGCCATAAATCATATAATCAATTTCAGGAAAAATACAATCTTTTTCCTCAATATCTTCTAAGAAAGCAATAAAATCTTTATCGAACTCATTATTCATTAATGCATGATACAACCTAGTAAATCTACCAACATGGTCTTTAATTCTCTTTTTAGCATAATCTACCATAGTTCCATTTGTAATAATAAATAACCAGTCACTACTTTGCAATAACAATAATTCTCTTGCACATTGATTTAAAGCACGAATTTTAATTTCCTTTTCTTTTTTTAATTTTGGAGTTTCACAATTTTCATTTTTTAAATCACTAAATTTTTGTGCTAATTGTACCATCCTATCACCAGTTTCATGAAGGTGCTTATGTACATAGTCATTCGTTTGATTTAGCCACACTTCACTATAACCATTAGCACCCCAACTAGAACGACAAGGAGTAGAAATTTGCATCATAGGATATTTATCGATATATTCACTAGGGGTAATTAAACTGAAATTACTTTCATCATAATATACTTTTTTAAATAAAGTATAAAGCCAATCTGGACCTTCATACCACCAATGACCAAAAAGTTCTGCATCATAAGGGCAAAGGATAATAGGAGGATTCGTAGTAAGGGAGGATAAAGCATTGATTTGATTTACTCTACTATCAAAAAAATGTCCAGTTTGTTTGTTAATTGTATCTTGTGCCCACTGCACATTATAATAATCTTTAGGACAGTTTTTCCCTGTAATACGATAATATTTAATGCCAGTATTTACACGAACACCATTACAAGCAATATATGGTTTGATGTAATCATAAGGAGCATCATAACCAATATCACGGTAAAATTCACGATAGTTAACATCACCAGGATAACCATTAATAGAACTCCATACTTGTCTTGAAGATTCAATGTCACGTCCAAAAGCGATAATACCTTCAGGAGAAACAATAGGAGCAAAAGTACCATAAAGGGGAGTAGGATCAGCATATAAAATTCCATGGCTTTCTGTAATAATATATTCAATGCCAAATTCTTTTAAGTATTTATCAGCTTCAGGAACATAACCACATTCGGGAAGCCAAATGCCACGAGGTTTTCTGCCAAAGTATTTTTCATAAGTTTGTACACCAATAGCGATTTGTGCTTTTACAGTTTTTTCATTCACATAAAGAATAGGAAAATATCCATGAGTTGCACCACAGGTAATAATTTCTAAAATACCAATATCTTGAAAATGTTTAAATCCTTGAATTAAATTACAATGATAAATATCTTGAAATAGATGTAAATCATTAGAATAACGGTTTAAATAATAGTGAGCAAGTTCATTTTCTTTGGCATTTCCTTTTGTTCTTATGGTTTCTTTTTTGGCAAGTTCAATATGTGTATGAAGATAGTTGATATATTTTTCTTGTAATAGCTTATTGTCGAGCATATTTAAAAGAGGGGGTGTCATTGACATAGTAATACGAAAGTCAATTTTTTCCTCCTCTAATTTTTGAAAGTTTATAAGTAGAGGAATGTAGGTTTCTGAAATAGCTTCAAATAACCATTCTTCCTCTAAATAATCATCGCTTTCTGGATGATGAATAAAAGGCAAATGTGCATGCAAGACAAAACTTACATAACCTTTTTTGGATGTCATTACAGTTTCTCCTTTTTATCTATTTGAAAGTAGAACTGAATCCGGAAGAGGAAAGTCCCATTCCTAATTCGTCTCCATTTAGTTCATTTTTATAAATTTCTTTGTATATATCATAAATATTATAAACTCTTCCAATATTACTAATAAAGGATAGAGAAGAAATATCTTTTTCAACTTCACAATGGCTTTTTACGTCTCTAAAAAATACTGTTTTACCAAGTTTATCAAATAAAATATGATCATTAGGAGTGGCAATTTCATTAGAAGAAATAATATTAATAATAGAATTAGAAGAAGATATATCATGCTGAATTGGTTTTCTAATTAATTGAACTCCATATTTGCAAGAACTATCATGAATGTGAATATACCAACTGTTTGCATAATCGTTAATTTCTGTTTCAAAAGAATAATTCATAGTTTCATTTGTAATAATTAAATAAGGTCTAGTATTTTGAAAAAATGCTTCTCCATATTGCTCTTGCAATTTTATTTTGTCATCTTCAGAAATTTCCCAATAGACAAATAAACTAGAAGGTGTTTGTGCTAATATCTTTACAATAGTTCTGTTATATGCTGTTGGTAAGTCATAATATTCTGCTGTTGAAACTGGCTTTGATTTTCTATTGGAAGTTCTTTTGGTAGTGGTC
Organism: uncultured Clostridia bacterium; assembly: GCA_948735595.1. Lineage (GTDB taxonomy): Bacteria > Bacillota > Clostridia > TANB77 > CAG-508 > CAG-273. The sequence continues at coordinate 16,594 of CAPXSA010000004.1, read as the reverse complement.
TTTTTTGCAGGTGCTTTCTTTTTGGTTGTAGACTTCTTAGTAGTCTCCGCTTTTTTTGCTATAGTTTTATTAGTAGCTTCTTTCTTTCTCGTTGTAGATTTTTTTGTAGTACCAGTACTTTTGGTAGTTGATTTCTTTTCAGTTGTTTTTTTAGTACTAGCTTTTGGGGTAATAGAACTTTTGGTAGCAGTTTCCTTACTTGTGGTAGTCTTTTTAGAAGGAGTGGACTTCTTTGATGTTGATTTAGAAGAACTAGCTTTAGCAGTGGAAGTTTTTGATTTTTTTTCTGTATTAGAAGTACTAAGTTTAGGTGCTTTTTGGGTATTTTTAATAGAAGTAGATTTTTCTCCCACTTCTATAACGTCTGCTTTCTTACTTCTTTTTGTTACTTTTTTTACTTCTTCATCTTTGGTTTTTCTTGGCATTTTTTCCTCCGCTAGCATTCTATTAAAACTATTGATATAATCTTAACCCAAAATAAAAATAATTTCAATACAAAATGAGAATAAAGTCGAAAAAATTTTAGAAAAAAGAATTCCTATACTTTTCTTAGGAAAACCCTTGACAGTTTACAATAATCAGGATAAAATAAAAGGGTAAGTAAATATATTCTAATAACCGATTAATTTAAGTTTAAAAAAAGATATAAAACATACAGTATTTACCAAAACTTAAAACACATTAGTGATATATATTTAGTACATTGAAAATTAAATAAGAAAGAGGTGTTTAGAGATTATGGATATCGTAATCAATATCGCCGTTTTTCTAATTTCAGCAGTGATTTTTACTTTCGTAGGAATGTATGCTAGAAAAAAAATTGCTGAGTCTAAAATGGAAAGTGCAGAAAACGAAGCAAAGAAAATACTTGAAATGGCAAACATAGAAGCAGAAAATAAGAAAAAAGAGGAAATCTTCAAAGCAAAAGAAGAAATTATGAATGCCAGAAAGGATTTAGACCAAGAAATTAGAGAAAGAAGAGGCGAAGTACAAAGTCAAGAAAGAAGATTAATTCAGAAAGAAGAAAACTTAGAAAGAAAATTAGACACTATGGAGAAAAAGGAAAAAGATTTAGAAAGAAAACATCAAGAGATTGATGACAAGAAAAATGAAATCGAAGAAGTTCTAAATAAACAAATGGAAGAATTACAGAAAATTTCTGGATTAACCAAAGAAGATGCAAAAAAACAACTATTATCAGAAATGGAAAATCAATTAACTGCTGAAAAGGCTAACTTGGTTAGAAATATGGAGAACCAAGTAAAAGAAACAGCAGATAAAACTGCAAAAGAGGTAATTGGATATGCCATTCAAAAATGTGCAGCAGACCATACTTCAGAAACTACTGTATCAATAGTTGCACTTCCTAATGATGACATGAAAGGAAGAATTATTGGTAGAGAAGGTAGAAATATTAAAACCTTAGAAACATTAACAGGTATTGATTTAATTATTGATGATACTCCAGAAGCAGTTGTTATTTCTGGCTTTGATCCATTAAGAAGAGAAGTTGCTAGAATTGCTCTTGAAAAATTAATTGAGGATGGAAGAATTCATCCTGCTAAAATTGAGGAAATGGTTGAAAAGGCAAAAGAAGAAATTAACCAAATCATCAAAGAAGAAGGAGAAAGAGCAATATTAGAGACAGGTGTAGTAAGCTTACCACAAGATTTGACCTTATTAATTGGTAAATTAAAATATAGAACTAGTTATGGTCAAAATGTATTGAATCACTCTATTGAAGTTTCAAACTTAGCTAGAATTATGGCAGAGGAGTTGGGGTTAGACTCTACTTTAGCTAGAAGAGCTGGTTTATTACATGATATAGGTAAAGCACTAGACCACGATATGGAAGGAACACACGTTGAATTAGGTGTTGAAGTATTAAGAAAATACAAAGAAAATGAAAATGTCATCAATTGTGTACAAGCTCACCATGGGGATGTAGAGCCAAAAACAATTGAGGCTGTTTTAATACAAGCAGCTGATGCAATTTCAGCTTCAAGACCGGGAGCAAGAAGAGAGACTTTAGAAGCATATATCAAGAGATTAGAGCAATTAGAAAATATTGCAGATTCTTTTGAAGGTGTAGATAAATCTTTTGCAATTCAAGCCGGTAGAGAAATTAGAATTATTGTAAAACCTGAAAAGGTAGATGATAATCAAATGACTTTAATGGCAAGAGATATTGCAAAGAAAGTTGAAGATGAAATGGAATATCCAGGACAAATCAAAGTAAATGTTGTTAGAGAAACCAGAGTAATTGATTATGCAAAATAAATCGCTGTCGAAATCTTTGATTTCGCGTCAGCGATTATACACTGTAAGTATAAAAAATAAAAGCAAAAGGACCAACCTGTAGAGGTTGGTCCTTTTGCTTGGCTTAAGGCTGCTGAGGAAGCCGAGAAAAGAAAGAAGGAGCGGTTACGCCGGAGCCGATAAGAAGCATGGACTCGGTGATCTGCGCACGCAGAACCATGGTCTTGGACAAATCCTCGTTTTGAGTGAGCTGTCCCTCAAGATCGACAAGGAACTTGAGAAAGTCGGCACGCGACCGGCAGTTCTTCTCGAAAATGGGCTCGACGAAGTGGATAGTCTCATCCGTGATTTCCCGCTTTTTCACATCGTACAAGACGATGGAAAGTTCAGCTGCCTTGGGAACATCCGACGGATTAATGTCGGCTTCCCGAATGATTTCTGCAAACTTCATTTTAAGTTTGCACCCCCTAAAAATAGATTTACCATTAACTAGGGAAAAACATAATGGTATATCTATTATATCAGACTTTTAGCGCTATGTAAAGCTAAAAGAGGCTTTTTTGTGATAGTTAGGGTAGTTTGTTGCTAAATAAGAAAAAATGTAGTATGATAAATAATATCTTAAATAGAGAGGAATTGATATAAATGAACATATTGGCTGTAGGAGATTTAGTAGGGGAAAATGGATTAGAGAAATTAACAGAAGTTTTACCACAAATAAAAGAGGAATATAAAATAGACTTTGTCATTGTAAATGCAGAAAATGTAGCAGGAGGAATGGGAATTACCTTTAAAACTTTTAATAAGCTATTAAAATTAGAAGTGGATTGCATGACAATGGGAAATCATACATGGGCCAAAAAAGATATTTTTGAGTTTATTCATCATGTAAAAATAGTAAGACCAGCCAATTACTCCAAAGGAGTGCAAGGTAGAGGCTATTTTATCTATGAATGTAAGGGCAAGAAAATAGCAGTAATAGACTTAATAGGAAGAACAGATATGGGAGTATTATCTGAGAATCCATTTACAGTAGTAGAAGAAATTATAAAAAAGATTTCAGAAAAAGCAGATATGATTTTTGTGGATTTTCATGCAGAAGCAACAGCAGAAAAAATTGCAATGAAACATTGCCTAGATGGTAAGGTAACCGCTTTATTTGGAACCCATACCCACGTACAAACAGCAGATGAAGAGATTACAGAAAAAGGAACAGGATATATTACTGATTTAGGAATGACAGGACCAAAGAATTCTGTGATTGGAATGGAAGTAGAAGCATCTGTAAAAAGATTTCAGACCTCTCTTCCAGAAAGATATAAATTAGCAGAAGGTGAATGCATTTTTAATGGGGTGGTATTTGAAGTAAATGACGAAAATTGTCGAACAGAAAGGATTACTAGACTATTTATTCGATAAAGAAAGTAAAATGTAAAGAAACGCGATGTATTTTTCCATTTTTTTCCAAAAAAGACTAGACAAAATTCTATAAATATATTATAACTATAACTGTTCACAAGAAACAAAAATAAAAATTATAGGAGGCAAAAAATGGAAATTTTAAAAATCTCATCAAAATCAAATCCAAATTCAGTAGCAGGAGCAATCGCTGGTTTGGTAAAGGAATCTAACAAAGCAGAAATGCAAGCAATTGGAGCAGGAGCTCTTAATCAAGCAGTAAAAGCAATCGCAATAGCAAGAGGATTTGTAGCACCAGCAGGCGTGGACTTAGTATGTATACCAGCATTTGCAGAGGTAGAAGTAGAAGGTGAAGAAAGAACTGGAATTAAGCTTATGGTAGAAGGCAGAAAATAAAAAAAGGGTTTTTGATAAGGAAATAGTATATAAATATTAGGGGCACAAAAATATGAATTGGTATTTTTGTGTCCTTAAAATGTATACCCTGTAAAAAAGGAGAAGAGCATGAAAAAGAAGAAAGTGATATTGGTTCTTTGCTTATGCATCTTGTTAGGTGTAATAGGATTAGTAATCTATTTTACTTGCGGTGTTCAGCAAGAGGACAAGCAAGGAAGTATTGATGTAAAATATGAGAAAACAAATATGATTACAAATTTCCGACTAGGTATTGCGAAATATGATAGCGTAAATCCACATATAACACAAAATAAAGATATCATACAAATAGTTTCTCTTGTTTTTGAGCCACTATTAACAATAACGCAAGATTACAGATTGGAGAATTGCTTAGCGAAAGAATGGTCAAAGGTATCTAATAAAAGTTATATTATAAAATTAAAGGAAAATATAAAATGGCAGGACGATAGCAATTTTACAGCAGAAGATGTCAAATTTACCATTGAACAAATCCAGAAGGATAAAAAATCTATTTATCTAGAAAATATAAAAGAGATTCAAAAAGCAGAAGTTGTAGACAACTATACCATTCGTTTAGAATTAAAAAAGGAAGTTCCGTTTTTTGAATATCAGCTTATTTTCCCAATTGTATCGAAAAAGCAATATGAAGGAAAAGACATGATAAAATCAAAAGAAATGCCAATTGGAACGGGGAAATATAAGATTACAAGGTTAGACAAGGAAATTATAGAGTTAACCAAAAATGAAAATTGGTACAACATTGAAAAGGAAGATAGCAATATAAAAACAATTACGATTTCTCTTTATCAAGATATGGGAGAAGTATATAATAGTTTTAAACTAGGCAATATTGATTTGGTTCACACTAGCAATCCAAAATATGAAGAATATATTGGAAGTATGGGATACCAGAAAAAGCAATATTTAGGAAGAGAATTTGATTATTTAGCTTTTAACTGTACAGATGCTGTTCTTCAAAATGTAGAAGTAAGACAAGCTATTCAAAAAGCAATTGATAAAGGAAAAATAGTTTCCTCAGTTTTAGAAGACAAAGCTTACGTGGCAAACTTTCCTTTAGACTATGGACATTATTTAATGAAAGATATAGAATGGGGAGAAGTTTTTAATCAAGAAGAGGCGAATAAGATTCTAAAAGATAACGGGTGGAAATTTGAATATGGTATTTGGTCAAAGATAATAGAAGGAAGAACAAGAACTTTGAACTTTACAATAACAGTTCAAGAGAAAAATGAACAAAGAGTAAAAGTAGCAGAAGAAATCAAAAAACAGTTAGAAGCTATTGGAATGAAAATTACCATTAGAAAAGTATCAGATAATGAATATAAAAAGATATTAGGAAATCATCAATATGAAATTCTTTTGACAGGTGTTTATAACGGATATAGCCCAGAACTAAATAGTTTTTTAGAAGAGGGAAATCTAGCGAATTATGAAAATGCAGAACTAACCACTTTATTAAAAGAAGTGAATAATATCTCATCAGAAGATTTACAAAAAGAAGTATATCAAAAAATAACTGAGACATGGAGAAGAGAGGCCCCATATTTAGGCTTATATCGTAACCAAGTAATAGTAGGATATGGACAGACTGTAAGGGGGGATGTTACACCAAATAATTATAGTATTTTGTATCAATTTAGCCAGTGGTATAGGCAGTAAATAAAAAAATAATAAAAAATGCTTGACAAAAGAAAAAAATAGGATATAATAAGTACAAACATACGTTTATAATACGAAAGAGAATAAAAAACAAAGAGAGAAAACTAGGAGGAAGAAAAAATGAGTAATGAAAATCCAGAAAAAATGAAAGCATTAGAAGCAGCATTAGGACAAATTGAAAAACAATTCGGTAAAGGTTCTGTTATGAAATTAGGAGATTTTACAGCAATGAATGTAGAAGCAATTCCAACAGGGGCTTTAAGTTTAGATATTGCATTAGGAATTGGAGGAATTCCTAGAGGAAGAATTATAGAAGTATTTGGACCAGAATCTTCTGGTAAAACTACCTTAGCTTTACATGTTATTGCAGAAGCACAAAAAATGGGAGGAGAAGCAGCATTTATTGATGCAGAGCACGCTTTAGACCCAGTTTATGCAAAGCATTTAGGAGTAGATATTGATAATTTAATTGTATCTCAACCAGATACAGGAGAGCAAGCACTAGAAATTGCAGAAGCATTAGTAAGAAGTGGGGCATTAGATATTATTGTTGTAGACTCAGTTGCAGCATTAGTACCAAAGGCAGAAATTGATGGCGATATGGGAGATGCCCATGTTGGACTACAAGCGAGATTAATGTCACAAGCTTTAAGAAAATTAGCAGGAGTTATTAACAAATCGAAATGTGTTATTGTATTTATTAACCAATTAAGAGAAAAAGTTGGTGTTATGTTTGGAAATCCAGAGACTACACCAGGTGGAAGAGCATTAAAATTCTATGCTTCTGTTAGATTAGATATTAGAAGAATAGAAGCGATTAAGCAAGAAGGCGAAGTAGTAGGAAACCGTACAAGAGTAAAGGTTGTAAAGAATAAAGTTGCTCCACCATTTAGAGAAGCTGAATTTGATATTATCTATGGTAAGGGAATTTCAAAAGAAGGCAATCTATTAGATATTGCTGTTAATCTAGATATTATTGAAAAAAGTGGTTCATGGTTTAGCTACAATGGAGATAGAATTGGTCAAGGTAGAGAAAATGCAAAAAGTTATTTAATGGATAATCCAAAGATTGCAGAAGAAGTAGAAGCTAAAATTAGAGATAATTATGCCACTGCATTTGAGAAAAGCCTTGGAGATGAAGAAGTAGATCCAGAACAAGAAAAAGAACCAGAAGAGGAGTAAAATAGAAAATGGCAGAGTTAAATAAAAACTCTTCTAGAGAAGAAATTCGTGCTTATATTGATGGTATTATGCAAAGAGATAGACAGGCAAAGAGTAAAGATCAAGTAGAGAAAAATAAGGAAATGCAACAACTAAAAGCAGAAATAACTTCTCAAATTAAACAAAAAACAAAACAAATTGATAATGATTTAGTGGAGTTTGATAATTTAAAAACAAAAGTATTGAAATATATAGTATATAAGAAGAGAACAGAAAAAGAAGTAAGACAGAAGTTCTCTTCTTCTTCAATAAACCAGAATTTATTAGATGATGTGATTGAAAGTTTAAAAGAGAATGGCTATATTAATGATGAAAGTTATATACAAAGGGCAATGAATGAATTTTTAGCGATTAATACCCTCTCTTTAAAAGAAATTAGAAACAAGCTATATGCAAAAGGGCTAGAACGTGATATAATAGATACATATTTTTCAAACCATGAAGAACAATTAGATGAGTATGAAATAACATGTGCTAAAAAGATAGCAGTAAAAAAGCAAACTCAAATGGAACAATCAGATATTGAAAACTTTTTATATCGTAAAGGGTATACAAAAGAAAGTATACGATTAGCTTTTGAAGATTAGTTTGGTTTGGAAGTAGTAATAAACAAAAAGGGAATGAAATTAAATGCAAAATGTATTAACATTAGAAACAAATAAATATAAAATTAAGATAGAGAACTTTGAAGGTCCTCTTGATTTATTATGCCATTTAATAGATAAAAACAAGATGGATATTTGTGAAATTAAGATAAGTGAAATTACAGAGCAATATATTCAATACTTAAATGAAATGGAAAAAATGAATTTAGAAATCGTAAGTGAATTTTTAATTATGGCTTCTACTTTGCTATACTTAAAATCTAAGTCTTTATTGCCAAAAACAGAGGAAGAAGATGAAAAAGAATTAACAGAAGAAGAGTTGTTAAGAAGAATTATAGAGTATAAAAAGTATAAAGAGATTACAAAGAAGTTTAGAGAAGCAGTAGAAGAAAATTCTCAAAGAATTTTTAAACTGCCTGAAGTAATTGAACTTCCAAAGCAGAAATTAGAAGTGAATTATAGTAAGGAAATTATACCAGAGATTTACAAAAAATTAGTAGAAAGAAATGAACAAAAACAAAATCAAAATGCACAAAATATTGAAAAAATTGCTATTACAGATACTTATACAGTAGAAAGTAAAGTAAAAGTAATGTTTAGGGAACTCTTACATAAAAAACGTTTTGTATTTAATAGACTATTTTCTACTAGAAAATGTAACAAACAAGAAGTAGTTACTGCATTTACAGGATTATTGGAATTGTCTAGAAGAAGTAAGGTTTTAACAGAGCAAGAGGAACTTTTTGGAGATATTAATGTAGAAAAAGCAAGAAAAATGGGGTAATATGAGATAGAATAAAAGGAGAACCATTGCATTATATAGGAAAGTTAAATAAAAATAGAATTGGCAAATATGCTAATAAAATTGTAACCTTTGATGTTGTTTTAACAGAGGAAAGAAGATTACATATATATGAAAATCATACAAAGGATTATGAACAAATTATAGAGAATATAGATAGAGTGGTATTGAATCCAAATGAGGTGTTAGAAGATTTAAAACATAAAGATACAATATTACTTATTGACAAATTAGAAAAAGACAACTTAAATGTTGTAATTAAACTCAATATAGTTGACAATGAAAGCCATCCAAAAAATTCAGTGATGACAGCTTGGATAATAAGAGAAAAGAATCTTCAAAAATTAAGAAAAAATACTCAAATTATTTACAAGAATGAATAAAAATGATATAATAAAAGTACAATAAAATAGTTATTTGAAGTAGAGAATGTGCTGCTACACACCTAGCAATAGGTCAAAAGAAATGTTGGAAGGGGCACACCAACCAAATAACAAAGACGAAGAGCTATGCAACCATAGCTCTTTAGTTTTGAAAAATGAAATGTAAGTTTAACATGATTTGATTAAAAACAACAAAACAGGGAAAACTAATATCAAATAACTTCGAGAAAAGGAGGTTATCAGGTGGTATTAGTTTTTATTTTATTAACAATACTAATTATTCTATTAACATTCTTCTTTTTGATACTGTTATCTACTATCCATATAAAGATACAAAATTTCAGTATAACCAATATGAAAGAAGAAAAATTAGACAAGAATTATGCAATTATTTTATCTTTGTATTTAGGAAACAAAATAAAATGGATAAGTATTCACTTAAATGATAAGAAATTAAGAAAAGCATACAGCAAAATGCAATTAGAAAAAATAGATTTGAAAAAGTTAGAAAAAGATTTTAGGTGGGAAGATTTAAAAATAGTCAAAAAATTACAGCCTAAAATATCTCATTTAAAATTAGATATGCAAATAGGACTAGAAAATCCAGTGATTACTGCATTCGCAGTTACAAGCCTATCTTCTATTGTTGCGATTTTTCTACCATATGTGGCGACTAGTAAGAAAAAGGAACATTATGAATATGTTATTACGCCAGTTTACCAAAATCAAAATTTATATAAAATTCAATTGGATTGTATAATTCAGGTAAAAATGGTACATATTATAAATGTAATCAGTAATTTTTTAAAGAAAGGAAAAAGTGATTTAAATGAACGAACAACATCCCATAGAAGGTCTTATGGTTACAGCTATGAATAGTATTCAAGACATGATTGATGTCAATACGATTATAGGAGAGCCAATAGAGACAACGAATAATGTTATTATTATTCCCATTTCCAAAGTAGGATTTGGATTTGCAGCAGGTGGAAGCGAATTTAAAGGAGAAACCATTAATGAATACACCAAAAAGGAAAAAGAGGAGGCTATTCAGTATAGGCTACCATTTGGTGGAGGTAGTGGAGCAGGGGTTTCCATTTCACCAATTGCGTTTTTAGTGGTACAACAAAATACAGTTAAATTATTACCAGTAGAACATTGCTCTTCAGTAGACAGATTATTAGACTATGTACCAGATTTAATGGACAAGTTAAATAATTTCTTAAATAAAAATATGCAAAATAAAAAAGAAGAGAAAAGAGAAGAGCTAAGGAGCCAAGAAAGAGCCAGAAAGGATTTAAAGGAAACTTTAGAAACTATTTCAGAAACAGTACCAACTCCTAATAATATTAATAATAAAACAAGACCAAGACGTAGTAGGATGCCAAAAACAGAACAAATTACTTATGAATATGAGTATGATGAAACAGAAGGCGAAAATCAAAAATTTGAAGAATAGAAAATAGAATTAGTTATAAATTGAAGTGAGCCCAAAATGTTAAATAAAAAAGTTTAACATTTGAGGCTTATTTTTTTAGAGATATTTTGCTAATTGCAAATAAAAAGAGATATAATCTAAGAAGTAAAAAAAGCAAAGGAAGAAAGATATGAAATATACACAAGGAATACAAGAATTAAGTTTACCAGAAATTTATAGATTTGGAATAGAGTTAGAAGCTTTTAATGTTAATACAAGTTTGGGAAGCAAAAGTTTATATCATTCAAAAGAAAGTAATGAATTTTTAAAACAACATAGATGGAAAAAAGCAAATTTTCTAGAAGAAAGTTTAGTAGGAGAAGGTGGAGCAGAGTTAGTTTCTCCAATTTTGTATGATAAAATAGAAGATTGGCAAAATTTACAAGAAGTTTGTGAGCACATGCAAAAGTATCCAGGAAAACATGGAAAAGAAGTAGTGGCAGATGAAAAATGTGGTTGCCATATTCACTTTGATAGTAGAACTTTAAGTGGTAAAACAAAAGAAGAGTCGCAAGCTATCATGGGGAACTTCTTAAGTTTATGGGCAGAGTCAGAAGAGTTAATTTATAGAATGTGTAATGATGTAAATTCACCAATTAGATCAGGAACATTAAATGTAAAAGGAAATCCCATTCATAGACTATCACTTGCCATTCAAGGTGTAAAAGGTATGGCAATGCCGACAGGAAAGAAAATACATGAGGCTAGTAAGTTAGAAAACTTACTAAATTTATTATTTGAAAATGAACAAGAGCAAGATATATACAGAAAAAGATGGGAGTCTGTCAGAAATGCAGAAGTGTTTAGAGATAATGAGAAAAGAGGGTTTGCACCTAATAGATTTCAAAGAGAAGAATTTGAGCAAATAGCAAAAAGAACACCAGCAACAAGGGTAAAGCAAGCATTTGCAAAATTAAAGGGTATGTTACAAGAAAAAAAGAAATAACTTAAGAGATGACCAGTTAGGAAGTGAGAGATAGATGGTAGATATTATGTATCAGAATGCACTAGCAGAAGTGGAAGAGATATTACAAAATACAGAAGAAGAGTTAGTAGCTAAAATTCCAAATAAAATAAGGCAATTTATTAAAGAGAATAGAAATCAAGAATATATGACAAATATAGTAAATGTGGAACCATTGAATAGGCAAAGTATTTTACCAGAAACACAGGCACTTTTAGCATTAATTTACAGAAGCTATTGGGCAACAGAAGAAGAAAAGAAAGAGTTTGCTGATAGAGATAGTATAGAGTTGGAAAAAGCAAGGGAAAGTTTGAAAATAGACAACACTTTTGAAAAGCGAAAAGAAGAAGTTAAAATAGAAGAAACAACAAGCCTTATTCCAGTGTAAGAAGAAAAGTGGTATCAAAAGGTATGGAAAAAACTGTGTATATTATTTCAGCGTAAAAGATAAAAATGTCGCACTGGGGACAGATGTCGCACTAACTAACGTCCCCAAGTGCGACGTTTTTTAGTTAAGTCCTTAACAAACTAAACCACTTGCTATAAATATTTTCAATCATAGTAAAAGCAGAAATTTTACTAACTGACTTTTCTGCAATAATATTGACTTTACCAATTTCCTGACCATTTAACACATAGGTCACAGTACCTAAAACTTGCCCTTGTTCTACAGGAGAAGATACCATGGTAGGTAATTCTAATTGTTGTTCAATATTTTTATCTTGCCCTTTTTGAATTAAAATTCCGCTATCTTCTTCTAAAATTCCATTTACATTACTCTCAATTCCTTTATCTACTAAAACATCTTTTATAATGTCACCTTTATTTGCCAATTTTTTATACTCAAAATTAGCAAAGCCATAGTCTAATAATTTTTGCGCCTCAGCAAAACGAGTTTTAGTATTAGGTGCTTTCATAATTACTGCAATTAAAGAAAGGTCATCACGAGTAGCACTAGCAGATAAGCTGTATAAAGCAGTAGCAGTAGAACCAGTCTTTAGCCCAGTTGCTCCTTTATAGTTACGAATTAATTTATTGGTATTTACCAAAGAAGATTTGCCATCTCTTAAACTATCCATATAAATAGTAGTATATTTTGTAATAGAAGGATGTTTATTTAATAGTTCCTTAGACATTAAAGCAATATCATAGGCAGATGTAACATGGCCATCTTCATCAATACCATGGCAGTTTTTAAAAGTAGTATCCTTCATACCTAATTCTTGTGCTTTAGCATTCATTTTTTCTACAAAAGCTTCTTGTGAACCTGCTAAATATTCAGCCATAGCAACAGTACAATCATGCACTGTTCAAAAATGACAGGAATTTAAGAAACTAGTAATATCAATAAATACAGAGTTTGTGATTATCTATAAAAATGAAAAAAATAAAGTGTTTTTTGCACTTTATTTTTTCATAAGATAATTAAAGGAGGTGATGCCAAATGTGAAAGAAGAGAAACAACCATCTTATTATTCCATAATTCCTAGTACAATTCGTTACGATAAAAGACTGAAATTTGCAGAAAGATTACTTTATGGTGAAATTACAGCTTTAATGGGAAAGGAAGGATATTGCTTTGCAAGTAATAATTACTTCGCAAATCTTTATGAAGTAATACCAGGAACAATATCACGTTGGATTTCGCATCTAGCTAAACTTGGATATATAGTAGTAGAAGTAATTAGAAATGATAAAAACGAAGTAATAGAAAGAAGAATCTACATTACAGATATAAGCTGTAGGAAGGTTATGCAAAATACCTATGAGCAAAATAGAACATACCCCTGTACGCATAGTAGATCAGACCCTATGAGCCAAAAAGCTAAAGAGAATAATATAAATATTAAGATAGATAGATTCTTTAATTATATTATGAATAATAAAGGGGAATTTCCGAAAGACTTTACAAATATAGAACAATTTCAGAAGTTTTATGAAATAATTGAAAGGTTTGAATTGAATTATACAGAAGAAATGCTAAATACATTCAAAGAAGAAAATATTGAAAAGCTTAAATTTATTATATATGCACTAAAAGAAATATTTCTAAGAAATAAAGGAATAATTTTAGCAAAGGCTACAAGAGAAAATTTTATAGAGGTATATGATAGTTGTAAAAAGTTTGAAAATTCATATAGAAATACAGACAATGAAATTAGAAACTTTTGGGATTATTATTATACAAGTGTTATAAGAAAATTAGAAGCTAAGTAATAGCTTTATTTTTTTTGGCTAAAAAGGAGAAAAAATGATAGAACCATATCAACTAGAAAGTTCTAACTTAAATTTAATGTTAGGTAATATGATGGAAAAAGCCTTTTTCTTTTTAATAATACTATTAACAATATGGATTTTTGTTAGTCTAACAATTTGGGTATTCGGAGCCAAGATTAAATCCGAGAAGACAATCAAATTAGGAGTAAAGAGCTTTATTATGAGTATAGGAATACAGATAGGTGTTTTAGCAATTCCTGTTTTAGTTGTCTTTTTAAAGTAGGAGGGAAAAATGAAATTAATAAAGAATAAAAAAATATTATTAACAATAGGAACAACAATATTTATGACTTTTATAAATATGCAGAGAACTTTAGCAGCTACAATAGGAACGCAGGAAGTGGAAACAGCTACACAAAATATAAAGGATGCAGTAATAAAATTAGCAATGCCAATTCGGTACAGTTCTTATGTTTGTAAGCATTGTGATTATAGCTATTAAATTAATTGTTAATGCAAATAATCCAAATAAGCGATCAGAAGGAATTGGTGGATTAGCTTGGGTAGCAGGAGGCTTTATGTTATTAAGTTTAGCACTAATTGTAAGTGGAATCATACTAAGTATTGCAACAAATGGTTCAGGAAGTATGGTTGGCGGATAGGAGGAAAGATGCAAATATATAAGATACCATATAATTTTGTACATGAAGAAAAAGTATTTGGAGGATATATCTCCATAAGACAAGCTATACATTTAATTATGGCAGCTACTGCTATTACAATATTCTTCATACCAATTATAGATATTTTTTTAAAAGCTATAGTATTTCTAACTTTAGCTAGTATGTTTATCATATTTGCTTTTTTGAAGATTGAAGATACTAATGCAGATAAATATTTTATATATGTGCTGAGATATGCTCTGAGAAAAAGGAAATACATATTAGAGAAAGGTAGAGAAGAGATATGTTAATTACAGTTCTATTTTGGATAGCAAGTATATGTCTAATTATATTTACAGTAGTATATACAAGAAAAATGAATAACTTTTACAAATTTAAGTCTAAATCACGAATATCAATTACGAGACAAAAAAATACGATTAAGAGTATTTGGAATATAGAAAGAATTAAGGGAAGCATTATAACAACGAACGATAGATATTGCAAGCACTCAGTTATTATCGAGTTGGGGAGTATAGAATATAAATTACTAAATGAAGAAGAACAAAACAACATTGACGAATATTTAATTAGTATATCAAAAACGATAAAAAATCAAATTCAGTTTTATAGTACAGTAGAAAAGATTGATACAACTAACAAAATTGAGAATATAAAGAATAATTTAAAGCAAAGAAATGTTAAGATTCAGGAATATGGAAAAAACATTATAGAGTATTTGGATGATATCATGAAAGAGGATGACTTGTATGTTAGAAAGAACTATTTGATTGTTAGTTCAAACGAAACACTTCAAAAAGCACAACAAGAATTGCAAGACATATATTACAATATAAAATATAGTTTCTCTAATATAAATATAGCTACAAAACTTCTTTCTGATGAAGAAATTATAGAGTTAATATACAAAGAGCTAAATAAGAACTCTCCTGAGAAAATAAAAAACATAATAGATAAAGGAGGGATGGATTTTTATGTTGGAGCTAAAGAAGAAAGAATACGAAAAGAAAATTTCGACGAATAAAATAAAGCCAAAAGAGAAAGAAGAGAATATATTTTGTAAAATACCTGATTTGATGGAACTACTAATTCCAGATTGCGTTGAAGAAAAAAAAGATTATATATATTTAGGTGAAAATAGATATTCAAGAAATTTTGTTATATCGGCATATCCATCTAAAACGTATCTAGGATGGTTAGATAGAATATTTAATCTTCTTGGGGATATAAGTTTAAGTATTATTGCGAGGAAGGCTAATGAGGATACTGTTATTAGACAACTTACAAAGAAAGTAACTGTACTAGAATCAGAATATCACACTTATCAAACTAGAGGCAATATAGAAAATTTGCATCCTTTAGAACAAATGGCTTATGATTACGAAGAAATTAGACGAGATATTCAAGAAAAAGATGAAAAACTATTTTTCATTACGATATATTTACGAATCAATGCATCTACACTAGAAAACTTAGAGGAAAGAAGTAATTTGCTGAAGAATGAATTTGCTAAAATATCATCTAAAGTTAGAACATTAAGTTTTAGACAATTGAGTGGATTAAAAGCAAATTTACCGTTTAATGACTCTAGAATTGTGGATTATGAGAGAAATGTTACTACAAAAGGATTAGCAACAATGTTTCCTATTGCTAATTGTAATTCAGAATCAAGCATTGATGGAGTTCCAATTGGAAGAAACTATTTTACTGGATTACCTGTTTACTTAGATACATTTAGTAAAAGACTAACAAATCCACATATTGTTGTCCTAGGTGCTACAGGAGCTGGAAAATCTGTTACAATGGATATATTATCAGCAAGGTCTTTAGTAACAAAGAATACACAATCTGCCATATTGGATATAGAAGGAGAGTATAAGAATAGAACCAAAAGTCTATCTGGCAAAATTATTGAAATAAAACAAGGTATGCCATCAGGAATCAATATCTTTGATGTAGATATTGAAAAAGGTGAAAATGGAATTGAGAAAGTAAATATTTTGAACAAAGTGGCAGAAATTAGAGCCATTCTATCTGGAATTATGAAAAACTATATGGCTAGAAATCTAAATGCCAAGGAATTAGTAGACATTGAGGAAAGTGTTATTGAAGCATATAAAGAAAAGGGAATTACTACTTTAAAAGATAGCATATATGAAAGAGAAGGAGGAAAAATAGGAAACAAGTTGACTTTAGATCCTATAAAAAAGAAAATGCCTACTCTTTCAGATTTTCATAAAATATTGTCTACTAAGGAGAATTCAAAAGAACTTTCTGAAATCTTAACAGGCTTCTTAAAAGGAAAAAGTTTAGGTATGTTTGATTGTTGAAGTGACCCACAAAAGTTGGACAAGTGTCTATGCTGTTTTAGGGTAGAAATCCATTCTGTACTGAATTGGACTTTTACCATTTAGCCTTAACTTTATTCTACTATTATTGTAGTAATTTATATATTCATCTAGTTCTT
>CAPXSA010000003.1 GCA_948735595.1 uncultured Clostridia bacterium | reverse complement strand
TAATGGACAAGAATTAACAGGCTACTGGGCAATGAAGTACAATGTAGGAGAATAGGTGGAAAATGGGATGGTTCTCTTTTCCAAAACTAAAAACAAAAAGATTAAAAACAAGAAAGAGAAGGGAGGAAAATGCAAATGACTTTGCCAGAAATCATAGGATTAAATGTAAAGTGGTATCGTTACCAAAATCGTTTAACACAAGCACAATATGCAAACAAAATAAAATTTAAAGTAGCATATTTGAGTATTGTAGAAAGTGGAAAAGTGAACTTAACCTGTAAAAATATAAGTCTTTTAGCAAAGTCATTTCATATTCCACCTGAACTATTATTAAATGAGAAGACTGCAGAACTTGCAAAGGATTTGCCAATTAGAGTTTATAGGACAAAAAAGTAATAAAAATAATGTAAGAGATATTATTATAATTAACAATAAGGAACACGGTGTATCGTAATTAAAATGCAAAAGCAAGATAATTTACGATACACTGTAATTGTTTATAGTAGAAAACAAAAAACACTTGAAAAAAAGCCAATTTTAAGGTATGATATGTATAGCTAAAAAGAGAAGGAGGCTGAATTTTTATGAAAGTTATTTTATTGGAGAATATAAAAGGGGTAGGAAAAAAAGACGAAGTAATAAATGCAAGTGATGGATATGCTAGAAACTTCTTATTTCCTAAAAAATTAGCAGTAGAAGCAAATGCAGAAAATATGAGCAAATTGAAAGGAAAAAATGATTCTACAGCATATAAAAAATCGGTAGAAAAAGAAGAGGCGCAAAAAGTAGCAGAAAAATTAAAAAATATTACCTTAAAAGTAACTGTTAAAGCAGGAGAAAATGGGAAAATATTTGGTTCGATTACTTCAAAAGAAATTGCAGATAATTTAAGAGAACAACATAAAATAGAAATAGATAAAAAGAAAATTGACTTAAAAGAGCCAATTAAAACATTAGGTAGTTCAAAAGTTTCTGTTAAGCTTTATGAAGGAGTTGTAGCTACTTTAAATATTCAAATTATATAGTAACTTTCAATACTATTATGAGAGTGAAACTCGCGCAAGGTGAGCAAAGCGAACGCCTGTCGTAGCGAAGGCTGCGACTAGCAAGAGTAAACGAAATAATAGTATTGAAAATGAGTAATAATGAAGGAGAGTTAGAATGGAACTAGGCAAAATACCACCACACGATATAGAAGCAGAGCAAGCTGTTATTCGGAAGTATGTTAACAGATAAAGACGCTATTTCTTCAGCCTTAGAGGTATTAAAAGCAGAGGACTTTTATCGTGAAGATAATAAATTAATATTTGAAGCAATTGTGAATTTATATAATCGTGCACAGCCAGTTGATATTATTACTTTGAAAACAGAGTTGCAGTCGATGAAGCAATTAGAAGCAGTTGGTGGACTAGAATATATTGCGCAGCTTCCTGATAAAGTACCAACAACAGCGAACGTAGAGCAGTATATTAAAATCGTGGAGGAAAAGTCAGCTTTAAGGGCATTAATCAAAACAGCAAATGACTTAATTAATCTAGGATATGACCAAACTCAAGAAGTAGAAGATATCTTAGATACTGCTGAAAAGAGAATTTTTGATGTTATTCAAAACAGAAATCAAAAAGGTTATTCAGCGATTAAGGATATTTTGGTAGATTCTTTTACCGAATTAGAACAATTATATAATCAAAAACAACATATTACGGGTATACCAACAGGATTTGCTGATTTAGACTATATTACAGCGGGGTTACATCCTTCAGATTTAGTAATTGTTGCAGCAAGACCTGCTATGGGAAAATCAGCTTTTGCATTAAATATTGCTACAAATGCAGCAGTAAGGGCTAATAAGGGAGTGGCTATTTTTAGCTTAGAGATGTCAAAAGAGCAAATGACAAATCGTATTTTATGTAGTGAGGCAATGGTAGATAGTAATAAAGTAAGAACTGGAAAAATAGAAGATGATGACTGGACAAAATTAGCGGAGGCATCAGGTGCTTTATCTACATCTCAAATCTTTATTGATGATACACCGGGTATTTCTGTTATGGAAATACGTGCAAAATGCAGGAAACTAAAATTAGAAAAAAATATTGGTTTAGTAGTTATTGACTATATTCAATTAGTACAAGGAAGTAGCAAAAAGAATTCTAGTCGTGAACAAGAAATTTCCGAAATAAGTCGTTCTTTAAAAATATTAGCAAAAGAGATAGGCGTTCCTGTTATTGCACTTTCGCAATTATCTAGGTCAGTAGAACAGAGACCAGACCATAGACCAATGCTTTCAGACTTACGTGAATCGGGAGCAATTGAGCAAGATGCAGACATCGTTATGTTCTTATACCGTGATGATTATTATAACGAAGATTCCGAAAAAAAGAATATTGCAGAAGTAATTTTAGCAAAGCACAGAGCAGGTAGCACTGGAACAGTAGAATTAGCATGGTTAGGAAGTTATACTAAGTTTGCGAATTTAGATAAATATAGGGAGTAATTTACATATTAATTGCTAATTAATATGTGATAACGTTTGACCTTACTGTCCGTTGCTTTCTTTATGCTAAATGCAAACTAAGGAAAGCAACGGAAGGCGCCTAGCTACGCTACGGCCTTGCGCGGTCTACACTTTTATCACATGTTAATTAGCAACCAATAGTAAATTAGAAAATGAAAATGAGGAAAGAAAACGATTTACAACAAAAAGTTTTGACAACTATTCAAAAACATAACTTAATACAAGAAGGAGATAAAATAGTAATTGGCGTATCTGGAGGTCCTGATTCCATGTGCTTACTCAATTGCTTATTTTGCTTGAAAGAAATTTTAAAAATAGAATTAGTAGTTTGCCATATTAATCATATGTTAAGAGAAGAAGCAGAAGAGGAAACAGAGTATGTACAAGCATTTTGTGAAACAATAGGAGTACCATGTTTTATAAAATATGCAGATGTTACAAAAATGTCACAAGAGCAAAAGCTAGGGACAGAAGAAATGGGACGAAAAGTACGTTATGATTTTTTTGAAGAGGTAGCAAAACAAACAGGAGCAAATAAAATTGCAACAGCCCATAATTCTAATGATAATGCAGAAACTGTGCTAATGAATTTGCTACGTGGAAGTGGTATTTCAGGATTAAAGGGCATTGAAATTAAAGTAAAACAGTACATTAGGCCAATCCTAGAGTGTGATAGAATCGAAATCGAAACATACTGCACAGAAAAAGGGTTAAGTCCAAGAATTGATAAAACCAATTTAGAAAATGATTATACTAGAAATAAAATTAGAAATCAGTTAATTCCTTATTTGCAAAAGGAATTTAATCCTAACATTATTCAAGGCTTAAACCGTTTATCAGAATTAGCAACAGAAGAAGAGGAATATTTTAAAGAAATTGTTAGTCGAACGTATGAAACTTTAAAAATAGGGGAAAATGAAGAAGAGATTATTTTTGATTTGAAAAAGTTTAATAATTTACCAAAGGTAATAAAATCAAGAGTTTTTTTATATACTATTAACAAGGTAATGGGAACAACACAAGGAATTAGCAAAGTTCATATAGAAGATTGTATAAAATTATGTGCAAACAATATTGGAAATAAGTATTTAACACCAAATAAAAATGTAAAAATCTTTGTAAAGCAAGGTAATATTTTTGTCAAGAAAATGTAAAATTTGTATAAATAAAGACATAATGAAACCTTCCGTAAGCAAAACCTTGATGTCACTAGATTTGACACTCATAAAGTTTTATAAAAATGCTTGCATTTCATTTGGGGGTATGGTATAGTTTGCAATGAATCATTGATACTTAGAATGGTTAGAACTTTTTGAATGGGAAGTTTAAGAAACAAGATAGGAGGAAATGTTTTGAAAAATAGTATTAAAACATTAGCCATGTGGCTGATTATTGGAATTATTTTAATTGTATTAATTAGCTCCATTATTGAAAACACAGATAGTAAATTGGCATATTCTGATTTGATTGCAAAGATAGAATCAGGGGAAGTAAAAGAAATTACTCTATCTGCAGATAAGAAAAAAGCAGAAGTAAAATTAAAAAATGAAAATTTCGCAAAGGAAGTTAATATTCCTAGTGTAGATAATTTAATGGAAACATTAACTGATAGCATGAAAGCAGGAAGTATCACAGTAAATGAAAAATCGGAATCTATTTGGATGGTACTTTTAAGTTTATTAACACCATTTGGATTACTAATCATATTCTTTATCTTCTGGTTTTTATTAATGGGTGGAGCACAAGGTGGCAATGGTGGAAATGGCAAAACAATGTCATTTGGAAAAAGCCGTGCTAGAATGATAAATCCAACAGATAAAAATAGAATTACTTTTGATAATGTAGCAGGTGTAGATGAAGAAAAAGAAGAATTAGAAGAAATTGTAGAGTTCTTGAAAAATCCAAGAAAATTTACTGAAATGGGTGCAAGAATTCCTAAGGGTGTGTTATTAGTAGGACATCCAGGAACAGGTAAAACATTACTTGCAAAAGCTGTTGCAGGTGAAGCAGGAGTACCTTTCTTCTTTATCAGTGGTTCAGACTTCGTAGAAATGTTTGTAGGTGTTGGTGCGTCACGTGTAAGAGATTTATTTGAAGAAGCTAAGAAAAAAGCCCCTTGTATTATATTCATTGATGAAATTGATGCTGTAGGACGTCAAAGAGGTGCAGGACTTGGTGGAGGACATGATGAAAGAGAGCAAACATTAAATCAATTGTTAGTAGAAATGGATGGTTTCTCAGCAAATGAAGGTGTTATTGTTTTAGCTGCAACCAACAGGCCAGATGTATTAGATAAAGCCTTATTAAGACCGGGAAGATTTGACAGACAAATTGTGGTATCTAATCCTGATGTAAAAGCAAGAGAACAAATTTTAGAAGTTCATAGTAGAAAGAAAAAATTAGCAGATGATGTAGACTTAAAAACAATTGCAAAAAATACTTCAGGTTTTTCAGGTGCAGACTTAGAAAATGTACTAAATGAAGCAGCACTACTTGCAGCAAGAAGAAATCTAGAACAAATTACTATGCAAGAAGTAGAAGATGCTATGGTAAAAGTAACTATGGGACCTGAAAAGAGAACAAGAGTAAGAAGTGAGAAAGAACAAAGATTAGTTGCTTTCCATGAAGCAGGTCATGCGGTAGTAAGTAGATTTTTACCTACACAAGACCCTGTACATCAAATTTCTATTATTCCAAGAGGTATGGCTGGTGGATATACAATGTATCGTCCAACAGAGGATAAAAACTTTATGTCTAGAACAGAAATGGTAGAAAATATTGTTTCACTTCTTGGTGGTAGAGTAGCAGAGAAATTAGTATTAGATGATATTTCAACAGGTGCAAGCAATGATATCGAAAGAGCAACTGGGATTGCCAGAAGTATGGTTACGAAATATGGTATGAGTGAAAGACTTGGAACAGTTACATTAGGCTCTAACCAAGAAGAGGTATTTTTAGGAAGAGACTTAGCACAAGGAAGGGAATATTCAGAAGAAACAGCAGGTTTAATAGATGAAGAAGTAAAGAGTATTATTGATTTTGCTTATAGAAAAGCAGAAGAACTTTTAAAGGCTCATATGGAGCAGTTAACAGCTGTTGCTAATGTCTTATTAGAAAAAGAGAAAATTGATGGAGAAGAATTTGACGAAATTTTTGGAGAAGAACAATAAAAAAATGAAATAGAGAAATAGGAGAAGTGGGAAAATCTTCTCCTATTTTTTTAAAAATGTTGACACGAAATTATATTACGGATATAATACATTTAGTATTTATGACGAAAAATGTAAAAGAAACGAAAGGAAAGTTTAAGGGAGGAAAACAGATGAAAAAATTAAAGAACATAGTGTTTATCATAATATTAATCAGTATAATATTATTAACAATGGCAGTAAAGGTAAAAGCAGAAGATGTCTTAGATGTTTCTAACTTAGTAGAGTCAGTAGAAATAACTAGTCCAACAGCAGGAAGTTATCAAACAGGACAAGTAATTACTTTTATAGTAACTTTTGAAAAAGAAGCACCTACAGATTTAGATATGGACGAGTTAGTTATCAAGTTTAGTGAGTCAGCGGATAAAACTATTACATCAGGTGTAGCAAATGGAAAGACTTTGACATACCAATATACTATTGAAAGTACAGATAAAGGGCAAATAGCATCATATGATTTTACCGCTAAAAAAGGTGTACAAGTATTTTCATCTATAGCAGGCTTTACAGGAACTAATATTACAGTAAATGAAAATCAAGGAGGAACAACAACACCAGGAGAGAATACTTGGACAGATGCTTCTAAAATAAAAATGTCACTTACAAAAGCAGAAACTACAGGAAAATACTATGATGTAGCACTTAATATTACAGGTTTAGAGAAAAATAGAGATTATTATTTTTATGTTGTAAACGGAACAACAAAACCAACAGTTACTACTGAAACTAATGGACGCATCAATAATGCTACTTTTGCTATTATAGGAAATCAAAATACTGAAATAAAAAAGACTTTAGGAAGAGATGTAATAGAAAAAAATGGAGACATTCATGTATGGATATATGAGACACAAAAAGATACAATTAATATAGGAAAAGTAGTAAATGAATGTATTGTATTAGGAACAAAGGTGCAAAGACCAATACAAAATAAATTAGGTTCAAGAATGTTATGCTATTTCTTCTCAGGTTATACATCTAGCTATGTATATGAACCAGTGCAAGAATATAAAAATAGAAAGATAAATTTAAAAATAGGAACAGTTACAGATCAATCTATATTAAGAGCAATTAAAAATGGAGATGCCGATTGTTTAACTAAATTACTAAATTATGCCAAGAGTGCAAAATCTCCTACATATACAGGTACTATTGCAGTAGGATCAAATGAAAAATCAATTACAGGTGATATGAAATTAGTAGATCAACAATATTATTATGTATATATGACATTAGAAGGGGAAAATGGAACTTATTATCCAGTAGAAGACGTATCTTTATATCAAGCACGTATAGGTGAAGAAATAGGAAAAAATTTATGGGATTATTTAGATTCTAATTTTAAATGGAATTTAAGTGATGAGGAACCAAGCAAACCAACAAAACCAGTTGATAAAGATAATACAACAGCAACAGGAAAATTACCTCAAACTGGTATTAATACAATTGTAGTTATATTAGCCATAGGAGTAGCAATTGTTGCAGCAGTGGTTGGCGCAAGAAAATATAAAGAGTATAACATTAAATATTAAAGAATTTAAAAAAGCAGCCACTGGCTGCTTTTTTTAGGTTCCCATTGTTACCTTAATAATAGTTCCTTCTTCTACAGAAGTATCAGGAAGTGGCTCTTGACTAACTACAATACCAGAACCAGTAACACTTAGGTTCAAATTACTCTTTTTCAATTCCTCTTTTACTTGAGAGAGGTTTTTATTAATCAAATTAGGTACTTTCTTAGAAACACGAGTATTTTCTTTTTCAGTATATAATTTTACAATGGAATTTTTGGTTAGTTGTGAACCTTTTACAGGGAACTGCTCTGTTACTAGTTCATCAGATTTACCTGATGTGCTACAAGTAAATCCTGCCTTTTCTAATATCTTTTTGGCTTCTGCAACAGTTTTATTTGTGACATTTGGAAGGGTAGTTGTATTACTAGTAGTGTTGCTAGAAGTGTCTACAGGAACTTGCATATATGGCAATATTTCTTTTAGCATCTTTTGTGCTGCAATAGAGGCTATAGGGAGACCTGTTGAATTTGCGCTTCCTTTTGTAGGGTTATATAAAGTAACAAGCATAATGATTTCAGGATTTTCCACTGGAGAAACAGCTAAAAAGGAAAAAGTAAGTCCTTCTTTAGGATTTCCGGGGTCAGGCTCTGAAGTACCAGTTTTACCCCCAATAGAATAGCCTCTTATTTGAGAATATCTGCCTGTACCATTTGTTACAACTGTTTCCATCATAGATAAGACTTCCTCTGCCGTCTCTTTGGAAATGACTTGTCTTACTTGCACAGGATCAATAGTGGTAACAGCCCCATTATCTGTATTCTTCATTTCTTTTACGATTCTAGGTTTCATGAGTGTACCATTGTTGGCCACTGCCGATACTGCGGTAATCATTTGCAAAGGAGTGATTTTAAATCTCTGCCCAAATGACATAGTGGCAAGCTCAATAGGACCTACATTGTTTACATTCCAAAAAATAGGGGAGCCATTCTCCTCAGCAGTTTCAATTCCTGTTTTTTGGAAAAATCCAAAAGCATCATAATATTTATATAAAGTATTAGCACCTACCTTTTGTCCCACTTGAATAAAAGCTCCATTACAAGAGTGGGCGAGAGCCTCTCTTAAACTTTGATAACCATGTTTTGTATTATGTGCACACTTTATACCAATTCCAGAAACAGTGTAAGATCTATTGCAATAATATACCTTTGCCTTGTCTACGCTTGCTTTATCTTCTTCTAAGGCAATGGCCGCAGTTATTGTTTTAAATACAGAGCCGGGTTCGTAAGTATCTGAAACGGCGCGATTGCGATAAACAGAGTATAGAGTTTGAGTTTGTTTTTCAGAAGACATCTTTTTCCATTCTTTTTCTGTCAAATAACTTGGCATTTCAAAAGGTGTATTTAAGTTGTAATCAGGATAAGTAGCCATTGCTAAAATATCTCCAGTTTTAGGGTCCATTGCAATCACATTACCACCACGTTCACAACCATTTTCAATACAAGCTTGTTTTAAATATTTTTCAACAATAGCTTGAATATTAGCATCAATTGTTAAAGTAAGGTCATAGCCATTTTCAGCAGGGATATAAGTTTGGTTTTCATCAGGGATAAAGTCTTGGAAAGCATCTTGTGAAGTAACTACTTTACCCGGTGTACCAGTTAAAATATTATCCCAATAAAGTTCTAAACCATATAGACCTTGATTATCATTTCCACAAAAACCAATTAAAGAAGAAGCTAAGTTTTCATAAGGATATGACCTTTTGGTATCTTCTTCGATATTAATTCCACTAGAACATTGTTCTTCTTCCATCCAAGTTTTTAAAATATCTACTTTATCCTTGTCTACCTTTCGAATAATAGTTTCATAGGAGTTTTCACTAGATACTTTCTTGAGTGTTGCTTCGTAATCAAGTTCAAAAATATCAGAAAAAGCTTTTGCTACTTTTTCTTTTAGTGCTTTAGTAGCACCTTCGTCTATTTTACCACCATTTAGAGCAACAATACTTTTAGGATTAATGGTAATGGTATCTACTGGTGCACTAATAGCAAGTGTTTTCCCATTAGCATCATAGATAGTACCTCTATGAGGGGCTACTAATCGGCTCGTAATTAATTGACTATACATTTGCTCTTTCAAATCAGCACCTTGTACAAACTGAAGAAAACCTAAACGAATGATTAATAAGATTAATAAAGCAAAAAATATTAGCATAATTACAGTTAACTTCTTAGAAGTAGTATATAATTTTTTTACTCTGCTCATTGTACCTCCTCTTTTGTTTATACTCTCAATTTTTTAATAATTTTAATTTCATCATATAATTGTTTAATCACATTTTGTCTAATTACTAAAGCATTCCTATATTCTTCCAAAATTTGTGCATAATTTTCTATTGTCTCTCCCTCTTGTAGCAATAAATGGATACCTTCTAAATAGTATTCTTTCGTTTTTTCTTTATTAGAAGTATCTGCTTTCTTTTGGTAACTTTGCATTAATTCTAGACGTTTAATTTGTTGCTTTAAATATTCTACATAGTCCATAACGCCACTAATTTCGTATAAAGTGTCATCAATAACAACTTTAAAAAGTTTTTTTAAAATAAGACCATTAATTTTACCATCTTTTTCTTTCGAAGCTAGTTGGTCTAAAGCAACGAATTTAGGGTCAGGTTTGGCATCTTTAATCAGTTCTTTTAATGTTTCAGAAATATTGACGTGTGTTTTATATTGCCTTTTGGTAACTAAAGCATCGTATTCATCTGCAACACGCACAATTTGAGCCTCATAAGGAATATCTTTTTTCTTAATACCACTTGGATAGCCAGTTCCATCTAACGCTTCATGATGGTCTAAAGCAGCTAGCGCATAAGGACGTAGCTTTGGCTCTTGCATACATATTTTATAGCCTAGAGTAGTATGCTTTTTCATGATTTCATACTCTTCCTCGGTTAGTTTATCAGGCTTATTTAAAATTTTGGTAGGAATTTGCATTTTTCCAACGTCATGTAAGTAACCACAAATGGTACAATGCACAGTAAAAGATTTTTTGCAATGTAAATATTCGCAAATTCTGCAACATAAATTGGCTACATTTTCACTATGTTTTCTAGTAAAAAGGTCAAGCCTTTCTAAAATATCCAACTGGTAGCGTATGGTTTGCTCCAAATTGTAGGTTTTTAAATCTATAGGACTATAAAAGTCAATTTTTTCATTTTTCATATTTTCACCTTAATTTCTTTTGTAATCTATTGATGTAATCATACTACAAAAGCGAAAAAATGGCAAGTGAAAAAATTTTGAGAAAGATTTGAATAATACATTCATAATTTGATAAATGTTCTATTGAAATATGAAATAAATTAATATACAATACCTATATACTTCCTTTTATTTAAAGTGTCATTTTGATATCATATTTCCAATAAAAGAGGAAACAATAAGCAGTAGACGACAATTTTGAACATTGAAAGAGGGAATATTATAAAATGAGAAAGCAAAAGGAAATTGTGATAGGCGAAAAGCTAAAAGCACTTAGGAAAAGTTATGGATATACGCAAGAAAAATTATCGGAGTCAATTGAATGTTCTACAAGATATATTGGCAACATTGAACAAGATAAGTCGAAGCCATCTTATGAAGTCTTGGTGAAAATTTGCAACTTATTTCATATTGGCACAGACACAATATTTGGCGAATACTTAGATAAAACTAGTAAGAAGTCTCAAGATTTGGGACTAGCAGGTTTTGAAAAATTAAAGCCAGAGAATCAAGAAATGATTTTGCATTTAATTGAATACTTTAATAGGAATAATGAAGAGTAATTTAAATGAACTAAAAAAGGGAGAAATAGAAAGGTAAGGTGCCATTTTGTGACACCGTATTTTTCTATTTTATTTTGAAAAAAGATATCTAACAGTTCTTTTAGCAAGTAAAGGGAAGTCTAGCAATAATTAGCCTCTAGTGAATGAATATTTCTAGAGAATAAAAAATCAAAAAGGGGGGAAAGTAGTAATAAGGAGAGGAGGAAGCCTTAAATAAAAGGCGAAGATATGTATGGAAGATAAAAAGAAGAAAATTGACGAATTAATTGAAGAACTAGACAAAATGCTAAAAGAAGGAAAGCCAAGAGAAGAAACTGAAAAAGTAGTTGATGAAATAGAAAGGCTATTAAGGGAATATTTAGAAGAATAATTATTTTACTTGAAAAATGTTAGAAAATTCAATATAATGAGGGTATAACAATGAGAAAAGATGGAGTATAAAAGATGCAAGATTTACTAATAAAAAATGGAAAAGTATTACTATTTGAAGATAATGATGTTAAGATTGAGAAGAAAGATATCTTAGTGAAAAATGGTAAGATAGTTCAAATAGAAGAGAAAATAGAAGAAAGAGAAAAGGTAAAAATAATAGATGCGAAGGAACATATTGTTATGCCCGGTCTTATTAATACACACGCACATATTCCAATGAGCATTTTTAGAGAAACAACAGAAGGTTGTAAATTATATGAATGGCTAAATGAAAAGATTTGGCCAAGGGAAGATAAACTAACTAAGGAAGATGTTTATTGGGCTAGTATGTTGTCCTATTATGAAATGATTTCAACTGGAACTACAACCATTAATGATCAATATTTTATGTCAGAGGAAATTAGAAAAGCAGCGGAAGATTGCAAGGTAAGAGCGGTTATCACTAGAACAATTATGGATGCAGATGGTAGCTTTGAACAAAGAATAAAAGAATTTAGAGAGTTTTATGAGTCTAGAGATAGAACGAATGATTTAATTACCTATTCTGTTGCACCACATAGTTTATACACATGCTCAGATGAATGCTTACAAGCTACAGCAGATTTAGCAAGAGAATATCATTTGCCAATCCATGTGCATTTTTTAGAGAGTGTTGACGAAATTCAAGACATTCAAAAGCAACACGGAAAGAAAGCGATAGAAGTATTAAAGCAATACTTTAATGGTATTCATACCATCTTAGCACATGGAGTACATTTAGATGATGAAGATATTAAGATATTAAAAACAATGGACTGTGGAATTGCTCATAATCCAATTTCAAATTTAAGATTAGGTTGCACAATTGCTGATACTACCAAATATTTGCAAGAGGGAATTAATGTAGCTATAGGAACAGATGGACAAGGTTCGGGAAGTAATTTGGATATGTTTGAAGCCATGAGAGTAGCTTGTTTAATTCAAGGTGGTATTCACGAAAATGAGGGAAGAATTACTGCTAAAGATGTACTCCATATGGTAACTATCAATGGAGCTATATTATTAGGCTTAGAGGAAAAAGTAGGTAGTATAGAAGTAGGAAAAGATGCAGATTTAATTTTGGTAAATGTAGAAGAAAGTTTAGATAATATTACCATGTTGCCAAACCTTAATGAAATAGCTAACTTAGTATACAATACCAGTGGTAGAAATGTACAGACAACGATTGTAAAAGGTGAGGTGCTCATGGAAAATAGGCAGATGAAAATTGGTAATGTACAAGAAGTAATTGAGAAATGTAAAGAAATTGCAACAAGAATAAGCAATTAAATAAAGAGCATATTATTTTTTCGTTATGCAACTTCAAACATCCTATATGTATCTTTTGAAAAATTTTATTATTTTTCAAAATCTACTTATAGGGTGTATTTTGTTGCAGTTGGGGTCGTGCTAGTCACACTCCACTTGTCACTACAAAATAATATGCTTTTTATTTAATTTTCAATATTCTTGCAAATTTTAGTAAAATCCAGTATAATTAACTCGAATTTATAAGAATTTAGGTGAAAAAGTTGTATTTAAAAAGAATGGAATTGCAAGGTTTTAAATCCTTTGCAGATAAAACAGTATTAGAATTTAAACCAGGTATCACTTCTGTAATTGGTCCCAATGGCTCGGGGAAAAGTAACATTTCAGATGCAATTCGTTGGGTACTTGGTGAGCAAAGTATGAAATCCTTAAGAGGTGCAAAATCTGAGGATATTATTTTTGCGGGAACACAAGCTAGAAAATCACTAGGTTTCGCAGAAGTTTCTATTGTCATTGATAACTCAGATAGCAAACTACCAGTAGAATATACGGAAGTAACCGTGACCAGAAAAATTTATCGTAGCGGAGAAACAGGGTATTTTATTAACAAAACACCTTGCCGTTTGAAAGACATTTTGGAATTGTTCATGGATACTGGAATTGGAAAAGATGGATATAGTATCATTGGACAAGGTAAAATTGATGAGATTTTAAGTAATAAATCAGAAGATAGAAGACATATTTTTGAAGAAGCAGCAGGAATTGTAAAATATAGAACAAGAAAAGCAGAGTCTGAAAAGAAGTTAGAACAAACAAAATTAAACTTACTTCGTATTAATGACATTTTATCAGAAGTAGAAGCGACTATTGAACCACTTAAAATGCAAGCTGATAAAGCAAAGCAATTTTTGGATTTAAGAGAAGAACTAAAGTCTATTGAAGTAGGCCTTTTTGTATATAATATTGCTACTTACAAAGAAAAGCTAGAACAAATTGTAAAAGACTATGACATTTTAGTTTCTCAAAAAGAGCTAGAAGATACCAAGATGGAAACTTTGCAAGCAAGTAAAGAGGAATTAAGACAAGCTATTGATGATATCACTAGACAAATTGAAGAAATGCAAAATTTAGGATTTGAAAGTAGTAATAAAATTGAAAAAATCAATTCAGAAATAGGAATTCACAAAGAGAGAATTCAAAATAATAGCAATAATCAAGAAAGATTAGTTGAGGAAATAGAAGAAGTAAAAGCAAGAATTTCAGAATTGCAAGAAGAACAAAAGCAAAAATTAGAAAAGAAAACAAGTTTAGGTTCTAATAAGGAAAAGTTTGAAAAAGAATTAGCCGAAAAAGAAGCAGAGCTACTAGAGCTAACGAAGAAGTTATCAGATAAAGAGCTAGAAATCGAAGGAAAGAAACAAGCAGTTGAGCAATACACAGATAAAAAATATGAGTTGGCAAGTGAAGTAAATACTTTAGAGGTTAATTTTGAAAACTTAGAAAAACGTAAAAAACAAGTGCAAAATGAGATTAGTGCTACGATTTCAGAATTGGATAGCACAAGAATGGAAAAGCAAGAACTTTCCAAAGGATTTTATGAAATTGAGTCTAAAAGAAATGTAGCAGCGGCCAATTTAGAGAAAAAGCAAACAGTTAAAAATGAGAGTATGCAAAAGGTAAAGCAGTTTGAAGAAGAAGTTAGCAAGCTAGAATACAACCAGAGAATGAAACAAGCTAGACATCAATTTTTAGTGGAAACAGAAAAGGAAAAAGAGGGATACAACAGAACTGTCAAATCTCTATTATTCCATTGTGAAAAAGATAGTAGCTTAAACAAAGGAGTTCATGGAGTTTTAGCTAACTTAGTATCAGTAGACAAAGAATATGAACTTGCTATTGAAATGTGCTTAGGACAAGCTTTACAAAATGTGGTTACTGAAACAGAACAAGATGCGAAAAAGTTAATTGAGCATTTAAGAAAGAATAGTCTAGGTAGAGCATCATTTTTACCGATTTCTTCTGTACAAGGTAGAAAACTGGACAAGTTAACTAAAATGGAAGGTGTCATTGGCATTGCTTCTGATTTAGTAAAATGCAATAAAAAGTATGAACAAATTGTACTAAATTTGCTAGGAAGAACAGTAGTTGTGAAAGACATGGACACAGCGATTAACCTAGCGAAAAAAGATAAATACTCTTTTAGAATTGTGACATTACAAGGAGATATTATCAGTTCTACTGGTTCTATTTCAGGTGGTAGTGTTCAGACAAAAAGTGTCAACATTTTAGGTAGAAGTAGAGAGATTGAAGAACTTGAAAAAGAGTTAAAGAAAATAGAAAAGCAGATTGCAGACAAGAAAAAAGAACAGGAAGAATATGCTGATTCTATTGGTGATTTAATTGAAGAAACGGCTAGATTAGAAAGAGAATTACAAGAAATTGAGATTGTATATGCTACTGAAAAGCAAAAAATGGTAGCAATCGAGGAAAACATTAACCGTTTAGAAGAAAGACGTGATAAATTAAAACAAGAAGAAGTAACAATAGAAGAACAAAAAGCAGAAAATAGAAAGCAAAAAGAAGCAAAAGAGCAAGAAAATGTTTCTATTGTCAAAGAAATGGAAGAACTAAATACGGTTATTGAGCAATTTGCAATAAATAACAAAGATAATCAAAAATATATTGATGACTTGAATTTGGATATTACGAATTTAAAGATTTCTGTTAGTTCTTTTGATGAAAGTGAAAATTCTATTGACGAGATGGTTGCTAGAATTGAGCAGGATGTTGAAAATCAGAAAAAGAGTATGGAGTCTAAACAAGCTACTATAGAAGAAAACAAAAAGGACAATCAAGAATTAGAAGTAGCTATTCAAAACTTAGAAACACAAATTGAGCAAATTAAGTTAGAGGTTAGCAATAGTTCAAACAAAGTAGAAGAACTAAAACAAGAAAGAACTCAGAAAAATGAAAAGATGACACAAACAGAAAATGATATTACAAGCCAGTTTAGCGTGTTAGAAGGTTTAAAAGAACAAATTGTGAAACTAGATGTAAAAAAGACAAAAGTAGAACAAGATTTACAGCAAGTGACTGAACAATTATGGGAAGAATATGAACTAACACCTAACAACACAGAGGAGTATCCAAAGCCAAATAATGTGGCAACTGCACAAAAACAAGTTAATAGCTTGAGAAACAAAATCAAAGACTTAGGAAGTATTAATATTGATTCAATTGAAGAGTATAAAAAGACGAAGGAAAGATATGATTTTATGTCTGAGCAACGTTTAGATTTAGAAAATACTGCCACAAAATTAAGAGGAATTATTAATGACATGACAGAAACGATGCAACAACAATTTAAAGAGAAATTTGCTATTATCAGCAAAAACTTTAATGAGGTATTTGTGGAGTTGTTTGGTGGTGGAAAGGCAGAGTTAATTTTAGAGGACGAAAACAATATCTTAGAATGTGGTATTGATATTCGTGTACAACCAACTGGTAAGAAACTACAAAATATGATGCTACTATCAGGTGGAGAAAAAGCTTTCACTGCAATTGCATTGCTATTTGCTATTTTAAAAATGACCCCAGCGCCATTTTGTATTTTAGATGAAATTGAAGCGGCTTTAGATGATGTTAATGTATATCGTTTTGCAGAATATTTAAAGAAATTCTGCAAGGAAACACAATTCTTAGTAATTACGCATAGAAAGGGTACTATGGAGGCAGCAGATACAGTTTATGGTGTTACTATGGAGGAAAATGGAATTAGTAAGTTACTATCGCTTAAGTTGAAATAACTGATAAAAGATGCAAACTTCAATTGTCGGATTTTGTCGAGAATGTGTAGAAAATATTGAAACATATAGGTAAATGCCATATAATGGATATATCCTTTTCTTAAAGGAAATCTTTGAGAAAGGAGGAATAGATATGACTAGTTCGGATTTGATATGGCGTTTGGTTGAATTACTATTACATAAAGAAGATAATGTAACGTTACTATCACTATAGTTACATTGTCTTTTTTTATGTATAAATTTACAAAAAGAAAAAGTCAAATGCTATCACTCATTTGACTTTTAGAATATCTATGACCAATTCATTTGATTTAATCTAACTTTAGTATACTACCTTTTAAAATAAATGTCAACCATTTAATTACAATTCTTATCATACTCCTTTAGAGCCTCTTGTGCATACTGCGTATCAGTTAAACAAGGAACATACTGTGTACCAATTTTTTGACGAGTTTCATTACCTTTACCAGTAATCAAAACAACACTATTAGGATTTTCTAAAATCGCTTGTTTAATTGCTTCTCCACGGTCATCTATAATTCTGTATTCACCATGTTCTTCTGCAACATAAGTTGCAATTTCCTTGCTAATATCACAGGCTTCTTCAGGTCCTGGATCTTCAGCAGTTAAATAAGTGATAGCTGAATTTTTACCAGATAAACGACCTAAATCCTTTCTACGAAGAAAAGCCTTACCACCGGGGCAACCAAATACAGTAATAATCTTTTTGTTAGGATATTCCTGTTTGGTAGACTCATATAATTTTTCAAAACTTAGCTTATTGTGTGCATAATCTACAATAACAATAATACTACCATCTTTGCTCATATGTGATTCCATTCTACCACTTGCTTTGGCAATTTTTAATCCTTCATAGATATTTTTATAAGGAATATTCAAAGTAATTGCCACACAAATGGCAGCTAAAGCGTTTTCTACGTTAAATAGTCCAGGCATCGTAAGTAAGATTTCATCTTCCCACTCAGGAGTTTTCACTTGAAAGCTAATAGAGGTATGAGTTGGTTTTTGAATGTCATAAGCATATACATCTGCTTTTGGATTTTTGGTGCTAAAAGTAATGACTTTTTTTGAGACATGGGCTTCCTCCAAAATTCTATCTACATAGTCACTATCTAAATTTACACAAGCAGTTTCTACTTGCTTGAAAAATTTAAGTTTAGAAGCAAAATAATCTTCAAAGTCAGGGTGTTCTATGGTACTGATATGGTCCTCAGAGATATTCATAAATACTCCTACTTTGTAGATTACATCATGAACTCTATCTAGTTTTAATGCTTGGCTACTAACTTCCATGACTAGATTTTGAATGTTGCAATCCACTGCATTTGCAATATGTTCTTGTAAATCAATAGATTCAGGACTAGTAATTAACGATTCTTTACAAGTCTTGCCATCATAGGTATCGATAGATGAGACAATTGCTGTATTAGGCAAGTTTTGAGATTTCATATAACTATCCAAAATACTTTTAATATAATAGGCAGTAGTAGATTTTCCTTTTGTACCAGTTAATCCAATCATATTTAATTTAGTAGCAGGGAAGTCATAAAATAGGGTAGAGATAGCAGCTAAGGACTTCCTAATATCTTTTACCACAATATGAGGAAAATCAGGTTGTGAGACATTCTCTTTTTCTGCCACATATATTATTGCGCCATTTTGAAGAGCCTCAAGCAAATATTCGGGTTTGTATTTAATTCCTTTGCAAATATATAAAGTGTTTTCTGTTACATTTTTAGAGTTGTGAGCAATTTGAGAAATAGGAGTAGAAAGGTTTAAATCTTTTACTAGAATTGCGTCTATTAAATTTTCTTTATTTAAAATATCAATATAATCTTTTAGAGTGTATATTTTCATAATTTATCTCCTAATATTTTATAATTTGAATTATTTACTAGTGATAAAGATATCATTACCAACTGAAAGTTTTATACTTTTTCTTGTAATTGAAATCTTTAGCAATTAAATATAATCTTCTTCTAAAACTCTTGTCAGCCTTATATTTTAAAGGATTTACTAACTTCTTCTGCTTTGCTAAAGCTAAAACTTCATTTTTTAAAGCCTCGCTTGTAACATATTTTTTAATGACACTTTTTGGAACAAAACTTAAAGCTACTTTGTCCTTCATTAAAGTATATGGTTTTTCTTTATGGTAAATTAAATCATCAATTAAATACTCTACTAAATTATGACCTCCCGCAGTTAAGTAATAACTACATCTAGCTTGTCTAGGGTTAATTTCTAATACTTTATAGCTTTGGGTTCTAGAATCATATTTTAAGTCAAACTCTGCAAATCCTTGATATCCCATTCGTTCCATAAACGCTTTTAATGGCTCCACTAGTTTTTCGTTATAACCATGTTCATCAAATCCATTTACTAAAACTGTACAATTTCCAATTCCACCTGGATTTCTTTCTTGCAAACCAATTTGTGCAAAAGTGATCAATTGTACTTTTTTGTCCTTACTACAATAGAAAACGCAGTCAAATAGGGCACAATCATCTCCGGGGATAAATTCTTGAATAACTAAATTACTTTTATAGCCAGAGTTTTCTATTTTTTCAATTACTTGTCCAAGTTCTTCACGAGAATATACTTTAAATACTTTAAACATTCCTTCAAATTTGTGATTATGATATTCAATATTATTTCCAGGTTTTACGATGAGAGGGTACATCAACTCTGCAATTTTTTCTTCATCTAGTTTTTCATTTTGCCCACAAGGATAGATATAAGTTTTAGGAACATCTAATTCACTTCCTTGAAAAGTTTGATAAAAGGTATCTTTTACTAAAATTTGATTTAGAATTTCCAAACTTGGATAGTTATGAACGAATTTTTCATCTAGTTTGTTTTGGTTTTCAATGATTAATCTTACTAGTTCGTCACTGGTTCCAATTAAAAGAATTTGATTTTCTTTTTGCTTTTTAGCATATTCATTTAAAGTATTTACAAATACTTCGGCATTTTCAAAATCAGGTACCTCTTTAAAATTAACAATACTGCTATAAGAAACTACGCCAATGGCTCTTTTAGAAATGACATTTACTTTCTCGTGATAAAGTTCGTGATAACATCTTGCCATATAGTATGCATTAAAATCACTTCCTAGGATCAACACATTAAAATTTTTTTCCATATACATCAAATCCTTTCATCAATTTCCACGGTTTTTCCGCCTTTTATTAACACCCTAGGTAACCAGTCATTTAACATGCAGCCACCCTCATATACACTAGTACCAATATAGCGCGCAACTTCACGCATTGGAATTTCATCGCCAATCAAAGTAACTTTATCTCCGGCTTGCACGCTTTCATCTACTTTGGCAATTAACATTCCCATATTTACATCACCAATTAAGGAAAAGCGTTTTCCATGAATTACAATTTGCCTTCCTTTATTTTTTCTTGAAAATCCGTCAGCATAACCAATTGGAATAATAGCTACATACATATCTTCTGGTGCTTCATAAATTCTACCATAGCCAACAAAGCTTCCTTTAGCAATTTTCTTTACTTGTATAACTTCGCTATACAAAGAAAAGGCAGTTTTTAAATCAATATCAATATCTGTAATAGTTGGGCTAATATGATGTTTCTTATGATAGAACTCTCTCTTCCATTTTCTTAAACGTCCCATAAGGTTATTAGGGAGTGGTGTAGGAGTAGTATTGTATCCATAAAGAATGATACCTAAACGAATTCCATTAGCGAATTCAATTTTATTATGGTTTAATAGAGTTTGACTTCTACCCAAATGTACAATAGGAATTTGACTTAAATCAATTCCTGAGGTAATTTCTTTAAATTTTGTAAACTGATTATCCCAAGAAACATCATAAATACCATCAGTAGCAAAATGAGTAAAAATACCTTCTAAAATGATATTTGTTTTTTCCTTTAAACCATCTACCACTTCTTTTACTTCTTGTGCATTAGTAAAACCAAGTCTGCACATACCAGAATCAATTTTGATGTGAACTTTTAGCGGTTTTGCAATTTCTTGTTCTACTAATTTTTGATAGTATTCGTAATCAGGAATAGAAATAGTAATATCATATTCTAAGCATTCCTTTAGATAGGAAATAGAAATTGGTTCTAGACAAAGGATAGGAGTAGTAATTCCGTCCTTTCTCAAACTGATTCCTTCCTCTAAAGAACTGATAGCTAAGTAGTTAATGCCACTTTCTACTAAGTACTTTGCCACCTTATCACTATGACCATAAGCGTTTCCTTTCACAACACCAAAATAGTATTGATAATCAGGATATTTCTTTATAATTTCCTTTACATTGTGTTGTAGATTATCTACATTAATTTCAACATAAGAATTTCGATACATAACTTGCCTTTCTATGATTTTAAAATTTTCTTCATTATATCATATTATTACAATTTTACAAGATATATGTTGAGGATATAAAGAAACTGTCAACATACTTTAGTACATTGACTCTTCTTTTATTGACATAGTTGTCTTATTTAAACTAACACTTTTTACAGTTATAGTACAAGTTGCTGATTTATCACTTCCATCTGTTGATTTTCTGGATTTGGCATTAATTCTATCTCAAATACATATCCTGGTTTTGTTGTTACTTCACAGGTTCCATCTTCATTATCTATTACATCTGTATCTTTGTTATTGATAATTCCTTGCTGTTGTATATAATCAAAGTATTTGTCAGGGTTAAATGTACCTAAGCCCTCTATAAATACTGGACTTTTTGCCATTTCTAATCTTTCTTGCCAACCCGCAATATCTGTTTTTAATTTTGCTTCTTGTGCTTGTTTAAATACACTATTATCTCCAACTACATAAGTAATGGTAATGCCTGCCAGTATGAGCAATACCACTATGGTTACGACTAAGGCTACAAGAGTTAGGCCAGTTGTAGCTTTGCTATTTATGGATGGCTTATGCTGATAGTAAACTCTTGAAGTTGTATTTAAATTTGACTTTTTCATTATAATTCCCCCTTTTTCTTTTGTTAAATTTAGTTTTTTATAATAAGTCTTTAATTTCAAATTGTTATACTACTGATAACTTGTCAGCAGTATAACATATAATTTTTGTTAAAATCAAGTAAAATCGAAAAAAAGTAAAAATTGAGGTAAGGATGAGAAAGATACAAGGTAAAAGTAATCTCTTTGGTGAGTTTCTAAAGAACAAAAGATTAGAAAAGAAATTAAACAGAACTCAAATGGCAAGGGAGTTACAATTACTGGGACTAGATATGTCAGTTGATGATATTTATAGAATAGAAGCTTCACGTATTTTGCTAAAAGATTTTGAATTGGTTGCGTATGCTTTAGCATTAAATATAGATTTAAATGAATTAAAAAGTATTTATAAAAATTTTATGGATACACAATTAAGCTTAAATAAGGGATAAAAAGATTATTAATTAAAAAATAATCAATTAGGGACTATGTTGAGGTATCCTTCCTTGCTTAGGCTGGCATGGCGCTAGCAACCATGACTGGCTCAACAACTCTACTAACGGTTTCGTACGTGGCAAAGGTGGGATGTTCTCCTTCACCTACAACAACAACTGGGCTAGCAACAGCAACTGTGGTCGTGGGGCAGCAGTAGTTCAGTCAGGCGTGTGAAGTGGAACGAACTACGCATGATTGATGCGACGGAACGAAGTGGAGCGTAAGGCACCAAATATTATTAAAGAAACATAGTTCCTTCCAATTTAGGTAAAATAGTAAAGAGAAAAACATTGCAAGTAGTGAAAAACGAAAGCGATGTTTTTTTATGAGTTAGATAGTTCCTTCAGAAATTATTCATAAACCTAAGACAAGCCACATATATATTAATAAATTTAAAACACAAAGGAGGGTGTTATATTTATGTGGCACACATTATCTACAAAGGAAGTAGAGAAAAAAATGGGGACAAACCTTAGACTTGGACTAAGCCATAGGCAAGTAGAAGAAAGACGAGAAAAATATGGAGTAAATCAGTTAGAGGAACAAAAGAAGAAGCCTATTTTTATCAAATTCTTGGAGCAATTTAAGGACTTTATGATTATCATCCTACTCATCGCTTCAGTTATTTCAGCCGTTGTTACAAAAATGGAAGGAGGAAGTGATTATTTCGACTCTATTATCATTATTGCTATTGTGGTATTTAATGCAATTATGGGATTGGTGCAAGAGGCAAAAGCAGAAAAGTCCCTAGAGGCATTAAAGAAAATGTCTGCTCCTACTTGTAAAGTAAGAAGAGGGGGAGAACTTGTTACTATTAAAGGAGAAGATGTAGTTCCAGGAGATATTGTTTTGCTTGAAGCGGGAAACTATGTACCAGCAGATTGTAGGTTAATTTCAGCTTCGGATCTAAAGATAGAAGAATCTAGTTTAACAGGAGAGACTATGCCTTGCTTAAAAGAAGCAGATAGTATATTACCAGAAAAAACCGCCTTAGGTGATATGAATAATTTAGCCTTTGCTACAACAGTGGTGGTAAATGGTCACGGCGAAGCTATTGTTACAGATATTGGAATGAATACAAAGGTAGGCAGAATAGCTAAAATGATCATCACCAATGAAACACCAGAAACACCAATACAGAAAAAATTAGGACAAGTGGGAAAAAGTTTAGGAATTGGCTGTTTAATTATCTGCTTATTTATTTTTGTGATTGGAATTTTGAAAAAAATAGAACCTATCGAAATGTTTATGACATCAGTAGGGCTTGCTGTAGCTGCCATTCCGGAGGGATTACCTGCTATTGTTACTATTATGCTTTCTATTGGAGTAACGAAAATGGCAAAGAAGAATAGTATTATTAGGAAGTTACCAGCTGTGGAAACCTTAGGTAGCAGTAGTGTGATTTGTTCAGACAAAACAGGCACTTTAACACAAAACAAGATGCAAGTAACGAAAATAGTAAATCATCAAGGAGAAGTGACGAACGAGGAAGATATTAAAAAGATATTAGAATTAGGAACCATGTGTACAGATGTGGAAGTTAACGAGGCATCACAAGAACTAACGGGAGAGCCAACAGAAGTGGCTATTGTAGATAGAGCCTTAAAAGAAAGAATTCATAAACAAGAATTATATCAAATGATGAAAAGGGTGGATGATATTCCATTTGACTCTAACCGTAAAATGATGACAACGATTCATAAAATATCAAGTGGTTATCGCATTATTACAAAAGGCGCACCAGATGTGTTATTAAAACATTGTACTAAAATTTATGAAAATGGAAAGATAATCAACCTAACCAGTAGTTTACTAAGTCAAATTGAAAGACAGAATAACAAAATGGCAGACCAAGCCTTACGAGTACTTGCTATAGCTTATTTAGATGTAAGTGCAGTTCCAAATAAAAAGGAAATAGAACAGAATTTAGTTTTTGTAGGATTAGTAGGAATGATAGACCCGCCAAGAGAAGGAGTCAAAGAAGCAGTAGCGACTTGTTATAGGGCCGGTATTAAAACGGTTATGATTACAGGTGATCATATTGCAACTGCAAAAGCTATTGCCAAAGAGTTGGGAATTTTGAAAGGGCAGGATTTAGCCATTACAGGGGAAGAATTAGATAAGATTTCACAACCTGTTTTACAAAAAAATATTATGCAATATTCTGTATTTGCTAGGGTAACACCAGAACATAAGGTAAGAATTGTGCAAGCCTATCAGTCCACAGGAGCAGTGGTTGCTATGACAGGAGATGGTGTAAATGACGCACCAGCTTTAAAGAATGCAGATATTGGAATTGCTATGGGAAAAAACGGCACAGATGTAGCCAAAAATGCAGCAGATATGGTTTTAACAGATGACAATTTTGTGACAATTGTAGAAGCGGTTAAGCAGGGAAGAAATATTTTTGATAATATTAAAAAAGCAGTTCATTTTCTAATTGCTACCAATATTGGAGAAATTGTGACTATCTTTTTAGGATTATTATTAGGTTTAAAATCTCCACTATTAGCTATTCAGCTTTTATGGGTGAATTTAGTTACAGACTCACTTCCAGCAATAGCATTAGGACTAGAATCACCTGATAAAGATATTATGAATAGAAAACCAAGAGATAGTAAAAAGGGAATTTTTGCGGATGGATTGTGGAGTAAGATTTTTGTAGAAGGAACTATGCTCGGAGTCTTAACATTAGTTGCCTTTAGCATTGGAAATTATTTATACAGTATAGAAGTAGGAAGAACTATGGCTTTTGTAAGTTTAGGCTTATTAGAACTAGTGCATAGCTTTAACATTAAAAGCGAAGAGTCTATTTTCAAAACAGGAATACTAGAAAATAAATACCTAGTAGGAGCATTTTTATTAGGAGCAGTATTACAAGTAATTGTGGTATTGATTCCAACAGTAGCTGATTTATTTAGTTTAGTCCCATTAACAGGCACACAATGGTTATATACTTTTGGAATTTCCATTCTACCACTAGTGATTATGGAATTACAAAAAAGGGTAAATGAATTGAGATTTGGCAAAAAGGTATTTACAATGAAGGAAGAAATTAAGTCTATATAAAGTAAATAAAACGTAGCCATTTGCTCTGGCTACGTTTCGAAAATAAAAGGGGATGTTTTACTAATCTATAGTCAATAACGGAGTAACTTATTATTGACTACACCTATAATATACCAATCCATTTTGTCCTTTTTGTGAACTAAAAGTGATTATCTAGCAAAATAAGTATTAAGAAATTATGAAGTTCTTATTTATAAATATAGTTTTGTGGATTAACTGAAACGCCATTAATCTGAATTTCAAAGTGTAAATGGTTACCATTTGAATTACCAGTAGAACCTACTTCAGCTAAAATATCTCCTGCTTTTACTTTTGTTCCCACTTTTACTAATAATTTACTGCAATGCCCATAATAAATTTTTACACCATTGCCACAATCAATAATTACTAAATTCCCATAACTTCCTTGCCAACCAGAAAAGGATACTTTACCTTCTGTAGCTGATTTAATTTTAGTTCCATAAGGTGCAGCGATATCTAGTCCATTATGAGGAAAACTACGGATACTTTCCATACTACCAAAACGAGAAGTAATAATACCTGTAATAGGTTTTTGAGCCAAATAAACACCATTGACAGAAGAACCTTCCATTTTTTGAAGTTCTTGAGTAACTTTCTTCTCAGCCTTAGCAACAGTCACTGGTGTATAATCCTCGCCATTTTCTGAATGTAATTTATTAATTCCTATTGAGAATTTAACACTATCTTTATATTCTTTTTTCATTTCAGAAACTAACTTTTCAGCATCTTCTAAAGAAGCTACCACTGCTTGCTCTTTGCCATTTAAAGTTACTGCATAATATTCATAAGTAATTTTTACTGAGTCTTCAATTTGAGCAAGAACTTCAGTATCATTTAACTCTTTATTTTTACTAACAAAGGCTAATTTGTATTCAGGAATATCCGATAATTCCACAAAAGCTATATTATCGGTTCCTTCTTTATCTAATATTTCTTGTATTTGTCCTTCTAAACTATCTTTATCTTTTATAAAACCAATACTTTCTCCTGCAACATATACCTCACATACAAGCTGATATTTTAGAAGAAAGATACCTCCTATAATGAATAATGCTAGAGCAATTAACATGATTAACTTGAAGGATACTTTTGTATAATATTTAATACGTTTATTTAAAATAAACTTCACTCTCCTTTTTTCATCATACCCACTCTTAATTATACCATATATTGTAACCAAAAGCAAATTTAGTATACATAAGCATTGCATAAACTTTTTGTGGGAACACCACATTTGATATTAACCATACATTATTTTATTAAATGCTTTTCTTAAATCTCCATTTACGCTTTCATCTGCAATAGCAAATGAATAGTGAGATGTCTCTTCAACATCTT
>CAPXSA010000002.1 GCA_948735595.1 uncultured Clostridia bacterium | reverse complement strand
CTTAACTGTTCCATTTGTTCCTAATCTTGCTACTACTGCTTTTCCTGTAATACTTGTAGATGTTGCACTAACGTCTAATCTCTTGATAATTGGTGCTATTCTTCCTGCTTGACCTATATATTCTATTTCAGCATCTGTTGGATTTTCAGGCGTTGGTGTTAGTGTTACTAAAAACACATATCCCGGTTTTACTGTTACATCATAAGTTCCATCGCCATTATCAATTACATCTGTATCTTTGTTATTTATAATACCTTGCTGTTGTATATAATCAAAGTATTTGTCAGGGTTAAATGTACCTAAGCCTTCTATAAATACTGGGCTTTTTGCCATTTCTAATCTTTCTTGCCAATTAGCAATATCTGTTTTTAATTTAGCTTCTGAGGCTTGTCCAAATACTCCATTATCTCCAAACACATAGACAATGGTTATTCCTGCTAATATGAGTAAAACAACTATGGTAACAACAAGTGCTACTAATGTTATTCCGACGATTATGTTTGTTCTTTATTTCCTTTAAACTTTTTGCGTAGCTTTGTTTTAACAATTCTTTTTTCATTCTTTCGTTACACTCCTTTTCTTCTTAAGTATATTCTTTGCCTCTTCTCTTTGTCTTATTCATTTTTTTGTACAATTTTACTCGGATATCTCCAAATATATTTTTATTTTAACAATCTTCGTCTTAAAAAGTCAATAGGTTTTATAATTTTTATTCGGAATTATCCCAATATCGTATTTAAATAATTTGCTATACTTTTTATAGTAAATTTGGAGGTAAAACATATATGTTATTATCTGATGCCATTAATTTAAGAATCAGTGAATTGTTGAAAGAACATAAGCTTAGTGTATATAAACTTTCTTATCGTGCAGGTATTTCTAATTCTATTATTAGTGATTGTAAACGTGGTAAA
This sequence comes from uncultured Clostridia bacterium, assembly GCA_948735595.1. Taxonomy (GTDB): domain Bacteria; phylum Bacillota; class Clostridia; order TANB77; family CAG-508; genus CAG-273. The sequence goes on along the minus strand of CAPXSA010000002.1, from coordinate 171,240 downwards.
GTAAAAGAACCAACTATTAGTTCTATTATTCATATTTGTGAAGGTTTTGGAATTGAATTAAAAGAATTCTTTGATGCTCCCTATTTCAAAGATGTTGAAGCTATTGATAGATTTGCTAGAGATGAAAATAGTGATAATAAAGTTATTTAAAAGGTTAAAATTTTCATTTATATTTTAGTCTTTTATTTTTTTTACTTATTTATTAATTTTTATTATTTACTTTCCACAATTTTAATAATGTCTGCAATATAGTCACCTATGACTGGAATATTTAGTGTCACTATTTTTTGAAGTATGATTAATAAAATGGCTGTTAAAATTGTAAAGCCAATTCCTATACCAATTCCCTTTGCCATACCAGATAATAAATTGCGAAGTAATAATTGTTTTTTATTTCCCAATAATTCTGCAATTTCTAAAATGTTGTTTTTGGTTAAGGTTCTGTTTAATTGTTCTAACTTTCTGAGCAATACTTTTTCCATTTTATTTTTTTGAATCATGAAAATCCTCCACTAATTATGTTGGAGGATTTTTGATTTTTTATTCATGATTTCCTATTGTTTGATTATCCATAATCGTATTATTTACATCTTGATTTTTATTCTCATTCTTCTGATTTTCTTTTCTTTGCTCTTCTAATAATTTATCTAATTTATCAATTAACTCTTGCAATTTGTTCATGTCTTTTCCTATCATTTCCCAGTTGTTATTTTCATTTGACTTTTTTAAATTGCCATTCGCTTTTACAATTGCTTGTACTAATCCTTCTACTGTGTCTGTACTTTCTACTTCAATATCTACTGCATCTTGTGATAGTAAGTTGTCTAAAGCCTCTTTTAAATCATTTCCAATTGCCACCTTATTTCCTGATGCTACAATTACTTTTTTCAGCATTGGTGTAGAGTTTTCTTCATTGCTATCTTGTTGATAAATAGTTTCTACATAGAGTAATGAGTTATTAATTGGAACTACTATCATATTTTTACTAATTTTGGTTCCTGCTACATTCAAGCTTGCAATTTCTTTTGATATTCTTTCGTCTTGTTCTAATTGTGTATCAATTTGTATTGGTCCTAACACATTGCTTCCTGTTGGGTACTTGTATAACGTTAGTTTCTTTTCTCCATTCTCACAAGTTCCAATTAAATAAGCTGTTAAATTCTGCTTTTCATACGGTGTATATGGCAATACTAGTCCTAAATTTGTTTTATCACTATCTGTTGTCTTTACCATTGTGTAATATGGTTTCATCTGCGTTCCCGTTTTAGATAATACCTTACTTGTGTTATGAGTCGCTATCTCCCATACATCATCTTCACGGTATAGTACATCAGGTTGAATGTTGTGATATCTTTGCATAATTTGTGCTTGAATATTGTATAAAAATTCCGGATATACAAATTGACAGCTAATGTCTGTAGGAATTTGCTCATCTTTATCTACAAATAAATCTGGATACATTTTTTGATATGCCATAATAATTGGGTCAGTTCTATCTGTAATATGGAAATCGATAGTTCCATCATAGGCATCAATGAGCACTTTAACAGAATTTCTAATATAATTTAATTCTAATTTATCTAAAATACTCTCTTCACGTATTGTTATTCTTTGTGAATATGGATAATTGTTGGATGTAGTATATCCATCTAGTACCCATACTAGTTTTCCTTCACTCGTTGTTACCATATATGGTTGCTCATCATATAGGATATATGGTAATAATGTTTTGGCTCTTTCGATAATATTGCGGTTAATTAAAATTTTGCTTTCCTTATCTACATTTCCCGAAAAGGCAAGTTTTAGATCTTTCTCCTTTATTCCTAAAACAAATCTATCTAAGAAATTTAAATTTAGTCCCGCTTCACCATCATAACTATTCGTTGCATTTTCTGCTTTGGTAGATTCTGTAATAGGGTAATCAAATTCATTCTTTTCTTTGCTATTTGTTACAACAGTGTCATTCGTTTCTAAACCAAAATAAATTCTTGGTTGCTTGATAGAAACAATATCCTCTAAATGATTTGCATAATCTTTTTGTAAGTCAATTAGATTTCCCTTTTCATCTACTGATGTTGCTGATGTCAAAATCACACCATATCCGTGTGTATATTCATAAGTTTTGTTGTTATAAGTTCTTGTAGAACTACTGATTTCTCTTGGAGATATGTACATAAGTTGTGATGCACCATCTACACGATAGTTTGCAATTTGTGTTGTTCTGTATGTATAATATCCCTTATTAGTTTGTAAAGTGTTTAAATTCTTCAAAACTGTTTCTTTATCTACCATTGCAATATTATTAATCACATCTATATTTTGCTTTACCTTTTCACTTGTGATAGTTTCATTTTCTCCTAAGTTAATTTCATCAATGTTGATGCCATATGCTTGCTTTGTATAATTAATATTATCTTCAATATAGGCTTGTTGTTTATCTAGCGCATTAGAATTAACAAATATTACTTCAAATCCTACTAAAACTAGTAGCATGCCAATTAAATAAATTGGTACTGTAGCCAAAGATAAAATAACTTTTTTGGTATTTTGCTTTTTGAATGCCCTTACTGCTGACATGACTGCAACAATAATTAAAACACTTAAGATACGGTATCCCCATAATTTAATCGTTACTTCTGAAATTCCCGCACCGTATAATGCATAATTTCCAATTTCATTCAAGTTAATAAATCTCTGAAGCCCGACATTATGTGTTTCGATGAACATATAACCTGCTATTAAAAAGGCAACTAGTGTAATATTTCTACAAATTAATTTAATAAGGGAACTCTTTTTTAAAGTTTCTCTATCCACGCCTTCAAAGAATACATTGAAGGCAATAATGTAATAAAATACAGTATATATCGTTAGCCCCACTACAACAAATAATCCATATTGTAACAAAAACTTGATAAATGGTTGTCCGAAAATGAAATAACCAATATCATATCCTAATACTGGATCTGTCATTTCAAAAGCAGCGGCATTCATAAATAGCATTAGTTTTTCCATGATAATATTCGTTGTGATAAAACTAATTATAATCGCTAAAATAAAAGATATCGATTTATTTGGTATTTTAGGCATCACCTTTTTTTCTTGTTCAAAAAAAGGTGTTAACCCTTTTTTGATACTTCTATTTGTCATATATAATAGGAAGTATAACAAAATAAAAGTTATGCCGAACATACTGAAACGGCAAGTAAGATTTTGCCAAAAAATATTTAAGTACTGTTCTCCTAATTCTAAAGTCTCTAAGTACTCTCCACGATAAATAACATATAATACCATAATAGCTACTAGTAAAAACACTAGTACAATCCATTTTCTTATTTTCTTTGGTTGGTTATTTGAATTTTCTTTTGTGTTTACCTTTGTTTTTTGTTCTTCCAATGATAATTCTCCTTTCCAACTTTATTTGCTTAGATTAATGCTTTGACAAAATCTTCACTTTCAAAAATTTGCATATCATCTATTTGCTCTCCAACTCCTACAAATTTTACTGGCATTTTGTTTTCTGCTACAATTCCAATTACTACTCCACCTTTTGCTGTTCCATCTAATTTTGTTAGTATTAAACCATTAATATCTACTGTTTCTTTAAAGGCTTTTACTTGTGAAATAGCATTTTGCCCCGTAGTTGCATCTAATACCATTAGTACTTCTTTTGCAGTGTTTGGCAATTCTTTATCAATTACTTTTTTTATTTTGATAAGTTCATCCATTAAATATTTTTTATTGTGTAATCTTCCTGCTGTATCACAAATTAAGACATCCGCTTGTTCTTGCTTTGTTATTTGAATGGCATCATATACTACAGATGCTGGGTCTGATCCTTCTTCTTTTTTAACCATCCTACAGTTTGCACGATTTGCCCAAATTTCTAATTGCTCTACTGCTGCTGCTCTAAAGGTGTCTGCTGCTGCGATTACTACCTTTTTGCCATCTTGTTTTAAGCGATTTGCAATTTTTCCAATAGAAGTGGTTTTTCCTACTCCATTTACTCCTACTACTAAAATAACAGTAGGAGTTGTTGTTAAGTGTAGGGAGTTATCTACTTCATCTAATATTTTTTTGATTTCTTGTCTTAGGGCGTTTTTCACGCCCTCTTCGTCTTCTATTTTTTCCTTTTTAATTCTGTCTCTTAAGTTACTAATAATTCTAGTAGATGTCTCTACTCCTACATCTGACATGATTAATGCTTCTTCTAACTCTTCTAGCAATTCTTCATCTACTTTTCTAAAATTGCTAAATACATTATTCATTTTCTCATCAAATGAACTTTTGGTTTTACTTAATCCTTGTTTTAATTTATCGAAAAAACCCATTCTATTCTCCCCTCTTTTTAATGGCTTGCTTGATAATCTATCTGATCTTTCTCCCAAGAATTTGGTTCATACATGGTTCCTACAAACCATATCTCACCTGTTTTCTTGTCTCGTACTATATACATAAATGGTTTGTCAAATTTAATTTCTTCAGGTTCTTCTTCTCTTATACTTGCAGTATCTTTTATTCCTATTACAGTAACTGCAGCTGCCTTGATTCCCTTTTCTGTAAAATCAATATTTGCTTTATGAAGTGCTTCATTTACAAAAAAGTCACTGGTTTCGGACATATTAGAAAAGTTAGCTAAACTACTATTAAAGGCATCTGTAATTCCTAGGCTTTTCAAATCATCTTTTAATTTTAAAGAATAATCAAATGAAAATTTAGGTATTTTAATATTAATTCCTGCATTGGTTTGAGATGCTACTTTCAATTTTCCTCTTACTAGATTAATATTGTTCATAGTAGTATTTTTAACATAATCTAATAAATCTTCGTTTGGCATAATTGCCATAAATTCTAATTGTACATTATCATATTGTTTTAAATCCATAGCTACTGCTGTTATGGTAGTGTCTTTATAATAAGAAACATCACTACTTTTACTTTCTTTGCTCATCATGGTTGCTAACATTTTGCTTCCATCTTCTAAGTTAAATTCTTCTCCATAAGTTTTTTCCATAGTAAATGGTACTTGCCATTCCATATCAATTGCTAGTGCATTAATTAAGAATATTCTGTTTGTTCTTACTTGATAATCTTGTAACATATTTTTAATAATACCCATAGTTTTATCTTCAATCCACTGATTAACATTTTGAGCATTCTCAAAAGCATCATAATTGATTTCTGCATTATACTTTTGAATTAATGTATTTTGATAACTTTCTTTGATATATTGTTTGTACTCATCTTTAATAAACATTGCATTAGCTAAAGCTAGTACATTATCTTGATTTGTATATTTTGTAAGTGTTAAATCTCTAAGCACTTGTTCTATCTGTTTTTGTGTATTTCCACTTGCTCCTTCTCTTAACATATTTAGAGCATATTTAATAGATAGTGGACTATATATTATGTTTTGTTTCTGATTTTCCATCTTTAAAAACTCAATTGGAAATTCTGAGGCTTCTGATGTTATTTGAACGGGAGTATTTGTATTTTCCACGTTATTATTTTGAATTGTATTGTTATCGGCAATTGGTTGATTTGGCTCTTTATTAGAACCTCCAAAAATAATCACTGCCATTATAATTAATATAACAGCAAATATTACTACTGATGTAATAACTATGGTTGACAATTTAATTTCTTTTTTCTTTGGCACTTCTTCAAACATTTTCTTTTCTCTCCTTTGTTTACAATTATGGCTTATTATATCATACTTTTAGATAATGTAAAAGGTCTTAAGATGTTTTTAAGATTTTTTTAAATAGAAAACCGCCAAAATTTGGCGGCTTTCTGTGTAATGCTTAGCTTTGCTTTTTCTTAAAACAGTGGCTCCATACGGCATAAGCCTTTCTCTTCCAATCGTTCCAACGCTAAAAATAACCTCTGCATTTAGATATTCTTCTGGAATATCTAAATTGGTTTCATGATGTGTCCTGCTTGCAACTACAAGAAGAGATGTTCCCGCATTTTGCTTGTGGCAAATATCATATGGCACTCCATTTAAGTTAAAGTTCTCACTTCCAATGACATTTAACCTTACTCTTTCGAACCAACCATCAGCTAATGGCAAATGAATAGTTATCCTAAACCGTTCCCAATTGTCCCCTTTTTCTAAGGATACAATTGTATGAAATGGCTTTGAATAAAGCTTACACATAATTGTTCCCTCCTTAAATTATTAAAGTGAAAAACTTTAGTTATGGTTTATGATAATCTTATTTTATAGTATTCTTCCAAAAAGTCAATATTTTACGACAATCTGTAATATATTTTTTCTTTCTATAGTCTTGCAATCTAATTCATTTGATTATATAATAGTGATTGTTAATTTCATTATACGCTACTGTAGCTCAGTTGGTAGAGCAACAGATTCGTAACCTGTAGGTCGGCAGTTCGATTCTGCCCAGTAGCTCCAATGACAAGTTTTATTTTAAAAATAATTGCAATGGCTACTATGGTAGTAGACCATTTTGGAGATGCATATTTTAAGCAGATTAGTTGGTTAAATCTAATAGGAAGAATTGCCTTCCCTATTTTTGCTTTTCAAATTTCAGAAGGCTATCTTCACACAAAAAATCTTAAGAAATATTTCTTAAGACTATTTTTGTTTGCACTAGTTTCACAAATACCCTTTATGCTATTCTACTCAGTTTATACAAATAACTCTATTGCTACAGGTACCTTTCCTTTAAATATATTTTTCACATTGTTCGTTGGATTACTTGCTATCTTTCTCTATGATAAGATTATTCATTTCTCTTTTAATTTTGTTAAGAACAAAAAACTAAAAGCCTTCTTTCAATATCTTCTTGGTTTTTGGGCAGTTTTGCTCTTAGGAGTATTCGCACAAATTTGTCATTTAGATTATGGTCTTTTTGGAATTGCTATTATCTTCCTTTTCTATTTATTTAGAAATAATAAAGTTAGTATGGTACTCTCTTTTGTTTTGGCTTGTATAATCAAATATGGTATTCCTTATCTAGATACCTTTAATTTATGGTATATATGGCTAATTATTTTTACAATTATTCCCATTGTATTTATTAGTTTATATAATAAAAAACAGGGGCCTAAAGTCAAATACCTTCTCTACTTTTTCTACCCTGTTCATTTACTTATTTTATACTTTCTATTTGGATAGCATTTATTTGCTACCTATTTTTGTGTAGCAAAATTAATACCTCTTGCAACTACACTAGACATGTTTTCTATTAAATCATCAATTTCTTTTGGTGTTACAATAAAGTTATAATCTGCTGGTTGTAATACTTCTTTAATCATTTGATATTTATCTTCTTCTTGTAATTGATTTAAAAATTCATTGGAATGTGCTTCTTCTTGTAATCTTTGAATAAATAGATTAAGGCTATCTGCTGCAATTGTTGCTGCTTCTACAACTGTTGGAACCCCTATTGCTATTACTGGTATTCCTAATGTATCCACAGTCAATTCCTTTCTTTGATTTCCTACTCCTGCTCCTGGCACAATACCAGTATCTGCAATTTGAACAGTACTACTAATTCTTTCAATGCTTCTAGATGCTAAGGCATCTATTACTATAATTAACTTTGGATGAACATTATCTACAATTCCTTTTAAAATTTCCACAGTTTCAATTCCTGTTGTACCTAAAACACCAGGTGAAACAGCACTTACTGGTCTTGTTCCTTGTTCTAATACTTCTGGCATATATGTTAAAAGATGTCTGGTAATATCAATATCTTGTATTACTTTTGGTCCTAAAGCATCTGGCGTAACATACAAATTGCCTAATCCTACTACTAAAATATCCTCTTGTGGCTGAATTAAATTTCCTATCAAAGTTTTCAATTCTTTTGTAACAGCTTCTGATGCTTTTTGTATATCCTCTTCTCCTGCTATTTTCAAATCTTTGATATCTATTGTAATATAGTTTCCTTGTTTTTTGCCAATTGCTTGCTCTCCCTCTTGATTTAATACCTTTACTCTTGTAACTTTGATAGTTTCTCCTATTTGTTCTTCCTCTGTTTCTAATCCATTAATCTCGTTTGCTACATTATTTGCTTTACGATATAAATCACGTCTTTCTAGCGCTAAGTCTGTTCTAAAATTCATCATCATAATACTTCTCCCTTCACAAAATAAAAATACCAATTTTCTTTTATTATTAGAAAAATTGGTATTTTTTATTCATTTTATTGTGAACAATACCTACATAAAATTGCTTCTAACCCTACTTCCAAATCAATTAGTCCAATTTTATAATTAGCATCTAAATCAATAATTTCACCTAATACCTTTCGCAAATCTCTTTCTTCAAAAAATCTTGCCTGTGTCTTATATTTCGCCACCAGCCATGTTTGGTTTGCCTTTAAGTTCATACTACTTGCTACATCCTGATGATATTTTTCTGCTATTTTGATAGTATATAACTTTTTAAAATGGTTATATAAAGTTACTAAAATTCTTTGAATTGGTTCTTTGTTTGTAAGTAATCCATAATAAACGTTTAATGCTTTTCCGAGTTTCTTTTTTGCCCAAGTTATCTGTTAAGTCAAAAATGACAGCCTGAATTTGCTTAATACAAAGTTTATCAATATCTTCCTTCGTAATCGTTCCTCCTGCACCTTTGTATTCTATTAGTTTTCTTACTTCATTAATGAGGTCTTGCATACTTGTTCCACAAGATTCTACTAAATACTTTGCAGTGTTATCATCTAAATTTACTTGATAGGCACTTACTATCTTCTTCAAATTCACTACTAATTCTGGTAATTTCAAAAGCGCAAATTCTTTCACTTCACCTATCTTTTCTATTGTTTGATAAAGCGTATTTTTTTCTGCCTCTTCTTCTATAAAAACAAGTTCTACTGTTTCCTTTAATTCTTGCTCATTAGCTTGAAGATAATTCGCTATTTTTTCTGTTAAAGGTAGCTTTTCTTCTGAAGCCACTTTTTTCTTTTTAGTTTCTTTAGTAGTTTTAGATTTACTAGCAGTTTTCTTTTCTTTTTTGAAAAGCCCTGTGTTTTTTGCAATAATCAATTTTTTAGAAAAGCCAAAAGCAGGAGTTTCCAAGTCAGAAATCAACTCTTCTACATTAGTATCATCAATTTGAATATAGTTAATTCCTGTAACTTGCTCTCCAAAATTTTTTCTTATTTTCTTTACTCTACTTTCTAAAAGATATCTTTCTTCACCAAAAAATAAGTATATCATTCTGTTCTCCTTTTGTCGCACTTGGGGACAGATGTCGCACTAAACTAACGTCCCCAAGTGCGACACTTTACAATTTTGCTGCAAATTTAGCTGAATGTGCATGGCAGATTGCTGCTGCCATACTATCGGTGGTGTCATCTAATTTTGGCAGATTATCTACTCCTAAAATTGCTTTTACCATTCTTTGTACTTGAATTTTGTCTGCTCTACCATAACCTACTACTGCTTGTTTGATTTGAAGTGGCGTATATTCATAAGTTGCAATTCCTTTTCTACAACCTACTACTAAAATAACACCTCTTGCTTGTGCTACATTGATGGCTGTTTTCGCGTTATTATTGAAAAATAACTCTTCTACTGAAATAGCATCTGGCTTGTAAGTATCAATAATTTCTTCTAAATCATTATTCAATTTTAATAACCTTTGTGGAAAGGACTCACCTGCTTTTGTCAAAACTGCCCCTGATGTAATTAATTTAAATTTATTTCCTACATAATCTATAATACTGTACCCTGTAATGGCGAATCCCGGGTCAATTCCTAATATTCTCATTTGTCTTTCCCTCTTTATTTATTATGATAATTCACAATCACTCTAAACACTTCTGCAATAGACCAACCTTGTGCAAAACACCCTTTTGCTTCATATGGTTTGTTCGAATCATATATCTCGCTAATGCTTCCCACAGTTGACCTTTCATACATTTCTTTTGTGAAAGTCTTTTCTATTTGCTGTACTAATTTTTCATATTGCTCTTGATACTCTTTTTTCTTTGTTTTGTTTTTCTCTACATTTATTACTGCAGTCAAGCTATCTACATAAATACCTAATAACCATGGCCAAGTAATTCCTTGATGATAAGACATATCTCTTTTAATAACATCTCCTTCATAGATTTCTCTATAACCTGGTTCTCCTTTTGCTAAGGTTTTTAGTCCATAAGGTGTTAATAGCTTTTTAGTAACTGTTTCAACAACTTGTTTTGCAATTTCTGATTGTGGATCTATTACTGGATAATGTAAACCTATTGCAAATAATTGGTTTGGTCTAATTTTGTTATCCCCAACTAAATCATCCAAAGATTTTCTCTTTTTATTATAGAATTTTTCTTCAAAACTTCTTTTACATTGTTTTGCTAATTCTTTATATTGCTTTTCCAATTCCTTTTCTTTATATAGTTTTGCAAAATCTGCCATAATACAAAGTGCATTATACCATAAGGCGTTAATCTCTACTGCCTTTCCATTTCTTGGTGTTACGACTTTATCTCCAATTTTAGCATCCATCCAAGTGTTTTGGATATATGGTGTACCAGAAGATAACAAACCATCTGCTTTATCTAAATGGATGTTATTTCCATCTAAATCAATGCCTTCGATATAGGCATCTATTACTTTTTTCAATGTTTCATATAAATGACTTTTTAGTAAGTCATAATCATGTGTATAGTTTAAATATTTTCTTACTTGCTCAAATAGTAATAATGAAGCATCTGCACTATTATATAATGGTCTACTATCATACCCAGAATAGCCATTTGGTACTAGTCCATATTTAATGTCTCTAATACAAGTTAATAATACTTCTTTAGCTACCTTAAATCTTCTAGGAATAAGTACTAATCCTTCAAAAGAAATTAAGCTATCTCTACCCCAATCTAAAAACCAAGGGTAGCCTGCAATTAAGGTATATAGGGCAAAAGATGGACGATATACTACAAAGTTATCTGATGCTATAATATAGTTTTTGATTAAATCTTTATATTCTTCTGTATATTGCTTTTTAGGCTCTAATAAATACGAATCATATAGTTCACTCGTAATACGAATAATCTCTTGATTAACTAAATTTCTTCCATCTAATTCTTCTATATTTTCTTCTAAAGAACAAATAAAGCTAACATATTTTTCTTCCCCTGCTCTAATTTTGATTTCGTAACTTCCCGGAACTGATAAGTTTTCTTCGCAATCTAATCCTCTTTTTTCTTCTTCTACATAGTACATGTTATGAAAAGTGTCATTTTGGTGTTCTCTATAAATTCCCTCAGAAGCATAAAAATACACTGGAGTAGAGTTTCGATTGTTAACAACTAATTTTACTTTTCTTTCCTTTATTTCTTGTTGCAAATTAAAAGTAGCATTCGGAGTAGTACAATGAAAATCTCTAAAATGCACAATTGGAGTTACTGTTAGCTTTGTTCTTTTTTCATTGTTTTGAATATGGTATAAGATACAAACCGTATTTTTTCCATAGTCCATACAAACAAATTTCTTGATAGTTGCTCCGTCTATTTCATACGTAAAAATTGGAATATACTCTTTTTCAAATTTAACTAAATTTTTATATCCCTCTGAAATATAATTTTTGCAGACATTAGAATAAAGTGGATACTCTATTCCTCCACTTTCAAAACTTTCGTCTACCTTAGAGAGAATCAAATGTCTTCCTCCAGGCGCTTGAAGAGGGGCTACTAATAGTCCATGATACTTTCTAGTGTTCACACCCACTATTGTAGAACTACTATATCCCCCTATTCCATTTGTAATAATCCAATCATGTTTGATTCCATTTTCTAATGCTAGCTGTTCTTTTTCATATTTCATTTGTAACTTCCTCCATCATTTTTTCCTTCGTTTACCTAATGTTTACTTGTTTTTAGTCTCTTTCCTTGTTTACGATGATTTTTACTATGTCCTTTTTGTGTTAATAGTTTACTTGCTAAATCGATAAAATCATTATCATCTTTTCTGCTTCTTGCTTTACTAGCAGTAGATTTACTAGTAGACTTGCTTGTTGTACTAGCACTTTTGGTAGTTCTTGTATTAGAACTTGCCTGCTTCTTTGTCCCAGTTCTACTTTTACTTGCTGTACTACTAGACTTCTTTTTAGTTGCTTTTTTCTTGCTTTCATCTGCTTTTCTTGCTGCTTCTGCTTTGTCATTTTCTTTTTCTATGTATTTCTTGATAACTGTATTTTGTGCTTCTTCAAATGACATTCCATTTTTTACTTTCATTCTAATTTCAGCTTCTTGCATTGCTTCTAATCTATCTTTATACTTTTGGAAATACTTGCTTTCTCCTCTTTCAGGCTTTCGCTTTTCTTTTCTAAAGCTTGTATCACTTTCTTTTAAAGATTTTTTAGCTGTTTTTAATCTGTCATTTAATAACACATATTTTGTATCATTTTGCATATCTCTAAATTTCAAATCATCACAAATCAATTGAATAATAGAGGCTGCAATAGCATCTGGGTTGTGTCTAATATAGGTATCTTGTATGTAAGAAATCTCTCTTTGCATTAAATTAACACCCAATGTTTTTGTTTTAGACGCATCTATTTCTACTAAATCTTGTCCTTGCATATTATATCTTCTAATATATTCTGGCACTAGTTCTCCTGTATCATAGATACAATATTCAATAATGCCTTTCCCTGCATGGTCCATAATAGCTTTAATATGGTCTGATAAAGTATAGGCATCTGTTTGCCCTGGTTCAGTCATTAAATTACTAACATATACCTTGAAAGCTTTGCTTTCTCTAATTGCTTTTGCAACACCTTTGACTAATAAGTTTGGTATAACATTAGTATATAAACTTCCCGGTCCAATGACAATAGCATCTGCTTCTCTGATAGCATCTAATACTCCTGGTGCTACTTTGCAATTAGTTGGATTAATAAAAATTCTACTAATTTTTGTTGTTTTGCTACTAACTGCTTCTGGTATTTTGTCTCTACTTTCTACAATAGTGCCATCTTCTAGTTCTGCACAAATTTGAATTGGCTCAAAAGTTACTGGTAAAACTCTTCCTGTAATATTAAAAACTTCATTTGCTTGTGTGATAGATTTTGTGAAGTCTCCAATGTAGTTTTTCATTCCTAATAAAGAAATATCTCCTAAAGAAAGATCTTTTAAGCTTCTTTCTTCGAATTGATAGTTCATATATTTTTCTACTTGTTCTTCATTTTTAGCTAGAGCAATAATACTTTCTTTAATGTCATCTAGTGGCATAGATTGTAAAATTCTTCTAGACTCTGGTATAATTTCCCCATAATCTGATACAGTTACAATTGCTGTGATGTTATCTGTATAATTTTTTAAACCTCTTAATACAGAATTAAGACCTGTTCCTCCACCAATTGCTACAATTTTCGGACCTTGATCATAAATCTTTTTGTTATAAATTAAGCTATTTACTTTTGTTTTTTCATCATCTATTCTTTCATCTGTTTCTTGTACAAATAATTCTAATGTCCTTTTTTGCATGTGAATCATACCTAAAATAACAAAAATGAAACCCACTACAAAAAATACTACATATTGAGCAAGTGGTGCAAAGTCTAATCTTCCATCCCCTTCTCCTTCTAGTATTTTAGCTACTCCATAAAATGCAATTACCATTCCTAGTAATATTAATAATATCCAACGTTTCATCTTTGCTCCAGATCGAAACCACCTAAAAAAACCTTTCATGATATAAAAACCTTCCTATTCTAAATCCATCTCAATACTTCTATTCTCTTGTTTGCTTTGATAACTCGTCTTAAATGTAAATTTGATTTTCTTTAGAATTCCCCTAGTAGTTCCATCTCTAGTTCAATTTGCTTTCCTGTTTTTTCAAATACAGTTTGCTTTACATGATTTACTACTTCTATCACATCTTTTGCTGTGGCATTTCCTTTATTTACAACAAAGCCTGCGTGCATGGTAGATACTTGTGCATCTCCTATACTATATCCTTTTAGTCCACATTCATCAATTATTTTAGCTGTAATAAAGTCTGCTCCTCTTTTAAATGTGCTTCCTGCTGATGGAAACATCAATGGTTGCTTTTCTTTTCTACTTTGAGCATATTCTTCCATTTTGGCTTGTATCTCTTGCTTTTCTCCATATGGTAAAGTCATCTTTGCTCTTACAATAATAATCTTTTTATCACAGAAAATACTATGACGATAAGAAAATTCACATTTTCTATTTGAAAATTCTTTTAACTCTCCTTCTTCTGTCAAGTAAGTTACTGTTTGAATGCAATCTTTCATTTCTCTACCATAGGCTCCTGCATTCATACGAATTGCTCCACCCATAGTTCCCGGAATTCCTCCTGCAAATTCAAAACCTGCTATTCCTTCTTTTAAGAAAGTATATGCTACTTTTCCTAATGGTTCTCCCGCTCCTACTGTTATATTTGCATTTTCTTTGTTCTTTTCAATTTCGAGTTGCTCTATTGAAATAGAAAGAACAATTCCTCTAATTCCTTTATCACTAACTAATACATTGCTTCCATTTCCTAATATCGTAAGAGGGATTTGATATTGCTTTACTAATTTTAAAACTAATTGAATTTGCTCTATTGTTTTTGCTATTACATAAATATCTGCATTTCCTCCAATTTTAAAGTTAGTATGATTTTTCATTGGTTCATCTATTCTAATTTGCTCTTCTGGTAGTTCTTTGATTAAAAATTCATAGATTTGATTTTTCTCCAATCATCTACCTCCTAAATTTTATGATAAAATTTTCCTTATTTTATAAAATACACTACTAAATTGTACCATTTTTGCATACATTTTACAAGACATATAGGAAAGTTTTATTACTAAAATATATGAAAAACACCACAAAATATGCAATATCTTATCAAATTCTACATTTTTTTGTCGAAAAGGTATTGCAAAAAAACGCAAAATGCGGTATAATAATTATCGTATAAGTAAAATAAGAGGAGGGAACTATTATGTTCTGTAAACAATGTGGAAAACCAATTGACGACGGTCAAGAACTTTGTGAAGATTGCAAAAATACAGCTAATACTAACCAAGGACCAGCTGGTCAAACAATCAATGTTAATGTAAACAGTGGAAATACTGGAAGTGCAAATCCTCAAGCCAAATCAAAAATGGCTGCTGGATTATTAGGTATCTTTTTAGGTGCTTTCGGTGTTCATAACTTCTACCTAGGATATACAGGTAAAGCTGTCGCACAATTACTAATCACTATTTTAAGTTGTGGATTTTTAGCATTCGCTTCTAGCATTTGGGGATTGATTGAAGGTATTTTAATTTTAACAGGAAGCATCAGTGTTGATGCTAATGGAAATCCATTAAGAGATTAATCAATGAATAGACTAAAAAATGGATTGATATTATTGATTTTAATTAGTTTTTTAAGTTTGATAGCAATTATGCCAGTAGCTTGTCTTTTTAAAACAGTTACTGGTATTTCTTGTCCTGCTTGTGGTATGACAAGAGCCTTTATATGTATTTTACATTTTGACTTTTTAGAGGCTTGCTATCAAAACTTACTTAGTATTCCCCTTTTCCTTTTTCTCATCTTTTCTGTTATCATGTTATTAAAAGATTTTATTCAAAATCGCTTTTCTTACATTCCTCATGTTTTACAATTTTTAGGTCAGTATACCTGCCCCTTAATTCTTTTATTAACCATTAGTTTTATTTTTAATAATGCTAAATAATTGTATAAATATTAGTAAAAATAAAAAGAGTTTTAATGTATATAACATTAAAACCTTCTTTGTATTAAACTATATCACAATTATTTTTTATGCAATTAGCAAATTAATATAATAAGTTACACAAGTAGCACCTGCAAGAATAATTGCTCCTACTTCTAATGCTCTTGAATCTTTCTTTGATGAATCTTTTAGTTCTTTCTGGTCTTTGTAATATGTAGAAAGAACTGATACAATAATTCCTACAATCGCAATAATAAATGCTGGTAATCTAACACTGTCAAAGAAAGACATCATAACACCTATAATGCTTATTCCAAAAGAGATAACGCCTATCATAACTCTTTTCCTCCTTCTTTTGTATATTGGCTCTCCGTGTTGGGCTCGAACCAACGACCTATCGGTTAACAGCCGAGCGCTCTACCAACTGAGCTAACGGAGAATGTAATTTATTTACGTTTCTATTATATTATATATAATAGACAAGTTCAATAGATTTTATACAAATTTTTACAAAAAATTTCAAGTAATTCACTATACTTAATTTAAAAGTAATTGACAAAAGAAATGATGTTTAATAAGATATTATATAAGGAGTGATTAAAATGAAAGTGGGATTTTATTCAGGAAGTTTTGACCCTTTTACTAATGGACACTTGCATATTGTAAAAGCATCTTGTCAAATTTTTGATAAGGTCATTGTAGGAATTGGAATGAATAGCAATAAAACCAAAAACTATAATATTGAGCAAATGAAATTGGCTATAGAAGAAACCTTGGAAAAAGAGAATATTACAAATGCTCAAGTTATCACCTATCAAGAATTAACTGTCGAAATAGCGCAAAAATATCATGCTGATTTTTTAATTCGCGGGCTTAGAAATGATACAGATTATGCCTTTGAAGAAAATCTGGCTCAAATTAATGAAGAAATTTCTAACCTTGATACCATTTATTTTCGTTCGGGTGTTCTTGGCTTTATTAGTTCAAGTATGGTTATGGAATTGATTCATTATGGTAGAGATGTATCTCGTTATTTGCCTGAACCTGTTTTAAAATTAGTAAATTCTAATAATTAATTATTCTACATTATTTTCTTGAAAGCAGTTGGTAAAGCATAATCTTTTTCTAACTGCTCTTTTGTTACCCAAATAAATTCCTCATTTTCTTTTTCTATTATTATTTTATATGCTTTCATTTTCCATGTTATATGTGTAAAAATATGTTGGTATTCTCCTATTTTTTCTATATTTGTATCTTTTAAATTCCACTGTTTCAATATTTCTTCTAGTTCTTTCAATTTTTCTACCTTTCCCTTGCTGTTGGGAAGTTCATACATTCCACTCAATACACCTTTCCCACTTCTTTTTCTAACTGCAATTTTTCCCTCTTCGCTTACCAAAAGAAAAACAGTTTTATTCTCTTCTTTTCGCTTTAGCTTTTTTTCTCTAACTGGAAGTTCTTGTGTCAATCCCTTTTGGTATGCGATACAATTCTTTTGTAAAGGACATTCTTGGCAATTCGGCTCTCCATTTGGTAGGCAGATTAACTCCCCTAATTCCATTAATGCCTCATTAAAATCTCCTGAATTAAAATCCTCCTTTTGACTTTTCATAAGCTTTTTTAATCTCTCTGCTATCTCTTTTTTGGTTTCAGGCAATAATACATCTTTGTTACTAGCTGTAACTCTTGAGAGCACCCTTAATACATTTCCGTCTACCGCAGGAACTCTTTCATGATATGCAATAGAAGCAATTGCTCCTGCTGTATATTCTCCTATCCCTGACAATTTTACTAATTCTGCATAAGTGTTTGGCATTTTCCCTTGATATTTTTCTTCTATTGTTTCAGCTGCTTTTTGTAAGTTTCTAGCCCTATTATAGTATCCTAAGCCCTCCCATAGTTTTAAAAGTCTTTCTTCCGAAACATTTGCCAAATCTTGAACTGTTGGTAATTCTTTCATAAAACGAGCATAATATCTCTTTACCGCTTCTATTCTCGTTTGTTGTAACATAATTTCCGAAATCCAAATACAATATGGATTTTTATTTTCTCTCCATGGCAATATTCTTTTATTTGTTTGGTACCATTCTACTAATGGTTCCACTATTTCTTCTAATTTCTCTTTCATACTTTTTTCTATCCTTCATAAAAGAAACCACACAAGTAGTTTTCTTTCTTGCATGGTTTATTGTTTTGGCGAAGTAGGTGGGATTCGAACCCACGGCCCCCAAAAAGAAGGTACTGCAGTTCCAGTGCAGCTCGTTATGACCACTTCGATACTACTTCAATTCTTTTGTAATTATATAATAAAATCCTATAGAAATCAATTCTTTTCTATAGGATTTCTTACTTCTATTTTTTTCTTCTTAAAATCCACCCATTGTTTGCTTCCATTGGCAATTCCAATAAAACTGTTTGCCCTGCTTTTCCGGGATTAACAGTTTCTATTCTTTCTCTCGTTTCTGTATTCCATAAGTCTTGAATTTTAAAAACTTCTGTTTTAATCTTGCTTGGGACTAAAATTTCCATCGTATCTCCTACTGTTAATTTATTTCTTATTTCAATTAGATACTTTTTGTTTCCTTTGTTTTCTAATACCTTGCCTCCAAATTCATAATCGGGATTATATTGTTTTCCTTCATATTCTTGGAAGTCTTTATTATTTCTATCATTAAAATAAAAGGTAGTTAAACCTCTTGTCTTAGTCTTTTCTAATTCTTTTAAATATTTTGTATAATCATAATGTTCTGGGTCTTTTAGGTAGTCATCAATTGCATTACGATAAGCATTTACCACAGAAGCTAAATAGTATTCTGTTTTTAATCTTCCTTCTATTTTCAAACTATTGACCCCTAATTCTATAATTTCTGGAATCTCCCTAACCAAACACATATCTTTTGATGAAAAAATGTATGTCCCATTATCATCATGTTCTACAGGCATCAAATTTCCTGGATTATTATGCTCTTCTACATATACATTATATGCCCATCTACAGCTTTGCGCACAATCTCCTAAATTAGCACTTCTACTTGCTAAGAAATCGCTTAAGAAACATCTACCTGAATATCCAAAACAAATTGCTCCATGTATAAACATTTCAACATCTATTTCTGGATTTTTGTTTTTCATAATTTCTCTAATTTGTTCTTTATTCAATTCTCTTCCTAGAATAACCCTTTTAGCTCCATTTTTATACCAAAAATTAGTTGCATGATAGCTTACTGTATTTGCTTGTGTGCTAACATGAATTTCTACATCTGGTGCATATTCTTTTAAAACTTCCATTACTCCACCATCTGAAGCAATAATCGCATCTACTTTTAACTCATTTAACATTTTAGCTTGTTTTTTAATTTCTTCATAATAGGTGTCCCATGCATATATATTAATAGCAGCATATACTTTCTTACCTATGCTATGTGCATATTCAATTGTTTTTGCTAAGTCATCATTATCTACTTCTGCTCTACTTCTTAATGATAAGGTTCCTGTACCACAGTAAACTGCATCTGCTCCATACAAAAAAGCAGTCTTTGCCTTTTCAAAGGAACCTGCTGGTGCTAATAATTCTGGTTTGTTTTTTATTTCCATTTCTTTCTTCTCCTTTTATTACTGTGTCTATTATATAATCTTTATGTGCACCAGTCAACACATTACTTGTTTTTAGTCAAAATTGTACTTGCTTTTGTAACTTTCAACATATTTACAAATAGTAAAAAATTTGATATGATAGCAGCAATAAAAGGAGATTAATTTGTATGGAACAAACCAAAAAGAAAATACGACTATCTAGAATGCAGACTTATGTACTATATTTTTTTATATTTGCTTTTATGGGGTGGCTTATGGAAACCATTTATGCCATTTTTACTTTGGGACATTTTGTAAAAAGAGGATTTTTATATGGAGCCCTTTGTCCTATTTATGGCTATGGTGCTTTAATGCTTATTCTATTTTTAGGCAAATACAGGCATAAGGATATACAACTCTTTATCTATGCAGCCATCATTTTTTCTGCTTTCGAGTATATTGTAAGTTTTGGATTAGATGCTCTATTTTCTATGCATTGGTGGGATTATACAGGCGAATTTATGAATTTAAATGGTCGTATTAGTATTTTCTATTCTTTTGCTTGGGGTATTATTGCTATTTTGTTTATTAATCATGTCTATCCTTTTTTAAAGAAAAAAATAAATTGGATTTTATCTAAAATTCCTTATCATGCACAAACTCTATTTGTTAAATTACTTTCTTGTATTTTTATTATAGATACTATTGCTTCATGTGTAAGATATCTAAAATAAACCAACTATTTTGATAATTGTTGGTTTATTTTTTCTTTGAGATAGCAAGTCCATCTCCCACTTCTAAAATCTCTGTTTCTAAGTATTCATTATTAGTTGTCTCTGCAATATATTCTCTTAAATTTCTAACTGCTGTACGTTGTTTGTGTTTGTTATAATCTCCCATTACATATCCTTTATATAACACGTTATCTGCTATAATGACTGTTCCCTTGTGACTCATTCTGATAGCTTGTGATAAAAAGAACGGATATTTTCCTTTTGCTGCATCAATAAAAACAACATCATAACTTTCTTGCAAAGTTGGTAGAATTTCTACTGCATCTCCTTCATAAATTCGAATTTTATCTTCCACTTCTACTTTCTTGATGTTTTTCCTTGCTTGTCTTGCTCTTTCTTCATCCCTTTCTATGGTATCTATTCTTCCATTTGGCTGTAAATATTCTGAAAAGCAGATGGCTGAATAGCCAACTGCTGTTCCAATTTCTAATATTCTACTAGGTTTCACTTCTTGTAAAATCTTTGCTACCACTTCTAAAGTATCGTCCATAATAATGGGGATATGGTCTTCTAAAGCTTTTTGCTTGATTTTTTCTAATTCTTGTTTATTCATTTTCTTTTCCTTTATTCTGCACTACTTCTTCTTGCCATTCTTTCTCTTGTTTTGTTATCTAATATTTTCTTTCTTAAACGGATATTTTTTGGCGTTACTTCTACAAGTTCATCTTCTGCAATAAATTCAATTGCTTTTTCTAATGACATTTGGATTGGTGGGACTAAACGAAGTGCATCATCAGAACCAGAGGCTCTCGTATTTGTTAAGTGTTTCTCTTTACATACATTGATAGAAATATCTTCGTTTCTAGAGTTAACACCTACTATCATTCCTTCATATACTTCTACACCTGCACCAATTAAAAGTTCTCCTCTTTCTTGTGCATTGTATAAACCATAAGTAATAGAAGTTCCCGGTTCAAATGCTACTAATACTCCTCTTGTTCTTGCTTGGATTTCTCCTTTATATGGCTCGTAACTATCAAAAATACTATTCATAGTTCCTTCACCTTTAGTGTCTGTTAAGAACTCTGTTCTATATCCAATTAATCCTCTTGCAGGGATTTTGAATTCTACTTTCGTATGACCTGCTTCTGCGGGTTCCATATTAAGCATTTCTGCTTTTCTTCTTCCTAGTTTTTCAATGACATTACCAATACAATCATCAGGTACATTCACTACTAATCTTTCCATTGGTTCAGATTTTACGCCATCAATATCTTTAATAATAACTTTTGGACGAGATACTAAAAGTTCAAATCCTTCTCTTCTCATAGTTTCAATTAGCACTGATAAATGTAGTTCTCCACGTCCACATACTTCAAAACTATCAGGAGTTTCTGTTTCTTTGACACGTAAACTAACATTTCTTTCTAGTTCTTTAAATAATCTATCACGAATATGTCTAGAAGTAATAAACTGTCCTTCTTTTCCTGCTAAAGGTCCATTGTTAACACTGAAGGTCATAGATACAGTTGGCTCATCAATATCTACGAAATCAATCTTTTCTGGGTTATTCATGTCACATACAGTTTCACCAATGTTAATGTCTGCGATACCCGAAATACAAACAATGTCACCTGCTGAAGCTTCTTCTACTTCTACCCTTTTTAGTCCTTCATAAGTAAATAGTTTGGCAAGTTTGCCTTGAACTACTTTATCATCTTTTTTACATACAGCCACTCCCATACCTGCTTTAATCGTTCCGCGTTCAATTCTTCCTACAGCAAGTCTTCCTAAATATTCATCATAATCAATATTAGAAACTAACATTTGCAGCGTTCCTTCTTGTTCACAAGCTGGAGCGTTGATATTTTTGATAATGGTATCAAAAATACAAGTAACATTATCGCTTTCTTCTTCTAAACTCATTTTAGCAATTCCATTTTTAGCTGATGCATATACTACTGGAAAATCTAATTGGTCATCATTTGCATTTAATTCAATAAATAGTTCTAATACTTGGTCAACTACTTTTAATGGATTTGCTCCTGGTCTATCAATTTTATTAATGACTACAATTGGCTTTAAGTTTAATGCTAAAGATTTTTTAAGTACTTCTCTGGTTTGAGGCATTGGTCCTTCAAAAGCATCAACTAATAAAAGTACACCATCTACCATTTTAAGTACACGTTCTACTTCTCCACCAAAGTCAGCATGTCCTGGAGTATCCACAATATTGATTTTAATGTTATTATACATAACAGATGTATTTTTAGAAAGAATAGTAATTCCTCTCTCCTTTTCAATATCCCCTGAGTCCATAATTCTTTCTGATACTTGTTCATTTTCTCTAAATACGTGACTTTGTCTTAAAAGTGCATCTACTAATGTTGTTTTTCCATGGTCTACGTGTGCAATAATTGCTATGTTTCTAATACTTTGATTGTTCATTTTTGATTACTCCTTATACTTTTATTTAACATGATACATGAGTTAATAGTATATCTTTCTTCTTTTTCATATGCTCGTCTCGTTGGCGTATGGTCCTAAGAAATAATATTTTTAAAATACTCTCTTTGCTCTTCAATACTTTTTTAGCAAATGTTCCTCGACTGTTCAAAAGTGCGAAAGATATACTATTAACTCATTGTTCAATTATTTAATTCAGAAAAATAATTTTCTAAAATATTATAAACTACTTCTTCGCATTTGTCAACATAATGATATTATCCATAATCTCTTGACTTACTTTTTCTAAAACCTCTTTTTCTGGCTTATTTGACTTATATTCACTAAAATCTAATGGCTTTCCATAACTTAAAGTTACTTTGTGAAATGGCTTCATATCTCCAATAATGCCGACTGGAATAACTGGCACTCCTGTTCTTAAAGCCATAAATGCTGCACCATTTTGTGCTTTTCCATTTTTACTCATTCCATTTCTAGTTCCCTCTGGGAATAACATTAACATTTCACCGTCTTTTAGTACTTTTAAAGAGTGTTTCATAGATTCAATATCTTTTCCGCCTCTTTTGACTGGAAATACCCAACATTTTTCCGCAAACCAACAGATGAATTTATTTTTAAATAGTTCCGCTTTTGCCATAATATGCATTTTTCTATTCGTACATGCTACAATAATTGGTGGATCCCAATTAGATGTATGATTGGCACACATAATATATGCTCCTGTTTTTGGCACATTTTCTTTCCCTATTTTTCCAACTCTAAATACAATATAACAAAATGTGCGTACTAAAAATATTACGATTGCTCTTATCATTTTTCTCTCCTAATCTTTTCTATCACTTATTCATAAAACTTACTACTCTATCCTACTTCCTTAGACTTCTTAAAAATATAATGTTTCATCTTTACTTTTTCTTCATTATCTTTTTTGAGTGCAATATAAATAGATACAATTGCCAAGATAATGAGTATTCCCAAAAATACTCCTGCTGTATCTATTCCCACATCTTTCCAAGAAGGTCCTCGTCCGTGGTACAAAACTTTGATGGAATTCATCTGATATGGCATAAATAAGTCCAACTAATAAACTTAATCCTAACCTCGTCCTTAATTTAAAGGGAAATGTGCATAAAAATGCCATAATACACATTCCTACTACTGTATAAATAGAAAAATGCGCTAGTTTTCTAACAATTGGTTCCCCATGTTCAATTAATTTATTTTGTGTTTCTATGCTTAAATTTTTGGTATATGGAAAGTGATTGACAAATATGGTTGTAACTTTATTGCTTAGACTTCCTGATTCTATTCCATCTTGTGCTGAAAAACTAAATATAATATAAAATGTGCCTAATAGCATCAGCATAGAAATGATTCTAATAATTGTTCTTTTCATTTTTTCTCCTTTTTGCTCACATTATTTTAGCACATTTTTTTGTTTTGTTCAACTTGTTACTTTTCTAAAGGTACTACTTTTAGAGTATATCCCATTGGATATAATAATTTAAGTAATGTATATATTTGTGGAGAATTAGTTTGTTTTTCAATTCGAGCAATAACTGGTTGCTTTATTCCACTTACTTTACTTAATTCTCTTTGAGTTAAATTATTTTTCTTTCTAGCTTCAATAGTAGCTCTTATAATATCCATTTCTAGTTTTATTGCCAGTTCCTCTTCTTGGCTAATATTTAACTCTTTTTCAAATTCATCCCACTCTTCAAATTTCTTATTCATTTCTTTCACTCCTATCTATGTAATCCCTTAATAATCTTTTTGCTTTTTCAATTTCTCTCTTTGGTGTTTTTTGAGTTTTCTTCATAAATATCGTTAATAAAATAAATTCATTATTCTCCAGATACGTTAAAAGTATTCTATCTCTTAAAGGACGTAATTCCCATATATTATCAACAAGATGTTTCATATATGGTATTCCTAATTCTAAACCATTTTGCTTTAACATTCTTATATAAGATATTATTTTATTAAATTTTATTTTACTATTTTTATTATTACTTT
Organism: uncultured Clostridia bacterium; assembly: GCA_948735595.1. Taxonomy (GTDB): domain Bacteria; phylum Bacillota; class Clostridia; order TANB77; family CAG-508; genus CAG-273. The sequence goes on along the minus strand of CAPXSA010000002.1, from coordinate 146,782 downwards.
TTCTTAGACTTTTAATATATTCCTTAACTTCACTCTTGTCATTTTTACCTTCATATATTTTTATATTATACATGTTATTACTCCTCTTGCACTACATTTATGATAACATACTAGTTATCATGTGTCAATAATCATTTTGGGATTTTTATAGAATTCTTGAAAAAAATAAATTGAACTCAAAATATATTTATATCATACTTCTTACGTTTTACATTTGTCAACAAAAATCGATAGACAAAATTCTACAAAAAGTGACATGAAAAAAGGATGCTTTTTCATCTAACATCCTTTTATAAAAAAATTTACTTTTCTATAATGTCTTTAATTTTCTGTTTTGCTTCTGTTACAGAAGTTGAATTTGGAACCATGGTATATAATAACTGACTTCCCATAGAATATGTTGTATTATTTGCTCCTGTTCCTGTTAATGAATTATTCTTTATGGTCCATGATGACATATCAGTTAATTGTCCTTTTACTAACTCACTTATCTCATCTTGTTTAATATTGGTTTGGAAACTACCTTTTAGCGAATCTAAAATGTTAGTATACTTCGTTAAAAGAGTATTACTATTTAATACTTTCTTTATAATTGCCTCAATAACTTTTTGTTGATTTTTTACTCTTTGATTATCTCCATCTGCAAATGAATTTCTTTCTCTACTAAATGCTAATGCTTCTTCTCCGTTAATATGATTACTTCCTTTTTTAAATGTGTAATATCTTGTTTCTTCATCATTATGAGTGGTAAAGCTATAATCTGATTGCACATCAATTCCACCTAATGTATCTACTAATTTAATAACAGTAGTAAAGTTAACTCTTACATAATAATTAATATCTATACTTAGTAAATCTTCCACTGTTTTAACTGTTTCATTAACTCCATAAGTACCTGAGTGTGTTAATTTGTCTTTTGCTCCATAAGAATGTAATGTCACATAATAATCTCTTGGTATTGATGTCAACAATACTTCATGTGTGTTTGTATTAATCGTTGTAAGAATATTCGCATCACTTCTAGCTACATTACTAATACTTCCTGAAGTATCAATTCCACTAATGTATACGTTAAATACTCCATTTTTTATAGTATAACCTGAATCTTTCTCTTCAGTTTCTGCTACCTTTTTTATCTCATGTTTTGCTGTATATAGAATTTTAGTATCGTTTTTGAAGTTCTTTATTTCTTCCTCTAAAATATCATACTGGACCGAACTGATAAAAATTGCTTTTATTTTATTATTCACCAAGTTCTTTCCTAAATCTGTTAAATTACTTTGATTTTTTAAATTAACAGTTATTTTATTTTGCAAATCTTTTTTAGTATCATCTGGCATTTGAAATAAATATACATCTTGATTTTTAATATCTTCTATTTTTTCATATTGGCTGTCTTTTTTTACAATAACATAATATTCCTCTGTTTGTGCAATCTCTTGAAATACATTATCCAAAAAGTCTCCTGTTGCTAAAGTATATCTTGTTACAAAAATGTAAGTACCACAGAGCAATAAAATGATAACTAAACAAGTTAAATTAAGTTTAGGTGTTTTATGGTTCTTAACTAAACCTATTACCATCGCTAAAGTAAAGAAAATCTCAGCAACTGTAAAAATACTAATATATATTCCGGGTAATAAATTCAATTTTATTACTGAAATATAGAACATAATTGTAACAACTACATAAATAAATGCTAATAGTTTTAGTAAAATGTCTAATTTTTTATTTCTTTCTATTTTTTTCGTTTGTCCTTCCATATTTCTCCTTCTTTCTTTTAAGTATACTTTTGATATTATCTATCATTTTATAAAATTTGTAAAGTATCTTACATTAAAAAAGAGAGTCATAATCAAAATTTAAGAAAAATGTTTTGCTTTCTTCTAAGAATTCGTCTACGTTTTCTGATTTCAATTCATAGGTGCCTGCTTTCATACTTTCTGCTATATATTCATTGATTTGATTGGAATAATGCGTATAGTCCTTGTAATTATCTAAATTACAAATAATGTTTTTATCTGCATAAAAAGCACTCAATTTAACATTTGGATATCTAATTAATCTTCTGATTATTGTTTCATATGCTTTCAGCATTGCTTCTAGCTCACCTTTTTGATTATAATAATCATAACAGATAATACTATACGGTGGCAAAAAGATATGAAATTGTGTAGTCGGATTTTCTTGAATATATTTTTCTATTATTTCGATATTATTGTTTACATTTGTAGCATATATATTGTCCGATTTATTATCTTGTTTTTCTTCTCTTTTATATGTGCTTCTCATCTCTTCCTCGGAAAAATTATAATATTGATACCATACATAAGCATAATCCCAATCAATATCTCCATCAGTTTCTAAGCTATTTTTAAAATAGTTCATTGCATAATTTATCATAACTTCTTTATTAAAAAGATATTCCACATCAGAAAATACATTATTATCATATAAATATTCGGGTATTTTATTAGGCATATACTCTCTTTCATCTATACATACTGTTACATCTAGTCCATAGAATACATTTCTAATATTTTTATTTTTAAAAATGGTATCAAATAAAATTTCATAGTTTTTTATTCTTCCTCCTGAAAATGGAAATTTAAGTACTTTTCCTCCATAAAGTTTTTCAAATTGGCTAGTCCTAAAATTTTCTGTCATTGAAGAACCAGTAATAAAAGAATCATATTCTAGATTTTTTGCTAAACCTAGATTTTGATAAGCTTCTTTTTCTACATATAAGTTCATATCTTTAAGTGGTCCATGATAATGATAAAACGGATCAACGTAAATAACAAAACCTGCTATTATGAACAACAAAAAAAATACTATCAAAAAACATTTTAATAAAAAGTGAATATACTTTTTATTTTCGTCCATATTATCCTATCCTCCTTTAAAAATTAAAATATAAAAAAGTACTTACACCAGTTAATGATATAACAGACCAAACAAATAATATTGAGGAAACAATGGCTATCTTGGTATTGGGTTTAAATGTTTCTACTCTCTCGCTCGTATTTTTCATACATAAAATGGCAAAAAATGCAAATGCAAAAAATAGTATTAGATATATATTTTTATAACTTGACTCTACCCAATAGTCTAAGTGTAACAAAGTCGTAATTGCTTTAAATTCTGGTAAAATAAAGGCATTCGTTATCTCTGGACTCAAAGGGGCAAAATTAAATTGCAATATATTTTTTAATATTCTTAATGCATTGCTGATAGAATCCGCTCTAAAGATTGTCCAACTAATATTTAAAAATAAAAATGTCCTTAACCAGTTAAAGACTGAATTTGTCTTTTCTATACGTTTTTTAAATATTCTATCTGTGATAGATGCTATTCCATGCATTATTCCCCATAATATAAACGTATAATTAGCACCATGCCATATTCCACTTGCTAAGAATACAATAAAAATATTAATATAAGTTCTTATTTTGCCTTTGCGGTTTCCTCCTAGAGGAATATATATGTATGTCGTAAAAAATCTTGTTAATGTAATATGCCATCTTTTCCAAAATTCTACTACTGAACAGGCTTTATATGGTGAGTTAAAATTAATTGGAATTTTAATATTAAACATATATCCTAGTCCTAGCGCCATATCACAATATCCACTAAAATCGAAATAGATTTGGAATGTATATGCTAACACACCAATTATTAAATTTATTGAATTTGTATCTGTTGGATTATTGAAAACAAAATTTGCTGCAATTCCAAAAGTATCTGCAATAATTACCTTCTTAGCTAAACCAAATGAAAAAGCCATGAAACCTTTACTAAAATTTTCTATACTAAACCTTCTATTCTTCTCTTCTTCAAATTGTGGTATCATTTCTGAATATAATGTAATTGGTCCCGCAATTAATTGCGGAAAAAAGGTTACAAATAGCGAGTAATCTAGTAACGTATAGTCCTTCACCTGTTTTTTATAAGAATCTATTACATATGCTAATTGTTGAAATGTAAAAAAGCTAATTCCTAGTGGTAGCATAACATTAATCAAATTGAAGTTTGTACTTGCAATACTGTTGATTGCCCCTATTACAAAGTCATAATATTTAAAATAAAAAATCATCCCGATATTAAAAGCAATTCCCAAAAGCAAAAATAAAATTCTTACTTTTGGATGGTTTACTTTTCTGAAAATTCTATTCAAGCCATAATTAAATAGGATACTAACAATAATAATTATCAAATACTTTATTTCAAAATAAGCATAGAAATATAGAGATGCTAAAACCAATACTAACTTAGCTAGTTTATATTTTTTGAAATGATTCAAGCTAAAATAGCTAATTAATGTTATTGGTAAAAAGCAAAGATAAAAATATAAGAATTAAATAGCATTTTTCTTTTTCCTCTTTTCTATTACATTTTTTATAATATTTAGATAATACTCTAACCTTTGGTCTTTTCTATATATAACATACATTAGTATATTAGGAACTACAATGCAAACAACCATATTAATCATCAGCTTCAATATTAAATTATTTACCATTACCAATTTAGTTACAAGATAAGTAATGCATAAAATTAGGATTGCAATAAATAAGTATCTAAAAATCTCTTTTATATATTCTAATTTTTTTCTATTAAATAATCGCTGATACACAAATTTAGGATAACTATATAAGAATATGATTAATGTACTAACTACTGTTCCTAAAAACACACCCGCTAAACCATATAATTTTATCAATATAATAGATGCCACAATGTTAATAACTGCTTCTAATATAGGAACAAATCTATCTTCGTAAAATATACCTGCTGCTTCTTTGAAAGCCATCATAGTTCTTCTCATTCCTTGCATAAAGAAATTAATAGTTAATGCTATTAATACAAATTTATCCAAAATGTATTTTTCCCCTATCCAAATGGAAATGAATCCTTCTATTAGACAAAAAATACATATACTTGCAAATGTAAATAACCAAAAATTTAAAAATTGTATTTTCTGATATACGTCATAACACTTTTCTTGTTTTTCACTTACTAGTAAATTGCCCACACTAGCTGTCATAGAAGAGAATATTTGACTAAATACTGTGGTTACTGCTGAAAATATCAAACTATAATTCGTATAATACCCTACCGTTACTACTCCACCTAAAAAATAAGATATCAATATAGTATCAGTTCCTGTAACAACAAAACCCGCTATTTTATGCAAAAATAGAGATTTAATCTTTTTCGTGATGTCTTGTTTAATACTTTTATCTAACTCTTCTTCTTCCTTTTCCTTAATAAAAGAATACCTTTTATTTACAATCACGCCAACAATTATATTCTCTGCCACCCTACATACTATTTTAATAATTAAATATAAAATGTAATTTTGGGTAAGCATTAAGATTAGTATTTGTAGAATATTCATTACTAACAAATATCCTATATGTACTAAATTTGATATATATTCTCTTTGATCAGCATATAAAATAGACTTTTTATATGCTAATACATAAGAAATTAGGATGTCAATGACAAATAGTGCATATAAAATATATAAATTTTCACTTATTCCATCAACATTACCTGCTATCTTTGGTATGAAAGGAGCTATTACCATTGTAATAACTACCATGACTAAAATAATAATTTTATAGCTTTTTTTATAAAATTTAATTAGTTTTCTAATTTCCTTTTGATTTTGCTCCTGTATCGGTTTATATAAATTATATATAATAGCAGTACCTATTCCTAATTCTGCTATTGCTAGAATTGATAGTATATTAGTAAATAAACCATTCAATCCTAAATATTCTTCTCCTAGATATTTTAGGAATATAGCTTGGGCAACTAGATTAATAATAATATTTAATATATTACTTACTACAGAAACTCCAACATTTTTAACTGATTTTTCAACTCTCATTCTTTCTTTTTCCTCGCTCTATTCTCCACCAAATTTTTTCAATTAGCCATACTCCAATAGTAGCTATCCAAAAATGTGGAGTTATAATAAATAACACAAATTGTATTGTTTCTGCCCTTGGTAATAAGAATATTTGCGTTGTAGCCATTAAAGTAATGATAGATAAAATATTCTTTTTATTTACTAACTCAGGAATTTTAATTAAAAAAGCTCCTAATAATATAGAAAATATGATAATTCCCCAAAAGCCATAATCATGATATAATTCTAACAAATATGATGAACCATATCCATGCCCTTCTAAATAATCGTCTCTTGACAAATAAGAATTGATATGCGAAAAACTGTTCCCTTCTAGGGCTTTTTTCTCATTATTTCCCGTGCCTAAATCTTTTGTATGAAATAGTGCTCTAGAAATGGTATTATACTTTAAATAATCTATGGCTGGTCCAAAAGTATAATTTTTACCTAATATTTTTATTTGTGGAATATTCAAATATGCTATATTAAGAACATCATAAGACACTCCTTGTGTATAAAAAAAGTCTACAAATAAGTTAAGTGGATTATTATTTTCTATCTTCTCATTTACTCTAGTATAATTAAATATTGCTAAACCTATAATAACAATTGGTATTGTTATTACAATAGCTGCTTTTTCTAGCTTTCCTATCCATACTTGCTTATTATATACAATATCTCTAAATATAAAATACATAAAAGAAAATAACACTGCTAATATTAAAGGATTTCTTTGTCCTATTAAAAATGTAGGTAAATTAGAAATTATATATATCACTAGTGGTATTACTGTTTTTTTCTTTTCTGGTTGGGTGACTAAATAAATTACTAAAAAAATTACATTCATGCCTGCAATTAAAGTCATCCATGAAGGAAAATCACTAGAGTAAGTTAAATAATATTCTACATATTCTTTTCCCTTCATAAAAAACAATTTATCAAATTCAACAATTAATGAAAAAATGCTAGTAAAATAGAATAGAATCTTAGAAATTATCTGTATTCTTTTATTTCTATTATTATCCATTTTTTCACTACCAATTTTTATCCATTTTGTAATATAAGATCCTACTAGCATGCAAAATGATGTTACCCAAATTGCCATTTGAGCAAATAACTGGCTATATATCTGATACTTCTCCCACCACGCTTCACCTCTAAACATTTTTATGGTAGGCCTTGATAGTAAAAATGTGAATATCATTATCTGAAATATAGAAAAATAGGCTTTTCTTTTTCCTTTTACTGTCGGACAAATAATATTAAGAACTACAATTATTAAGTTTGATATTAGTAGCGCATTAAAATTAGATGTTGCTAGACCTAGTATTCCTATTATGGCAGATAGTAAAACTCCTATTATGGCTATTTTGCTTTTAGTATTATATACTTCTGTATCATTTTGTACTTTTATATTCTTAATAGCCTGATACGTTCTTTCACAATTTTTCATGTCTTGATAACAAAAGAAATCTTGGGTTCTAGCTTTGTAAATTTCAGCTACTTCAAATTGGCTGTTATCCATTTCTAAAATATTATTGATGCAATTTTCTAAATTATAAGAGACCTTCCCAAAACCATCTTCGCTATAATCAAAATATCCCTCTTTTAAGTGCTTGCGTCTAAACTCCTCATAATCAAACTGGAAATATTGGACTGGCTTGTTTGTATATGCAAAGTCAAATGCTACACTCGAAAAGTCAGTTACTAAATATCTACATTCTCTAATTAATTCATCTACTGTTTTTTCACTATTCTTATCTACTATTTTTATATGTTCATCTTTTACTTCAAAACAGTCTTTATAATGTTTCATGTTATCGTGGATACATAAATATAAAGTACTATTATTTTTTTTCAGCATTTCTATAATTCTTCTATCTTGGATGAGTCCTTGAATATTTTTATAATACTCTGATTCTTTGAATTCTTGTTTTTTTAATTCTATTTTAGATTCATCTAAAATTTCATAATCCTTTCTCCAAGTAAACATCATCAATATATCTTTGTTTTCCACTTTTTCATTTAGTAAATTATCATACCTACAAAAACCAGTTTTCTCAATTTCTTCATCCTTATACCCAAATTTTTCTTTAACAAATTGATATTCAGGATTTGCTGCGCAACAAAAAAGGCGAATCTTGCTGTTTTCCTTAGTAAAACACTCCACAAAATTCTGTGTGATCCCATGTTGTAAAAATACATAGTTAAATTGAAATATATTCATATGATAGAGATTAAAAAATATATTGGAATATGGAAAACTAGACGCTAGTTGTGAAGATATATAATTTTTACATGCCATTGTATATATAATATGCTTCAAACTATTCTGTACTAATACATGTTTAGGATTCATGTCCACTTTACATTGCTCTACCATATTTTTAGATATCACATAATAAATATTTTTTTCTTTTCCTTGCCTCTCTAAATATCTAAAAAATGCTATTCCGTTATCTTTAGAGTCATCTCCATTTTCTGATATAATCCAAATATCTTGTTTCCACCATTTCACTAATTTGCTTGGTAAATAACATAATAGTAATATTAATAAATGCAGATAATCAGTTAATTTCATCTTCTTTAATTTTTCTAACATATTCTTCTTTACCCTATCCTGTTAGTTTTTCATGTATTCTCGCAAAAATTTTTGCTAAGAATATCATTTTATAATTTAATATTTTTATGAAAATAATCTTTACTTTATTATACTTCTTTAAGTATTCATTCTTCAAAAAGTTTGGATATTCCGCCTTGAAATTCTCAATTTCTTGTACTATTTCTTTTCTATTAGCCTTCGATTTTAGCATAACTAATAATTTGCTATAAAATAATTGTTCAATAGCTCTAAACTCAATTTCTACTTGATAGTCCTTGTCATCTAATTTCTGTTTCCATGCATGAAAAGTAATATCAAAAAAAGAATAGTCGTTTACTTTTTTATTAGAAGCTGAGTTTTTATTTTGATAATAATAATAAACAAAGTTTGGTATGCAAATTGGTTTCTGACTCTTATATGCTAAAACAGGAATTACAGGTAATTCCTCACATTGTTTTACATGAGTTGGATACTCAATCTTGTTTTGTAAAAACAACTCTCTTTTAATCGCTTTTGCTGAAGAAGTAGTTGGCATATATGTTATACATTCTTTTTTCGTTATTTCTGTTTGTACAAACATTTTTGTATTATTTACTTCTATCTTCTTGTCCTCATATGCAATATAGTAATTCGCCACTATAAAGTCTGAGTTGTATTCCATGATAGACTTATTAAATATTTTTAAGGTGTCCTTTGCGTACCAGTCATCTGCATCACAGAATACTAAATATTCCCCCTGTGCATTTTGTATTCCTATATTTCTGCTATAAGATACTCCTTTATTTTCCTTGTTTTCATATAATACTATGTTTTCATTCTTTTCTTGATATTCCTTGATAATATTAACACTATTGTCTATAGAGCCATCATCTATCATAATCACTTCAAAATCCTTAAAAGATTGATTTAGTATAGCGTCCATACATCTATTCAAATATTTTTCTGCATTATATACTGGTACAATAAAAGAAAATCTTGTCATCTCTTTCTCCTAATTTTTTCTAAATATTCCTTTAAAAAGTCCAACAAGCGTACCTATTCCATAACTTACATGTAATAGAAATAGTATAATAGGAAGCAATAAATGTAAGATAGTAAATTGTTTATTATAAATTAATATTAATATATTACATAAATTAAATACCCCATAAGCACCTATTAATGCTAGTAAAAAATAGGGAATATTAAAAAGTGTTAATAGCAAGCTTCCTACAATAGCTAGTACAAAAAGCAATGGTACAAAATGATATATAGAAAAACAGTTAGAGCAATATCTCATTGTAATTCCTATCCATTTTCCATTATTATATTTTTGCTTTACCATATCTTTTAAAGTACTTCTTGCATATCTATATGTTACAATATTTGGTGATAGCAAGAACTTGTAACCCGCTTTTTTCATTCTATAATGCATTTCATTATCTTCTGTTCTTGCTAATTTTTCATTGTATGGTCCTACTTCATCAAATACCTTTTTTCTGTACATAGCAAATGCTAGTGTACTAACATACTTTCGCTCCTTTTTCCTACGAAAATCTGCAATACCGCAACCAAAGATAGATTCCTCTGCTGAAAGCAATACTTTTTCCCATTTAGTGTCGTTTTTAGTAATACTAGTGCATTGCCCCCCAACAATGTTTTCACCTTTTTCTAGCTCTTGTACATTTTTTTCTATAAAGTCTTCTGGATAAATTGTATGTGCATCTACTCTAAGTATTGCCTCTCCTTTCGCTTCTTTTAGCGCTACGTTCCACCCACAAGGTAAAATTTTTTTGGGGTTATATAGAACAATCACCCTAGCATATTCTGATTGTTCTCTTTCTTGAAACTGAAGCATTAACTGCTTTGTATTATCTGTTGACGAGCTATCCACTAATATTACTTCTATTTGTTTATGAGGATATTTTTGTGCATTCAATGAGTCCAGACATTTTTCTATTACCTTTTCCGCATTATATGCTACAATAATAAATGTAACTAGCATAAGTTCTTCCTTTCTTAGTTCATATTATCGTCTTGATACAAATTTTAATATCTTCTAACAAATTAAACTTCTCTATATACTCTAAGTTGTACTTCATCTTTTCTGGTAATACATGTTGTATATAAATATCATCAACCTTTTCACCCTCGTTTAAAAATTTGTCCATTATTTCATCTTCGTCTTTATACTCAATACTTGCTTTTGAAGTAACTCCCGCTGGCATTAGTAATGTCGCTTTCATTTCATCTGTATACTTATCTACATATTTGGTTACTTCTGGTCTAGTTCCTACAAAAGACATATCTCCCTTTAGAATATTCAATAACTGTGGAATTTCATCTAATCTACATTTTCGTATTTTGTTTCCTATTTTTGTAATTCTACTGTCTTCTCCTAATGTAATTAAACTTCCCTTTTTGTCCGCGTCTTGTACCATTGTTCTAAACTTAAAAATTCTAAACTTCTTTCCATATGTCGTTATTCTTTCTTGCCTGTAAAATACTGGTCCTTTTGAATCTACCTTTATCCAGATTGCCAAAATTAGAAAAACTGGTGATAGTAATATTAACAATATTAGCGACATAAAAATATCAAATATTCTCTTTAGAAATAGATTGCCTTTTTTCTTTGCTAAAATATCATAATATTTTTTTACTTCATCATTTTGTAAATCCTTTGGCAAATTTTCATATTTTTTCAATATCATTTTGTATACTCTCTCACAATCTCTATGAATTTTTGAATAATATAGTCTACTTGCTCATTTGTCAATTTTGTATATAGTGGTAGTGTAATTTCATTTTGGTAAAAATGATAAGCATTTGGATAATCTTTGATATTAAATCCTAAGTTCTTATAAGCTGTTAACATCGGAAGTGGCTTATAATGTACATTACAAGCTACACCTTCTTCTGCCATTTTGATAATAATTTCATTTCTTTGTTCTTCTGTAATTCCTTCTACTCGTAAAATATATAAATGCCCTGAAGAAGTATGATTATCATCTTTATGATTTAAGGTCATAATTGGTAAATCTTTCAATCCTTGATTATACTTTTCAATAATTTCTTGTCTTCTTCTTAACATTTCTGGATATCTTTTCATTTGAGCTAAGCCAATTCCTGCCATAATATCTGTCATATTGCATTTGTAATATGGTGCAACAATATCATATTCCCAATTTCCTAACCCATTTTTGTGCAAAGCATCTTTCGTTTGACCATGTAATGATAACAATTGATATTGCTTGTAAACAGTTTCATTATCTAGTCCTTCTCTATTTCTCCAGACTACTGCACCACCTTCTGCTGTTGTTAAGTTTTTCACTGCATGGAAAGAAAATGTTGTAAAATCAGCAAATTCTCCTGACATTTTTTCATTTCTTTGTGCTCCAAATCCATGTGCACTATCAGAAATTACAATAACTCTGTTATATAATTTTTGAATATCATTTTTAGCTTGAAATAAACTTTTCTTCTTTTCTACTATCTCAAATATTTTATTGTAATTGCATACTATTCCTGCTATATCTACTGGTATAATAGCCTTTGTCTTTTCTGTAATTGCATCTTCTAGTTTTTGATAGTCCATTTCAAAATTATCTTTTTGAATATCTACTAAAACTACTTTTGCTCCAACATGAATAACAGGACTAGCAGATGCGGTATAAGTATAACTAGGAACAATAACTTCATCACCTGCTCCTATTCCTAATACCCTTAGAGTCATTTCTAACGCTGCTGTTGCCGAATTTAAGCAAACTGCTTTTTCAGTGTGGCATAAGTCCGCTATTTCTTTTTCAAATTGTTTTGTTTTTGGTCCTGTTGTAATCCAACCAGATCTTAATGCTTCTGTCACTTCTTTGATTTCTTCTTCACTAATATCTGGTGGCGAAAAGGGAATATTCATTTTTTCACTCATATCTTTTCCTTCTTTCTTCTTACTTTTTCTCATTAACTTCTTTTGGATCTTTATAAGTTGGAACTACCTCTTTCATCACTTGTTTGATGTAATTTCTTGAATAATTTTCATCATATTCTAACTTATCTAAAATGTTCAATTTTTCTTGTAACTCTTGCATCTCTAAATGCATTGGTTGACTTACAAATATCTTATTATGTTTTGTAGCTTGAAGCCCTTCTTCTTCCATTAGAATTTCTTCATAAAGCTTTTCTCCTGGTCTTAAACCTGTTATTTGTATTGGAATATCTACATTAGGTTCATAACCTAGCAACTTAATTAAGCTAACTGCTAAATCATAAATTTTTACTGGCTCTCCCATGTCTAACACAAAGATTTCTCCACCTTCTGCATAAGTAACTGCTTGTAAAATTAATTGTACTGCTTCTGGTATTGTCATAAAAAATCTAGTAATATCCTTATGTGTTACAGTAACTGGTCCACCTTTTTCAATTTGCTTTTTAAACAGTGGAATTACAGAGCCATTGCTTCCTAATACATTTCCAAATCTTACTGCCACATAATCCGTTTCGCTTACTTTGTTTTTGGCTTGTACTATCATTTCGCATAATCGCTTAGATGCCCCCATAATGTTAGTTGGATTAACTGCTTTATCTGTTGAAATTAACACAAATTTTTCTACTCCATATTCATCTGCGCAATTTACCACATTATATGTCCCAAATACATTATTTTTAATTGCTTCTAATGGATTATTTTCCATTAATGGTACATGTTTATGAGCTGCTGCGTGGAATACTAAAGCAGGTTTGAATTCTTCAAATACTTCTTTTAGCCTTGCCTTATCACGAACACTTGCAATAACTGCTTCAATTTGCCCTTTTGGATACTCTGCTTTTAGTTCTATTTCAATATCATATAAATTGTTTTCATAGATATCTAGGATAACCAATCTTTCAGGAATATATTTCATAATCTGTCTGCAAAGTTCTGAGCCAATAGAGCCTCCTCCACCTGTCACTAATACAGTTTTTCCTTTTATCAATGATTGAATATTTTTGTTATCTAAATGAATAGCATCTCTTCCTAGTAAGTCCTCAATTTCTACATCTCTTAGACTATTCATTGCACCTTGTTTATTAATCACTTCTTCTGTTGTTGGAAGTACTCTAGTTTTCACTCCTGTTTCTTGGCATATCTCTAATATTTTTCTTCTTGAAATAGCATCAATTTTGTTAATTGCAAAAAAGATGATATCAACTTCATTTTCTTTTACTATTTTAGGAATATCATATCTTTTTCCCAAAACTTTTACTCCCAAGATATATCGATTTAATTTACTAATATCATCATCAATAATTCCCACAATATTATATTTATCTCTCATAGAATTTTGGATAGCAATAATAATTTCTCTTGCCCCCATGCCTGCACCAATAATCAGTAAATTGCTAATTTTCTTAGCCTCTTCCTTTTGGCTTTTTTTATTAAAGAATTCCATCTTTCTATATATAATTGAACGTCCTGCTAGCCTATACATAACAAACATTCCTGCTGTTAGCACTCCTGATAATACATTTAATCTTAACGAGAAATATTGAAAACGAAAGATAAAATTGCAAATAGAAATAATAAACATTGCCAAAAAAGCACTAAGAATATATTTGATATAATCTTTACCGACTTCATACTGAACCATATTGCGATACATTTGGAAAGCATTTAAAAATACCTCATAAACTAGAACTGCAATCGCAATTTCTCTCACAAGTATATCAACATCTGTTATTTCTATATTTAAGAAAAAAATAGATACTAAACAGCAAGCAATAATAATTATTATATCTAGCAATACAAGCAATAAGTTTCTATTTTTTTTGATTACTTCTTTCATTTTAACTTAACCTCTCATTTTCGAACAAATTATTACATAATTCTAGTAAATTCTACACCATATTAAGCTAAAAATCAACCTGTTTAATCTGTTTCAGAGTAATATATAGGATTAAAATGGAGATGCCATTTTTCGCTTCATCTCCATACTACTTTTTCATTCTACTTTTATTTTTTCATAATATAATTCCAAGAGTCTCTACACATATCTTCCAAGTTTTTTTCGGCTCCCCAGTTTAACTCTTCTTTTGCTTTTTTTGTTTCTGCATAACAAGTTGCAATATCCCCTGCTCTTCTTCCTACAATTTTATATGGCACTTTTTGTCCAGTTGCCTTTTCAAAAGCTTTTATCATGTCTAAAACACTGTACCCTGTTCCAGTTCCTAAGTTATAAATATATAACCCTTTTCCTTCTTTTTGAATTTTCTCTAATGCTTTCAAATGTCCTTTTGCTAAATCCACTACATGAATATAATCTCTAACTCCCGTACCATCTGGTGTATCATAATCATTACCAAATACTGATAATTCTTTTAATTGACCATTTGCTACTCTTACAATGTATGGCATTAGGTTATTTGGAATACCTTGTGGTTCTTCTCCAATTAACCCACTTTCATGAGAACCAACTGGATTAAAATATCTTAAAATACAAATATCCCACTCATTATCTGAATAATAAGTATCTTTTAGGATTTGTTCAATAAATAGTTTCGTTGTTCCATAAGGATTCGTAGTTCCACCAGTTCTACATTCTTCTGTTAAAGGTATTCTTTCTGGTTCTCCATAAACAGTTGCTGAAGAACTGAAAATAAATTTCTTACAATTATATTTTCTCATAACGTCTAAAATAGTTAACGCCCCTGTTATATTGTTTGTATAATATTCTATTGGCTTTTGTACAGATTCTCCTACTGCTTTAAAACCTGCAAAATTAATAACAGCTTCAATTTGATTTTCCTCAAATACTTTTTCTAAAGCTTGTCTATCTAAACAGTCTAATTCATAAAATTTAAAGTCTTTTCCTGTGATTTGCTTGATTTTCTCTAATACTTCTGGTTTACTATTTGAAAAATTATCTACAATGATAATTTCCTTTCCTGAATTTAAAAGTTCTACTGCTGTATGACTTCCTATATATCCTGCTCCTCCTGGTAATAAAATGGCCATTTCTATTTTCTCCTTTCTAAAATAACTTCTTTTACTTTTTCTTTTACTTCTTCAATTGTCATTTTAGTGGTATCTACCACAACCGCATCTTCTGCAACTTTTAATGCTCCTACTGGTTTATGTATATCATTATAGTCTCTCATTTTTACATTTTCTAATACTTGCTCATAGCTTCCCTCTATACCTTTTTCTTGATTTTCTTTAAATCTACGCTTTGCCCTTTCTTCTATATCGGCATCTAAATAAATTTTTACTTGTGCATTCGGAAATACAACTGTTGTTATATCTCTACCTTCCATAATGACATCTTTTCCTTCTGCTATGTTTCTTGATAAATTTACTACTATTTCACGAATCTCTGGAATAGAGGAAAGTTGTGATACAAAATCGCTTACTTCTTTACTTCTAATTTCTGTTGTAACATCTTCTCCCTCCAAAAAGGTCTGCTGATTGCCATTATGATTTTCTATATATATATTAATATCTTTTGCTATTTGTATTAATTCTTCTTTTCTTTCAAGACAATTTATTCCCTGCCTTATTCCTTTTAGAGTAATGCAACGATACATTGCTCCTGTATCAATATTTACTAATCCTAATTCTTGTGCTATTAATTTCGTAATGGTCCCTTTTCCTGTACCCGCTGGTCCATCAATTGCCACAACAAATGACATTTTAGCTTCCTCCTCTGATTTTTTACTTTTCTTCGTCTTGAGCCTCATTTAATTTTTTCATCTCTTCTGGATCTGGCATATGAATTCCCTTTGCCACAATTGTAACTTGCTGCACATTCATGGTAGTTAATTTTTCAATTTCTTTTTTGATTTTCTCTTTAAATGTCCTCAATGTTCCTAATATATTATACCCATAATTGATAGAAACTTCCATATAAATATTAGGACCTTCTGGCGTGCTTTCTACTCTTGTTCTCATCACTTTATAAATCGCTTCTGAACGTTTAGCTAAATATTCTGCAATTTGACGAAATACTACATCTGAAATCGTAAAATTCCCTAAGTAGCTAAATGTTGGTCTAATAATCGATTTTTCTGTAATATATGGATCTGTTCCTTTTCCCTTAAATTTAAAAATTTGTAATGGGTCTAAAATATATCCTGAAAAGTCCTTCTTAATTTCAAAGGTAGGTACTGGAATAACATGTTTTCCTTGTGTAGTACGAATTCTTTTAGCCGTTTCCATTTCAGCCTCTGTTGCTACATCTTGAATGTAAATTCTCTTACAAGGCTTTGGAAGCCCTAGGTTTTCTGTAATTTTATCTATCATTCCATCTGATGTACCTAGTATTAAAATAGATTCTGGCTTATTCTTTCGAATCGCCTTTCTCATTTCATTTCTATCACTATCATTGACAAATATTGCTTTTTTGACAGTTTCTATTTTCGTAGGTGCCTTTTTTGCTGAAGTTCCTGCAATTACATCATTTTCGTTAATTAACAAACCATCATCTATAATATAAGCAATATTATTCTCACTTGCTACCATTTGGGCACGATAACTTTTCCCTGTCCCTGAAGGACCAATAAAAGCATATACTTTTATATCATCGTTATTATACCCTAAGTTGTTAACAATATTGTTTGCTAAATTGTCTAGAAGCATTTAATTTCTCTCCTTTTTTGTTATAGAAAACTATTTTTCCACTGTAATAATATTAAAGCTAATTCCTCTATAATTTGGTCTAATATATTGTTTCGCTAATTCTTTTAATTCATACTTTTCTGCCAATTCTTTATAAAATCCCAAGTCATCATGGTCAATAATAATCAACCTTCCATGATAATCTGCCAAAGTCTTTTCATCAAATACAATTTTAAGTGGTGGACTAAAATTTTCAAATGGCTTTAAATCATGTTTTTCATCTATATTATACAAATACCAATTATATTCTGGCATTTGCACTTGTATGTCTGTGCCATGATAAACATCTCTATATAAAATCATGCTACCTTCTGTATATTGTTCTTTTATGTATGCTATTTCTTTTCCATTTTCACTTCCATAATTATCTCTAATGGTCAACATATTATTATAAATCCCCATTCCTAAAATAAAGACTACTACAAGCGCTGTCACAATTTTTTGATGTTTAGTTGGTGTATACGTTAAATAATAAGCAAATGGAAAAATGAATAATCCTATTGTTACTAACATATATCTATGATACATAATAGGCTTGATTAACAAACTGATAATTACCATTGAAAAATATAAAATAAAATGTACTGCTAAGCAAAGATATAGGACACCATTTTTTTGTTTCTGTTTTTTGCTACATATGATTTGATAAATCAAATAAGCATACATAATTAAGGCATAAACAGTCGCTGCCCCTATGGATATTTTTCCATAAAATTGAATTCCCAATGGTGCTGCTACTGTTTCTCCCCAACTTAGTGGAATCCAATATCCTTTGCTTACTGATGTCGCCTGCTTTAAGAAAACAAATAGCCATGGCAAATACCCTAAAATTTGTACAACTGCTGTAATAGCAAATGGGATTAAATAATTCTTTTTTGTTTTATTTGCGTTTTCATATAGCTTTTTAGAAAATACAATATAAAGGAATAATAACCCATTTATGATTGCTACTGTTACTAAACCATAATAGTGACAATGTGCAGCACCTAAACTGAAAATGGCGAATAAAGCCCAATTTTTCACTTTATTTTCCTTGCTAATTCGATAAGCATATATTGCTGCTAAAGCTACAAATAGCATTGTCCAAGTATACATACGTATTTCCATGACATATTGTGCCATATATGGCAAAAAGAAAGCTAAAAAGGTAAAACTTAGTCCTACTTTTGCGCCAAAGTCTTTTCGAATGTGTGTAAATCCCAATACCCCTATCAATATACCCGCTATTGCTGAAAATAATCTACATGCTAAAATAGAATTTCCAAATACAAGAGTAAATACTTTTAATAATAAATAATATAATACTGGATGTACGTCACCACTATCTATTCGTATAATTTCTCCAAAATCGTGTCTTACTAATGCCATTGTATATGCTTCATCAAACCACACTTCTGTATGAAATGCACCTATCAAAATAAAAATACTTGCAAGTACAATAATACCAATATGAAACCACTTATTTTCTACTATTTCTTTTAGCTTTTCCTTCATTTCTTCCTCCATAATATTGCTTTATACTTTTCTACTTGTCATTTGTCATATCTCCATTACCACTTACTGGAATAGTATCTCCTAAATAAGTTGGCTCTGGCTTTATAATACACTTAAACCAATCTTTATCTCTAGCTAATACTTCTCTTACATCTCTTAACATTTGCCCGCTATATGTTTGTGGGTCAGAGTTAACACCGTAAGCTTCTAGTCCTAATTGTTCTGCTACGTATATCGCTCTATACATATGATACTTTTGTGTTACAATAACTATTTTTTTGGCTTCAAAAACATCTTTTGCACGATGCATACTATCATAAGTTGAAAATCCTGCATGGTCCATAAAAATATCTTCAGACTTCACATTTTTTTCTATTGCAAATCTTTTCATCACATTTACTTCATCATAATTATCTCTACCATGATCACCACTCATAATAATCTTATGAGAAACTCCCTCTTGATATAAGGAAATTCCTTGCAATAATCTATCTTCTAGCATGGGACTTGGGTTTTGCCCCCATATCCCTGCTCCTAAAATTAAAATGCAGTCTACATTTTCTAATTCTCTTGCTTGTTCCTCTGTTAAAATCTTTTTACTTGTTGTTGCTGTGACAAAGAAGTTAATACCTAGTAAGACAACCAAAGTAACTAATATTATTACTATCATACCTATTATAATCCTTTTTAATGTTTTGTTCATTTCACTGCTCCTTATTTTATTGAGTTCTAGGAAAGTTCATTTATACTTAAGTTTTATTTTTGTTTTAGTATATCATATAACTCAAAAAAAGAACACAAAAATAAATAATTTTGTGCCCCTTTATTTTATTTAGTTTAATTCTCCACTTTTTCTGTCGATACTTCTCCAATATTAATTTTTCTAATATGCTCAATTTTATCCCAAGTAGTATCACGTTTAAATAAACATTTAAAGTTAATTAATATCCAAGAACCTAAAAATAATGGATAACATAGTAGTCCTTTTATCATTGGCTTAATTGGTCTTTTATCTAATAACATGATGAGCACTGCTGTACCAATTGGTAAGAAAAATGTTGGTAAAATATATCTAAAAATATTAATCGTTAAGTCTGTACTTGTCATACCGTGGCCAGCATACATGATAAAATTTAGAGCCAACAGAACCAATGTTGCAACAAACATAGGGATACTACCTATAATATATAAAAAACCATCAAAATTCATAATTGTCTTATGTTCTTTAATTGCAGTTGCTAGTGGCTTTGTATACTCCTTCATACATTGTATATGTCCAACGGTCCATCTACTTCTTTGTTTCCAACTTTGCATAAATCCTAGAGGTTGTTCATCATATACAATTGCATCTGTCGCCCATCCTAACTTCTTTCCTTTTATAATTCTTTTTAAAGAAAATTCAATATCTTCTGTTAATGTTTTTGTATCCCATCCATCTGGCTTTACAACATTAAATCTTACCATAAATCCAGTACCATTAATTAATGGAGATAGTCCTACATTATATCTTGCCAAATGATAAAAACGGTTCATTGTCCAATAGAAAATAGCATATCCTGATGTAATCCAGTTATCTGTTGGATTTTTGATATCTCTATATCCTTGCACAACATCTTCACCTTGGCAAAGTTTTTTGTTCATATTTTTAATAAAGTTTTTATCTACAATATTATCTGCATCAAAAATACAAAAAGCATCATATGGAGCATCCTCTTCGATTTTTTGCTTTAAAAACCAGTTTAAAGCATACCCTTTTGTTTTCTTTTCTGGGTCAAATCTTTCATAAACAATTGCTCCTGCATTTCTTGCAATTTCTGCTGTATTATCTGTACAATTATCTGCAATGACATAAATATCATATAATTCTTCTGGATAATCTTGTTTTTTCAAACTTTCTATTAATTCTGCCACAACATTTTCTTCATTATGTGCTGGAATAATCGCCATAAAGCGATGATTTTTATTCACCAACATTGGCTTATCTTTTAACTTAATTAACGAACAAACACTAATGACTAGTTGATATATCCAAAATACTGTAACGGTCCATACTAATGCTTGTTGTATAATATATAGATATTGCATTTCTATCTCCTCTTTATTTTTTCTAATTGATATTTTACATTATCAATTATACTATTGCTATTTTCTTTTTGCAACTTTTATTCACGGATTTAAGTAATTCTTAATAAGTTATGATTTTCTATTCTATATTCTAGTACCTTTTCGCATTTCGAGCAGTCGAGGAACATTTGCTTAGAACAGTTCCATAGAGCAAAGTTCTTATTCAAGACCAATTCATTTCAAGGTCCATACGCCAATGAGATGAGCGTACGAGAAAAAGAAAAGATACTAGATATAGATTAGTTAATATTTATAATTAATATTAAGAATGAGCCTCTAAATCTTTCATATTCAAGTTAATTCTGCCTTGGTCGTCGATTTCAGAAACTTTAACAGTAACTTCGTCTCCTACATTTAATACATCTTCTACTTTTTCAACTCTTTTGCTAGAAATTTTAGAAATGTGTAATAAACCTTCATTTCCTCCACCCAAATCTACAAAAGCTCCAAAGTTCATAATTCTACTAACTTTTCCTGTATAGATATTTCCTGCTTCAATTACTTTTGAAACATCTAAAATCATGTCCATTGCTTTTTGGCAACTATCAGTATCAGTTCCATAAACAAATACTTTACCATCATCAGAAATATCAATTTTAACACCTGTTGCGTCAATAATCTTATTAATCATTTTTCCACTAGGTCCGATAACATCTTTAATCTTATCTGTTCTAATTACTGTTGTCATGATTTTTGGTGCATATTTAGAAATATCTTCTCTTGGCTGATTAATAACTGGTAGCATAACATCATCTAAAATGTGGTCTCTTGCTATTTTTGTTCTTTCAAATGCTTCTTCAATAATATCATATGTTAGTCCATCAATTTTAATGTCTACTTGAATAGCAGTAATACCATCTTTGGTCCCACCAACTTTGAAATCCATGTCTCCAAAGAAATCCTCAATTCCCTGAATATCAGTAAGCATAATATATCTGCTTGGGTCATTCTTGTCTGTTACTAAACCTGTTGAAATTCCTGCTACTGGCTTTTTAATTGGAACACCTGCATCCATTAATGCCAAAGTACTTCCACAAATACTTGCTTGTGAGGTAGATCCATTAGAAGATAAAACTTCTGACACAACACGAATTGCATATGGGAACTCATCTTCAGATGGAATAACTGGAACTAATGCTTTTTCAGCTAATGCTCCATGTCCTACTTCTCTTCTTCCTGGACCTCTTGAAGGTCTTGCTTCTCCTACGCTGTATGATGGGAAGTTATATTGATGCATATATCTTTTTGCATCTTCTTCATCTAATCCATCTAGCATTTGTTCTTCACTTTTCATACCTAATGTTACAATAGACATAACTTGAGTTTGTCCTCTTGTAAAAATAGCACTTCCATGTACTCTAGGAAGAAGTCCTACTTCGCAAGATAAAGGTCTAATTTCATCTATAGCTCTTCCATCTGGACGTTTATGCTCTTCTAAAATCATTTTTCTAACACATGCTTTTTCTAAATCATGTATACTATCACTAATATCTGTTTTCTTTTCTTCTGCTACTTCTTCTCCATATTTTTCTACAAAGTAAGCAGTAATGTCCTCTGTAATTTTTTCTACATTAGCATCTCTTACAGTTTTGTCAATTGCTTGTACATCTTGGTACATTCTATTCTCAAAATTTTCTTTAATTTCTGCATATACTTCTGGGTCTGTGCTAAAAGATTTATATTCAAATTTTGGTTTTCCAATTTCATTTTTGATATCTGTAATAAAATTACAAATCTTTTTAATTTCCACATGTGCTTGTTTAATTGCTTCTAACATAATTTCATTAGAAATTTCATCAGCCCCTGCTTCAATCATTGTAATTTTCTCTAAAGTTCCTGCTACTGTTAAAGTTAATCTACTTTTTTCTCTTTGTGCTAAGGTAGGATTGATTATAATTTGATCATCCACATATCCAACAGCCACAGCTGCTGTTGGTCCACCAAATGGAATATCAGAAATAGATAGTGCAGCTGATGCACCAATCATAGCACATACTTCTGGACTATTATCTGGTTCTACTGATAATACAGTTGCTACTACGCAAGTATCATTTCTAAAATCCTTTGGGAATAGTGGTCTTAATGGTCTGTCAATTGCTCTTGAAGTCAAAATAGCTTTATCAGCTGGTTTTCCTTCTCTTTTAGTAAATCCTCCTGGGATTTTTCCTACGGAATATAGTTTTTCTTCATAATCTACTGATAATGGGAAAAAGTCAATTCCTTCCTTTGGTTCTTTTGCTGATGTTACATTGACCATAACAACAGTTTCTCCATAGCGAACCATAACACTTCCATTTGCAAGTTCTGCAATTTTTCCTGTTTCGATTGATAATTTTCTTCCTGCTAATTCTGTTTCATACATTTTAAACATAAATTTTTCCTTTCTGACAAATACTTGTCCTTAAAAATATATACTTAAACAATACAAAATTAGCGTAACCTCTATTATAAACTACTTAGGTAGTTCATAATACAAGCTACATTCTAATTTTAATATTGCTTCAGTCTAATTTAGTATAGCTAAAATTTTCTTTTTTATCCTAAAATACGACTTTAAGATAATTGACAAAATGGGCATTTACTTTGTAATGTAGAAATGCCCATTTTTGCTTTTTATTTTCTTAATCCTAATTTTTCAACAATATCTCTATATCTTTGGATATCTTTTTTAGCTAAGTAGTTAAGCAGGTTTCTTCTTGCACCTACCATTTTTAAAAGTCCTCTTCTAGAGTGGTTGTCCTTCATGTGAACTTTTAAGTGTGCTGTTAATTCATTGATTCTTTCTGTTAAAAGAGCGATTTGAACTTCTGGTGACCCAGTATCTTTGTCATCTCTTCTATGAGTTTCAATAACTTCTTGTTTTCTTTCCTTTGTCATTTTTGTTTCCTCCTTATTTTTATTTGCCTTAAACTGAGTACTAAGTTGGAGAAATCTAATTTTGTATTTTCCCTTAGACTAAGTAAAAGGTAAGCTAGCTTTTCAAGCCTTCTATATAATAGCATATTTCTTGAAAAAAAGCAACATTTTTTAAACAATTAATCTATAAGATAAGTGCAGTCCGCGCAAGGTAAGCAAAGCGAACGCCTGTCGCAGATTTATCTGCGACCAGTAAGGACAAACGTTCTTATAGATTAATTGTTTTATACTGACGACCTGCTTTTTATTTTATTGATACAGATACTTGCCACAGGCATTAGCACAACAATATATGGAATAATATACCTAGATTTTGTTTCCCATAAAATATGAAATGCAAATCCCCCTATAAAAATAGTCACCAAAAATAACACTTCTAAAGACAAGTTTTTCCTATTCTGTATCAAGACAACAAGGCTGCACAAACACATAACTATCAATAATGCTTTTTGGTAAAAAGATACAGGATCTGCTATCTTCTGCAACGGATCCTCATATTCTTTCATATTATTCCTAACAGCAGAATATGTGTTTTCAGTCCAAGTGGAGGCTAGTTTCACAACATAAAACCCTATAGCTTGTTCTGGATTATGTAAAAAATAATTCATTCTTTCTTTTAATTGTACCTTATGTTCTTCCTTTGCCGCTTCTGGATTTTTTAATGTATATTCTCCTATGGATTCATTGTACCATCCATTTGACCTTCTACTTCCTACCATAGCCATCAAAAGATAATTACTACTAGAAAAAGCTTTATCTTTATCTAAATGATATTTCTCCAAAAAGTGAGATTTCACTAATGATGAAGGAACTAAGCAAATTACTAAGTACACTATAATCATCATAATACTTAATACTTTCTCTTTCCATAGATTGTTCTTTTCTAATAAAGTAAATAAGAGATACATCACTGTTGCAATCACAAAAATCAAACTATTCATCCTCATCATACATGCTATCATATTTAAAATAGCAGCACTTATGATATATCTTATTTTTCTGTTTTCTCTATATTTCATGATAAGATACACAGCCCATAAGCATAATGCTAAACTTGGAATATCTCCATAAATAAAAGTAGATAGCATTGGTATTGAAACAAAGGTTAGAATCAATGTAAACATGAATGCCTTATTTACAGGATAATCTTTGGCTAATTGTGTGGTAATTTTATATAGTGCTAGCACTATTAATACATTTGAAATAATATTGATGATCCTTAACATTTCAGCTTGGTCTGTATGCATGATTTTTAGAAATACTGAATACATACAAGCTAATGGAATTTGTTGTTGATTTGTTTCTAGATACCTTCCAATAGAAACACCTGCATAAGTATCATGTTGCAAAACTTCTTCTACATTATCATGATAAAGTGCTGTCGCTGTTTCTAAGACTGGGATTTGGTCTCCTTCTACAATACACTCTACATTCAGTGTCCATATAATGCTAAAAGCCATATAAATAACAATGGCTACTGTTAAAACAGTTCTTCTAATCATCTTTTCTCTTTTGTCATTCTTATTATATAGATACTGATTCATATATTTCGTAGACATAAATAGCAAGAAAATAAACACATCTATTCCTGCAATATATAATATGTTATTGAATTGAATATCAATATACTCAAAAAAATTCATTTTAGATGTTACTGCTATATTTAATGCAATGATAATGGTTAAGCATACTATTCCGAATTATCCAAATAATTTTCTTCATTTCTCTTTCCTATCATTCATTTCTATATCTTCTTCACCAATTCTTGATAGATATCTCCTTTTTCTTCAAAATTTTTAAAAAATCCGTAACTTGCTGCAGCTGGTGATAGTAAACAACTCTTTCCTTTTGTCGTTACTTGCTTGGCTGTCACTACCGCTTCTTCCATAGTATTTACTAGATAGGTTTTCTTTTCTATCTGGCTAGCAATGTCATGCCCTGTTTTTGGCATACAAATAATATGATTCATTTCACTTCGATTAATAAACTCTATTAACTCTGTATAATCAATCCCTCTATCCATTCCACCAATAATTAAAGTATCTACGTTTGAAAGTGCCTTTACTGCTTCTATCGTTGCCTTTGGAATAGTAGCAATACTATTATCATAATAGGCTACCCCTTCATAACTTCCTACTAGTTGTAGTCTATGCCTTAATGGCTCAAATTGGTTAATGGTATCAGCTGTTTTCCTTAAATTTAACCCTAAGATTTCTGAAACCCCTAATACAAACATCATATTATTTAAGATATAATCTCCTACTAGTTTACGTGGTTCTTGCGTATCATAGATTGGTTTATCTTCTAAAAATACTGCGTTATTTTTTACATAAATTTTGCTTTCTTCTTTTCCCTCAAAACTAACAGAATACGTCTTTCCCTCTGCAGGTTCTAGTACTTTTTGTATCATTTCATTATCTGAATTGTATAAGAAATAGTCTGTTTCTTTTTGATGTTTATAAATATTACACTTTGCTTTTGCATAATCTTCATAAGAATTGTAATGGTCTAAATGGTCTGGAAAAATATTTAGTAATATTGCAATATTAGGAGAAGTTTTCATATACTCTAATTGATGTGATGACATCTCTAAAACAATAATCGTATCTTTTGTAAGTTCTTCTATAAAGTCAAATACAGGAACTCCAATATTTCCTAATAAAATACTCTTTTTTCCTTGGTCTTGCAAAATTTGATATATCAAACTACTTGTAGTACTTTTTCCCTTTGTGCCTGTCACGCCAATAGTAAAAACATCAAAAAACTCTAACAACAGTTCTAATTGTGAAGTAATTTTATGAGCATATTCTTCTATATTCATTCCTACAAAAGAAATTCCTGGTGCTTTTATAATAACATCATATTCTTCTAAATGGTCTAAGTATTCTTCTCCGAGAATAGCATATGATATTCTTATCATTTTGTAATAATTCTTCTGTTTTCTCAAAGTTTTCCTTTTGGTCTGCAATGTAAATTAATTGGTCTTTTAAATAATTTCGAATTAGCTTATAAGTAGATTTTCCTTCTCTTCCGAAACCTAATATAATAACCTTTTTGTCTTTCAAATAGTTCATTAGTTCTATAATCATTTTCTTCTACCTTTCGATTTCTTTTCTTAACCATTCATCTTGTTCTTCCGTCAAATGGTTCTCTTCGTTATATCTTTTGGTAATATCTTCTGTCATGTCTGCTAAACTAAAATGCTCTCTATAATACTCCAATAAATATGGCAATGTTTGATGCTTTTGCTCTAAATCTGTTATGACTTTACTAACTGCAAAATTCACTTCCTCAAAAGTACCCACACAATCAAATGGTTTTGTATCCTTATTTCCTATCAGCTCTAAAAATGTATCTAATAATTCTTGTTTTTCAAATAAGTCCTCCCCAAAAATGTTGATTAGCTTTTGTGGATATAAATAAGGACTTAGAATGGTATAGGCAAATAGGCACTTAGCACAATTGCAACACCACTTCCATTCTTTTTCTTTGCTTCCTACATTGCAACTTTTAAAAGTAGAGTGATATTGTTCATGTTTCGCAAATAGCTTCGCAATTTGTAATTCATTTAATGGTCTTAGAAAGCTAAAATACTTTACTGGTGCTTTTAAGTACTTAGAAACATAGTTCTCAAAATCACACTCAAATTCAAAGCTTTTTGAATATTGATGATTTACTTTTTCTCCTACTACATTGGATTCATTGGCACTATTTTCATTGGATAAAGCAATATACTTTTTGCCTGTCAAATATGCTATAAAATAAGACACAAATGCAAGCATTGCTGAAAATGGAGTATGCCCATTGATAAACCCTTGACTATTTAATTCAATTAAATTTTTATCAATTGTTCTACGTATTTCAATGATATGTTCGTCATCTATTCCTGCAATTTTGGCACATTCTATGGTGACAGGCTTTGGATTAATGATTAAACCATAATCCTCTTTGCTCCTGTTTAGTGTTTCTAAAGTGACAACCGAATCTTTTCCTCCGCCAATAGGAATGATATATCCTTCTGGCTTATCTTGTATTTCTGGATATTCTAATTGTTCTGTCTTTCTGCTTTCTATTTGCATAAAACTCTCTATATCAGTTTGAATTTGATTACGATAAAATAGTTCTCCTAATCCATAGAAATATAACTTCTTCCACCACCCTATTTGCTCTTGATTTAGATAGCCACATTGTATAACCACCTTTGGCGAACAAGTACATTTCCAATAACTAATTAGTTCAACCATTCCTATATGAAATACCATATTTTTGACTTGTGCTGTATTTAAACTTTTTAATGGCAATTGTTTTTTATCTATTTGTAATTTTGGATGAAATTTAGTTAAATTTGGTATTTCAAATTCATATTCTAAATAAATTGCTTTTTCATCTTCATGAACTGAATAACTACGATACCAAAATTCTTGATATGTTTCTCTATATTTCTTAAATTCTACTTTCTTATCCATGCTTTTCCTCTTTCTTTTGATTTCGGCTTTATTATATCCCATTTTTTAGAATGTGACAACTATTCAAACATTCTTTTCATTTTTTCCATAGCTTCTAATATTTCTTCTCTTTTTCCAAAAGCAGTTAGTCTAAAATACCCTTCTCCGCTTGGACCAAATCCACTTCCCGGTGTTCCTACTACATTTGCTTTCATAAGTAACTCGTCAAAAAATTGCCACGAAGTTTGGCTCTTTGGTATTTTAAGCCATATATATGGTGAATTTACTCCTCCATATATTTCATATCCCATTTCTTGTAGTCCTTCTTTTAATAATTTTGCATTTTCTTGATAATACCTAATATTTTCTTCAATCCCTTTTTGTCCTTCTTCTGTATAAATAGCCTCTGCACCTCTTTGCGTAATATATGATACTCCATTAAATTTGCAACTACTTCTTCTTTTCCATAAACTATTAATCGAAACTTCTTTTCCTTGTTTGGTATACCCCACTAATCCTTTTGGAATCACAGCATAGGCACACCTAATACCTGTAAATCCTGCTGTTTTGGAAAAGCTTCTAAATTCGATTGCTATTTCTTTGGCTCCTTCAATTTCATAAATAGAATGTGGAATATTGTCTTGTGTAATATATCTTTCATAAGCAGAATCAAACAACAAAATTGCTTTATTTTCTTTAGCATAGTTCACCCATATTTTCAATTGTTCTTTTGTTAGAACGGTTCCTGTAGGATTATTTGGATAACATAAGTAAATGATATCACATTTTTCTTTTGGTAATTCTGGTACAAAGTTATTGTCCTTTGTACATGGTAAATAAATGATTTTTGTTCTACCTGCAATGATATTACTGTCTAAATAAACTGGATAAACTGGGTCTGTAATGGCTACTGTATTGGCGTTAGCAAATAAATCTGTGATATTTGCTGTATCACATTTTGCTCCATCGGAAATAAAAATCTCATCTTTGTCTATTTGAATTCCTTTTTTCTCATAATCTTCTTGTTGAATTTTCTCTCTTAAAAATTCGTATCCTTGCTCTGGTCCATAGCCTTTAAAGGTTTCTACTTGGTTCATTTCCATGCAAGCTTGTTCCATTGCTTTTGTAATGCCAAATGGAAGTGGTTTCGTTACATCTCCTATTCCTAATCGAATAATTTTCTTGTCTGGATACTCTTTTTTGTATTGTTCTATCTTTTGATTAATCGTAGAAAATAGATAATTGTCTTTTAGATTTAAAAAGTTTTCATTAATTCGTATCATAAATCCTCCTAATATAAGAACCTTGTTGTTTTTCACAATAAAAAACATCATAAAATGTAATTCTCTTGTTACATTTTATGATGCTTTTTAAATGTTATTCTTCTTCATTTTGTTCTTCTAGCATAATAATTGTTTTATGACAATATTCTAATAATTTTTTCAACTCTTTTGCTTTTATTTCCATAGACATTCTTGATGTTCCAAATGCCAATATTAGTTTTTCCTCTTGATAAATCTTTGGATCTACAACAATTGATTCAATCAATCCATCTTTTAATCCAAACGGTGTCATACACCCCGGTTCCATACCTGTTAACTCTGTCATCTCTTCTCCTGAAACTAGACTTACCTTTTCTCCTACTAGATTTTTTAGTAGTTTGGAATCCATTCTTTCTTCCATTAAGGTTATAAAAATATAGTATTTTCCTGATTTGCCTTTTAAAAATAATGACTTTGTTTCATGCCCATTAAAGTTTAGTTCTTTATCCACTTTTTCAGCTGTTTCATAATTTAAAATCGGTTCATGACTTTCTATTCTTGGCGTTAGATTTAACTTTTCTATAATTTCTAAGCATTTCTTATTATTCTCTTCCATGTTTCTTTCTCTCCTTTTTCTTTATGTATTTTATACATATAAATAAGAAACTCAACCAATATGATTGAGTTTCTTATTTAATTGTTTTGGTGCCTTGAACTGGAATCGAACCAGTGACACAAGGATTTTCAGTCCTTTGCTCTACCAACTGAGCTATCAAGGCATAAAATGGCGACCTGGAACGGGCTCGAACCGTCGACCTCTAGCGTGACAGGCTAGCGTTCTAACCAACTGAACTACCAGGCCGTAAATAAAATATTTACTGGTATGCATTTTTAAGCAAAAAAATATTTAGTTAAACTAAATATTAGAAATGGTGGGCGCAATAGGGCTCGAACCTATGACCTCCTGCTTGTAAGGCAGATGCTCTCCCAGCTGAGCTATGCGCCCATTTCCGTTGACTTTCTAAGTATACTAAATTTCAAAAAAAATGTCAATAGATTTTCATAAAAAAATTAGAAAAGTCTTGCAAGTTTTGCAAGACCCTTAATTTACTTAGATTTAATCACTTCTATTGCCTTTTGTAATTGATTATCATCTTCATCCTTCAAATTCGTACTTGCTTTTGCTTTATCAGATAAATCAATTTCTACATCAGGCTCAATTCCGATTTTATTAATCGCATTTCTTTTTGGAGTAAAGTATTCATTTGTTGTAATCTTTAGTCCACTGCCATCTGTTAATTGATGTAATTCTTGAATAACTCCCTTTCCATAAGTAGTCATTCCCACTAAAGTTGCCTTTTCATTATCTTTTAATGCCCCTGCCAAAATTTCTGAAGCACTGGCGGAATATTCATTGGTTAAAACAACAATTGGCATTTGGATAATAGGATTTTGCTTTGCTTTGGTAATATCCTCATTATCCTTTTTGTCTTTGGTAATGAGTAATGTAGACCCTTTATCTGTAATCATATCTAATATATCAATAGCTTCATCTACAATTCCGCCACCATTGTTACGAATATCAATAATTAATTTATTAATTCCTTTTTCTTTTAGCTTTTTATACTTGCTTTCAAATTCATCGCTACAGCCACCATCAAAATCAGAAATAGCAATATATCCAATATTATTTTCTAATACTTTTGTTGTAATATGACTAATTAATACTTTCTTTCTAGTAATTTCAAATTCTTTCGTTTCACCGTTTCTTAAAATCTCTAATTTCACCTTTGTTCCTGCTTCGCCTTTAATTCTATTAGAAGCTTCATCCATTTTATCTCCAGTATAGCTTTCTCCATCTACTTTTACGATAAGGTCCCCTTGTAAAATTCCTGCTACTTCTGCTGGTGAATCTTCCATTGGCTTAATGACTTCTATAGCATTTTTTTCTTTATTCAATGTCATATAAATACCAATACCAACATAATTGCCATTGGTTTCTTGCATAATCTCTTTCATTTCTTCTTTAGTATAATATACGGTATATGGATCTCCTAACCCTGCTATATATCCCTTAATTGCTCCATCAAATAAGTCCTCATCTTTAATTTCTCCCATATACTTCTTTTCTAATTCACTTCTAAACCTTGCCAAAGTATATTCCAAGCCTTTTAAGTCTGTGCTTGTTTTTGTACTTGCTGATGGCAAGCCTTTTGTATTCAGATATTGATAAGTTCCATATGCAGTCACTAAAGAGGTAATGATTATTGTAATCATTACCAACATTACTATTTTATATACTTTCTGTCCGTTATTTCTTTCCATTATCTTCTCTCTTTTCTTCTTAGTTTACTTATATTATATTATTGATTTTCTTTTTTATTATTAAAACTTGAATTATCTAGGTTTTTGCAGTTTGAAAGGTACCAAGTTGATCTTTTCCTTTGAACTTGCTGACTACCTTGAGCATTTGAGAACCAAAAAATATATACTATCAAGTTTATTCATAAAAAGGATCATTTTAATTAGATGGCTTTTTTACAAACTGTAAAGGATCAGTCGTCTTACCGTCTATTCTTACTTCAAAATGGCAGTGTGGACCTGTTGAATTTCCTGTAGAACCAACTTCCATAATTGGCTCTCCTTGTTTTACTTCTTTTCCTCTTTCTGTTAATACTTTTTGTCCATGCCCATAAACTGTTGTGATACCATTACCATGTTGTACCATAACACAATTTCCATAAGAACCTAACCAACCTGCATAAACCACTACGCCATCTAATGCTGATACGATTAAAGAGCCTGATGGTGCTGCAATGTCAAGTCCTAAGTGAAAATCTGTAACAACATTTGTACCTTGTATTGGATACACTCTTGTACCATAATTAGAAGTTATCACTGTTCCTGTAGTTGCTACTGGCCATAACATACTACCACCTGTGTATTGAATTTGAAATCCATCAAAATTCGTAGCAATTTCTTCTAATTTCAACTGTACCCTTATGTATTCTACTTTGTATTCATTAATCTTGTCATTTAATTCTTGCTCTTTTTTCGATAATTGTGCTACATAGTCCTCATGCATAGTTTTTGTGTTTTTTACAACCATTTCGTTTTGCTCTGCTTTTGCCTTTAAGATTCTAACTTGAGTAGTTTCATTTTCCAATTTTCGTTTGGTAATATCCATCTTGTTTTTTTGCTCGGCTACTTTTTCAATTAACTCATTATCATATTCTGCTATTTCTTGCATGTAATAATAGCGAGATAGCATCTGTGTAAAGCTTTCTGAGGATAATAATGTATCTAAAAAACTATATTCTCCTTCTTCATAAAGAATCACCAGTCTTTCCCTCAATAATTGGTCTTTTTGATTATACTCTTCTGTTACTGTCTCTAATAACTTTGTATTTTCCTCAATAGAAGCTTCTAGCTTTACTAGTTGTTCCTTCAATTGTTTATTCTCATTTTCATATTGTGAAATTCTATCACTTAATTTTTGAATTTCTAGAAGAGATGTTGACATTTCTCCTTGCACATATTCTAACTTATGATTTGCTTCTTCTAGTTTGCTGTCTATTTCCTCTTTTTGTTGATTTAACTCATCCATTTCTTCTGTTGTAAGTGTGTTATTTACTTGATTATTTTGTGTTGCTTCATTTTGCAATTGATTTGTATCTGCCGCAAAAGAAACAATAGAATAGCTTACGATTAAAATAATAGCAAGGAGAATACAAATTAATTTTCTTTTTAACATCGTATTCCCCCTCCTTATAATTCTATTTTTTATTACCAATGCATGTATTTTAATGGATCCACTTCGCTTCCATAATATGGGCTAGTACGTACTTCTAAGTGTAAGTGAGGTCCTGAAGTAATTCCTGTGTTACCACTATATGCAATTAATTGTCCTCTCTTTACAGTTTGTCCTACTTTAACTGAAGATGAGTTTAAATGTTGATATAAAGTATATAAATTGTCTGCATGTTTTATCATAACATAAACCCCTCTTGCTCCATTATAGCTACTAACCATAACATATCCATCACCACAAGCATAAATTGGTGTTCCTGAATATACACCGATATCAATTGCTCCATGGTTTGCAGTCGCTCCTGCTACTGGTACATCTCTATTTCCAAAATAAGATGTTATGTAATTATAATTTGTTGAATTTCTAGAAATTGGCCAACTTAATGTTCCATTAAAGTTACCTACATATCCACCATTAGAACCTTGAGCTGCTTTTGCAATTTCTTCTTCCATTTTTTTAATTTCGTCATTATATTTTTTAATTTGACTTTGTAATTTCTTTTGTTCTGCTGTTAAATTAGCTGCTTTATTTTGCTTATCTGCTTTTACAATTACCAATTGTTTTTGCTTTGTTTCAGCTGTTTTCTTTGCATCTTTTAATTCTGTATTTTGTTCTTCTAATTGTTTTTGTGCTTTTTCTACTTCTATTCTTTGCTTTTCTACTTTCTCCATTTGGTTATTATCTGCTTCTGTCAACTCTTGAATTCTAGTTGGCATAGAAATATAATCCCAAATACTCTCAGCAGATAAAAGTACATCTAAGAAGTTTACTTGTCCTTCTTCATAAATAGCTACTAGTCTATCTGTTAAAAGTTGTTGCATTTCTTCAAACTCTTCTTTTAACTTTTCAATTTCTTTTCCCTTAGTTTCAATTTGCCCTTCTAACTTTTTGATTTTTGCATTTAACTCTTCTAATTCACTTTCGTATTCACTAATTTTATCATCTAAATCTGCAATTTCATTTAAAATAGTTTCTTTCTCTGCCTTAATAGCATTTTGTTGTTTCTTTGCTTGATTCACTTTATTTTGTGTTGCATTTACATCACTTTGAGTATAAGCAATAACCATATTGGTAAAACCAACTTGCAATAATGCTAAAACTAATATAATAGATACAATTTTCCTTTTCATACGCGACTTAAAACCCTTTCTCTCTCCCTGTATTTTTCATAAGAAATAATTATTTCTTTGTTTTTCTTTTCATAACATTGTATGATTTGTGCTTTATACATCTAAGTATTTCTTCATGGAAATAGCACTACCGATAGCACCAATTCCAAGCCCCAATACTAAGTAAACAATTAATAATGGTACAAATATTTCTTGAAGTGTTAGTAATGGCATATTCACTCTTATTGCAATTAAAGATTCTTCAATTCTTCCTGCTATTGCAGTATAGCAAGGGCATAGTATTGCTAGAGATACAAGTACTGAAATTAGTCCAATAATCATACCCTCTACCATAAATGGCCATCTAATAAAGCCATTGGTTGCACCTACATATTTCATAATTGAAATTTCTTTTCTTCTTGCATGTACAGTTAGCTTGATAGTATTTGTTATAATAAAGATAGAAATTAAAATTAATATTACTAAAATAACAATTGAAATAATCTTAATGCCATCCGCTACCTTTACTAAAGTTTCCATTGTATCTGAACGTGCTACTACATTTGCAATAATCTCTGAAGAATTTTCAATTTGTGTTTGCACTTCATCTGCTTTTTCCAAATCTGTTAATGTAACCACAAAAGAAGCTTTAAATGGGTTTTCCCTTTCATAGGTTGACATCAAATTTTTCTTATCTTTAAACATTCTTTTTACTTCTTCTAATGCATCTTCTTTTGATTTAAATGTTACTGTATTAACATATTGCATATTTCTAATTTTTGTTGCCAACTCGTTTTGCTGTGCTTCTGTTGCAGTGTCATAAATAAATATTGACATTCCTTGTTGTTGTTCCACCGTTTTTGTTAAATGATTTACATTTTCTTCCACAATAAAGAAGATTCCGAATACAAACATCGTTGCAAACATGATAATTAAAGATGCGATAGTAGATTTTTTATTCTTAAATACATTTCGAAAACCTTCTCCAATTAAATAACCAAATATATTATACCTCACTGTCATACCCACCTTTTTTATCATCTCTTACAATATTGCCTTCTTCAATTTGAATAACTCTTTTCTTCATCTTGTTTACAATATCTTTTGCGTGTGTTGCTACAACTACTGTGGTTCCTCTTGCATTAATATCACTTAATAATGTCATAATATTCCAAGCTGTTTCAGGGTCTAAGTTTCCTGTTGGCTCATCTGCAATTAGCATAGAAGGATTATTGACTAATGCTCTTGCTAATGCTACTCTTTGTTGCTCTCCTCCTGATAATTCATTTGGATACATTTTTGCTTTATTGCTAAGTCCTACTAAAGATAATACCATAGGAACTTGTCTACGAATATGTCTTGGTGTAGACCTTACAATGTACATTGCATAAGCTACATTATCATAAACTGTTCTATCTGGCAAAAGCCTAAAGTCTTGGAATACTACTCCCATACTTCTTCTTAAAAATGGAACTCTTTTAGGCTTTAGAAAAGTAGTATCTTTTCCATTAATAATGATATTTCCTGATGTTGGTTCTTCTTCTTTTAAGATTAACTTAATTAAAGTAGATTTTCCTGAGCCTGAGCTTCCTACTAGAAAAGCAAAGTCGCCTTTGTCAATTCTAAAGTTGGCATTATGTACAGCTTCTGTCCCTGTGTCATATGTTTTGCTAACATTTCTAAACTCAATCATTGTTAACTCCTTAAATTTTCTATATTCTAGGAAATCATCACAAATTGTTCTAACAATTTTCCTCAATTTTCTTTCGTATCTATTTAATCATAACAATAAAATGCATTCTTTGCAATAGTTTTTTATGGAAAAAACAGAATAATTTTGCTTGTAAGTCGCAATTATTCTGTTTTTGTTCTATTTTGTCTATTTTTTAAAATTCACATAAAATTCACAATTCTATTCAATAATTAAGTTCACCTTTTTATTTTGATAATCATATTTTATTTTAATTTTTAATACTTGCTCTAAGAATTCTAGATTGCCACTAGATGGTAGTTTTCTTCCATGAACTTTGTCATCAAAATAATGAATTGCATATTTTTTATTTTGATAGCTAAAATCAAATTCTGCATTGATATTACCTTTTAATAATTGAAATTTATCGCAATTAACAATGACACTTGAAATTGGAACTTCATAGCATTTATTGTCCTGATTATAGTTAGCTACAATATATACTGTTTTATAGTCTCGTCCATCCTGCTCAGCATAATATTTTTCAGCCTCTGTTTGCCTTTTATCCACTAACTTTTCTCCATTAACATAAACATCTAAAGTCTGTGGCCTATCAATTTTTAGTAAATCCTCTTCTGGAATAAAACTGATATCAGCCTCATTATTTTTTAAGTACCAATAATATAACTGCTTTTCTTGGTTAATAATCTGT
The DNA here is from genome assembly GCA_948735595.1 of uncultured Clostridia bacterium. Classification (GTDB taxonomy): domain Bacteria; phylum Bacillota; class Clostridia; order TANB77; family CAG-508; genus CAG-273. The sequence continues at coordinate 110,071 of CAPXSA010000002.1, read as the reverse complement.
TCTTCCGTTTTTTCTTGGTTATAGTCATACCAACTAGTATAGTCTCCAATTTTTAAAGATAAAGGAATTTCAAAGGTCTCTATCTTTTCTTGCATGAACTTTTTGATTGCTAATAGTTGGTGCACCCCTTCTTCTATTTTTCCATAGCTTTCTATTGGCAAATATGCTTTGAAATCAAATATTTCTGCTGATTTAAACATATTTAGCACAACTTTTCTAGGTGTTTTTTCTACCTCTACTCCTTGAAAAATTTCTTTTGGTCCATTTTCTATGTAATAATTTAAAGCTTTTCCCTCATATTCTAAATAGTAAGTTTCTACTCCACCTGCAATTTTTTTCACTGCTTTAAATTCTACCATTGGCTCTTTTTGCGTTTTAAACACAATCGTTCCATTTCCTTTATTAGTAGAATCATCTTCCACTATTTCTATTTGTTGTCGATAAGTTTTTTCAAATTTAGAGATATAGTCTTCTTTATCCATAGTAAATACTACTGACATGTTATCATATATCATAATGGCAATTGGAATTGACACAATAATAGCCACAATTATCCCTATAATAATAGCTGTTTTTAAGCTAATCTTAATTACCTTTGCCGCTTCATCTATTCCCTTTACTTTTCTTATACTGTCATGGGCATTGGTGAAATCCTTAATGAATTCCTGCATTTTTTCTTCTTCATTTTTCATTTGTTACTCCCTTATACTAAAATCAAGGATTACAATCTCACATGCTCACTTTGTATGGCTAATTTCACCATACTACATTTCTGCATAAGTTATCCGTAGCTCGCTGTCGCTTCTCACGGCTAACTTCGCTACACTTCCTTTCTGCATAAGTTATCCGTAGCTCGCTGTCGCTTCTCACGGCTAACTTAACTTCTTCTTTAATGCTTTCACTATCTAGCTTAAAATATTTTAATAACTGCTCTGCTTTACCTGATTTTCCAAATTGATCCTTCATTCCCATTCTAATCACTTTAGTTGGATATTCTTCAGCTAATACTTCACAAATAGCGCTTCCTAATCCGCCAATAATGCTATGGTCTTCTATGGTAATCATTTTCTTTGTCTCTTTTGCACATTTTACAATCATTTCTCTATCAATTGGCTTAATGGTATGTACATCTACTACACGAATATCGATTCCTTCTTTTGCTAATATCTCTTGTGCTTTTAAACTTTCAGCTACCATCACTCCTGTCGCAAAAACAGTAGCATCTGTTCCTTCCCCTAATTGTATCATTTTTCCAATCTCAAAGGTTTGATTTTCATGATAAATAACGGGGGTCGCCATTCTTGCTAGTCTAACATAAACTGGTCCCTCTATTTTTTGAACTTCTTCTATTGCCCATCTCGTTTGTGTATCATCTGATGGAGAAATCACTGTCATATTTGGAAGAGTTCTCATTAAACTTAAATCTTCTAACATTTGATGTGTTGCGCCATCTTCTCCTACTGTTAACCCTGCATGTGTTGCACATATTTTGACATTTAACTTCGGATAGCAAATACTATTGCGGATTTGGTCATAAGCCCTTCCTGCTGCAAAAACTGCAAATGTACTAACAAAAGGAACTTTTCCATATGCAGCAAGACCTGCAGCTGTCCCCATTAAATTTTGCTCCGCAATTCCTACATTAATAAATCTATCTGGAAATTTCTCTGCAAAAATATTCGTTTTGGTAGCACTTGACAAATCTGCATCTAATACCACTATATCATTGTTCTTTTCTCCTAGTTCAACTAAAGCTTCTCCATAACTTTGACGAGTTGCTATTTTTTTATCTTCTTTCATCTTTATTCACTTCTTTCTATTAAACTTTATTCTTAAAACTTAAATATAAATCATTAAATTCTAATATAATTATAAGATAATTTAGTTATCCAATAATTTGTTGCAATTTTAATTCGTTCATTGCTTCTTCATATTGTTCTTGATTAGGAGCCTTTCCATGCCACTGCGCCTTTCCTTCCATAAAAGAAACTCCTTTTCCTTTTATGGTGTTTGCAATAATAGCAGTTGGTCTACCTTTTTCACTTCTTGCAGCTTGAAAAGCTTGTATGATTTCTTCTATATCATGTCCATCAATTTCTATTGTATAAAAACCAAAACTCTCAAATTTCTCCTTGATTTCTATTAATCCTGCAACTTCTTCTACTGTTCCATCAATTTGTAATCCATTATGGTCTACAATCACGCATAAATTATCCAATTTATTTTTACTGGCGGTCATAGCAGCTTCCCAAACTTGTCCTTCTTCAATTTCTCCATCACCAACTAAGCAGTATACTCTACAACCTGCACTATCCATTTTAGAGCCAATTGCCATTCCTACTGCTGCTGATAGTCCTTGTCCTAAAGAGCCTGTTGTCATATCTACTCCCGGTATTTTCGTCATATCAGGGTGTCCTTGTAAATTACTGTCTATATTTCTAAAACCTGTTAAAACCGCTTTATCAAAATATCCTTTTCTTGCTAAAGTAGCATATAAAGCTGGTGAGCAATGTCCTTTGGATAATACAAACCTATCTCTTGCTGATGCATTTGGTTGTTTTGGGTCTATGTTCATTTGGTTAAAGTATAAAACTGCTAAAATATCACTACAAGAAAGTGCTCCTCCTGGATGTCCTGACTGTGCTTCATATACTTGCTCTAGTGCTCCCATTCTAATTTCATTTGCTATATTGGCTAATGCCTCTACTTTTGTTATTTTCATAGCTTGCCTCCTATGTTTTTTCTATTTTCTCTTTATATTTAAACTTATATCATAACAGAAAAAAAAATTCAACTGCCATCCTAATTATATTTTCGTGTTTTTGGCCAAAGAAAAGACGCATAGATATTCCATGCGCCTTTTGGAGTTTTAGTCGTGGCACGAATCATCAGGAGCTTTCTGAACATAAATCCAGTTTCGGCAGATTATCGTTTCAGACGGCTTGCCAGCGTAAGTGTATTCCTGCTGACTTTCCAGTACAATTTCTATGTCATCATAGTCGATTAATTTTCCTGTCAGCTTTTTTCCATCTTGAAAATGTACCGTTATTTGTTTCTCCTCCTTTATCCACTGATCCATTACCTGTTTTCCTCTAGCTGTCATAAAATTCACTCCTATTATTTTTTGATACATTTGTATCATTATGTATATTATAGCATATCTGTCCTTTAATTTCAAACTTCTCTACTTCGTTCCAAAAATTCTGTCTCCTGCATCACCTAAACCTGGAACAATATATTTGTTCGCATTTAAATGGTCATCTATATGTGCACAATAGATTTGAACATCTGGATGTTCTTTTTCTACTCTTTCAATTCCTTCTGGTGCTCCAATAATAGATAAAAATTTCATTTTCTTAACGCCTTTGCTTTTTAAAAGTTCAATTGCATCTATTGCAGAACCGCCTGTTGCAAGCATTGGGTCTAAAATGATGACTTCTCTTTGTTCAATATCTTTTGGCACTTTAAAGAAATAGTTAACTGGCTCAAAAGTTTCTTCATTACGGTACATTCCAATGTGCCCTATTTTTGCATTTGGAACAACGCTAATCACACCATCTAGCATTCCTGTTCCTGCTCTTAATATTGGAACAAAGGCATAGTTATCTTCATTTAATTTTCCTGTTTTCATAGTTGTAATTGGTGTTTCAATTTCTGTTTCTTCTAATTGCGCATCTTTCATTGCTTCATAACATAGAAATGTAGCAATTTCACTAATTAATTCACGAAATTCTTTTGTTCCTGTTTTTTTATCTCTTAAAATAGCTAATTTATGTTGTATTAAAGGATGATTTAATTCAATTGTTTTCATAACTTTCTTCCTTCTTTCTATTTATGATTAAGATTTTACTTTTTGCAATTTCGTTTCATTACATTGCACTCCATTGCATAAGTCATTTGTAACTCACTTCGCTTCATACAACTGACTTATCTTTTTTTGCTTCCTTTTCTTTTACTTTTTCAGCCTTCTTAATTTCTTTTTCCTTTTTCATTTTCTCTTTTTGTTCTTTTGTTTTATTTTCTGGAATGCAAAGATTGATTAAAATTCCTACAACTGCTGCTAAACTCATTCCTGAAATTGTAATAGATAAATCTCCACTAATGATAGAAATAGCAGCTCCACCTAAGCCTAATACTAGCATAGATGCTCCTACTACTACATTTTTAGGATTATCAAAGTCTACTTGGTTATGAATTAGTACTTTTAATCCATTTACTGCGATAAAACCATAAAGAAGTAATGAAACTCCTCCTAGAACTGCACTTGGTATTGTTGAAACTAAAGCTGTGAATTTTCCTAAAAATCCTATTACGATAGCAAAAATGGCTGCTAATCCAATTACCCATACAGAAGCTACTTTTGTCATTCCTACTACTGATGTGTTCTCTCCATAAGTAGTATTAGCAGGTCCTCCTATTAAACCTGCAACAAATGTTGCAATACCATCACCAAGTATAGTTCTGTCTAGACCTGGATCTCTTAATAAATCTTTTCCAATAATATTGCTTAATGATGTATGGTCTCCAATATGTTCACATAGTGTTACTAATGCAATTGGTGCAATTGTAATTAATGCTTCAAAATTTGGTGTATAGTTTATAAATGGGAAAACAAATTCTGGTACGCTAAAGAATGGTGCCTCAGCTACTACTGTGAAATCTACTATTCCTAAACAAACAGCTACAATATATCCTGTAATAATTCCTACTAAAAATGGAATAATTTTTAAGAACCCTTTTGCTTTTATCATAACAATAGCTGTTACTAAGAAAGATACTACTGCAACTAATACAGTCTTCCATTCAAATTCTACTCCTGAAGTTAAGCCTATTTGAGAAATAGCACTAGGTGCTAATCCTAAACCGATAATCATAATCATTGGTCCAATAACGACTGGTGGTAATAATTTATCTAACCAGTTTTTGCCTACAAAGTGAATAATGGTTGCAACTACAATGTAGATTAAGCCTACTACCAAGATACCTGTCATGGCTCCTGAAATTCCACCTTTTAAGTATGCTGCTGCAAGTGGTGCAATAAAGGCAAATGAACTTCCTAAATATACTGGTGATTTACCTTTTGTACATAGGATATAAATTAAAGTTCCTATTCCAGATGCTACTAATGCTACTGGTATGGTAAGCACTGTTTCTCCTGCTGCAGAATTTACTAAAATTGGTACTAAAATAGTTGCGCCAAACATTGCAAAAACGTGTTGAATTGCTAAAACAATCCATTTTGCAATTGGTGGCTTTTCGTTTACGTCAATCGTCATCTTGCTCTCGTTCATAAAATTTTCCTCCTCTTATTTTATCTTTTATTTGGTTTGCTAAAAATGAATTTTAAAAAAACAAAAACACTAATAAAAATATTAGTGTTTTATCATTGAAATTATATAAATCATAGATGAAAATGCAATTGCAAATACAGCAATTTTGAAAATTGCTTTTAGGTTTGCCATTTTTAATTTGTTCTTTTCATCTACAAATTTCATCATTTTTTGCACCCCATAAAATATTACTATACTTTATTTTAAAATGCAATAGTTTTTTAAACTTTTTTCTAGCTAGCCCTTCTAAGTTCTCTCGCGTGTGCTTTTGCTATTTCTGTAATTTCTCCTGAGGATATTCTAGCAATTTCTTCAATGGTTTCTTCTTCGTTTAATTGTCTAATATTAGTATATGTCTTATTCTCTTTCGTCTGCTTATGAATATAGTAGTTATAATCTCCTTTTGCAGCAATAGCTGGTAAATGTGTAATACAAATTACTTGGTGATTTTGAGCAATTTCTTTCATTTTTTCGCCTACTGCTTGACCTGCTTTTCCACTAATCCCTGTATCAATTTCATCAAATACTAAAGTTCCTACTGCATCTACATCTGCTAAGACATTTTTAATTGCAAGCATAATTCTTGCCATTTCTCCACCTGATGCAATTTTGGTTAAAGGTTTCATTCCTTCACCTACATTAGTACAAATCATAAATTCTATAATATCTGTTCCATTTTCGTTAAAATTCGCTTCTTCTAATATCTGAACTTCAAATTTAGCACTTTGCATTTCTAGTTCTTTTAATTGCCCATTAATTTTCTCTGCTAAAATTTTAGCAGACTGTTTTCTTAATTGGTGCATTCTGGTTGCAATTTCTTTCATTTGTTCTTTTAACTTTTCTAACTGTTTTTTTATTTTTGTATGATACTCGTCTAGATTTTCAATTTTATGGATTTCTTCTTCTATTTTTTCTCCATAAACTAATATCTCTTCTATTGTATTTCCATATTTTCTTTTTAGAGAATAAATCAAATCTAATCTACTTTCAATTTTATTTCTCTCATCATCATCGAAATCTACATTTTCTTTCATATCACTAAAATCTCTAGCTAGTTCTTGAATATCATAATAACTACTTTTTAGTATATTTAATTTTTCATTATATTCCTTTCCACAATCTTGAATTTTCTCTAAACTACGAATTGCATTACTAATTGCTCCTATCGCATTTTCATTTAATTCATTATCAATTTGTGCTAAATTTTCTTTTAGCTTTTCTGCATTTTGCATTCTTTTATGTTTCTCTTCTAATTCTGCCTCTTCTGTCTTGTTTAATTTTGCACTTTCAATTTCCTCTAGCTGATAACAAAGCAAATCAAGTCTTCTTTCCTTTTCTTTTTCTTCTCCATAAGTATTTTTTAATTCTTGTTTTAAACTTTTATACTCTTTTAATTTTTCTCTATAATCACTTAAATCTTTTTCAATTTCTTTTCCAATAAAACTATCTAGATAACTAATATGCTTTGTAGGATTTAAAATAAGCTGACTGTCATGTTGACCATGAATATCAATAACTTCACTCATAAGTTCTTTTAATTCATTTACGGTTACTAATCGCCCATTTATTTTACAAGAACTTCTACCATTACTATGTATTTCTCTAGAGATAATAATATTGTCATCAATTGCTTTTTCATTATTTGGACAATAAAAGTTAGCTTCCATAAAGGAATAGCTTTCTCCATTGCGTATCATCTCTTTTGGAAATCTTCCACCTGCTAAAATGCTAAGTGAACCAATAATTAGTGTTTTTCCTGCTCCTGTTTCACCTGTTAATACATTAAACCCTTCATTAAAGTCAATTGATAAATCATCGATAATCCCTATATTTTGAATATGTAAAGTGGTAATCATGGTGCGCCTCCTATTTACGAATCATTGTTTGTATATTGCTATTATATACCAAATTTATGTTTTGTCAAGTAATTTATTTAAATTTTCTATTTAGATGCAAATTTTCTTTACTTTTCTATGTTTTTCTTGTATAATACGTCTTATATCGCAAAGCGATAATTCATTTTTGGAGGTTGGTTTCATGGATCCTAAGCAAGAACTCTCGGTACTCTTCGGCACATCCCAGCAATCCATTGTTGATCAAGTCCTTCGCGATTCGACAACTACGCCCTTTGATTCTAGCGTTCGGATTCCTTGCCGTACTAAAGCGTACAAGGGGTATGTGAAAATGCAGCGTAAGCAGCAGAAGAAGCCTTTTGACCGGATTCCTCGTGCTCTTCTGGAGGAGAAATAAGCCACCAAAAAGGAACTAGAAAGACAATGTCTTTCTAGTTCCTTTTTCTATTTGGTGACCCCTACGGGAATCGAACCCATGATTCAGCCTTGAGAGGGCTGCGTCTTAACCGCTTGACCAAGGGGCCACATATTCAAAACTACTCTAATAATATACCATATTTTTAGTAGTTTCGTCAATGTTTTCACTCAATAATTTTATTTAATATTTCACTTAGTCTCTCGTCCTGCTTCGTTAAATATAAATATCCTATTAATGCTTCAAATGCAGTTGAATACATATAGTCTTGAACAGAAGCATTTTTAGCAATATGATTGTTCTTAGTATTTCTTCCTCTTCTTACAATATCTTTCTCTTCTTCAGTTAGTATCTCTTCTAACTTTTGCAAAATATCTGCTTGAGCTTTTGCTTTGACATATTTAATAGCTTTTATATGTAATTCATGTGGCTTTAATTTTGTTGTATTAACTAAGTGTGTACGAATATATTGTTCATAAACACTATCTCCTACATATGCCCATGTTAGTGGTGACATTTGTCTTACTTCTTCTATACTTCTTTTTCTTTCTATTAGTTCCAAATTAAATAATTCTCCTTTTCGTCAAGTGTCAGTTTAGGGACGTACCTTTAACCAACACTTTTCAAATTACTCTATCATATTATTATTTTTCTAAAAGCGTCAGTTAAAGATACGTCCCTAAACCAACACTTTCTAATGTAATTCTTCCTAACTTTCCGCTTCTAAAATCGTCTAATATTATGCTAGCAACTCTTTCTAAATCTATTTCTCCTCCTGAAATAACTGCTCCACGTTTTCTACCAATTAGGTTCATTAGTTCTACTATTTTTTCATTTTCTTCTAAATCTCTATTTTTCAAAATACCTTCTATTTCATTTTCTTGCAATTTATATCTCTCTTGTAAATTGGATAAGTAGTTACTTTGTAGTACTTTTAACAATTCATATCCTATATCCAAAGTAGATAAAATGTCATCTTTAATAGTTCCTGTATAAGCCAAATTCAAAGCTACTTCTTGATTTCCTAACTTTGGCCATAATACACCTGGTGTATCTAATAGTTCTATTTGGTCTGATACTCTAATCCATTGTTTTTGTCTAGTTACCCCTGGCTTGTTACCAACCTGTGCAGTATTTCTTTTTGCAATTCGATTAATAAAAGAAGATTTCCCCACATTTGGAATTCCTAATATCATTACTCGAATAGACTTTCCTATTCTTCCTTTTGTTTGATATTTTTCTTCATCATAAATCTCTACTATTTTTTGAAGTACCTCTTGAATTCCTTTTCCTGATACAGAGTCTACTAGCACAGCTGGTATTTGTTCTTTCTTAAAGTATTCTATCCATTTTCTATTTTCTTGTTCACAAGCTAAGTCTGACTTATTTAAAATAATAAGTCTTTTTTTATCTTTGATTATTTCTTGAATATCAGGATTTTGGCTAGAAACTGGAATACGACTATCAATAATTTCTGCTACAATATCAATTAATTTTAAATCTTCTATAATTTGTCTTTTTGTCTTCGCCATATGTCCTGGATACCAGTTGATATTTGTCTTATTTTCATTCATTTATAAGTTACTCCCTTTTTACTTTACTAATTGTATCACATAAGACAAAAAAAATCTATACTATCTATTTTTCTTAGAATACAAAATAGGGACTACTATTTTCTTAGCAGTCCTTATCTTATCATTTTAATTACTCAAGTGATTTTAATTTTATTTGAGCCATATCATTAATAGAAACTCTTCCATCTCCGTCTATATCTGCTGCTTCTAATTGTTCACCTTCTAGAAATTCTATAGCAATTAAATGTAATTTTAATAATGCAATATCATTAACGGTTAATTCTCCATCACCATCAATGTCACCTTTTACTTTTTCAATCTTAGTTGTATCTTCATATAGGTTTACCATGGCAAGTGATGCAAACATATCATAAGTTTCCATTTCTAGTTTGACATATTGAGCTTCCATGCTTTCTGCAAAGTCAATTCTCTTAAACTCTTCATTTTGTTCGCAATTTTCTTTTCTACCAATTTCTGTCCAATTTTCACCATCGCTGCTTACAGATACAATCATATTTTGAATAAGGCATGGATCATCCACTTTATATTTCTTTTGAACAAACTCCATAGCAGAAATATATTTTGGACTATCTAATTTGATAGTAACATAAGCTCTTTGTCCTGCAATAGATACTGCAAAATCTGTATGCCATAATGTATTTCTATTTCCATCAATTGCATTTGGTGCATAAAATGGTCTTTTACTGTCTTTTGATTGGCTTGAATATCCATGGATAGATAAATGTTTAATTGGTATATATTTTGCTGTCTCTGTATCAGTATCTGCTGTAAATTCATACTCTGTAACATCACTTGCTGCATAAATACCAGTTGCTTTTGTTCTAATAAGAAGTGTATTCTCACCTCTTACGATTGGTTCTTGTTCTTGGTAAGATGTCCACTCTTCACTATTTGCTAATTTCCATTCTAATCTATCAATGTTAGCTATTCCTATTAATCTATTTTCCCAATCATTTACATAAACATTTTGTTCTATGACACTTCCCTTTTGAATGTTAATAGTAGCTACTTTTTCATTTCCATCAAAACGGATTTTGATATTATCGTTTTCATTAACTTGTTCTAACTCTTCTCTTGATAATTGATAACTTGCTCCATTTCCATTTTTCCAGTTAGTTCCATCAATACAATATTGCCAATTTACATTTTGATATTCATCTGCTAATATAATTTTTCCTGCATTAGCACCATCAAATGAGAACATAGCTGATACTTCTGTACTTTCATAGAAGTTAAACATTCTAGCAGCAAACCAATTTCCATTTGTTCTATCTGCTACAATCTTAACATATTGTACTTTTCTTAAACTTTCTATTTCAAAAGGTTTTGTATTAGCTTTAGCCTGCTCATTTGTAGCAACATTTGAAGGATTGTATGTTAAGTTCTTTTGGCTAGTTAACACTTCCCAGTTTTCACCATCCATACTTCCCCAAATAGTTCCATCTACAATTTTACCATTTCCACCAGCTGCTGGAACATACTCTACTGCTGAAAGATAAACTGGTCTATCTATTTTTACAATAATATATCTTTGTGTATCGCTACCATTCCATGCTGAGTGATATCTTGTGTTCATGTTTCCATCAATACCATTTACTGCTGCACCTCCATTTGATGTTGCTTCTGTTGAAACACCATGAATAGATAAATGCTCAATTGGAATATATTTTCTAGCATTTTGCTCAATGTTTGTTGTAAATTCATAAGTTGTACTTGTTTTACTTTCCAAATATGTTCCCGTTCTTCCCATTCTAACAATAACTGTTTTATTGCCTGTTAAATCTGGTTCTTCATCTCTATAGAAAGTCCAGTCATCTTCCTCTCTATATTTCCATTGCATACTAGGTACTGATGCAATTAATTTATTTTCTAAATCATTTGCATATAAAGTACTTGGTAAACCTGCTGATTCAAAAATATCAATTTTGTATAAATTTTCCTCACTATAATTTGCACCAACAATATGAACATAAATATCATTTTCAGCTGTAATATCATTTAACTCTTTTGTTGTTAATTGCAACTTGTGTTCTTCTTGTGCATCAAATGCAACTTCATTCCAAGTCTGTTTTCCATCTAAACTGTAGTCCCAACGAACACCATTTCCATCAAAACGACTTGATAATACAATTTTTCCTGCATCTTCTCCATCAAATGAGAAACTTGCTAAACTAGTATCTATTTGACCTAATAAATGTGCTGCAAATCCTCTTGTTAAATTTGGTTGTAATACTGCTGAACCTTTATAATCTTTTGCTTCATTTAATATTTTTGCTTGTAATACTGTAAATTTGAAAGAATATTCAACACTTGTTATTTTGGTTTTAATATAGTTTGATAAATTATACATTGGAAATGGGAAATATTTTAAAGCTTCCATCATTTCCTTTTCTAAGTTGTAATAATCTTCCTCTGTTTTAGTTTCATCATTTACATATAATTTAGCAAGTCCTGCCCATGCATCTAAGTTAATAGATTGAACTTTAATTGCTTCTCTGTAAATTTGTTCTTGTTTTGCTTTATCATCTTTATAAACATCTGCTAATTTTACAAGCTTTTCTGCTTTTTCCAAATTTTCATAATCATTTAATGCTTCTTGGGCTAATATAACATATGGTACATTGTAACCCCTTACATAAGTTCTATCATTTCCCCATCCTAAAGGCATTCTTTCACCTTTTTCTGAGTAGTTCCATCCAGATACATCATTATCAATTCCCCAATATCCTTTTCCTTCTGCATTTTGGGTATAGTAAAGAATTGCTGCGTGCCCTGGTTGACCAATAACTGCTGATGGTATTGCATGCACCCCACGGATACAATGTCCTGATTTTGATATACCACCACAAACTGCACCAGTACCAAATTTATTTCTAAAGTTCATCCATAATTTGTAAGTATATGGTGTACCATTTCTATAAGGTATATAATCAAATAAACCTTTTTTCGTAACTGTTCCATCTGCATTCTTCTTTTCTACTGCAAATAACTCGTTAAAGTAATCTTTGTTAGCCTCATCATAATAAACTGGATTTGAATAGTTAGGCCATACATAAGCCATATAAGAGTGTGGAGTTAATAATCCCCATGCACTTCCTGGATTTTTATCTATTTTTGATTGAGTATATTCATTTAACCATACAATTTCTTCATCATCAATACTTGTACCTAAAACCCATCTCATTTCTTCAATACTAAAAGTTTCAAACCATGGTGTTATATTTACTGCATCAGTAGCTTTGAATTGTCCATTATTATATAAATCTTTATAAATTTTATAACGATCTACTGCATCTGATAAATTGTGTTCTGAAGCTTGCATCCATAAATTTACTCTTGCAGAGTGTGTTAATGAAAGTGTTATTGCCATTCTTTTATATAAACTTCCCTTAGTTGTATCCCAATTCAAACCTTTTTTCTCTAAAAGTTTGATACCTGCATCTGATATTGAAGTTTTATCATCAAAGTCACTTTTATATGCTTTCAATAGTCTAGTAAGTTGTGTTAAGGAATTAAAATAACTTGCTCCATTTGGTTCTCCACCAGATATATAAAGACGTAATGCATCTACATCATTCATTAACCATGAAAGTGTTTCTTCATTATCATCACTTTCTTTCAAATATCTTTTTAAAGCATATTCTCCTACTTTATTTACTAATTCTCTTTGTAATAATGTTAATTCATATTCTCCTGAGGTAATCTCAGCTAATTCTTTGCTTTTTAATATTTCATCATATTCTGCTACTGTTTTGATGTTAATATCACTACCTGCATCTTCTTTATAGTTCTCTGTAATAAGCATTGGCTCTACATATGCAATATGATCATTTCCGTTACTTCCATTATCATATGCTTGAAGTCTTATATATTTTGCTCCTCTAATGTCTATTTTTTCAAATACTGCATTTTGTCCTGGCATAACTACTCTATCTGCTGTCTCAGTATTTTTTAGTGTCCAGTGTTGTGCACCACTTGGATAAAATTGATCTTTATCAGATGTATAAATATATACTTTAACACCATTACCTGCACTTGAAGTTTGGTTCATACCTACATATAATGTTAAATACGGATATTTTTCGCTATATTCACTAACATCATAATATACTTCTGATGATGCATGTGCTAAAATACCATAATCAAATTGATAAAATGCATTCTCAATTTTTATTGCTAGCTTATTTCCATTTAAATCTTGATTTACTTTAATGTTTCCCCATCCTGCATGAGATTCCTTACGATATGGGATACTATCTTCTGATAGTTCGTCTGATAAACGTAAGTATTCTCCTTTATTTGGATCTTCAGTAATTTTAGTTGTAGCCGCTAAAGTTCCATTTCCTTGAATTATAAAAAATAACATAAAAAATACGAAGAAGCATATCAATGTTTTTGCCAAAAACTTGATTGAACTTTTTTCGTTTTCTACATTTTTTCTTAACATAAATAATCCCTTTCTTTTCCTTTTTTTATTTTTCACCTATATAATACTATTATACTACTTTTTCTGTCTTATGTAAACATTTTCCATAAAATTTTATCACTTCCTCGAAATATTATCTATAAGATTTCAAACACAAAAATGGATAGCTTCCCTAACTATCCATTTTTCTCTATATTTATTTTCTATTTAAATCACGCATCTTCACAAAACATATTACTGCAACAGTTAGTGTTGCTACAATTCCAACTACTAAAATGATATTACTTACTCCTGTTTGTGGTAATTTTTTATCTGGGGTAGTATCATTAGTTACTGTGTTATTCGTGTTAGGAATAACTGGTAATGTATTATCATTATCATCTGGTGTTGGATTTGGAACTGGATTATTTGTTCCTTCTTGTATCGTAATATTTTTATATACCTTTTCCACACTTAATGGAGAAGTTCCATCTGCTAATGAAATATTCTTTAATGTTACAAGAAGATTTTTCTTAGCCCCTTCTTTTACTTTAAAAGTAATTTTAAATATAGTTTCATTATTTTTTCCAAGACCATTTCTAGTAATAGCAATTTTTCCATTAGCTTCATTATAAGAAGAACCTACTGATGGACTTTCCCACCCATTTTGTCCTTCCATTTTTACTAATGTTAAGCTATCTTTATCATATTCTAAAGTAGCTCCTAAAGAAATAACTCCTCTTTCAGATTGAATATCAGAAATATTAATATCTACTGTAAATTCGTCACCCTTCTTGAATTCTGTTTTCTCCATTTGCATACTAACTTTACAAGTAAATGCTGCATTTACAGTTCCCATAATACTCATCATCATTAAAAATAATAATACTAAACTTAATACTTTTTTCATTGTACTTCTCCTTTTAACTTTTTATCTTATTGTACTACATTTCTTATTTTATTTCAAATAAATTAATTAATACTAATTTAATTCTTGCCATATCATTTACACCAACTGGTTGATTATCTTCCATTTGACCATCAACATCGGCTGCTTTTAAGTAAGCACCTGTTAATGAAGTATCTGCAATATAGTGTAATTTTACTTTAGCTAAGTCATTTACTGTGATTTGTCCATCACCATCAACATCTCCAAGTACAGATGCAGTAAATTCTAAAGTTTTTCCTACTTTTATTGTCATACCAGTTGCAATCACATCATTTTCATTTAAAGTGTTTCCTGCTTGGTTTATAAATATAATAGCATCATTGTCTACATTTTCTGTAGTTACATTTTTCATAAAATCTTTTACAGTTGTTCCTGGAATTATTTTAGCAATCATTCCATTTGCAATTTCATATTTTGTAGAAGTAATTGATTCTGGTAAATCTGGTTCTTCTGGAATTTCTACATTAATGGCTACTGTTGCATCATTTGATAAAATAAGACCATCACCACCACTAGCTTCAATTCCTTTTAATTTAATTGTAGTTGATACATCTTCTTCTACACTTGCTTTTACTCTAAAAGCCATTTTGAAAGCATCTCCTGCTGTTGTAACTGGTGAATTACTATCTACAATAAATTTACCATTTGCTTCATTGAAAGAATTGTCTTTTAATTCCCATCCATTTTGTGCTATAATTCCTGCATATTCTAAAATAGTTTTGTCATATTCTAATTGTGCTTGCATATAGCGTATTCCTTTTTCAATATTTTGGAAGTTATCCATATGCACTACTAATTCAAAAGTTGCTCCTGGTGTTAATTGACTTAAATCTACAGCCTCATTTGCTGATTTTAATGTAACATCCATAGTACGTGTCGTATTTGCACTTACAAAACTAAATTGTAATAGCATCATCATCATTAGTAAAATAACTGTTACGGTTTTTTTGATTTTCATAAATTAAATCTCTCCCTTTTTTTGGTATTTCTCTATATTCTAGCCAATTATACAAATTGTTTTAACAATTTGCATAATTGACATAGAAGATAGTTATTGCGATTGTTACAAATTCTTAAAGCTACGCTTTTTAGAATTTGTTAACATCGCTTTTGTATAAACATAACAATTATTATTTTAACATAAAATTTTTTCTCGGTCAACAGATTATGTAAAATATTTTCAATTTTATTTTACA
The DNA here is from genome assembly GCA_948735595.1 of uncultured Clostridia bacterium. GTDB lineage: Bacteria > Bacillota > Clostridia > TANB77 > CAG-508 > CAG-273. The sequence continues at coordinate 94,328 of CAPXSA010000002.1, read as the reverse complement.
TTGTTCTATATTGATTTCTGTCTGCTCTTTCATCTACTTCTCTATCAAAATCTTTATTCTTATAAAACCAATCTGTTTGCTTGTCAACAGGGTGTGCTTTTCTATTTTTATCTAATAATACATCAAAGAATGCTGCAAGTGGTATGATAACACCAACAACAGCTATTAAAAGAGATAAATAACTGTTCATCGTTCCACTGCCATCTATAATGCTCATAATATTTTGATATAAATAATATCCATAATACAATCCATGTGCTACTAAATAAATGCATGCTGATACCAAGTTCCTTTTTGCAATAAAACAAATACATATAAATGTAACAAATAATAGTACTATTTCCATAGTCATATCCATTGGTACTGCTGCAAATTCTGAACCTAAAGAATACATAACTGTTGTCATAACTCTAAAGGCCCAAAACATAAAAGCAAACATGGCAATTAGCCAACTTGATAAATTTTTCATTTGTTTGCCCTCCTTAAATATATGCAAATCTCTGTTATCAATTGCATGGACTAGTCAACAAAATTAAATTCATCTTCAAACTTTTCTTTGAACATTTCGAAAACTTTATTAAGTACTTCTTCATCTTCTACACTAACATAAGATTCTTCTTCTTCTGATTCTGTATCTTCTAATTTTAAAATTACTACTTCTCCAGGTTCTTCTGTCTCTTCTTCCTCTACTGGTAGAAGTACTACATATTCTTCTCCTTCATATTCAATTAGATCTAAAAATTCAAATTCAACTTCATTTCCGTCTTCGTCATTCAAAACTAATACGTTATCTAATTCCTCTCCTTGATTTTCTGGTGTGTTATTTACATCTTCACTCATTTTTATTTTCTCCTCTCGTTTTTTTAATTATATATATCTTTTATTGTATTTCTACAATAGTAATATCAATATTATTATTTCAAATTTTTCTAAAACTATACTATTGTTTTTTCTTTTATTTATTTTGTTCTTGCTTTCTCATGTAAGTCTCTAAAATATATACTGCTGAAATAGTATCCACAATTTCCTTTTTCTTATTTTTATTGATATTTAAGTAATTCATTGTTTTATGAGCAGCAACAGTAGTCAGTCTTTCATCAATTGTTTCTATTACAATTTCAGGAAATCTACACTTTAATTTATGAATAAAATTGTTGGTTACTTCTACTCTCTCTGTCTTTGTTCCATTCATATTAATTGGCATTCCTACTACAAAGGTATCAACTTGATACTGTTCTAATAGTTCTACTAATCTTTTTAATACAATTTTATCATTTCCTTTATGATGGATTGTTTCTAAACCTTGTGCTGTAATTCCTAATTCATCTGTTATTGCAATTCCTACTCGACTATCTCCATAATCAATTCCTAATTTTCTCATTTTTACATCCAATTCTTAGTCATCTAATCCAATATAATTTTTTACCATTTTTTCTAATAGTTCATCTCTTTCTACTTGTCTAATCATATTTCTAGCATCATTATGACTGGTAATATAAGTTGGATCACCTGACAAAATATATCCAACAATTTGGTTAATAGGATTATATCCTTTTTCTTCTAAAGCCTTATACACTTCTTTCAAAATTTCTCTTGCTTTAATATTTTTATCTTTTTCAATTTTAAAATTAACGGTCTCATCAGATATCATAGTTTTACCTCCTACAAATAATTAATGGTATTTTCACTCTTTGGAGCATTATCTAAATATTCTTCCATTTTCTTTGTTAGTCCTTCTAATGCTGTTCCTTTATAATAAGTAGATAATACTGTATTAATTTTTGGTTGTACCTTCGTTATTTGTTCGCTACTTATTTCATTTTCTTCTAGCATTTGAGATGTTAATACTGTTTTCCCTACTAATTTTACTTGGATAGCTTCTAACTTTTGTTTCAAATCTTTCATAAAATCTGCTACTGCGTCCATATCAATTCCTGAAAATACAATGGCAAATTTAGGTCCCATATATCTTACAAAAATATATTCTGCTGCCAGATTATTTTTTGCTACATAACTTACTTCTGTAACAATGTGATTTCCTGCTTCTCTACCATACTTTTGATTAATTTCCTCTAAGTTTGCTATTCTAAATAAACATACTGTTGAAGTCGTATATTGATTAATGATTTTTTTACCTTCTCCATATAAGTATTCCGCAGATTTTAAACTACTATACAAATCATCTCTGACAATATTTTCTATAACTTGTTGATTTTCTACTGTTTTTAAAACAGAAACAATGTTATTTTTTACAACTTCTAATAATGTAGTATCAATATTATCAAATTCATGTGGTCTACTACCTTCAATAATCCAATAGCCAATATAAACATTTTCAATATATAAAGGATAGAACATAGCAGATTTTGCTCTACCAAATTCCATTTTTTGATATGGTAATCTTTCCCCTTCTTTTTCTATCGTAACATACTTTGGAGTTGCTGTTTGGATACTTTCCGCAAAAATTTCTTCATTGTGCAAATTACATAAGGTATCCCAATGTTTTTGGTCTACATTAGATGCTTTTACTACATATTCTGTTCCATTATAGACAACAATAGTCGAATATTTTATTTCATATCTTTCAATTAAAATGTCATTGATTTTCTGAAATTTCTCGTCTACAGATGTAACTTCACTAACTGTATTCATAAAATCTTGTAATACATTTAGACTGGTTATCTTTTGATTTAAGTTATTAAAATTCTCTATTTTCTTATGTATGGACATATTATATGCCATTAATAGTCCAATAATTAGTACTAATAATAGGATAACCGCGAGTATCAAAAAATCACCTCTTTTACTTTCTTTGTTATTAATAGTTTTTCATTTTATTTAAAGTATCATTCATACCATTTGAAAAATTACTTGTTTGGCCACCTGCATAATTGTTATAACCTCCATAATTAGTAGGCTTTCCATTTCCAATTAAAGGATATACCATATTTGCTAATTTTTCAAATGCTTGCATAAAGTTTTTAGAATATCCACTCAGGCTGATTTTACAGTTAATTAGTCCTTCTAAATATCTTGAATAAGCTTGTTCTTCAAATGGAATTGTGCAATATGGCACAGCATCTTTATTAAATAATTCTGTCATGAATGACATTGCTGGGTCATTATAGTAAGCCATTCCACCAATAATAATTTTGTCTGTAATACTTCTTACTTTTACTATTTTGTTAAGTGCCACTCTAATTTTTTCTGGATTTAATACATTTTTTGCTTTTAAGTCCCTCAAAAATGCAGTAAGTGGTTGTATGGTTAGAACATCTAAACTTTGTACTAAATAAATTTCTTGTGCTTCTTTGAAATATCCATAATTGGTTTCAAAATCACAGTCTAATAGTACTAAAGAATAATTTTTAATCAAAGTTTCAAGAATATTAGCATAATCATTAATATCTTCATTTTCTCCTGGAAGAGTAGTATATACTGTTAAATTCTTGTTTACTTCAATTCCTCTTGGGTCACCTCTTCTTAGATTTGCCATAGTACTATATGCAATTTGTCTTAAATTTTCTTCATTTTCTGTATAAATATAGTAAGCATTTCTATTTTGTGTTAAATCTAAAAGTGCTGTTTTAATACCTTTTTTAGATAACATTTCTGCTAAATTGTTAACTAAGAATGATGTTCCATTTTTAGAAGTTCCTACAAACGCAACAACTTTCTTATCTCTTGTTAATAAGCCACTTAAATCGGAATTAACTAAGTTATATTTTCCTGTATTTTGCACTGCTTGTGTTGTAGCTGTTCCAAAACTCGGAATAGAACTTGGTGTCATAGTTTCTCCAAAACTTGATGTTGCATTTTGTGTTGTTTGTTCTATCACATTTGGTTCTTCTATTTCTGATTCATTAGATGCTACTACCTCATATGGTGTTGTATTTGGTTGTACATTGTTTATTGGCGGTACTTCTTGTTGTGTGCTGTTTGGCATAACTGTGTCTTCTTGACTATTTACACTTTCTTGTACCATGTACATATTCTCATCATCTAATCCCGGTAAAATCATATCTGAATATACACCGCTTGTACTACTTTGAGATGTACTTCCTGATGTTTCATCACCTAATTCAAATAAATTGACAGGTGCTTCTGGTACTATGTTCTCATTTACTGAACTAGCTACTTTATCTTCTACTGCTTCTAATTCTGATTTTTTAGGTCTTCCTCTTCTCTTTTTAGGTTCTTCTGCTACTGGTGCTAGAGATTCTTGTCCTTTTTTTGGCCTGCCTCGTTTCTTTGGTTGAGCAGTTAACACTTCTTGTGATTCTTCCTTGTTTGATATACTATTTATCTGTTCTTTTTCTATTGGCTCATTATTTGCATTTTCTTGAACTATATACATATTGTCTTCATCATCAAATCCTGCTATAATAGGTGCCTCTACTGGCTGTGGTGCAGTTGGTGCTGTAATATCCCCTAAAATGTCATCAATACCTTGAGGCTCTTCTTGTGGCATTGGGATAGTAGGTTCTTCTACTTTTCTTACCTTAGACGCATTAACTGCTGATGGAATAACCACTGGTTCTGTAATTTTATTTTGACTTAAGTTCTTCTCTATAAATTCTAACTTAGGTTCTTCTTTTTTAGCAGGAACATTTTTTACCTTTTTGTCTTGCTTGTTATTTTTTGGTGTTCTACCATAATCAGATGCTACTGTTTGCTTTTTAGGCGTTGTTCCTCCTCCAAAAGAAACTGCTTCTTGATATTTTGGACTATTGGCTTCTAATACAGCTTTTACTCCTAATGGCAAAAACTTTGCAATTAGTCTTAATTGTGCATCTGTATATTGACTAGCAATATGTTCAAAACTTTCTACGTACTTATCTTCATTTTTTCCTAACTTTTTGTAATGATTTAAGATGTTTTGAATTTCAGTTTCACTAACATCTCCTTCATTTTCCACTTTGTAGTCTACATCTTCTGCATCAATACGATAATAAGATTTTGCTTCTTTTTTCCCACGAGGTCTATTGATAAGTTCACATACTGTTGTAATACTTCTATCTTTTCCTAGAAGCGCATTATATACACCAATACCAAATAGTTTTACAAGTAATGGCTCTGATTTCTCTCTTCTATCTGCACAAATCAAAATAATTGGAATGTCATTTCCTGACCCATTTGTTGCTTCATCACTAATATTGTCCATTTTTTCAAAAATGAACTTATCAATCGCATCATAATTATTATTTGAAAATGGCTCTAAATCTTCGCTTATGACTATTCTGTCATAGCTTTTATCCCTTTGTAACTCTTTTACAATTGCATTAAAATAATAGACATTTTTCGCTGAGATAATTTCTTTATAATCTTGTTGATACCTCTTGATGATTGACTCAGAAATGTTTTCATTATTGACTGCAAATAATACTTTCATTCGTTTTAACCCCTCCAACCTCTAACAACGATTGCAAAAATCAATGGCAATACTTGACAAATTACCATTACTGTAATAATGGCTACAAGTGTTCCAAAACCTTTATCTTGAACATCTAGCTTTCTAATACCAATTACATAACGGTAAATAGCTGCCATTACGATTCCTACAAATCCGAAAGGAATACTATATATTCTTACGATATTTAAAAAATATGCTACCATTCCATAAGTATCATTTCCATATGCTGCTTGATAATCTTGCATAGTTTTCCATGCTTTGTCTTTTAATTCTACTAAATTACTAGTTGCTGTTTCTGCTGTTAATGTATTACTATTTGTATTGGCAGCATAAACGCTTACTGTTCCAAAAATTACTAAGATAATAAATATGACTGCAATTACTTTTTTCATAAATCAATTGCCCCTTCCTTATTTTGTTCCATAATATTCCTATTTTTCTACTAGCATATATCATACAATAAACTCTCCAAAATAGCAAGGAAAAAACTACAATTTTTTATATAAATATTTCATCCATGTGTAAACCCCATTTGCCCAATTTTTGTCACTGGCGTATCTAACATTGACACCTGTTAAAGTTGGTCCATTATAATAAGTACCTAAAGCTTTATTGCCATCATAAATTTTGGTTCCTGCTAGATTCAAATAATATTTTGCAAATACTCTAGCTACTAAATCAATTCCTTCTGAATAATCATTAAATTGATAGCTACTTTCGTATGGATTTCTATCATAAGCACCGTAACCAAATAAGTTGTTTTTGTTACTTGCTATACTAGAACCTCCCCATCCACTTTCATGAATTGCTACTGCTGCTAAAAATACTCCATTAACATTATATTGTTTTTCTGCATAATAAAAATACTGTGCATTGTTTTTGAAAACATTTTTGGTATCTTTTGGCTCGTTTGCAAATATCTTTTTAAATTGTTCCAGAGATAATCCACTTGGTTTATTTAATGCCATATTGAAGTTCAATCTATTTAATAATTGTTGTTTTGTATATTGACTTGTACCACTTGTTTCTTCTTTGCTACTGTTAGGGTCTAAATAGGTAAAGCATTCTGCTTTTGCCCAACCAATATAGCTTTGATATTGTACTTGATACCACTCCTCTTGCTTTTGTAACAATTTTACTTGTGTGTCTCTATTTAATGAAATTAATTTGTTTGCTTTGTCATTTGCTTCAATTCTAACAGCAAGCAAACTGGAGGTAACATAAATGTTATCTCCTACTTTTACTTTATAACTACTTCTATAAGGAGCCGTTCCAATTGCTATCATTTTATTGACAGGGGACTTTGTTACTTTGCTTCCAATTTCTTCTTCTGAAACTAACTTTTCACCCTCATAAACTTTTTTAGTATATATTTCTTGCTTACCATCGATTCCTTCTTGCATGACTTGCATCATCCCTTTTGGAAGTTCTGGATTTTCTATGTATTTTGTAGTATATTCTAAATCCTTTTCTTTCGTAATAATTTCTTCCTTCTTAATACTTTGGCTATTGTTTGCTATGATTTTTCTAATGTCTAGTTCTGAATCCGTTGCATAACTTACTTTAGAAATGATTAGTATCGCAATTGCTATCATACAGAAAATAACAATTTTTTCTTTGGTTTGTTTTCTCATTTTTCTCACCTAGTATTATTGTAATATTTCTGTCGTTTTTTGTCAATTTCATTTTTTGGAAAAGGGATAATAAAGTATATCATTGCTGATATTAATCGAGTGATTGATACCATGATAGTCTGTGAGGATGCATTGCTTTATAAAAAAAGAACTATCCATTATTGAAGTGCACTCAAAATGTTGGACAAAAATCTAACATTCGGAGGTGTATTTTTAATGAGCAAATATTTGTTCTTTTTCTATTGTTTTACTATAAATATTATGCTATACTGTGAAACATAGGAAATGATAATAAACAGATGTGGTTTTGCCACCAATTATACGAATTATCGTAGGAAAAGTGGTGATGTTTATGGTTAAAGTGATACTATTTTTATAATATCCTTAATGTTCTCTTTAACATTAAACGTTGCCTTAACAGCAATTCTGTATAAGAACTGAGTTGATAAGCAACTACATAAATAAAAAACTCACATCTGTATCTTTGGCGAGTTATGTATGAGTTTTTTCAAATCTATTTGGCAAAACCACGTTTGTGGACTTGTCATTTTCTATATTTACTATACACAGATTCTCGTTAATTGTCAAATAAATTTTGACAATTTTACATAAATATGATATTATAAATATATTCTTTAAATGTATTAAAAATTGAAACGGTATTACTTTCTGTTTCAAAGCTTTGTGACATTTGAAGGAGCATTATTACTCGGTGGAAGTCCTCACGGGCAAATCCAATCTCACGGGTAAAAGAAGGGTAGGAATCACCATGCTAGAGTTTTGGCAGAACGGCAAGAAGATTGAAGTCAATGCAATCTATGGCAAAGGCAAAGTGGGACAGACAGTTATCTTCGGACAGCGGGTGAATTGGGGTGTAACCCCTGACACTACTAAGTACCCTCTTTCCAAGTATCCCTGTCCTTCCATTTTCACTATTGTGGAAAGAAAGGAAGGAAAAGACGGATATTACATTCTGAGCGATGCTAATGGTAATCGCATTAAGCTTCAAGACGAGTTTCACGGAACTAGTGAAAGTTATCTCTACGATGCTCAAGAGTGGTTGACATGGAATGCTATGCATGAAATGGAAAAACTCTCTCGCAAACAGAGAAAAATTGCGCAACTGGAAGGTATTGTGGAACTTTTGAAAGATATCCTTATTAAACAGGGTGTACGCATTGTCACAGAAGCACAAGCTAAAGATTTAGGTCTTTAAAGCTATGGAGAGCATACTCGATGAGTGTGCTCTCTTATTCCTTCGTAGCACAGAACTTCGTCTTGGCTGAAGTCCCCCCCTATATGTTATAATGTACCATCATAACATGGAGTTCTGCGAGACAATAATTCTTTTCTCAAATAAAAAAAATACCATCCTTTTCAGAACGATATTTGTATCTATCTACTTAATTTAGTTCGAACAGATACGTCGTTGGTGCTGATGGTGGGACTCGAACCCACATGGTTTCCCGCTGGATTTTGAATTTTTTAATGTGTTTTATACTTATTAATACTTAGTATTAAATAACACTTTTTATATAGTCCAAAACTATGGATTTTCTAGCACTTATCTTTGTTTCTCTTACTTGCTTAACTATAACATAAATCTTCTACATTTTGCAAGTATTTGGTAAAAATGTTAGATATTATGCTAGATGTGATAAATAATGTTAGATGTAATAGAATGTTTACTATTGATTAATTTTATGCTATAACCATATTGGTGATAGTTATGAATAATAAAATAAAAAAATATATTCCTAGTAGAGATATTAAAACTATAAAAAATCATTTTATTCCACAATCTTATTTACACTTTTTTGAGAATAAAAATGGTACTATTTTTGTATATGATAAAAAATTAAATACTGTATATACTTCAACAAAGAAAAATATAGGATTTGAAAAGAATATTTACAATGCAAATGATAACTTTGGAAAGAAAAGTTATGAAGATTTCTATACTTATTCAGTTGACTCTATCTATTCAAGCACTATAAATAAGGTAATTTTCTATGCAAAACTTAATAATTTAGTAGAACATCCATTAAGTATAGGTTCATTAAAGCAAGATTTAGCAAGAATATTAGTAAATCAAGTTTGTAGAGTTCCAGATATGATATATAATATGAAAGATAATTATATAGAAACTCTAAATTTTATAGATAGAGAATTAAATAGTTCAGATGAACTAAAAAAATTTTCTAGTGTAATCAAAAAGTATCAAGATGATTTATATTATAAGGATCTTATGCTTAGCATAGTTACTAACAATGATAGAATAGAGAATTTCTCCACAGAAATTTTATCAAAAACATGGATTTTATTTCACAATTTATCTACTCGAAAATTTATAATTAGTGATAATCCTGTCATTCGATACAATTATAGAACTAAACTTCTCAAAAATGGAATTGGCAGAAACGATGTTTTTATTGGTTTTCCTTTAACTCCAAATTACTACTTAGCTATTCTTCCTAATGAATATCTTTTAGGCGGAATAACACTTGAAGCTGATAAATGTTTTACAATAAAGGATGAATCATTAAATACTATAAACTTTTGGAATACATTACAAATAAAAAATTCTACTAGATTTGTATATGGAAATCTTTAAATTATAAGATACATTAAGACCATTTGTATATAAATACAAAGGTCTTTTTATTATGCAGAGAAATGCAGTACCTCTATAAAAGTGCTAGGTTTGGCAAGCCGTTGCTATAAAGTTTGCTCGTATTCGTATAAACGGTCTATTTATACAAAGTGCGTGAGTGAGATTTTACAACCATAGACTCACAATAATAAAAGAGTTCTTGGGAGGCAAAGCTTGGCTGTGGATTTATAATTGTAAAAAGTGTGGATAAGTATGCACATTGATAATTAAATATATTATTATTTGTATTGTCAGCAATTATAGTAGTTTTTCTACTTACTAGACTACCTATGAAACGAAGTGACTGACTGACGGTTTCTTGTTACTAGGTGTAATAATCCTTTTTTCTAACACTGGGATTATTGCACCTAATTTTCTTCGCTCTCTCCTTCTGGTTTCTTCTTATACATATGCAGATTTATCTGCCACACGAGGTACTTTTGTAAAAAAGTCCTCTAGTGTGTTAGAGAAGTTTAGATTTCTTCTCTTATATACTTGCTGAAAGGAGCAATTTTATTATGAGTTATTCTATTTTAAGAAATGAAAAACACAAAAGAAGTAATACATCAAAATCATATATGCATAATGAAAGAAAAAATAAAAATTATTCAAATACTAATATTGATTTAAGTAAAAGTTATTTGAATTATCATTTGAAGAAACCTCTTGGAAGATATGAAAAGGAATTTGATAGACTAAAAGAAGAAAACCATTTAAAAGGTCAAATTAAAGATACAAGTGTTATTGTTTGTGAATTACTAATGACTTCTGATAAAGAGTTTTTTGATACTATTGGCGAAGAAGAAACCAAAAGATATTTTAGAGAATGTTATAACTTCGTAGCTGAATACAAAGGTTTAGGCAAGGAAAATATAATATCTGCAGTAGTGCATATGGATGAGGCAACTCCACATATGCACTTATCTTTTATTCCTGTAGTTGATAGTTTTGATAAACACGGAGGTCATATTCGTAAAGTATGTGCTAGTGATTATTGGAAAGGTAAAAACAGTTATGGCAATATGCAAGATGCTTTTAATAAATATGTCAATGATAAAGGTTTTAAACTAGAACGAGGAGAGCCAAGTGATAGAAAACATCTTTCTACTGAAGAATATAAAAAACTTACTAATTTTGAAGCTACTCAAAAGACATTAAATGATATTACTTTAGACTTACCCAATATTCCTAATATCAAAGATGTAAAGTCAAGATTTTTTAATAGAGATGAACAGATACAAAAGGAAATCATTGAGCCTAAAGATAAATTAATTGAGCAACTATATGCTGATAATGTTAAACTACACAAAGAATTAAGTAAACAGACTCATTTAGTAGATATGGCATCAAAATATAAAGAAGAAAATTCTTATTTATGGAACGAAAATAACAAACTTAATAAGAAATGCTCTGATATAGAGTTTGAATCTTCTTATAAGATAGAACGAATAGAGATAAAATTTCGTAAAGAATTAAACTTCTTTAAAACTAGAACTAATCAATTAGAAAATGCTTTAAAACAATGGGCTGAGGCTATACAGTTATTTGCAATATTTATTTGTAAAATAGTAGGTGTTCCCTTTACAGATACTTTAATTAAAGAATTTGAAAAGAAACATAGCATTTGTTTTGATTTTGAAAAACAAATGAAAAAATTAGATAAATTAAAGATAAAGGATGATAGAAAATTATGAAAATAACTTATACAAAGTGTGGGGATTATTATTTACCAAACTTAGTATCATCAAATACTACTAAAAATGTTACATTAGGAAAGTATGCTAGAATGAGGTTAAATCACCTTAAAAACCATAAGAAAGCCGAATATACAATACTATTTATGAATGATGAACTTATAAATCACTTGTTGGATATAGATAAACAAGCAAGTGACTTTTTTGTTACACAAATGAAACTAATGGCAGAAAAAGAAGGCATTACAGAAGAATTAAAAGCAACTAATCAATTAGAATGGGTTGGTAAGATGAACAACCTAAAAAATTCTATCGAAGAAATAATTTTAGAAAGATATATTTATAATTAATGGAGGTATTAGATATGAATGAAGAACAAAGATTTATTTCATTTTATGATGAAAATAGTGATAATTTTTATGAACTTTTTGATGGTGTTAGAACTTACTTAAAGAATAACAATGAGGATTACAAAAAACTGTATAAGCAAATTCACAAGATTTTAGATAGTAATGTTACTCTACAAAAATTACTTGATGATGAAGTTTTAGAAGATGGACTTTCAAAAGAAGATTGCTTGTCTATCTCTAAAATTCTTCACTTATATTATGATTTACAAGACATCATTGAAAAGGAAATTTATTTTAAAGGTGGCATGGACGCTTATTACTATTTTTGTAAGTTAGGTATTATTAAGTAATATTGAAGCATAGTAGGAGCTTAATTTCATAGCTCCTACTTTATGAATTTATCTATTTATCCATGATTCTATCAAATAATCTATTAAAAATCTTAATTTTCTACAATCATAGCTACCATCTTTAAGGTTAGCATCTTTAAATTTTCTAACATATTTGTCTTTATTTTCTAATTCTCCTTGATATTGTTGCATTACTTTATTATAATTATTCCATCTTATTGTTGGATGATTATCTACACTAGAAAAGTCTAAAAAGCACTCTATTGCAACTGCTTTTCCATTTATATTACATTTTGTTTCTCCTGAAGGACCAATTGTGTTAATTTCATTAAACTCTTCATATGTAGGTAAATGACAAATATATAGATTATTTGGTCTACTTATATTCTGTACTTTATTGTAAAGTTCAATACCTGATGTATCATTATCAAATAATATAATTACATTATTTTGAATATTTATTTTAGATAATCCCATACAAAAATTACTTAAATTTCCTATACCTGTAAATGGGTAGTTATCTTGCATATCTATAAACTGAAAAAAATCAGCAATATTTGAATATAAATACTCCATAGACTTCTTAATGATAAAAGAATCGGTCTTTCCTTCAGTAACTATAAGTATTCTATATTTATCCTCTAATGGTTTTATAATTTCATCTTTTTTTACCCATCCATTCTCAATTACATCACTATAATTCCACTGAACATTATAGTGTAAATTATTTTTATTCTCTGCTAATATTCTCAATATAATATATGGATCTAGGTTTTCAAAAAACTCTCCAATAATATATGTACTTTTCTTCATATTCTTTAAGATTAAACTTATTTTGTCTTTAAACTCTTTGTCTTCTAATATACATCTATTAAAATACTCCCCTAAGTCAAACCCATTGTCATAGTCTTCTATAATACTTGCTATATTATCAACCTTAGCTATATCTAGACTAGTTATAAGTTTAAAAAAATCACCAAAACTAATATTTAAATTTTCTTCTGTATAATATCCCAACTCTATTAAGTTTTCATTATACATTTTTTCAATATTCTGTAAGGTATAACCTAGTATTTCTAATCTTTGTTTAACTTCTACTAATTGTTTTGAAGCACCTTCTTTATATTCAATAATCTCATTATCATTGTCATCTATATAATAATAAGGTACTTGTTTTCCAAAATCTTTCATCTGGAATAATTTTGAATGATCATTAAAATAATTATTTTTTCCCCAGTCTATTTCCATTTTGTTGATTCCTAAACTGATTATTGAACCCATTTTTCCCCCTTTATAATCTATTCAGAGTAGCACTTTTTTATTATTTCAACTACTTCATTATGAATTTTCCCATTACTAACAATTGCACCTTTTATATCTGTATCATACCTTTGTTCTTCTCCAAACAAATTTGTAACTTTTCCACCTGCTTCTTCAACAATAACTTTCGCTGCAGCAATATCACAGTTTTTTCTTTTTGTACCTGGAAATATCGCCAAGTTAAACTCCCCAGATGCTACACACATACAACCTCTAATAACACTACCTATACTTACAAAGTATGTTTTCTTTCCTAGTGTTTTGATTATATCATATAAATTATAATCTGCATTTGACCACATGTCAAAATTTGATACACTCCTCATATCATCAAGGTTAAAATCATTTACAGTAATTTTTTCTTCATTCTTGTATGCACCTTGTCCTTTAATTGCTGAATACAATGTATCTGTAAATACATCATATACTACGCCAACTTGTGAAACCCCATTAACAACTAATGCTAATGAAAATACAGCTACTGGTATATGTCTTGCATACATTGCAGTTCCATCAACAGGATCGCATACCCATACATAATCACTTTTTCCAAATTGTTCTTCTTCACCATCTACCGAATGTGTTGGATATTTTTCTTTTACTCTACTAATCAAATATGTATTTATTTCTTTATCTGCTAAAGTAACAATAGTTTTATCTCCTTTGTAACTAGATATATCTTTAGCGTTAAAATATTTTAACATTATCTTTCCTGCTTCATAGGCAATCTGCTTTGCAAATTCTAAATATTCTTTATTTTGCATTCTTATCATCTCCTAATACAAATTCATAATTATCTGTAGGAAGTTTAGCTCCACTTCTCTTCAATAATTCAAATTCGTCATATTCTGTCATTCCATAAGTTGCCAAAATCTCTTTAATTTCTGGTCTTCTCTTATCAGGAAGTCTAGCCCCAAATACCGCAAAAAGATGCGGATTTTCATATGTTGCATTTATTTGTGGAAAAGCAATTAATAACGTAAATCCATTTTTTTGTGCCTCTTTTACATTATCTAGAATATATTTAAAATAGAACTTCTCATCTTTTTTGTATAACTCAGCAATTTTATATTTATTTCCAGTATTTATATCTGTCCAAACTAAATATACTAAATCCTTTTTCATCTTTCTTTTACACCTCATCTTTCAAGTTATATATTTCTAACATCCTTTTTCTTCTCTCTAGAAGATACAACTTAATCAGTCTTTTCATATCTTCATTTATTATAGTGTTATTACATTCATTCAGTATTTTATTAATGCTATTTTCATTAATATTGTTCTTTATAGCTTCAATATACATTATTGTACCATTATAAGCTGTTTCTTTCAACTTTTTTAATAGTTCTAAATGTCTAATCGGTCTTTTGTTTTCCCATCCAATAGCAGATTTTGATTTTGTATTTACTAATGCTTCAAATTTCATTTTATCTCTAAAAAATATTTCTATATCATTATTATCTTCATATGCACATAATGATGATCCATTATCATATAATGGACATATGTCATAATTAAAAAATATATCAATCATATCTTCAGACATCTTATATACTGTTCCTTTTGCTATAATTGCCCAATTACTATGATGTCTATCACTATTTCCTATCAAAATATCAAATATAATAATTCTATAAAATATATCAATATCTATTATTCCATTTAAACTATTTTCTATCATTTGTATTGAGTATTTACTATTAGAATATAAATCCTCTAATTTATCTTTATCATAATAAGGATATTTCGATTGTATAAATTCCACACCTTCTAATAAATTTGTATATTCATCAAAAGGTTTATAATTCATAATACTATAACTCATTGAGCCAATTCTTCCGTTTATATGTTCCAATATCTACTTTTGCACATTCTACACCTATTAACTTTCCAATTTCGGTAGCAAGCTTCTCAGCCCAGTATTCTCCAGTTATTGTTCCATCACTTTTAACTTTTGGGAATTTGAAAAGTCCCTTTTCATTAGTTTCTGGATTAATAAGCCATATTTTCTCACTTGCACCACTACCAAACTTCCCAGAAATTTTATCCTCTATCCAGTTATCAAAGTTTTTAACTTCAAACATTTAATTTCTCCAATCTATATAGTTTTATATATTATATTTATTTATAGTTCTTATAATATTCACTGTGGATATAACTGCTGTATAGCATAATTCTGCATCCATTAAATTTGCTGTCCTATTATGAGTTAATTCATTTGAAAAATCTATAGAAGATTTGGCAAATTTAATTTCTCTAGGATTACTTCTATGTTGCTTTAAACAATAATTAATATATGCCTCTAACATTCTTTTTGAATCACTATTTCCAATTTCTATACCATCTACAGACTCATGTTTTTCTTTATCAAATACAATCTTAGCTAAAGAAATTAATATTTCTCTTCCATACATTCCTACTGCTTGATAATCTTCTGTAATTAAAGCCTTTGATAATGTATCTCTCATTTTATATACAGCTTCATCTACTTTATCCCATCCAGTAGGCTCATATCTAATAAGTTTATTTTCTTCGATTGCAGAATTTTCTATTGCATCGAATAATGGTTGATACATATCTTTTATAAAATTTCTTCTACTTTGATATGAAGTTAGACCTTTTTCATTATAGTCACTATACCATTCCCATAAATCGTTATATGAATTAGTATGCTCTAAGCAGATTTGCTTTAATATTTCTTTTAATTCTTTATGCAATTTTTTATAATCTTCGTTAGTATTACCATCCTTAATTGAAGTAATTCCTGTTCCTGTTGCTATTAATACAGATTTCTCTTTAGTTAACTTTTCAATTACAGTAGATTTATTTTCTTTTGGAGCTATAGCTTTCCAATCAATAAATTGTTTTATTTTAGCTTTTATGGATACTGCGTTTATAACTATAGTTTCGTCATCTAAAATTTTATTTACAGATTCATATATTATTGCTTCATAAGATTCTTTTTTATTACCTATTTGAACTAATTCACTATAATCTATGTAAAATTCTAAATTATAATAATCAACTCCACCATTCCAATTATCATGATATTGAATTTCTAAAAAGTATTCAGAGCTTTTTATTAATTGTATAATATCATCATAGTTTTTAGCCCTTAAATCTTGTATTATCATTGATACAAATTTCCTTAAATTTTCCTCATTCACAATATTTCTCCTATAACTATTTATTCTTCGCTCTACTTTTATAAACATTAGCTTGATTTCTACATTGTGGACTACAATATTCTGCTTTTAAATTATCTGAAGCAAAAGGTTTGCCACAGTGCTTACACATTTTTACTGTTTTTCTTTCGCTTGTCTCATTTAATGCAAACATTGTATCTATTGCAAGTTTTAGAGAATTAAAGTTCCACTCTAAAACAGGTGGGTATTCTTTATTACTATGCATTAATATTCTACAAGCAATCTTTGAGGCATTAAAGTTTTCTATGTAATTATCATATTTTTGCCTTGTATAAGCATTTTCTACTTTACTATAATTTTCTATTGCTTCAAATGTTAAATATAATCTTCTTGCATAATCCATAATCCAAACTATACCTTCTGAATAGGCTTTTGAAAATACTACTGCATATTCTCCTGGTCTATCTATAAAAGCAAGTGGATTTGCTTCATTTTCTATTGATAATTCTAAAATTTCTCCTTTTGAATTTTCTTTTATTGTAACTTTTTGTTTCTTTTCACATTTTAGAAATAGCCTTATGTATTCTCCTGCAGTTAATGTTTCTTTATTACAAACTACATTTCCTGCAGGTAAGTATACTTTACTTTGTTTTACAATATCTGTATTTAATGGCAAATATGTTAATTCTCCCAATAACCCATATTTCTTTACAAAGTCTATAATTTTCTCTTCTGCTAATTTTAATTCATCATTTTCTACATCTCTTCCTATCAGTAGTATATCTACTAATATACTGTCAGAAACATTAAATGGGTCATACATTTGGGCTTTAGAGTCTTCCTTTGGTGTTATATATGTAAATTTATCTATTTCTTTTAATTCATAATCACTATATTTAAACCAAAAAGTCTTGAAATTTCCTGTATTATTCTTTCTCATCTTCACTCTCCCAAAATTTTTTTTAAAAAATTTATATGTAATACTTGACAAGCACGAATTATTACTATATTATATGCGTATAGTAATTGTTGGTAGAGTTATCATATTACATTTTATAATTGATAATATTTATCAAGTTATTACTATTATATAGTCTTTATAGATAATAGTCAAGTTTTGTTTGGAAATTTTACCTAAAAGTCCTTAGGATTTTTGTATCTAAAAATCAACAAACAAAAATACAACTAAATGAAAGGAGGAAATCTTTTGGATAAAAAAAATCAAATTTTAGATTTATATTTTAATAAACATTTGAAACAAAAGGAAATCGCTGATATTATAAATGTTTCTCAACAATATATTTCTAAAACTATTAAGGAAGATGGAAGATATGAGCAAGAAAAAAGTTCTAGGAAATCTATTAATGCAGAAAAAAGAAAAATTGCACAGGCAGAATATCAAAAGAATTATGTTAGAAGTTCTAAAAAAGATATAATTTATGAACAATTATTAGAACTTCAAAAGCAAGATGCAATAGAGCTTTCGTATAATGCTCATCCACTTTCCGACTATGCCTGTAAAAAAGCTAATTCTAGTATTTATCGCTATGATAGTAAGAAAAATCAATATATTATGCAAAGAGGTATTAAAGCATCTATTGATTTACCACGAAGAATTAGTGCAAAAGCTTATTAATTTTTGAAGAAAAACAAGTATGAGATATTGACCTCTCTCAAAAACGCAATACGCATACATATAGTGAAATTTTTATTTGCTATTGTGAATTTTTTAAGGAGGTTAAGTTTATGGAAAATACTGATTTAAACAAAGTAATGTTTACTGCATATAAAGATGTAGTAACTGTAAAACAATTAGCAGAAATGCTAGGCATAGGTATAACTCTTGCTTATAGGTTAGTAAAGCAAAAGACTATTCAATCTATAAAAGTTGGTAGAGAATATAAAATCCCTAAACATTGCGTTATAAATTATTTAGTAAAAAAGAGTGTTTAGGCTATTATATTTACTACGAAAAAATCAATAGTAAATTAATTTAGTCTGTTACATCGGAAAGGAGTTAAATTTGGTAACAGAAAATTTACAAGTAAACAAAGTATCTGTAAGTTGTCTGCAAGTTAGAAATGGTATTTATCAAGCTGTTTTAGAGTATTATGATGAAAATGGAAAAAGACATCTGCCTTGGCGTTCCACAGGACTAAAAGAACGAGGTAATAAGAAACAAGCTTTAGTAGTCGCAGAACAATTAAGAGAAAAATTAGAAAAAGAATTACAACTAAAGACATTAGATAAAGCAGAAACAAACTCAAATACAAATAATACAACTGATATTCTATTTATAGAGTATCTTTTTTATTGGCTAAAAATTGTACAACACACAATAGAAAGTTCAACTTTTACTTCTTATAGGCAACAGGCTAATAATCACATAAAGAGATATTTTTTAGAACATCCTATAAAATTAAAAGATTTAGAGCCTATTCATATTCAAAATTTTTATAATGAATTGATGGAAAAATATAATCTTACTGCAAATACAGTAATACACCATCATGCTATTATAAGAAAATGTTTAGATTATGCATTTAAAATGAATGTTATTGTGAGTAATCCTGCTGATAAAGTACAAAGACCTAAAAAACGGGCAATTCATTAATAGCTTCTATAATGAAAGTGAATTAAATAAGTTATTTGAAATATCTAAAAATGACTCACTAGAACTTATTATTTTGATTACTGCTTTTTATGGATTAAGACGAAGTGAAGTTTTAGGCTTACAATGGGATTCTTTTGATTTTGAAAATAAAACAATTACTATTAAACACACTATTACAATTACAAATACAGATGGTAATAATAGAAAAATTGAAGGAAAAGATAGAACAAAAAACAAGTCTAGTTATAGAACTTTGCCTTTATTTGATGATATTGCAAATATGCTTTTAGACGCAAAAGAAAAACAACAATCCTTCAAAAAAGCTTTTGGTAATAGTTATAATAAAAAATATTTGAATTATGTTTTTGTTAAACCTGATGGAAATATTGTAAGACCTGACTATGTTACACAACATTTTAGTATATTGCTTGATAAAAATAATATGAGGCATATTCGTTTCCACGATTTAAGACATTCTTGTGCTAGTTTATTACTTGCTAAAAATATTCCTATGAAATCGATTCAAGAGTGGCTTGGTCATTCTAATTTTTCTACTACTGCAAACTTATATGCTCATTTAGATAGTAACTCTAAAAAAATTTCTGCTAGTGTTTTAGAATATACTTTTAAACTTACAGATAAAAAGAAAGAAAATGAAGAAAGCAACTCTTCATCTTCAAATGGTATTTGAGTTATGGTGTCGATGGTGGGAATCGAACCCACATGGTTTCCCGCAGGTTTTTGAGACCTGTGCGTATACCAATTTCGCCACATCGACATATATTTTATAAAAATTAGGCGTTTTACAATTATGTTAGATATTTGTTAGATGTTGGAACTAATTTCGGCACTAGCAAATATCTAAACATTACTATTTTTCAATATATTTAAGATTTACATATTTAAAAATCCATTTAGATTTTGAATCCAGTGCGTATACCAATTTCGCCACATCAGCATATGACTCTATCATAATACCAAAGAAATGAAAAAATAGCAATATTTTTTCACAAGAATTTTATTTTTTTCGGTCAGGCACGATTACCATTTTCCAAACATATACTTCTTATATATCGATTTGGAGGTATGTTTATGTTGGCTCTTTCTCTTGCTAGTTTTATTGCTTTTTTACAATCTGCAGTTTGCTTAACTCGGATATATTTCAAATAATTCTTTATTTCCCGAACCATTAAATAGTGATGATGAGAAAAAATATTTAGAACTCTTCAAAAATGGTGATGAAGAAGCTAGAAACATCTTAATTGAACATAATTTGAGACTAGTTGCTCATATTGCAAAAAAATACAGTTCTACTAATATCGACCCTGATGATTTAATTTCTATTGGTTCTATTGGGCTTATCAAAGGAATTAATAGTTTTGATAATTCTAAAGGAATTAAACTTGCAACCTATGTCGCTCGTTGCATTGATAACGAAATTTTAATGTATCTACGTAGTACGAAGAAATTAAACTCTGAAGTTTACTTAGAAGACCCTATTGGAAAAGATAAGGACGATAATACCGTAACATTACAAGAGGTATTAGAAAATAGTGATAGAAATATTGAAGATGAAGTTGATTTGAAATTCAAAGTAAAACAACTTTATGAAAAAATGAAAGATGTCTTAAAATCTCGTGAGAGAACTATCTTAGAACTTCGCTTTGGCTTAGGTGGTCAAAAGCCTCAAACCCAAAATGAAATTGCAGACAGTATGGGAATTTCTCGTTCCTATGTTTCTCGTATTGAAACAAAAGCCATTGGAAAGCTAGCAAAAGAAATTAGAGAATAAGAGTACAGAAAAGATACATTGCTTTATTTTTTACTATTTGCAATGTATCTTTATTTATCATATTGGACTTAATTGCTATTTTTTACTATATTATAAAAACTTTCCTTATATTCTTCTATCTTTTCATTATCTACTTTTCCAATTTTAAAAGCAATTTGTTCATTCATTATTTTATATACAATATCTGTCTTTACTAAACTATTTTTATGAAGATGATTTATTTTATCTTTTTCTAATAATTTATTAGAAGTAAATTTTAGTTTTTCTAAATTTGAAGATATCAACATTCCAAAATTTTCAATAGGAACGGCTGTATTATCTTGATCTATAATTACAAATAAATGGTTATTTCCTTTTTTCTCATTAGAATATTGATATTCTTTTACGAAAACAATATCTCCAATTTCATAGTTAGAGTTATAAGCAGCCTCTTCTTCTCTTAATATATTTTCTACTTTACCTTTGTGCCATTCTTCTTCTACTGGATATTCTTCAAAAGCCTCATTTAAATTTCTAACTCTATTAGTTTTATACGCTACTTTTAAAAATTCACTTATATCTTCTTTCATTTATATTAAGCCTCCATGCCTTTTCTACATTATATCAACTATTTTTCATATTTTCAATATATTTATTAATTTTAACTTATTTGTTTTGACAAATTTAAAAGATATATGTTCTAATACTGCAAGAAAATGCTTAGAATATACTATTGGCATTTTTCATGTCCAATAGTATAATTTGTAACACTCATAATCATTCTATTTTTAGTTCTTTTTCTGCTCTATAAATACATTTCCTACTTCATCTGTTCGATAAATTTTGCTATCAGCCTCTTCTAATCTATCTAATATCTCTTGATGTGGGTGCCCATAAGAATTGTCCTTTCCTACTGAAATAATTGAAATTTCAGGTGCTACGGTTTGTATAAATCTTTCACTACTGCTCGTTTCTGACCCATGATGTCCTACTTTTAAGATATTAACTTTTAGTTCTTTATTATCTTTTAATATTTTTTCTTCTACTTCTTTTTCAGCGTCTCCTGTAAATAAATAAGTCATATCATCAAATTTCATTTGAATGACAATAGAAGCAAGGTTTAAATTCTCCGCCTTATTATCCACTGATAAAATTTGACATTCTGCTTGTCCTACCTGAAAAGTATCTTTCACTTTTGGTGTTGTAACTTTTAGATCTTTTTCGCTAATTGCATCTAATACATCTTCAAAAGTTTTTGTATTCGTTTGTACCTTTGGCATATAAATGGTACCTATTTCAAAGTTCTTAATAATATCATCTAGCCCTCCAATATGGTCTTCATGTGGATGTGTGCCAATTAAATAGTCTATTTTATCAATTCCTAATGTTTTCAAATTTTGCACTAACATTTCTCCATCATCATTATTTCCTGCATCAATCAACATTGTTTGCCCTTCATTCATGACTAAAATACTATCTGCCTGTCCTACATCAAAAAAATACACTTTTAAATTCTGCTTCGTTTCTGATAGAAAATCTTTTGTAATTGTAGGACCAATCTTAATCGTTATATTTTGCAGATTTTCTGGCTTGACAATGTTAATGGGCATAGTGTTACCCACTGTTTCAGTTGTGCCATATTCGATTCCTACAAAAGATAAGATACTGACAATAATGATGGATAACAAGTATATGATTAACTTACTTTGCTTTTTTATTTTTCTTCCCATAAATTATTTCCACACATCTTTCATTTTTTGTTCTATTCTGTTTTCAATCCCCTTTGAAGTATCTATCTCATATTTTCCATTTTGCCATTTTAGAATATTGCCTTCTTGAATATCTTCGGGCAATTCTGACCTATAAATATTCTGCATTTTCCCTGTTTTCCTATTTTCACAGACTGCAATATCTCCTTCTATTCTATCTACTACTAATACTTCTTCCATTCTCTCTAGCCTTTCTGCAATTTGTTTTAAAAAACTTTGTATCCAACTTTGAGCAATTACTCCCAAACCTAAATCTGTATTTCTCTTTGCCCCTAACTCTTCTTTTCTTTCCATTTGACAACCTCCTTGTTAGGCTAATTGTTAAATCAACCTATATTTTCTTTCAGTTGCCCCCATTTAGTCAGTTATTCGAATAAATAACTACGTGTTTTCTTTTTGCAATAGCTTAGCTTCATAATCTACTACTTGTACTTCAACTACTCGATTTACATATTCATCTTCTTGATAGTTAATACGAATTTGCTTTTCATGTTTATTGACTAGTTTATAGTCTTCCAAATTAATCAACACTTTTGTTGTTACATCCATGCCAACTGGCAAAGTTTGATTAAAGTTATCATATTGTGTAATGTTCGTATCATAAATTAATGGAGCACCTTTTGGTAGTTGTATGGTATAGAAATATAGCTTTTCTCCTTCTTGCATTTTTGCCACTGTCTGATATAGTTCTTCAGTTGCATTTAAGTTTGCAATATTTAAATTATCCATTTCCACTTGCTTTGTATTTGCCATATAGACTGGCATTTCAAATGGAGTCGTAATCTTGCAGAATGCTTCTTTTACTAATTTTAAGCTATTTCTTAAATTGTCAATAAACACTTTTAGTTCTGTATTTGGCGTAATGTTTAGCACTTTGTACTTATCTTTTTCTATCTCACGATGTTTTTCATTATGTAATAGCTTTACCTTCGTGCTGTCTTCTATCATTCCACCAAAAACATCAAAATCTTTCAATTCAATTGTTTCTATATTCCCCTCATATTCTGTTTTTAAATTATCTAATCCCGCTTGTATTTTAGCTAATTCTTTTGGTTTTAAATCCTTGCTATTTGTCTTCATCAAGATTTGACAAGAATCTATTGCATGTTGTACAGCAAAAATAGCGTCAGTTTCATTTTTAGAAAGTTTCCTTCTTTGTAATTCATCCATTTGCTTTCCTAAGCTTTCTATATCTTCTTCAAATACGAAGCTCTTTCCTATTTTCTCTTTTTCACTTCCGTCTTCTTCTTCACCTTCATTTAAGCTTGGTAATTCATCTTTATTCGTAAACTTCCAAAATTCAAAAATACTTTTTTTATGTAGTTCAATCTCATTTAAGTAGATATTTGCATTTTTAATTTTTCGTTCTAAGTTAATTCTCTTTAATTCTAATGCTTTTTTATCCATTTGCAGATTTTTAACCATTTTCTTTCTGCCATCTAGTTTTGTACAAATTTCAATTAAATCTTCAATAGTATAGTTTTCTTTTGCCTCTTCTTTTATTTCTTGCTTAATCTCTTCCTTTTTCTTTTCTTCTAATTCTATTTTATTCTGATGGCTTTCCACACTGCCTTGATGCTTTTTGCGAGTTCCAAAATAGTATTTAATCTTTCCAAAAAAAGTCTTTTTACATTCTAAAAAAGTAGCAATTTGACGTTGTTTTGTTAAATATTCTTCTGTTTGACTTTCTGTAATCTTTTTTAAGTCTTGTAGTTTTTCTTGTTCCTCTACTAATCTTTGATCTTCTTCTACTACTAAAAGCTTCTTTAGTTCTACTTGTTCTCTGATGAAAAGTGGCAAAGTGGTATATTCCATTTTTATTTTTTCTTTATGTAAGAACTCTAATTCTCCTTGCTCTGAAATAGCTGTTTGAAACTGATAATCATTAGGCAAACCTGTTGCTAAAATGAAAAGTGCTTTCATTAATTTGTACCACTCTATTGCTTGCTCTTTTGTTTCTAAAGTGATGACATAATCACTTTTTACCTCTCCATATACTTTCGTCTTTCCTACTATTTTCAAAGTCATTTTGCCTTTCATCTCATATACTTCATAAATATTAGGCCATTCTTTCGTGAAATACCATAAATAGTTTTCAATATCTGTTATTTGGCTTTGTACTAAGTAGCGTCCTGAATAATCTTGATGGGTTACTGGTGCAAAGATATATTCTTTTTTTCGAGATTTGCTACATGCTATTTGCTTTTTTAGTAAATAGAAAAATGCATTGTTATTCGTTTCATTTGTTGGTACTAGCATAAAGTATTTATTTGAAACTTCTGAATAAAAAATTTGCCAAATATAGTTATGAGAATATTTGATTTCATAAGGAAGCATTTGCTTTAATTTTTCTTGTTCTTTTTCTAGTTCTTCAATTTCGCCCTCTTTCATGCCACCTAGCATTGTTAGAAATGTTGCAAATCTCTCAATATTTTCCTCTGATTTTGTATCTAGATAAGTTCCTATGGGTGCTGATAATTTATATTTTTGATTTAACTCTGCTAATCGGTGTGTTGGCGTTAGCAAAATTTGAATATCACAAACTGGAATATATTGATACACCTTATAGCTTGTGTCATCATAAGATTTAGTTGGTCTGTAACTAATTGGTGTGAATTCTTTTAAGATTTTAGGTATTCTTGTTAAATTAAGTCCTAAATAAGCTAATTTCTCTTTCATTTTATCTTGATTTTCTTCTGTATTTTTAGGCATTTCTATGTTTTTCCTCTTTCCAATTTATCGTCTATTCCACTTTAAGTGGAATTTCTCTTTTGAAAGTATATCATAAAAGTATTTTGATTTACAACATATTTTTATGAATTTGACGTTCTTAACATAATGTGATATACTGTTAGTGCTTTTGTCTAAAATAGACAAGCCATTTTATTTGATTGGAGTGGTAATATGGATCAGCAGCAAGATTCTTCGGTTGGCACTTCCACAAAGGTATCGCTGTTTTTCGTTAGCCCTGCTACCTCGCAAGACGAAGAAACCACAATAGGTCTCTACGTCTGCACTGTCCCTGACCACCAATTGGTGGAATTTATGGACCAAGTAGAGGAAGTTGGCGGCAAGTTAAAAGAAGAGTCCCCCGGGCAGTTGCGCTATGATTTCAACCGTCCCGACTCTCTTTTAACTGTTGACAGACTGGCCACGCCCTATATGCTTGCGCTCCACTAATCCAAGCAAAAGGAGCTACCGTTTTGGTGGCTCCTTTTTTATTTTATTTGTAGTTTTCTACCTCTTGTTTTATCTTAGTAATAAACTCTTCTATTGTTATTTGTCCAATATCTCCTTCTGTTCTTGATCTAACACCAACGCTATTGCCCTCAACTTCTTTATCTCCTAAAATTAACATATATGGTATTTTTTGAAGTTGTGCTTCACGTATTTTGTAGCCAATTTTTTCTTGTCTTTCATCTACTTCTACACGAATTCCGGCTTTATCTATTTCTTCTGCTACTTTGTTTGCATATTCTTTATGGCTATCTGCAATAGGAAGTAATCTTACTTGTACTGGTGAAAGCCATGTTGGAAATGCACCTGCATAATGTTCGGTTAAAATACCAATAAATCTTTCAAAAGAACCAAATAATGCTCTGTGTATCATAATTGGAGTTTTCTTTTCTCCATCAGAGTCAATATAGCTTAAATTAAATCTTAATGGTAATTGGAAGTCTACTTGTACAGTTCCCATTTGCCACTCTCTTCCTAAACAGTCCTTCATTTTAATATCAATCTTAGGGCCATAGAATGCTCCATCACCTTCATTGATACGATAATTATCCCTTCCACAAATTTCATCTAACACATCTTTTAAGTCTGCTTCTGCTTTATCCCATAAACTTAATTCACCCATGTAGTCATCTGGTCTAGTAGATAGAGTTAGAATGAAGTCTAGTCCAAAAATGTTGTATAGTTTTTTGGCGATCTCTAAAATTTCTTTAATCTCATCTTTAATTTGAGATTCCATTACATAATTGTGAGAATCATCCTGCCTAAACATTCTTACTCTAAATAGTCCGTTTAATTGACCAGATTTTTCATTTCTATGAATAACATCAATATCACTAAAGCGAAGTGGTAAGTCTTTGTAACTTCTTAGTTTGCTTTGATAAATTTTGATAGAGTTTGGACAGTTCATTGGCTTTAATGCTTGTTCGTTCCCATCAGCATCTGTTAATACAAACATATCCTCTTTATAATGGTCCCAATGACCTGAAGTCTTCCATAGTACGCTACTATTTAATTGTGGACCAGAAAATTCTTGATATCCTCTTTTTTTATGTTCTTTTCTCCATAAGTCAATTAGCACATTCATCATAGTAAAGCCCTTTGGCATCCAATAAGCCATACCTGGCGCAGTTTCATCAAAGAAGAATAAATCTAATTCTTTTCCTAATTTCCTATGATCTCTTTTCTTTGCTTCTTCTAACATAAATAAATATTCTTCTAACATGCTAGCTTTAGGGAAAGAAATACCATAAATTCTTTGAAGTGTTTGTTTTGTTTCATCACCTCTCCAATAAGCTGATGAAGAATTTAATAATTTGAAAGCTTTTACTCCTCCTGTACTCATAATATGTGGTCCTGCACATAACTCTTTAAATTCTCCTTGGTCATAAAAACTAATTTCTTCACCCTCTGGTAATTCCTCAATCAATTCAACTTTATATGGCTCTTTTCTTTCTTCCATTAGTTTGATAGCTTCACTTCTTGGAAGAGTATATCTTGTAAGTTCTAAATTTTCTTTCACAATCTTTTTCATTTCTTCTTCAATTTTGGCTAAATCTTCTTCTGTAAATGGTTTTTCTACGTCAAAGTCATAATAGAAACCATTATCAATAGAAGGTCCTATTGTTAGTTTGGCATTATCTCCATAAAGCCTCTTTACAGCTTGTGCCATAATATGTGAAGTTGTATGCCAAAATGCTTTTTTACCTTCTTCATTATCAAAAGTCATAATTTCTAATTTACAATCTTCGTTAATTGCTGTTCTTAAATCTTTCACTTCACCATTGATTTTTCCAGCCATCGCATTTCTAGCTAGACCTTCACTAATTTGTTTTGCCACTTCTAAAATAGAACTACCTTCTTGTACTTCTATTTTAGAACCATCTTTTAATTCTACTTTTACCATATTTTTCCTCCTTGTCATATTGGGGACGTTCCTTTTTCTGCCACTTTTGTCATGTTGGGGACACACCTTAATAACAAAAAAAGCACTCCTTTTAACTAATCTCTTAGTTAAAAGGAGTGCTTATTTACACGGTTCCATCCCTTAATTTTACTTTATTTTCTTTAACGCAGATTTTACGCCTAGTTTTTTGCTAGGAACAAATGAGGTAGTTTTTCAAATCTGTTTTTGTAAATTAGCTTTCAGCTGGTAACTAATTCTCTCTTTCCACAACCTTGATTTTACTCTGTCTCATTTCTGTTTTTCTTATTTCAACTATTATTTATTATACGCGCTTTTTGCTATGTCGTCAAGTGCTATTTTAAAAGTTTTACAATTTCTTCTTTTGATTGAACTCCTACTGTTCTTCCAGTTTCTACTCCATCTTTTAATACTACAAATGTAGGAATACTCATAACCCCATACTTTTCAGCCAAATTTTGGCATTCATCAATATTGATTTTTCCTACCTTAATGGAAGTATTCATACTTTCTGCAATTTCATCTACTACTGGTGACATCATTCTACATGGTCCACACCAAGTTGCCCAAAAGTCTAATAAGACTGGCATTCTTGATTGTAAAATCTCCTTTTCAAAATTTTCATTGTTTACTGTTATTACTGACATTTTTCATCTCTCCTTCTCTTTATTATTTTATACTATTTTTATTATAATATTCTACTTTTTTAATACTGTCAACCCTGCTTTTGCTCCTTCGTAAACTGCTTTACTAATTTGAAGTAAGCCTCCTGTGCAGTCTCCACAAGCAAATAGCCCTGGTATCGTTGTTTCCATATTTTCATTAACAGCGATATGATTGTTTTCTATTCTTGCTCCAATTTTTCTAGCTAAATCATTACTTGAAGCAGTACCTACTGCTACAAATACTCCATGTACTTTTCTTTTCGTATTATCTTCAAATTCTATTTCTGCTAGCTTATCTTCTCCTCTAAATTCTCTAATTTTCCTACTATCAATTTCTACTTCTACATCCCTATTTTCTATCATTTCTTCGCCATTTGTTAAAATAGATATAGACCCTACTACTGGTTTTAATTGTTCCATTTCGTGAATTGCATAATTGCCATTTCCTAAAACCACTACGTCTTTGCCTTTAAAGAAAAATGCATCGCAAATGGCACAATAGCTAACTCCCTTACCTTCAAATTCTTGAATTCCTTTAATGTTAGGAGTTACTCTATTCGTTCCTGTTGCTAGAATAACAGATTTTGCGGTATATTGTGAATTAACTGTTTCTACTTCAAAGTTTTCCAAATAATTGAGTGCCACTACTTCATCTTCTATTATTTCTATTCCTAATATTTTTGCTTGTTCTATTCCATTTTGATAAAGTTCTTTTCCTGAAATTCCTTTTGGAAATCCATAATAGTTGTCTATTTGCTCTGTCTTTCCTAAAGCACCTTTTCCTTTGGAAATAACAAGAACTGATAATTTTCTACGTTTAGCATATAACGAAGCTGAAATTCCTGCAGGTCCACTTCCTACAATAATTACATCATATACCATATTCCTCTACTCCTTTTTATGATATCCATCTAATTGTAACTATATTTCATTTTTTTGTTTTTATTCTATCACATCATACATATTTTGAAAACTATAACCTTGCTCTCTTAAATATTTTATCACATCTGGTAATGTTTTAGCTGTTAAATCTTTATTAGGAGCATCATGCATTAATATTACTAAACTTTTCTTACCTTTGCTTGTTGCTTTTAAATTTTGCATAATGGCTTGTTTTGTTTCTGCACCATCTGAATCATTAGTTAAGCAATTCCAATCTAAAGAGGAAATACCTTTTTCTCGAAACTTCTTTTTTGCTTTTTGTTTTAGTTTATCATAATATCCGCCTACTGATCCACCTGGAAAACGGAAAAGATTCGATTGATAACTACTATCACCTAATGCATCTTGTATTATTTTATTTGTCTTGTTATATTCTTCTAATGGTTTATTTTCATTAGCATATACCTTTGGGTAAACATGAGAATAACTATGATTTGCAATATAGTGACCTTCTTCTTTTTCTCTTTTTAACACCTCAGGATTTGCTTTTGCCATAGTACCTAATACAAAAAACGTTGCTTTAATATTTTCCTTTTTTAATACATCTAATATCTTTGGAGTTACATTACTAGAAGGTCCATCATCAAAGGTAAGAAATGCTACTTTTTCTTTACTATCATAAATATTATCTATTGCTTTTAATTGTTCTTTTGTTAAACCTTTGTGATTTGTTGTATCTTGTTGCCCTTTATTTAGATTTTTACTTTCTTCATTTACTTTCCCATTATTTGTATCTTTATTTTGTGGGTTACTTTCACTCTCTTGTGCCAATTTTTTCTCTTTTTGATTTGCCACATATTCTGCTGTTTTTATTCCACCAAAAATAGCTATACCAATAACAATTATCCCTATCAGTATAGTCCAAAAAATCCATTTTTTACTTTTCTTTTTCTCAAAACTTTCAATGTCATATATTATCATAAAAAACACCTTAAATCGACAATTTTCTTCTATAGTATATACTATTCTGAAAAAAATTAATAGTTAATTTAAGGTATTTTTTTAGATTTAAGAATTTTTAATTTTTACACTTCATCTTTCGTCGTATTTATCTTAAACAATTTAAACAATTCCACAACCACAACTGGTATAAATATCAAAAATACAATTTCAATAATATTCATTACTGGTAATACTGGAATGCTGAAAATGTTTCTTAATGCAGGTACAATTAGTATCACTAGCATCAATAGCGCTGAAGCCAAATTTGCTAAAATTAATTTGCGATTGCTGAAAATTCCTGTTTTAAAAATAGACTTTTTATTATTTCTAATATTAAACACATGAACCAATTCTGAAAGTGCTAGCACAGTAAATGCCATAGTCTGACCAATTTCCACTCTTACTTCTTCCTCTGATAATGTTCTTATCATCCCCTCACTATCCGTCACTTCTACCATTGGTAGCTGGTCTACTGGTGTTGCTAAACCAATAATGAAGGCAGTAAGTGTAATTATTCCAATCATAACGCCTTGGTAAATTACTCTCCAAGTCATTCCTTTCGTAAAAACACCTTGCTTTGGTTTGATAGGTTTTCTATCCATGATATCTTTTTCTGCTGGGTCTACTGCTAAGGCAAGTGCTGGCAAAGAGTCTGTTACTAAGTTTATCCATAAAATGTGTATTGGTAATAATGGTACAATTAAATTAACATCTATATTAAACCATTTACTAAGTAATGGTGTAATTAGTATTGCAACAAATAGGATGATGATTTCTCCAACATTACTAGATAGCAAAAATTGAATTGCCTTTAAAATGTTATCATAAATACGTCTTCCTTCTTCTACTGAAGATACAATTGTCGCAAAATTATCATCTGTCAAAATAACATCTGCTGCTTCTTTTGCTACATCGGTTCCTACCACTCCCATTGCACAACCAATATCTGCTGTTTTTAAAGCTGGTGCATCATTGACACCATCACCTGTCATAGCTACAATTTCTCCATTTTCTTTCCATGCCTTGACAATTCTCACTTTATGCTCAGGAGATACTCTAGCATACACACTATACTTTCTTACATTTGCAATTAAGTCTTGGTCAGACATTTCTTCTAGTTCTGCCCCTGTAAGTGCTTCTTCCTCACTTTCTAAAATGCCTAATGCTTTTGCAATGGCAATAGCTGTTGCCTTGTGGTCACCTGTAATCATCACAGTTTTAATACCAGCTCTTTTGCATTTTGCAACTGCGTCTTTTACTTCTTCTCTTGGTGGATCTATCATTCCTACCATTCCAACATAGATTAAATCTTTTTCAATATCTTTCATTTCCTCATCTGTTGGCTCATGGTCTATTTCTTTATATCCCATAGCAAGTACACGAAGAGCATCTTTTGCCATTGCTTCATTTTGTTTTGCAATTTCTTGTTTGAAACTCTCTAAGTCTTGCTTCGCTTCGTTATTTATCACATAGCTATCACATCTTGCTAATAATTCATCTACTCCGCCTTTTGTGTATACTACATATTTATCAGTTAACTTGTGAACAGTGGTCATTAACTTTCTTTCTGAATCAAATGGTAATTCTTTTACACGTGGGTATTGTTCTAACACTGTTGGTTGAAAATCTAAGTTAAAAGCCATATCAATTAAAGCTGTTTCTGTTGGATCTCCTGTTAACGTTTTGTCAGATGCTACTTTTGTATCATTGCAAAACATGCTAATATATACTAACTTTTCTAGTTCTTCAGTAGTTTCATTTGTATTGACGTTTTCTATTTCTACTAATTGGTTATTATAGAATAACTTTTTGACTGTCATTTTATTTTGTGTTAATGTTCCTGTTTTGTCTGAACAAATAACCGTTGTACTTCCCAAAGTCTCTACTGCTGGCAATTTTTTCACAATGGCATGCTTTTTTACCATTCTTTGTACACCAATTGCAAGAACAATGGTAGATACCGCAGCTAATCCTTCTGGTATTGCTGCTACTGCTAAACTAACCGCTGTCATAAACATATCCATTGGGTCTTTTCCATAAAGTAAACCAATTCCAAAAATGAAAACACAAATTACAATGGCAGCTATTCCTAATACTTTTCCTAGCTTATTTAACTTTTGTTGAAGTGGTGTCTCAGTATCTTCTACCTCGTTAATCATTCCTGCAATTTTTCCTACTTCTGTTGTCATTCCTGTTTCTACAACAATTCCTTTTCCTCTACCATAAGTAATTAGGCTTGAAGAAAATAGCATATTGGTTCTATCTCCAATTCCTACTTTTTCTTTCTCTATTACTAGTGTATTTTTCTCTACTGGAACAGACTCACCTGTTAAAGAGGCTTCTTGCGATTTTAAATTTACTGCTTCTATAATTCTCAAATCTGCAGGCACATAATCTCCTGTATCTAGCACCACAATATCTCCTGGTACTAATTCTTTAGAAGGTACCACTGTTATATTGCCGATTGCGCATTACTTTCACCACATGGGAACTTAATCTCTGTAAAGCTTCTAGTGATTTTTCCGCTTTATTCTCTTGAGCAACACCAATAATAGCATTGACAATAACCACGATTAAGATAATAATCGAATCTGTAATACCTTCTCCTTCATAATAGCCAACTACTCCTGAAATAATAGCTGCAATAATTAAAATAATAATCATGAAATCTTTAAATTGTTCTAAAAATTTCACAAATAAACTCTTCTTCTTTTTGGTTGCTAACTCATTTAATCCATAAATCTCTCTATTTTTCGCAACTTGTTCTTCTGATAATCCTTGTGTTTCTTCTACTTTTAATTTTTCTTTTATTTCTTCTACAGACTGATTAAACCACTCTTTTTTGTTTTCTTCCATTCGTCTCCTCCTCATTTTATCATTTTGCCCTTTGTATTTTATATTTATTCTTTCGTGATATATTCTTCTAAATTCACACTAGACATTCTTTCAATAAAAGCGTTTAATTTATCTAGTGGTACTATATTTTTTCCTGTCTTTGCAGACACCTTATGATGTTGTTTCGATGCCTCTATTTCTTCTCTTATTTTCTCTGCTAATTCTTCTTTTAATATGATGTGATATTTTTCTTCTAAATATCCATTCGTTTGACTATAACTAGTATATAAATCTTCCGTAAATTCATGATAATTTGTATGCTTTAAAAATTCTTCACTAAAAAATTCTGTAAAAAATATTCTGTCTGTCATTAAGTGTAATAATACAGCTTTATCATAATCTGTTTTAATTTCATTTTCTCTTAAAAATCTATTTAAATCCACTTTTGCCTTTAAATGTTCATATAAATCTTCTTTAGAACTTGGTATTGTATAATGGCTAATTTCTTTTGGTTTCACAAAATCTGGAGCAATACTCCCTTCTATAAAAGCTTCTTTATCTTCTACTTCATGTTTTTCTATATATTTTTTTGCTATTGCTAAATGAATTTGATGTGATGGCATAATTTTCACTCCTTTTGTATCACATTATATCTCAATCATTTATTTCTTTCAAGCACTTTTCTTTTTCTTATAAATAGTTTATAATTTAACCATAAGGAGGAAACTTTATGTATATAAAAGATTTCGTGGAAAAATTATTACCTATTCAAAACCTAAATAACCTTTATGTAGTTGCTGATTTTGATAGAACCATTACAGCTGGAAGTAGTAAAACTTCTTGGTCTGTTTTAGCTGATACAGACTTGGTACCCGAAGAATATTCTACTGAGAGACATAAACAATATGATAAATATCGTCCTATTGAAGTAGATACTTCTCTTCCTTTTGAATATCGTATGAAAATGATGGCCGAATGGTTTAGAGCTCATATAGGGTTATTTGTAAAATATAAAATGACAGAAGAAGTTTTTGAAAAGGCTGCTACTGATTTACGAGTTATGGATTTCCGTATTGGTGCTCCAGAGTTTCTGGAATTTTTGTATAATAATCATATTCCCTTAATCATTATTAGTGCTGGAATTGGAAATTTCATTGAAGCCTTTTTGAAAAAGCATAACTGCTATTTTGATAATATTTATGTGAGTAGTAATAAAATACTATTTGAAAATGGCGTTGCTGTTGGTGTAGGCGAAAATATTATTCATAGTTTTAATAAAAATGAAG
Source organism: uncultured Clostridia bacterium (assembly GCA_948735595.1). Lineage (GTDB taxonomy): Bacteria > Bacillota > Clostridia > TANB77 > CAG-508 > CAG-273. The sequence continues at coordinate 59,786 of CAPXSA010000002.1, read as the reverse complement.
TTTCTTTGCCTACTGAAATAACAAATAAATTAAAAGGACGTAATCAAGTCTTGTTAATTCGGTGACCAAACTTCAGATTTAAATATGGTTGATAAAAATTTACATGATAGTGTTATTACAATTGGATTTGAGCCTGATGACCCTAACGATCCTTGTAATTCTTTAGAAGATTTCCAAGCAGGCTTTGATATTGTTTGTGAACCTTATGAAAACTATATTGATTTGAAAAAGATATTATTTTAGATACCAAAAAACGAATGTTATTCTTAACATTCGCTTTTCTTATCTATTTCGATTTTGTAAATATTTGCAATACCTTTCCTGCTACTAATACTATTTCATCACATTTTTTTGTAGCAACTGTTTTAAAGAACGCCTTTCCTCCTACTGTTAATGCTGAAATAAAAGATGCTACTAAAATACTAGCCAGTAGTGCGTGCATATGACATGCTGTTGTTAAGTACACTGTTAAAGTTGCGCCTAACCCTCCGGCTTACAATACCACAAATGTCTCCTACAATATCATTACAAACACTAGAAACTTTTGTGCTATTTTTTAATAAATTGATACAAGCTGTTGCTTCTTTTATCTTTTTTGAATTCATCGCATGAAAAGGCGCTTCTTCCGCAGTTAACGCTGCAACACCAATCATATCAAATAATATACCAATTCCAATAACAATGAGAATAATTACGACTAAAGCAATAACATTAATGTCTGATAATAAGGACGATAATCCACTAAATATTGCGGATAAAATGAATGAAATAATAAATACTTGAATAATCCATTTATCTTTCAATGAAATCTTCACTCTTTCTTCAAAAGTTTTTCTTTTATAAAAATCATGGTATCTCACAAATTAATTTTACGGCTTAGGTCGAGTTGAATTTCTCTACTTTTCACCTTAGGTTACCCATGGGCGATTTCTCTTTAAGAAAAGTAATTAAGTGTTACCAGCTTAATGACTCGATTGCCACTTAGTCCGTACCTTAATCCTTGTGATATTGACACTCTAGAGGTTTTCCCTAACACATATAAGATAATACTTATTCGCTTTTGCAATAATATTTTCAAAGCAGATTACGCTATCCCATATTATCACTCACGACATGTGCTTTATTTTCATTTGCAATCGACAAAAGGAATTTCATTGTATGCCATTACAACTTTTCCTTAAATCTTAAATTATATACCCACCCTCATCTGGGCGAAGAAAGCAGAATATATAAAGTGCTTTTCACACAATTAGTGGATTTTTAGCCCCACCTTCATATTATTTATGCGACTAGAATAATGCACCACAAAATTTATTATACTATAGTTTCCTTTTTTTGTCAAATATATTTCCAAAATTTCTCAAAATTTTAAAAATGAATTATTAAAAATCTAGTTATAAAAAAGAAGAACCACTAAGATTCCTATTTCTTAGTGGTTCTTCTTTTGGAGCAGGTAGCGGGAATCGAACCCGCATAGCCAGCTTGGAAGGCTAGAATTCTACCATTGAACTACACCTGCATTTCGTTTGAACAAGTATTATTATAAATGTTATCTATTATTTTGTCAAGAACTTTTTTGAATTTTTTTAATTTTTTTTGCATACCTTTTATAAAACATAAAAGGTGGTTTTCTATGAAGTTTTTATTAGATTATTGTAAAGGTATATTAATTGGCTGTGGCGCTATTCTTCCACGGCATTAGTAGTGGTGTTTTTTGTGTTATTTTTGGAATTTATGAAAAATTAGTAAATAGTGTACTAAATTTATTCCAAGATTTTAAGAAAAACTTTATGTTTCTTCTCCCTATTGCTTTAGGAGGAATAACAGGTGTATTTCTAGTAGGCAAAATTTTAAATTTTCTTTTTGCAAATTTCCCTATGCCAACTAGTTTTTGTTTTATAGGTTTAATCTGTGGCTCTCTCCCTATTCTTTTTAAACAAGCTAATCAAAAGAAAGGCTTTCGCCTTCATTATAGTATTTTCTTACTTGCTGCTTTTGGTATTGGGCTTTTATCTATCCAATTAGAAACTATACTACCATCTCTTATTCAAGTGGATAGCAATAGCATCTCCTTTTTCTATTTTGTATTAGCTGGGTTTGCAATGTCTATTGGTATCGTTGTTCCTGGTGTAAGCAGTACTGTTATTTTAATGTGTTTAGGAGTATATTCACACTACTTAAATGCAGTTGCTACTGTTAACCTTGCTATTTTATTCCCAATGGGAATTGGAGTTTTACTAGGAAGTATTTTACTTTTGAAAATCATTCAATTCCTATTAGACAGGTATTACTCTCAAACTTTTTATGCGATTATCGGGTTTGTGTTAGGCTCTATTTTTGTACTCTATCCAGGCATAGAATTTACCATTCAAGGTATTTGGTCTGTTGTTCTTTTTGTGATTAGTTTTTGTATTGGTTTAGCTTTTGAAAAGTTAGACCACTCTCGCTAAATATTGCAATAATAAAAGGCGTGTGGCGAGATAAGAACTAATCTTGCCACACGCCTTTTAAATTTAAATGTCCCTTTATGCAGCTCCCTCCATCTTAACAAAGATGATATCTTCTGGCTCCTTCACATCTTCAGTAACATCAAATGCAATATCTCCTATTGAAGCATTGGTGAGAAAGTGCCAAACTGTTCCTTCAAAATTCTTAGAAACAATTCTAATTTCTGGTAGCATCTCTGTCGCTTCCCAAAAAAGAATTTGACCACCATTTGGAGCCTTTCCGATGATAACCTTTTCGTCAGTTGCCAGTTCATAAACAACACTTACATGTAAGAAAATCCATGTATTGCGGATTTTCTCTCCCTGTTCAGCTAGAATGTCTAAGGGACATTTGCCTTTTGGCACAATTAAATCTCTCCGCATAATAAGCTCCTTTCAAAATGTCTTGTTGTGCCTCTTGTTTCGGATATGAGATATTACTCATACTAAAGTAATTATACAACATTTTATGTTGATTTGCAAACTCATGATAATTCTTATTCTGCCCTCAAAGCCTCCACTGGATCCTTCTTACTAGCTACTTTGGCAGGAATTAGACCTGCTATTATCGTTAATATTAAACTAATTAATACTAGCCCTACCATATGTGTTGCTTTCAAAGTTGTATGAATAGACACTTCTGTTGCAGCTAAAATAATGGAGTTAATTGGAATAGTCATAAGCATCGTAATTCCTACTCCCATAAGTCCTGCAATTAATCCAATAATAAAGGTTTCAGCATTAAACACTCTTGAAATATCTCTTTTAGAAGCCCCTATTGCTCTTAAAATTCCTATTTCCTTCGTTCTTTCTAATACTGAAATATAGGTGATAATACCAATCATAATAGAAGAAACTACCAAAGATATACTAACAAATCCAATGAGCGCAAAACTAATCGCATCAATAATTTGCGTAATGGATTTCATCATAGTACCAACTAAATCTGTATAGTTAATCACATTTTCATCTTTTCCATCATCTCTTTGTTTTTGATTATAGTCTTCTATTGCTTTGTTAATGGCCTCTTTACTCTCAAAATTCTTTGGATAAATGGAAATAGAAGTAGGTTTATCTAAATCAATAGCACCTAATGTTTTTAGGTTATTTTCATAGGTTGCATTTTGATTTTCTGTATAAGTTTGCATTATCTTTGCAATTTCTTCACTACTCATTTGACTAATTGCTAATTTTTGTTCATTGCTTAAATCATTAAAGTTAAACTCTTTCTTTTCTCCTTCTTTTGGAAATTTAAGACCAGTAAACACATTAACATCTTTTTTCTCTTTTTGTTCTTTTACGATTTTTGCTTCATTTGTTTTGTTAATGACATATTCCTTTAATTCTGTTATATAGCCAATTCCTGTATCCATTGCCATCGCTGTACTTTGCTTATTCTGTTTAATAATTCCAACTACTTTAATATTTTCACAGTCTTTCAATTTCTCTCTCATGTAATCTGTATCTTCACTTTTATCAATCCATAATCCCTTTTCTTTTTGATAATAGTCAGAATTTAAAACTAATTTGAAAGATAAATTTAATAAATCTTCGTAAGTATAAGAAAGTTCGGGTTCTTCTTCTATCTCTTCTCCTTTTTTTGCCTTTTCCCATCTATCTGTCAACTCTTCTTGACTTTTTAATCCTAAGGTATATAGCGTATAATCATCAATTTCATAATTACTATTAACAATTAATACTACCTCATTATATTTCTCTGGCCATTTTCCTTCTACCATATCATATTGTGATTGTAATAACTCCTTATTATCTAGCATTTCTGTCCATACATTGGTGTTCATAATGCTCATAGAACTTCCTCCCATCATTGCCATAGGAGAATTTTGCTGAGCCTCTTGCATTGCTCCCATTCCCATACTATCCATAACTGTACTAGGGTTCACACGCACAATACCATCTTTGGTGTCTTCTTTGTATAAATTCAAATCTAAGTTATAGTTGTATTTAATACTATTACTATTTTTTACAATCTCATTCTCTTCTTGTTCTAAAAACTTCTTTAACTCAGTCAAATTATTATTGTCCATCTTATTAGAAAGAGTTGTCATCATTTCAGACATAACATTACGAGAATAAATCTTTCCTTCTTCCCTCTGCTTTTCTTCAGCTTCCATTGACATCATTTTTTCTATCATACTAGAAGTATCAATCACAGCCTCCTCAATCGTAATTGGGTAAGAAGACAATGTATCTTCTTCTACTTTTGCAATATAGTTTCTCATTCCAGTAGAAATAGCAAGAATTAGGGCAATACCAATAATTCCAATACTGCCTGCAAAAGACGTAAGCAATGTCCTTCCTTTTTTTGTTAATAAGTTATTTAAACTTAAGTTCAAAGCCGTAAAAAATTTCATAGAAGTACGTCTTGTTTCTTTGTTGCTATTGATTTCTTGCTTTTCTTGAGTATATGGATTTGTATCATCTAGCATTGTTCCATCTGAAATTCTAATAATTCTAGTAGAATACTTCTCTGCCAACTCTGGATTATGGGTAACCATAATTACTAGCTTATTTTTTGCAATCTCTTTTAAAATCTCCATAACCTGCTTGCTTGTTTCTGTATCTAGCGCACCTGTTGGTTCATCTGCTAAAATAATTTCTGGGTTATTCACAATCGCTCTAGCAATTGCTACTCTTTGCATTTGACCACCAGACAATTGGTTCGGCTTTTTATATATTTGCTCCTTTAGTCCAACCTCTTCTAAAGCTTTAATTGCTCTTTCTCTTCTCTCTTTTTTGCTAACACCTGATAAAGTAAGAGCAAGTTCTACATTAGAAAGAATAGTTTGATGTGGAATTAAGTTATAATTTTGAAATACAAATCCAACAGAATAATTGCGATAAGCATCCCAATCTCTATCTTTAAATTCTTTGGTAGACTTGCCATTAATAATTAAATCTCCACTTGTATATCTATCTAGTCCACCAATAATGTTAAGCAAAGTTGTTTTTCCTCCACCACTTTGCCCTAGTATAGATACAAACTCACTTTTTCTAAACTCTACATTAATTCCTTTTAAGGCATGAACTACATTCTCGCCTGCTTGATAATCTTTTTTAATGTTCTTTAATGTTAACATACCTAATCACCTCTACATTACTATTTTTACTTTTCTCCACCATACAGTTATATACTTCATCTCTTAGTTTTTGCTTTGCCTCTTTTGCTGTTAAAGTTTCATCTAGAAAAAATGGTCCATCAATATAGCTGACAATTTGTACTTTATCCCCCTTTTTTCCATATTTTTGATAAGTATTGGTAAAGCAAAATACTGGTGTTTTTAGTTTCACAGGATATTCAAAAGAAACCGCTTTAAATGGTCTAATCTTGGTATAATATGGCCAGATATGTGCTTCTGGATAAATGGTAATAGCATATCCTTGCGCAATTCTTTTATTAACCGTTTCTAAAAAATTCTTCATTGCCTGCTTATTTCCCGGAACAGGTATCGCTCCTAGCATTTCTACTAAATGTTCTAGCCCTTTCATAGAAATATTCTCTGGATTAACAATAAAAAAGTTTCTTTTGGGATACATTGCTACACTTGGAATAAACGTATCTGCAAAATCTTGTGTATGATTTCCATAGATAAAATATCCTTGCTTCTTGTATGGTTTTAGCTTTTCTTTTCCTATATATTTCATATGCAATTTTAGTTTATTATATCCCACTTTAATAGGCATACTTAAAATATTTTGCACCACAAAAGAGCAAAAATTCCACAATGGATTTCGATGTAAATAACAATAGTTTTCATCGATTACTCTAGGTGTTATTTTTGCTCTTGAAAATTCCTCATTTAGTTCATCTTTGTAGTAAATTACTCGTTCTTGTTTCATACTCATCTTTCTTTTTTATCTTTTTAAGTCTATTTCGTACTAGTTTTCGCAGTTTTGAAAGGTACCGTTCTGACTTTCTTCTTTGATTTTGTTGACTGCAACGGGCATTTGAAAAACAAGAAAACTAGTACAAAATAGACTTATTAAATAACATCTATCTCTTTCTTCTCAGTAGTATATTCTAATGGAACTTTGTAAAAATCCTCATATACTCTTTTCCAAATTGTGGCATTTTGTTCTTTCATTTGTACCACATTTTCTTTATCTGATAACTCACTATTTGGATAAATTGGCTTTTCAATATGAATAATATATTGTTGTACTGGGAAATCATCTTCTCCCATAATGTCGCTATCTTCCATGGTAATAAAAATTGGAATAATTGGCACATTATTTTTGCTAGCTAGCTTAAATGCTCCATTTTTTAATGGCTTTGGTTTACGATAATTCCACCACATACTTTGCTCTGGATAAATCAAAATAAAGTCTTTTCTTTGTAAAATGGTATCTACTGCTTTTATAAATTCCATCATAGTTTCATTGCTAGAACTTAATGGCAAAGTATCACAATGTCTAAAAAAGAAACCATATAATCCCGAAAAGTTAGTATAATTTCCTTCACGAATAATTTTATATAATTTTCTTTTCTTTAGCTGTCCTGCACGCCTGCATACTTCTTCAATTGCAAAACTATCATAAGGATTAAAGTGATTGCACGTAAGGATAGCACCTGTTTCAATATTTTGTAAGTTTTCTATTCCTTGCACATCTTTAATAATTAATTTTTTGTTTTTTAGTAAACTATCTAAAAAGTGTTCTCCTATTTTATTAGCAAATTTCGTTTTGATTTTATTACTACTTTTCTTGTTTAAATAATCTACATTGTCTGCTGTTAAAGTAATAGTTGGTGGGTCTTCTTCTGCGTCAATATCGAAAATTCCCTGTCTTTCCATATCTTCAATTCTTTTTAAGACATTTAATCTTTCTTGATGTTTTTCATTTAACCCTTCTTCTCTATCTTCTAATATTGCTTCTAATGTACTATTATCTCGTTTTAATAAAGTCTTTAGCGTCCATCTTTTTGTATTTTCATTAATTTCGTCTAACTTCCTTTTGGGAATTCTATCATCACCCACACAGTCAGATTCTTTCTTTGCTAAAGCTTTCAAATTTTCGTATTGTTCTCTATCTCTAAAACGTTCTTCTTCTGAATAATTGTCCTTGATATTTTTAATATCCTCATAATATTCGGTTTTTTCAGCATATTGCCAAAAATACTCTTCATATACAATACCATCATAATGCCATGGTTTATAGTTTAGATTATAATGGATTAGATTTAATTTTTCTACTTTTGTTTTGTTATTTGGCACAGGCATCCTGTTCCAACCATTCTCTAGTATTTTAGTTCTTCCCTTACATAATCTATTCAAGTAGTCTTGGTCTTGTACAACTGCAAATTTTACTGTTTCTAATAAATACAAGAATTTTTCTTGAAACTTAGATTTACGCATTTCATCTAAGTTCATGACCAAAACACCTGCATTAAAGTACTTTCTGTAATCTGCTACTCCAACTACCTTTTCTACATATTCTTGGAAAATCTCTTCATTTTGAATAATATCATCTGGTACAACTGCCACTAAATTACTACCCATATCTTGGAGATATAACTCTGCTACATCTCCTAATAATACTGTATCGCTATCTAAGTAGATAACTTTATTGTATTGTGGATAGATGTTTGGAATAAATAATCTAAAATAGGTTGTCTTTGTGTAATAGTCACGTGTAAATAATTTGTCCTTAATCTCTTCGATATAATAGTTCAAATCTACAAACTCTATTTTGACATTATCTCTTTCATATTTTAGAATCTTCTTTTTGTTCTCTTCACAAATATTAGTGTATAACACCTTAATTGCATAATAATATTCTTTCGAACTATTTTCTATCAATGAATGGATAGACACTGCAAAAAACGGTACATATCCATCATCTACCGCATAAAAAATCGGTATTACTTCTAAATTATTCTCCATCTTATTTTCTCCCTACTTTGTTATGAGTTCTTTTTGTTCAAATTTCTCTTTTAGCTTTAAATACTCTTCTAAATCGCTATCAAATACATGGCACTTATATACACTATGTACTTTATCAATATGCCATTGCTTAATATTTTCTGTATGTGGATATGGTCTATACATTAATCTCTTGCAAAAATGGCAAATGACTGTATCTTCTTTATTGAATTTAGATTGTTCATTATAAATGCGTGGAAGTAATTTCTTTTTAGTAGTAGACCTAAACACTGCATCTTGGTCTGCAAATAGCATTTTCTTTGTTTTGATTTTTTCTCTGGCTTTTTCTAAAAGTCCAGTTTCCTTTATTTTTTTCATATTCATGAGTAGCATACCTGCATTAATGTAATCTGGTCTAACAAACCAACAACCGATATTTTTCTCTTACTGCTGCATACTCATATTCTGAAACATCAATATCATATAGCTTAGATAAATCATCAGCTACCATCATATCAATATCTAAATAAAGTAACTTGTCTGGAACTTCTGCTATTTTATCTGCTAAAAGCCTCAACAAAGTATATGGCGTACAATAGGCTCCTTCATTAGGACAACCTTTGAACTCTTGCTCATACAAATCTGTTACATCCACTTTTGTTACTTGATTTCTTTCATCTTTTGCTTTTACTACTTGATTTAAGAAATCAATTTGCTCATCTCGAATCGCCGTATATTCTGGCTTTATTCTAGTAGCGTCCATTGTAAAAATATAACAGTGAACAGGCTCTTTTGTTCTATTCTTGATAGAAATTAATTGTGTTAATGCTCCATCAAATACTTTTTCATTTCCACTTAATAATAGATTAATCATCCTTTTATTTCCTTTTTTCTATATTCTAGGAATTACACGTAAGTGTAATGACGTAGAAGAGAGTTATGCGAAACGTTACAAATTCTTAAAGCTTTGCTTTTAGAATTTGTTAGTTCGTATTTCTTTATTTTATATCATAAAATATAAAATAATACAACATACTTTTTAGTTCAAGTATGCTGTATGTCCTTTATTTTATAGTAATGCTTCCTATTCCGCCTTCTACTTTAATGTTATTTTCTCCTTTACCATAAGTAGCACCATCTGATACTTCTTTTCCATCTATTGTAATAGATCCAATTCCTTTATTTGCTTTTATTGTATATTTGTCAATTCCATTTTTTAGAGTAACTTCTAATTTTCCTACTCCTGCATTAATTTTAGTATCTCCCAATAAGCTTGACACCATTTTAAACATACCTACTCCCATATCTAAATCTAGGTTTGCAATTTCTCCTGATAGGATTTCTACTTTTCCTGCTCCACCTTCGATTTTTGCTTTTTGTGTAACATTTAAATCTTGAATCGTGGTCTTTCCCGCTCCAATATCTAAATCTAACTTTTTACATTCTAGTTTTTCAATTTTAATTTCACCTGCTCCTGCTGCAATTTTAATTGTATCTAATACAGTGTTTCTTGGAACAGTAATAATAATTCTTCTTGGGCTATTTTGTCTAAATAAATTTACATTCTTTTCTCTAATTACTATTTCATCTTCAGACTGTTTTGCTTCTATGTTACTTGTATTACTAGCCACTTTGAATTTATCACCTTGTTGAATAGTTAATGTTGCATACTCAATATCTATTTTTAATTTTGCAATTTGCGTATTGTCAAATTCCTTTTCTACCTTTTCATCTCTTCCCACTTCATTATGAATTATATTATTGGAAGGCTCTGGCTCTCTTTCTGTTCTTGCAAATCCTAAAATTTCACTAAAGGTATTTAATCCAAAAAGAATAGATGATATAATGCTAACTATAATAAAAATAGCAAAAGCAATGGCACAATATTTAATAATTCTTTGTATGGTTGTCATCTTATTTCAACACCTCCAAATATACAAGTAGCATTAATATATAGAGTTGGTGCTTCTGGGTTTGAGGTATGGCTTGCTTTATCATTTACTCCACCAAATATTGGAGTTGATTTGATTTTAACTTGTACATTAGATGGTACAAAAATATCAATTCCTCCAAAAGTGCTACTAGCATTAATCACTTGGTCTGAGTTAATAATCGCATTTCTTAAATCACATTTTACTCCGCCAAATACAGCTGTAAAGTCTGCTCCTTTAAATTCTTGTCTATCAAAGTTCAAATTCTGTCCTGAAAAAGTAGCACAATATTCTGTTTGTCCTTTTTTATTTGCATTTAAGTTTTTGATTTCTTGATTGATTTTTCCACCAATTGCTTCTCTAAAAATAAAGCATAATCCAACAACTACTAAAACAGTTGGTACCAATAATTTCCACATCATATCAAAATCCAAAATTCCTTGGCAGCATAGTAATAATGCTACACCTATTAAACATCCAATTAAATTTCCTATTTTTTCTCTTTCTCTAAAAATCCCTATAAAACATGGAATAATAATAAATAAGGTCCACCATCCTCTAAAGAAGATATCAATATCAGTTATTTCCATAGCATTTAAGCCTAGTACAAGACCTAGTACAATAAATACTAATCCCCATAAAATATTTCCAAATTTTTTCATTTTTTCTTCCTTTCTTGATGCCCTTAAGCATCAATACATCATTCTATGTTTCTGTTATATCATAAATTCAAAAAAAATACAACTTTATTAGAGTTGTACTTTGCATTTTAAGATTATCTTAATAACTTGTTATATCTTCTATTATTATTTTTCTATCTTGATTCTTTTCTTTCATTTCTTTTGCTCTATAAGAATATATCTTATATTGGTGTTTATTGTCAAATCTAATAATAACAGCTTTTGTATAATGATTTCCTTCTGAATCAGATAATTCTTTAATCATTAAACTGGCCTTTGTTTCATTCAATGTTTCAAATGTTGTTAAAAATCCTATTCCACTACCTCCAGTATCTTTGTGAGTAGTAACCGGCTCTAGTCCAAGTTTCAATAAAGTATCTATTTCAAATTCTATTCCTGTGTCATAAATGCACAATTCATATTTTCTATCTTTGATTCCCAATATTACAAATATTTCTCTATCAGTTGTTTTACTAGAATTAATAGCAATAATGGCATCTCTAATGTGGTCACCTATCATTGTTGCAAGCTTGTTCTTAGGAATAATATGATTTACTAAATAAAACATATCTCCCACTATCTTTAACTTAAATTCAATCTTATTTTTATCACATTCTGTTTGCATATATTTGAACATATCATCTATTTCAGGAATTTCTGTCAAAGGCAATGTGGTTAGACTTTTCATTGCTTCTAGTTTTTGTGAATATTCTTTTGTTAAATCTTGTATTCTATTAATAGCACCTAACTCTTCTGCTGTTTCCATATTACTTAATTTATCTTTTACAGATTTTTCTAATGCTTTTTGTCTGTTATAAAATTCATGTGTAATTTTACTGATATTAAATTTCTCACTTTTCAGTCTTTCTATTTCTTTATTCTTTTCTACTAACTCTCTTTCGTAATCTTTCATAGTTTGCTTTAATAGTTTTTGTTTATAGTACATAGTGAGAGTTTTTTGGATCGTTATAATCATAATAATTGCTATAATACTAAATGAAATAAATAAATTTCTTGTTAGTTTTTCAAAATTAATTCTTACAAAGCTTCCAAGCGAACTATATATTAATATGATTATTGTACTAATATTCATTACAATAATATCTGTATAATCATTATTTAATTTTATTTTCAAAAAATCAAATCCGTTTTTAAATCTTTTAATCTTGAAAAATCCATATAACAAAATGGACAATACCATTAGCAACAAGAATAGTGTTAGATAGTCATTATCTATATGAAAGACTTCAGAACATATTCTATATGGAATAAAATTGATTATTATACTTATTACATATAAAACCATGCATATTGCATAAGAAATCAAATTAACTATAAATGAATATCCAAGTTTTATCTTATAAATTATACCTATTAGTCCACTATAGATTACAATTAAAAATACTATTGATAGAAAAAAATCTATATAAGTATCAATATATACTGTTATCATGCTTAATATAAAATTTGATATTACTACTAAATTTACCTTTCTTATGCTATATTTTGTATTATTAATAATTTTCATGAATACTAAATATACATATAAATTTAGTATAAATAATTTCATAAAATTTACAATTGTATTTATCTGTAAATTCATTGCTTTCTCCCTTTTGAATATAATTATATATAAAAAAAATGTAGCAATCAATATAATACTTTTATTTCATTGTATTATTTTGATTACTACAAACTGCGTTTTTATTATTTTCCTGATCCGCCAATCCATTTTAATAACCACTCCCAAAAACTCATACTATCACCTCCCCTGTGTGCTTATATTTACAATAAAAAAATACCATGTATACGTGATTGTATACATGATATTCAGAGGTGTTTTTCTGTTGCATTCCATTATTTTTTATGACATAAAATGACAATTTTCTTACTTTTTCTAAAATATAACGCTAGGAGTAATTAGTTTTATACTTCCTTCTTTATTTTGTCTGCATAATAATAAATTAATTCTGTAGGAGTTGGCACACCAGTTTCATAATTGATTCTTGCAGTATAATGAGTTGTTAAATCTTCTAATGATGATATTCTCCAAGCATGTAATATTGCATTTTGCATAGCCCTACTAATCGTACTGTTTGACTTTTTGTATTTGCCTACCAGATGTTGAATAATTGATATTTTGGTATCTCTTGCATCATTTTTAATAACAAAATAAATAGCATCACATAAATATTTCTTACCTTGCAAATGTGAACTAATTCCAATTAATTCTAGTTCCTTATTAATTTTATCTATAATCTTGTCTTCTTCTACTTTTTCATCTACTTCATATTCCACTGTTTTCTCATTCTCATAGCCACTTAATAGCAGTAAGGTATTCAAAATTTTTTCTTGTGAATAATTTACTTGTTTCTTATAAAAGATAAAATCTATTTTGTTCTTATGACAAAAATCATATACAGAGTCAGAACATACATTAGTAGTTACAACAATGTTAGGTCTTTTCGTTACACTTTGTTTCGCCATGTTTTCAATAAATTCAAAACCACTACCTTCACCTTTATTCAATTCTAAATCTAGAATTACAGCATCTGGTTTATAGTATTTTAAATATTCAATCGCTTTAGTGGATGAATTTGTAACTGCTACTAAATTGATGTCACTTCTTTTATCACTAATAACTTTATATCTATTGCATTCATCTATGTCATCTTCTACTAATAATATTTTTATTGGTGCACTTGACATTTTTCTTCCTCCGTTAAAAATTTATGGTCATATAATATCATAATTTGTAATATCTTTCCACATTTTAATATTATTTATATTCATTTTTATGTTTATCTAATCGTCTAGAATAACTTATATATAAAGATTTACGAGGAGTGGATTTACTGATGAAAGAAGAAGTAGGAAAAAGAATTAGACAAATTAGAGAAAATATGGGTATGACGAAAGAAAAGTTTGCTAAATTGCTTGGAATTTCTGGTCAATATTTAGGCGTCGTTGAACATGGCAAAAGCTATTTATCCATAGAAAAATTAAAAATTCTTTGTGATATAACCAATTTGTCAGCTGATTATATCTTATTTGGTAAAGATAATGATATTATTAACAACACAAAAACAATTTTATCAGAATTTTCTAATGAACAAATAGAGGTTGGTTGTGAGGCGTTGCAAAAGTTAGTCTTATTTCTAAAGAGTAAATAAATTTCGAATATATTTATTTGTTTTGAAATTTTTATATTGACATTGGATTGTTCTTCTTATAAAATATATTATATTATATTTTATAAAAGGACATATACATATGACAAAAGAGTTTAAAAAAACATTTTCTTCTCGCTTAGAGGAGTTTGAAGATACTTTATTGTTTAATACAAATTCATCTATTCATATAGAAATGCCTGAAGAAGTTAAAATATGGAAGCAAAAAGCAAGTAAGATACAATCTCGCTTTGATTTTGCTATTCCTAACTATATATTAGACGAAATCATAGAACATGAAGATAGTACTTGCAAAGATAATTTATATTATCTAATTAATTGTGCTGTTATGAATAATAGAATAACACTTGAAAATGCAAAAAGAATTCGAGAAATATATTAATCTCGAATTCTTTATTTGTATTTAATCGTAGGCTATTATAACTGGTGGAGATGAGGGGAGTCGAACCCCTGTCCAATATTCTTTCCATACCAGCTTCTCCGAGTGCAGTTTGTTTTCAAAATTCCCTTCTATATAACCTAACAAACAAGCTTATATAGAAAGTAGTTATTTAAAGTTACCCACTGTTTCCATAACTAAAAACAGTTTCGTTTCCCACTATATCTACGCCTTATCTAAAAGCGTGGGCACTTAAAGTAAGACGTCGCCGCAACTAGGCAGCGTATGCTAATTCTCTATTATCAGCGTTTAATTTTAATTTCTCACATGATTTAAGTGGCCAAGTGAGAATCCACTACTCGCTACTAATACTTCTGGAATACTGTCGAAGCCAAAATACATCCCCATATATAAACTGTATCTTTAATTATAGCTTATTTATAAAAAAATAACAAGTAAAATTTGCGAAAAAACATTGCACATTTTTGGAAACTATGCTAATATAATATATGTAGTTTTACTTAAGCACTTAGGGGTATAGTGTTAATGGTAGCACATCGGTCTCCAAAACCGCCTGTGAGGGTTCGAATCCTTCTACCCCTGCCATTATCACTAGTTTTAAACTAGTGATTTTTTAATATTAAATCTTACATGGAGAAAAATATGGAAAAATTAAAAACACTTATTAAAAAAATATGTAATAAAGAAGTCATATCTTATCTGATTTTCGGGGTATTAACTACTCTTGTCAATATCATCATTTCTTATTTATTAAAAGCATTTTGTCATATAGAAGGAAATATTGCAAGTACTATTGGAATTATTTGTTCTATCCTATTTGCTTATTTTACCAATCGTAAATGGGTATTTCATTCTGATGCACATACCGCTAAAGACAAATGGATTGAATTTGGAAAATTTATTTTAGGTAGAGCATTTACTATGGTAATAGAAATTGTAGGAGTGTTTCTATTAAATGATGTTATTCACTCCTTCTATGGAATGTTTAGTGATAACATGGCCTATCTAATTAACAAAGTTTTAATTACTATTATTGTCATTATCTTAAATTTCTTTATCAGTAAATTTTTCGCCTTTAAAAAGGAAAACTAAAATATTATCGGGGGCTAAAAAACGGAGGTATTGTTATATGTCTAATAGTTTTTTCAAGCCCTTTTATTATTTCTTTTTTATTCTTATCTTTCTTATTTTCTTTATTTCTTGCTTCTTTGGTCCTAGTATTCTTGGTAATTCTTCTTTTGATGATACTTATTATTCTTTTGATTTATCTCAAGAATATATATGGCCAACTCCTCGGTTATACCTATATTACCTCTCCTTTCGGCTATCGTGACCTTCCCACTAGTGGTGCCACGTCCTATCATGCTGGAATGGATATTGGCGCTCCTGAAGGAACCAAATTTCTTGCTGTTTGTGACGGTAAAATTACTTTCACTGGCTTTTTAGGCGGTGGTGGCTATACCATTACACTTTCCGTAAATAATATGAAAATTACTTATTGTCATGTTTCTCCTACTTATATTGTCCAAAAAGGTGACATCGTAAAAAAAGGAGATATTATTGGTTCTGTTGGACCTAAAAATGTATATGGAGTTCCTCGGTAATCAATATTATGATGAAAATGGTAACCCCACAAATGGAGCTACTACTGGTCCACACTTGCATTTAGGCGTGCGTATTGATGGAAAATATATTGATCCTATAAGTTTATTTGAAAAATAGAAAAAACAGTTCTAATTCTTTAAAATTAAAACTGTTCCATTCATTTACATATCTTCTTCATTGTTATTTTCTTCATCTGGTTCTTCTTTTTCTGCTTTTGGCATTTCTGGCTCTATTCCTAATTCTTCTGCCAATTCTGCACTACAATCATGTCCACATCCAGAACAGTTATGTGCACACTCTTCCTCTTCATCACCATTCCAATCTAATTCTATCATGTTATGACATTCTGGACACTCCACTTCTGTATTTACTTCGCTACTGATATCAGTCGTAAATTCATGATTACAATATGGACACATAATATCAAATTCATAAGATTCTTCATCTTCATAAATGTCACTTTCAATGCCATCTACTGCCTTTTGAATTTTTGACATTCTGTCATCAATTTGTTTTTGCTGTTCTTCTACTTCTTTAATTCTTAAATCTGTTAAGTACGTTAAACGATCAATAACATCCATAAACATCATTGAAAGTTCTTGGAATTTACCGATTACAAACTCTTTATCTTTTTCATCTTTGATATTTGTTTGTAAATCTTTCATAATTTGTTGATAACGATTGCTTAATTCTGACATTTTGTCATCTTCCCTTCCAAATTAAACTCTTTCCATATACTCTCCAGTTCTAGTATCAATACGAATAACATCCCCAATATTAACAAACATTGGAACTGAAATTTCATAACCATTTTCTAGTGTAGCAGGTTTTCCTGATGTTGTAGTTGTGTTACCAGCAAATCCTGGTTCTGTATATGTAACTTCTAATTCAACAAACATTGGTGGTTCTACAGAGAACACATTTCCTTTATAGGAAAGAATTTTTACATTCATATTCTCTTTCAAGAATTTTAAACTATCACCAAGTTGGTCTTTATTTAATGGTAATTGTTCATATGTTTCATTATCCATAAAGTAATAAATTCCACCATCTTCATATAAATATTGCATTTCTTTCTTTTCAATTTCTGCTGCTGGGTATTTATCAGATGGGTTAAAAGTTTTTTCTAAAACTGCTCCTGTAATTACATTTCTAATTTTTGTTCTTACAAAAGCTGAACCCTTTCCCGGTTTTACGTGTTGAAATTCTACTACTTTGAATACATTTCCTTCCATTTCAAATGTTGTTCCGTTTCTAAAATCTCCTGCCATATATACTTCTGCCATAATATTTTCCCCTTTCAAATTTGTTTATTTCTTAAAATCTTTACTATTATACACTATTTCTACCTAAAAATCAACATTCTTATTTGTTAATTATCTACTATAATATAATTCTTATCCGATTTTGTTAAATTTATACAACCAGTTTTTGTAATTAATACTGTATCTTCTATTCTAATTCCAAATTCTCCTTGCAAATAAATGCCTGGTTCATCTGTTATAACCATATTTTCTTTTAACATATTATCATTTTTTCCATTAATATATGGAATTTCATGAATATCTAATCCAACTCCATGTCCTAAACTATGTATTAAATTATGCCCATATAATTTAAAATCATTCTCTACATTGCGAGATAAATTTCGGATAATTGCTCCTTCTTTCATGTCTTCTAAAGTTTGCAATTGGTCTTTTAATACCAAATCATAAATTGGTTTCATTCTATCAGGTACATGTCCTGCAAATACGGTTCTTGTCATATCTGAACAATATCCTTGATATTTACAACCAAAGTCAATCGTAATTGGATCACCTTTTTCTATTTGTTTTTCAGTTGTAATAGCATGTGGTTTAGAAGAATTTTTGCCAGATGCTACAATTGTTTCAAAAGCAAGACCATCTGCTCCATTTCTCAAAAAGTAGTTTTCTATTTCATAAGCAATTTCTTTTTCTGTCATACCTATTTTTATAAAATCTTGTAAATGTTTGAAGCAACTGTCTGTTAACTCACAGGCTTTTTGAATTTTTGCTATTTCTTCTTCATCTTTTATCACTCTTTGCTTTTCTATCATGTTTTCAGTTTCTTCAAAATTATTTACTTTGTATTTTTGCATATATTTTTTGTATTGTGCATAAGTAATGTAATTCTCTTCAAATCCAACATTTTCGCAAAATGAGAAGAAATTTTCATAATCATATGGACTAATATCTGTAAAATTAGAAATAATAATTTCATCATCTATGGTGACTGTGCTATGTACATCTTCTATATATCTACTATCTGTAATGTAGTGATTTTCTTTACGCGTGATTAATAACACCCCTTCGGCATTTATCCCTGTTAAATACCTAATATTAACGGGGTTGGAAACAATCATTCCTTGCATGTCTAATCCACGCATTTTTTCTCTTAACCACTTAATCTTTGTATTCATAAAAATCACCACCTAAAAATTTAACCTTGATACATTCCTAAAGTAAATATTTTTAATAGAATTGTTAACAATAACTCATATGGTGTAAAAATAGCAATAAAAGTTGCTATTACAATAAATGGTCCAAAAGGTATATAGTCATTTTTTCGCTTGATAATTAAAATTGGTAAACTAATAATAGCAGCTATTAGAAAGGATAGTACAGAAACCATAAGAATTCCCTTCCAACCTAATAATAGCCCTAAAGCTCCCATTAGTTTCACATCACCAAATCCCATCGCTTCTTTTCCTGCAATCCAACCGCCTATCACAGTAATAAGTAGGAAAATTCCGCCGCCTACAGCTGCACCTATTACACTTTCAATAATCGTATTTAGTCCTGAACTAACATTCATAGCAACATTTAAAAAGGTAAAGAATAATCCAATTTCTAAAATAGTTAAGTTCAAGCGGTTTGGAATAATTTGCAATTTATAATCAATACAAAATGCAGATAATAACATTGGAATTAAAGCTGCATATTTAAAGAAATCTATACTTATGTTAAAAGTATATAGCAAACCTAGGTACATTACTGCTGTAATGACCATTAATAAATAGTTTGGCTTAAAATGCTTCATATATTCTGTAAAAAATTCTTTGCTTAATATTTTTTTGTAGTCTGGTAAACGTTTATTGCACCAGTCTATGAATTGACCGATTAGTAATCCCGCTACTCCGAACAACAACATAAATTAAAATATGGATATCATTTATGTACATTTTGGCTCCTTTTGTATTTCTCAATTATTTTATTTTCGATTGGTCTTTTTATTCTGGTAATCCAAATATCTTTTTCATCAATTGGTTTTACTAAAATAGGAAACATATGACTTCTATTGGCTCCTATAATATCTGTCATGATCTGGTCTCCCACTACTCCTATTTGTTCATTTTCTAATTTCAAAATTTCTTTTGCTCTTTTGAAACCGCTTTTAAGTGGCTTTTTCGCAAAATAGATATATGGAATTTCTAGTTTTTTTGCTACTTGTTCTACTTTTTCTTTCTGATTCGTATTGGATACAATACATAAAGCAATATTTTGTTTTTTTAAGTTTTCTATCCATTTTGGTATGCCTTCTGGCATATTTTTATTAATATCAATTAGAGTATTATCTACATCTAAAATGAGACCTTTTAAATGATATTTTTCTAGTATTTCTATGCTTATTTCTGTTACACTATTTAAATAGAGTTTGGGATATAAAATCATAGTGCCTCCATTTCAGATTTAGACAATTTTTCTTTTATAATCTTATCAATAGCTTATGTTTTTGTCAAGGAGAAAATGCGTTTTTTCAGAACGTAAAAAGCATAATCAGTTGACTATGCTTCTTATCATCAAAATTTCTATTTACAAAATCTATGTCTACCAATAGTTACTGTCATTGGTCTTGACCAAATCCATTTATTAGTTGCAGTACTTGGATTAAAATAGTAAATTGCTCCATAAGTTGGATCCCAACCATTTAATGCATCTTGGGCTGCTTTTCTTGCTGTATCATTTGGTGTTAAATTAATTTGTCCATCTGATACTACATCAAAAGCTCCTTTTTGATAAATTACTCCTGATACAGAGTTTGGAAATGAACTACTTCTAACACGATTTAATACAACTGCTGCAACAGCAACCTGCCCAGAATATGGTTCTCCTCTTGCCTCACCATAAACAAGTCTTGATAATAAATTCAAATCATTAGATGTTGTTGCACCTGAACTAGAACTATTACTTGAATTCATAATCCCCATTGCCTTTAAAGTGTTTTTTCCTGCAATTCCATCTACTGTCAAGCCATTTTTAGACTGAAACCATCTAACTGCTGCTTGTGTTTGACTGCCATAAATCCCGTCTACATTTCCTTTATAATATCCCCATCTTTTTAGTTTTGTTTGAATTTGTCTTACTTCATCACCTCTAGAACCATATTTAGATAATGCCTCTGTCTGACTATTTCTGACAAATATATGATAAGAAAAGAATAAACTAAATGCTAAGGTTACTATTACCATTGCCCACATGCTTCTTTTATTCTTTGTTATTTTTTTGAACATAAAAATACACCACTTTCTGTTAAAATCTGTTATGTGTATTTTAACCAGAATTGGTACATTTATTCATATTTATCAACAAACAAAAGAACTATTTGATATTTTTAAAGCGTGCGAGTTAGGAGTTTACGACGTTCCGAGCCCAACAAATTAGAGTTTGTAAAAATATTTTCCAAGAGAAGGCGTTCGATGGAAAAGATTCGTACAAACTCTATGTAGCTTGGATAGTGTATAAAAATATCAAATAATTCTTTTAATTATTATGTCTAAAAGATACCTATGATATTATTGTTCTCATCTAAATCAATTTTCTCAGCTGCAGGTATTTTTGGAAGTCCTGGCATAGTCATAATTTTGCCTGTAAGTACTACTACAAACTCTGCACCTGCTCTTAATACCACATCTTGTACATGAATATGAAATGGTTCTTTACATTCTAAATTTTTAGGATCATCAGAGAAAGAGTATTGTGTTTTTGCAATACACACTGGCAAATTACCATATCCTAATTTTTCAATTTCTACAATATGTTTTTTAGCTTCTTCGGTATATTCTACATCTTGCGCTCCATATATTTTCTGGGCTATTGCTTTAATTTTATTTTCTATACGTTCCTGTAATTCATAAGCAAATTTGAAATCTTCTTGTTTTTCTACTAAGCTGACTATTTGCTTTGCTAAATCAGTAGCACCATCGCCACCTTTTTCCCAACTTTCGACCAAGCTTAGTTCAATTCCTTTTTCTTGTAATTTGCTTTGCAAAAATTCTATTTCTGCATTGGTATCTTGTGTATATTTATTAATTGCTACTACTACATTTAAACCATAACGATTTTTTAAATTGTCTACATGTCTTTCTAAATTTTCAAAACCTTTTTCTAAATATTCTAAACTCTCTTGATTCAATTCTTCTTTTGGCATTCCACCATGATATTTCAAGGCTTTCATTGTTGCTACACATACAACTGCATCAGGTTTTAAATCTGCTTTTCTACATTTAATATCTAAGAACTTCTCTGCTCCTAAGTCTGCTCCAAACCCTGCCTCTGTAATCACATAATCTCCTAATTTTAGAGCAAGCTTTGTAGCAATTACACTATTGCATCCATGCGCAATATTCGCAAATGGTCCACCATGAACAATTGCAGGTGTTTTTTCTAAAGTTTGTACTAAATTTGGATTGATTGCATCCTTTAATAAAACAGTCATACTACCTTCTGCTTTTAAATCCTTCGCAGTAATTGGCTTATTCTCTTTGGTATAACCAACAATAATATTACCAATTCTTCTTTTCAAATCTTCTATATCTGTAGCTAAGCAAAAAATCGCCATAATTTCAGAGGCAACAGAAATATCGAATCCATCCATTCTAGGCACAATGTTTTTTTCTTCTGATAACCCCGTATTCACTTTTCTTAATTGTCTATCATTTAAATCTACACATCTCTTCCATACTACTCTATCAAAACCTAATTCATTTCCAAAATAAATATGATTATCTATCATAGCAGAAAGCAAATTATTTGCTGAAGTAATTGCATGAATATCACCTGTAAAATGCAAATTAATATCTTCCATCGGTGCTATTTGACTATGGCCTCCGCCAGTTGCTCCACCTTTAATTCCAAAGACAGGTCCCAAAGAAGGCTCTCTTAATGCAAGAACCGCCTTTTTTCCTATCTTTCTTAAACCATCAGCTAGCCCAATTGCCATTGTTGTCTTTCCTTCTCCTAAAGGTGTAGGATTAATAGCTGTTACCAATATTAGTTTTCCATTTTTCTTGTCTTTTAATCTTTGATATACCTCTGGAGAAATCTTGGCTTTGTGTTTTCCATATTGTTCTAGTTCCTCTTCACGAATTTCTAAATCTTGTGCTATTTTTGAAATTCTTTCTAATTTCGTATTTCTTGCAATTTCCACATCTTCCATTTAAGGTTCCTCCTTGTTTTATACTATTTCAAGGTTTGTCCCTAACCTGACAAACTAAATAATCAATCCTACTACTAATCCAATAATTGCACCTACAATTACTTGTATAGGCGTATGCCCTAGTACTTCTACCAATCTTTCTGAAACTTCTACACCACTTAAGCCGGGAGTCTCTACTATTTTATTTAATAATTTTGCTTGTTTTCCTGCTGCTCTTCTTACGCCAGCTGCATCATACATAACAACAAAAGAAAAAATAAGGGATACACCAAATAAAGGAGATGTTAATCCCTCCGCTTTTGCTATCATAGTAGTTAGCGCTACTACTACTGCTGAATGTGAACTTGGCATGCCTCCTGCTTGCATAAGTCTTTTAAAATTGACTTTTTTCTCTTTTACGATATCATAAAGAAATTTAAATAATTGTATCCCAAACCATACTAAAAATGGCACAATAATATACTTATATTCTCTAATAAAAGCTACAATCCCCTGCATTTATTTTTATTCCTCTTCCTGTATAAAATTTTCTTCTTTGATTTCATCTTCGTCTTTTAATAAGATAGTAATTCTTTTTTCTGCATTTTCTAATAATTCACTACATTGTTTTGATAATTTCATACCTTCTTCAAATATAGTTACTGATTCATCTAAATTCAGGTCACCTTTTTCTAGTTTTGATGCCACAACTTCCAATTGTTGCATTGCTTCTTCAAAAGGTAATTCTTTGCTTTCCATTTTTCTTCCTCCTATTTATTGACCTTCTACTACTCCTGTAATAGTATCTACAACATAACGACGAATTACTCTTGTAGTTCTGCTATCATTAACAGAAACAATATATTTTCCATCACTTCGAATACTTTCATTATTAAAAGATACATCGTCTAAATTGCCCCACTCTTTTTTCCATTCTTCTTTCACAAGTTCTAAAGCTTTTTTCTCTCCTGGAGTAATTTGATTATCGTTAGAAGTATTACCAGAGTTTTCTGGCTTGCTACTAGTTTGTGTATTATTTACTTGCGTATTTCCTTTTTCTGTGGTATCTGTTTCATCTTTTATGTCATTTTCATCAAAAATGTCATTAATAAAATTATCTAATCCACTATTGGCATCATCTAAAATATTTTCTTTACTGGTATTAGCATCCATAGGTTCTGTCTTAAAATGGCTATACACCGCTATTGAAATTCCTAATATTAATAAGCCTATTACAATTAAAATAAGAATATTTTTGGTTGATTTACTCATACTTTTGATTCCTATCAGTTTTTTAATCAAACTGATAGTTCTCCTTTCCTAACTATTTTTACTTTTTTCTATGACCATTGCTTTTGCTTCTCCGCCCTTGCAAACGAATAGAAATTTCATCTTTTTCTTTTAAATCTGTAATGCTTTTCACTCTATCTCCTTGTTTGTATACAATGCCATATCCTCTTGCTAAAGTTTTGAGTGGACTTAAAGTGTCTAATTGCATTATAAGCCTTTGCAAATTCGATTTTTCCTTTTGTAGTTTTTGTAAAACGCTATGTTCCATTGTTTTTACTTTCATATCAATAACCATGTATTGTTCATTTACTTTTTGCAATGGCTGTGTAAATACCCTACTTTGCATACATTTTTCATAACGCAATTTCATAAGTTGTACTTTTCGAATCAATGCTTGTTTATATCGATTCTGATACCCTTCTATTTTTGACTGCACTTCTGCTATGTCAGGAACGGCAAGTTCTGCTGCAGCTGATGGCGTTGGTGCTCTTAAATCTGCTACAAAGTCTGAAATGGTAAAATCTGTTTCATGCCCTACTGCTGAAATAACTGGTAATTCTGATGCATAAATAGCCCTTGCAACTACTTCTTCATTAAATGTCCATAAATCTTCTAGAGATCCTCCTCCTCTAGCAACAATTAGCACATCAGCTAACTTATGCTCATTCATGAGTTCAATTCCCTTTGCAATTTTTTCTGCTGCTCCTTCTCCTTGTACTGGTACAGGAAATAGCTTAATCACTACATTCGGGTTTCTTCTGGTGGAAACATTAATAATATCACGAATTACTGCTCCTGTATTAGAAGTTAAAACCCCAATAACCTTTGGGTAAGCAGGTATTGGCTTTTTATGTATGCTATCAAAAAGCCCTTCTTTTTCTAGTTTTTGTTTTAGTTCTTCATAAGCTGCTCTTAAATCTCCTACCATTCCCATAGGTTTCATTGCTTTTGCATATAGTTGATAAGTTCCGTCTCTTTCAAAAACAGAAACACTCCCTAAAATCATGACTTTCATTCCATCTTTTGGCTCAAATTCTAAGTGTCCTGTATAGGTTTTAAACATAATACATTTGATTAAAGAATTTTCATCTTTTAATGTGAAATATAAATGTCCTGTGTAATGATGTTTATAATTAGAAATTTCACCTTCTACCAATACATTTGCAAAGTACTCATCTTCTTCAAATTTCCCTTTTATGTACTTATTTAATTCTGTAACACTAATTGGATTGTAAATCATATGCTCCTCTATTTGTCAGTTTACTGTAAATTTTTTTGTTTTATGATATTTGCCAAAATGCCATTCACAAAAGAAGGAGATGTATCTTCTCCATATTTCTTAGCTAATTCGACTACTTCATTTACTACTACTTTATATGGTAATTTACTATATACCATTTCATAAATTCCTAATTTTAGTAATGCTAAATTTACTTTAGAAATTCTGCCAATGTCCCATTTCTCTTTTAAGTTTTGAGAAATCATTTTTTCAATTTCTGCTTCTTGAAGGAAAATTCCATTCATAGTTTGTTCAATATATTGTGCTGTCTTTTCTTCTTCAATTTCACTTTCTTGTAAAAACAATTGAATTTGCTCTTGTCTCTCTTCTTTTTCTACCTTTTGTATTTCTAAACTATATAATAGTTCAAATGCCAAATTTCTTCCTTCTGACCTAGTCATTTCCTTCAATTCCCCTTCTTATAGTTTATCAATAAAGTTTTTCATCTTTTCTTTTACTGTTTCTTTATTTTGTTGTACATATCCACCTATCCAAATACATGCAATGATAAGTGCAATAGCTAGAATTACTTTATAAAAATTGGTAAATACAATTAAAGCCGCCAGTATAATTCCTGCTACTAAGCCAACAATGGCTCCTCCATATTTGTTCCAAAATGTTGTAAAACCATCCATTCTTATGGCCTCCTTTATTCTTGAACCTCGTTTTTGATAGGTTCAACATCTTTTACTTTAATATTGACTTCTTTAACATCTAAGTCTGATGTTTTCTTAATAGTTGTCTTAATTTTAGTTTGTAAATTAGTAGATAATTCTTTAATAATTGCATTTTCTTTTACACTTAAATTTACAAATACAATCACATTATTTTCCTTGTCTAATTCTACTCTAGTAGTAATATTTTCAGCACTATCAAATCCTTTTACTACACCATTTACTAGATTTTCCAAAGTATCTTTGGTGATTAAAAGTTTTCCATCTGAATTTTCTAATAATATTCCATTTTTGTAATCTATTTCTTGCTTGGAACTAGAATCAAAAAAGATACATTTAATAGCTAATAATATGAATATCATGCATACAACGAGTAACACATTAGAAGCCACTTGCCCATGAACTCCTGCATCTATGAAGTTATACACTAAATCCATATCAAGCCACCCAAAAATCATTAAGCACATAACTATGGATAATATTAATACCAAAGTAGAAAATAAAGCTAGTCCTATTTTATCTAACAATTTCATATTTCTTCCTCCATTTATTTTGCAGTAAATAGAAATTTTGTAGGCACAAGTATACTTCTTGCGCCTTTTTCTTTCTAGTTATTGTTTGTATTATTGTTTTCCATATTTTGAGTGCTTACCCCTTGAACATGAACATTAACTTCTACTACTTTTAATCCTGTCATTTTTTCTACTGCTACTTTTACTTTATTTTGAATTTCAAAAGCTACATCTGGAATTCTTGTACCATATTCTACAATAATATTAACATCAATTCTAGTCTCTTTTTCTCCTGATTCTACTTTAATTCCTTTAGATAAGCTTTTCTTACCGCTAAGCACTTCTGAAATGCCACCAGCAAATCCTCCTGACATTTCTGCTACTCCTTGAACCTCAGATACTGCAACTCCCGCAATAACAGCAATTACATCATCTGCAATTTTAATATTTGTATTATTTTCTAATACTACTTCTCCATTATTTTCTTGTTCCATTATTTCCTTGTTTTCTTCTCCCATAAAAAATTCCTCCTTCTTTCTTACGAAATTCTTTTTAGTATGCTATAAGTATATCAATTCTCTTACACTTTTACAACTATTTTTAAAATATTTTTAATGAACATTCTCTAATACTGTTCCTGCCATAATTCTAGTTCCTCGCAAGAAATCAGATACTTGCATTCTCTTTGCGTTTTCACCTTGAATTTCTAATACTTGCAGAATTCCCTCTTTAGCTTTAATATATAGTCCATGCTTTTCCTCTGCTAGTAAAACGGTCCCTTCCATAATATCTGATAATTTATAAGCATATTCTTTCATTTCTTCATATGCTTGTAAAAACTCTTCATTCTTTAATGCCTTTACTTTCCAAAATTTTATTTTCTTTCCTTCTAAAAAAGTATAAACTCCCATAATTGGATTTAATCCTCTTACTAAATTGTGAATTTGTGATACTGTTTGATTCTCCCAGTCAATTTGTGCCATCTCTTTTTTTAGCATTGGTGCCATGCTATACTCGTCACCTTGTGGCTTTCTTGGAGCGCTTCCCTCTTCTATTAGTTTTAAAGTTTTTACTAATATTTCTCCACCAACTTTGCTTAAGGCTTCCCAAAGTTCTCCTGTAGTTTCCTCTTCTCCAATTGCAACTTCTTCCTTTAAAATTATGTCCCCAGTGTCCATACCTGCATCCATGTACATAGTAGTAACACCTGTTGTTTTATCTCCATTTAATACAGCCCATTGAATTGGCGCTGCTCCTCTATATTGTGGCAAAAGCGAGCCATGTACATTAATACAGCCAAGCTTTGGTATATCCAGTATTTCTTGTGGCAATATCTTTCCATAAGCTACCACGCAAATAACATCTGGATTTAATTTTTTCATTTCTTCTATAAATTCTAGATTATTCCTTACTTTTTCTGGTTGATATACTGGAATATTTTTTTCTATAGCGTATTGTTTCACAGGTGATGCTACTAATTTCATTCCTCTTCCTTGTGGTTTGTCTGGATTTGTAACAACTGCCAAAATGTTATATTTCGCTTCCATTAAGCTTTTTAAACTTTCTTCTGCAAAATCTGGTGTCCCCATAAATATGATATTAAGCATTCTTTTATTTCCTTCTTCCTTGTATTATTGTTATTGGTATTTTAACAAATATTTAGTCAAGTTGCAAGAGTTGTAAAAAAAGCAGTGCCACTGGCACTACTTTATCTGCTACAAAATTTTCAGTTGTTAAAATTACGATAACTATCGTCACATCTCCTTTTTGTTCTTCTATTCTTTGTATGCTTACTTTTGCCTCAGCATATGATTCCCAAATAGCCATTAAAAGTTGATAATGATTTTTCTGTTCTTCTGTTGCATAAGTAAAACTGATTGTCGCTTGCCAAATGATTCCTTCTTCTATTTGATAAAAACAATTCTCTGCCTCATAGTTAAACGTTTCCATTTCTTGTTGATATCCATTTGCACTTGAGACCCAAAAAGTATTTTCTTCCATTTTATAGACAGAATATACGTCACCGTCCTCAGCCGTTTTATTATGCTCTCTTACGGCTTGCTCTACGACATGGTTTGATATCAACGGATGATTAATCGTAATGGTATGCACACCACCACTCTGCAAAACATTCATGATATCTGCTTTGGTTCTATAGGTAAGTGCTACTTTAGCTAAAAGCAATCCTATTATTACTCCTAGCATAAGCCCTACAACAGTCAATATTAATTTGCTTTTCCAACTGCCTCTCCGCATTTTCTCTTCCTCCAATTTTGTTTTTGCAGTATAGCCATGCCTTTTTGCATGATTTGCTCATTATATCACATTTTTTTATGTTTCGCAACACTCTTTGCATGATTAGAGCCACCTGAAACTTTCAAGTGGCTTTTGATTTCTTGGTGCATAGATGTGCCATTCATTTAATTTTAGCAATAGCATGACAGAAGATGATTTCATCTTTGCCATCAGCGACATTTTTCAGAACAATGAAGTTTTCATTGGCTTCTTTAATCCTTCCTTTGATTACTTCACCGTTCAGCATTTGGACTTCGCTGTTTTCTCCCTTAAGGTCATAGTTCATTTTTCCCATTAGCCTAAGCCGTTCTTCGAGTCCTTCTTTCATATTGTATGCACTCCTATCAATTTATTTATCCTTACGGATCTTTGAGTATTATACTACTATTTACATCATTTTGCAATATTAATTCTTCTCTGGTTCCGCATATTCCATTGTTCCTGGTATCATTTTATCTACAAATAAGATACCTTCTAAATGGTCTAGTTCATGAGAAAGTGCTTGTGCAAGTAAACCTTCCGCTTCTATTCTAAACATCTCTCCATTTTCATCTTGTGCTTCTACCACAACTTGTGCAGGTCTAATTAGTTTTGCGTATTGATTAGGAAAACTTAAACAACCTTCTTCTACTTCTTGCTCTCCTTTTTGCTCTACCATTCTTGGATTTACTAATTTAATAGGTCCATTATCATCATAAAGGTCAATGACTACTAACCTCTTTAAAATCCCTATTTGTGGTCCTGCTAAGCCTACTCCGTTAAATTGATGCATGGTTTCTACCATATCATCTAATATTTGTCTAATTTTATCATCAACAGCTTCGACTTCTCTTGCTTTTTTTCTTAAAATTTCATCCCCATTTTCTCTTACAATTCTAATTGCCATTTTTTGCCTCCCGATTTTTTTTATGCCCAACTATTTGGATTCAAATCAATAATTACTCGATTATTGGTATTTTTACTTTCTTTCATATCCTGATATTGTGCCAGTACATCTTTCATTACCCCTATCATATTATCATCAAATTTACATTTAATAATAATACGAAAACGATACTTGTTTTTTATTTTATCAATTGGTGATGGCATCCCTTTATATAATATGATACCCAAGTTTTCTTGCAATACTCTATTTTTCAGATAGGTATGTAAAGTTTGCGTAATATTTCTACCATCTAATTCCCTTTCTGTACTTATTCCAATTACTATTATATCGCAAAAAGGCGGATATTTCAATTGTTTTCGTATCATTATCTCTGTATTGTAAAATAAAGGATAATCTTGTTTTTTACTGCACTCTATACTAAAGTTATCTGGGTTATAGGTTTGAATGATTACTTTGCCCTTTGTTTTCTCTCTTCCTGCTCGTCCCGCCACTTGGGTTAACAATTGAAATGTTCTTTCATTTGCTCTAAAATCATCTATATTCAAACTACTATCTGCTGCAATAACACCTACTAAAGTAACATTTGGAAAATGATGACCTTTTACCACCATTTGTGTACCTATTAGAATGTCTATATTTTCATTCTTAAATTGATTTAAAATCATTTCATGCGAATTCTTTTTGGTAACAGTATCTACATCCATTCTAATTGTTTTAGCCTCTGGAAAAAGCAAATGAATTTGCTCTTCTAACTTCTGAGTACCTGCGCCAAAATAGCGAATATTTTCACTCTGGCATTCTGGGCACTTGGTAACAGTCGGCATTTCATATCCGCAATAATGACACTTTAATTTTTTACGGCTCGCATGATAAGTCATAGTAATATTACAATTCTTACATTTTATGGTATTACCACATTCTCTACACATTACAAAAGTAGAGAACCCCCTACGATTTAAAAATAGAATCGTTTGCTTTTTGTTTTCTAAATTTTGCTTAATAGCTTGATACAGCTTTCCACTAACCATAGATTTATTACCTTCTTGCAATTCCTGTCTTAAATCTACAACCTCTATTTCTGGTAAACTTGCACTATTGGCTCTTTTGGTCAATTCTAATAAGGTAGTTTCCTCTGTTTGTGTGTGATAATATGACTCTAACTCTGGTGTTGCACTTCCTAGTACTAATGGCACATTGTTTTCTTTTGCTAGATATCTTGCAATTTCCTTTACATGATATCTAGGACTAGTTTCTGATTTATAGGAACTATCATGCTCTTCATCAATGATTACAATACCTAGATTTTTCACTGGCGCAAAAATGGCAGAACGTGCTCCTATTACCACTTTTGCTTTTCCTTGATGGATTTTATTCCACTGGTCATATCTTTCTCCCACTGATAATTTGCTATGTAAAACTGCAATTTTCTCTTCTCCAAAACGTGCAATAAATCTATCTACGGTTTGCGGTGTTAAGGAAATCTCTGGTACTAGCATAATGCTAGACTTCTCCTCTTTTAATGCCTTTTCTATTAGATGCAAATACACCTCTGTTTTTCCGTGAACCTGTTACACCAAATAACAAAAATTCTGAAAAAAGATAATCTTCCATGCTATCACAAATCGTCTGATAAGCTTGATTTTGTTCTGGTGTTAATACAAAATCTTGGTCTGCTTGTATCACTTTATGCATAAAAGGATTTCTTTCTACTTGCTTTTCTATTATTTCTATATATCCATTTTTTTCTAAAGTATTAATAACACTTCTACTTACATCTGCAAACACTTCTAAGTCAGTTACTAATACTCCTTCATTTTCCATTAAAAAGCGTAAGGCTCTAATCTGTTTATCTGACTTCACTTGTTTTTTTTCAATTGCTAATTCTATTTCTTCTTCATCCTTTTTTAAATAAACAAATGAAGCACTTTTCTCTTTTACTCGATTTTCTATCACTCTAGTAGTAGTTCCCGGAGGTAGCATTAATTTAATGCAATCTGCTATATTACAAAAATATCTTTTTGCCATCCATTTTGCTAGTTCTATATTTCTATTACTGATATATTCTGTTTCATCTACTTGTTTAATATCTTTTACCTGATAGCTAGATGTTTCTTTAATATTAACTACAAAGCCTTCTTCCAACTCTTTACGATTCGCAAAAGGCACTAAAACTCGGCTTCCAATTTTTACTTTGGAAGCAATGTTTTCTGGTATTTGATAGTCAAATACTCTATTTAGTTGCTTGCTATTACTATTTAAAATAACCTCTGCTATCATCAGAATACTCCTAACTTTTCACATTTTATCAAAATTGCATAAGAAAAGCAAGGTTGCCCTTGCTTGTTAACTTTGTAACCATTTTTGATATTCTTGTATAATGATATCTGTTACCTGCTCTGCTGTCATATTGGTAGTATCAATTACAATATCATAATTGGATTCATCTTCTTTTCTAACTCCATATAAGCTATAATATCTTTCATTTTCTAATTGATAACGTTTTTGCATATCTACCTTTTGCTCTTCTATAGACTGCAAATTTTCTGAAGATTTACGTTTAGCATCATAAAATGCTCTTCTAGCTGCTTCATTAATATCCACTTTTAAATATACTTTAAAAGATTCTGGTACAACATACCAGCCAAGCCTAGCATCAATTACAAAATTTTCATGCTCTTTTGCATATTCTCTTGCATTTTGTTCTATCTTTCTATCAATTTCTGGATGTTCTCTTACATAGACATTAAAAGCTGTAATATCCATTCCTAATTCTCTTGCTAAACTTCTTGCATAATCTCCATTGCAATAAATACCAAATTCCAATTTTTCTGCTAAAAGTCTAGACACTGTTCCTTTTCCACTTGCCAGTTCTCCACATAAAGATATAATATGTTTCTTTTTCATACTTTCTTCCTCTTTATTTTTAATTATTCCTCTACAGCTACTACTTTGCCTTCATTAATTTCATCTGCAGCAAGAGATACTGGAGATGGTTCTTCCTTTTTGGTTAGTGGAACACTTCCTGCTGCTATCTGTCTTGCTCTTTTAGCAGTCATAGTTACTAATTCAAAACGATTATCTACCTTATTTAATAATTCTAATACAGTTGGTTTTACTAACATAATTTTACTCTTCCCCTTTTACTCAATGTTTTGTATTTGCTCTCTAATATCTTCAATTTGTGTTTTTAAATCTATTACCAAATTCGTTATTTGCAATCTTCCAGATTTAGAGCCTATTGTATTGGTTTCTCTATTCATCTCTTGCACTAAGAAGTCTAATTTCTTTCCACAAGGTTCTTCTGACTCTAGCAATTTTTCAAATTGCTCAATATGACTTTTTAATCTTGTGATTTCTTCTTCAATTGAGCATTTATCAGCATAAATAACGGTTTCTTGTGCTAACCTTGTTTCATCAACGACATTTGTTTTTAATATTTCTTTAATTCTTTCTTGCAATTTTACTACATATTCTTCTAGAAGTCCAGTAGAAAAATTTGAAATTTCATCGACATTTTTAGCAATTTGCTTTAAACGTGCCTGTAAGTCTTGTTTTATCCTGTTTCCTTCTAGCACTCTCATTTCTATAAAATTATCTATGGCATTTTCTAAACATTCCAAAAGTTCTGCCCAAATTGTTTCTGAACTATCTTCTTCTAATTGTATATTCATCACATCTGGAAGCTTTGAAATTTCGCTTGCACGAAGTCCACTTGAAATATCATTTTCTTCTGCTAACTTCGTCAATTCTTGAATATACACTTTGGCCAGTTCTTTATTGATAACAACGTTTTTTCCCTCTATGCCGTAGTTGGCATAACTAATAAAAACCTCAATTTTTCCCCTTGCCACTTTTTGTAAAATGGCTTTTCTAATTTTATCTTCTAAATATAAAAGATTACGGGGTGCCTTTACTGTGATATCTGCGTATTTATGATTCACCGAACGAATCTCTACTAAGTACTCTCTTCCTTCTTTTTCTAGCTTTGCTCTTCCAAAGCCTGTCATACTATTCATATGTATTCCTTCCTATCTCCTTTTTATCACTTTTTTCATCTCATTGATAAAATATTGCTTCTTCATTTTGTTATAAACAATAATAGATTTTGCTACATAGTAAATTGCAAAAAGGAAAGTGATAAGTGCTACTATATAAACAAATTTTCCTTGCCACATTAAATTAACATATATCAAAGCCATTGTTGAAAATGCAAGCGCTAATATTTCTATTCCATGAATGGTATGTCTTCCACTATCTTTTTTATAGGCATATTCAAATATGCCAACTGCAATTACTAAAAGTGCAATACTAAATACTTTTAAGTCAGTAACAAAAACTGGATTTTCAATATTTACAAAACCTAAAACAAGAAAATTTAGGTATAACATCATTGCTACTGCTAAGCAAATATTTTGGAATACTCTTGCATGAATTTTTCCAAGTTCTACATCAGCCACTTTTTTATTTTTCTTAATTTCTTTTCCAACTACTTCTGTAATTTCTCTTTCTCTTCTTCTTTGAAGACGTGTTTTAGGTTGTTCTTCTTCCTCTTCTATTTCATCATCGTCTTCCTCATCTTCTTCATCTTCTTCATCCTCATATTCATATTCATATTCGTCATCATCTTCATATTCGTCATCTTCTTCATCGTATTCTTCTATCTCGTCTTCCTCGCTATATTCTTCGTCAGAATCTTCGTCTTCTTCAAATTCGTCCTCGTCTATATCATCACTTTCGTCTAACTCCTCTTCATCTTCGAATTCTTCTTCCTCTATCTCATCTAATTCTTCATCATCTTCTTCTAGTTCTTCATCATCTTCCAAGGATAAAAATTCTTCTCTTTTAGGCTCATTCTTTTTGTTCACAAGACTTTCTGTTTCTGTTATTCCTGCCTTTTTTAATAATTCTTCAATAGTTGGAATTTCTATTTTATTTTCTTCTCTAGCCTTTTTCAATATTTCTTGTTTTGCTGTTTCTATTGCTTCTTCCAATGCTTTTTCAACATTGGAAATCTCTTCTGAAGTCAATGAATGTTTTCCTTTTTTAGTTGTAGTACTTTTTGTCTTTTTTTCTTTTGGCTCTACTTCTACTATCTTTTCTGCTTTCTTGGTAGTTGTTTTTTTAGCAGTTTCGTTTTTACTATTAGATTTTTTAGTTGTTTCTACACGTTTAATAGCAGCATCTGTTTTAGTTGCTGTTGTCTTCTTTCTTTTTTCTTCTCTTTCTGTGCTTTCTTTTTTCCTAGTAGTTTTAGGAGTACTTTTTTCTATCTTTGTAGCAGCTTTTGTTGTATTTTCCTTTTTAGCAGTACTCTTCTTTCCTGCTGCTGAGGAACTTCTACTTTGTACAATTCTCTTTGTACTTCCTGTTGCTATTTTCTTTTCACTGCTTTTTGTTGATGATGTTTTCTTCGTTCCTTTTTTTGTAACCGCTTCATCTGCCATTTACTTTTTATCTCCTTTCTTGCTTCTGCCATTTCCCCGAATTTATCATTCGTTACTTATTATATCATATTTTTTCCAATTTTTAAAGTAATTCTGCCAAAATATCTTCTACTTTTGTAACTAATTTAGCACCTTGTTGAATTAAACTATTTGTTCCATTAGAATTTTGGCTTGTAATATTGCCCGGAATGATAAAAACATCTTTTCCTTGATCTAGTGCATAATCTACTGTGATAAGAGTTCCACTCTTTTCTTTTGCTTCTACTACTAGAACTCCATCGGATAATCCACTAATTAATCGATTTCTAGCAGGAAAGTGCATCTTTTCTGGCTTACTTTTTGGCTCATATTCTGTTACAATCGCTCCTCCTTTTTGGATAATGTCTCTACATAACCCTTTATTTTCTGTAGGATAAATATGTCCAAATCCGCTTCCTAAAACAGCAATTGTTTGCCCATTTGCTTTTACTGCTCCTAAATGTCCACAAGTATCTATTCCTCTGGCTAATCCACTGATTACTACAATTCCTTGTTTTGCTAATTCATAGGCAAAACGAAAAGCCACCTTTTTGCCATAATCGCTTGCTTGTCTACAACCAATGATAGCTATGGATGGCTTATTTAATATATTTTCATCACCTAGTAAATATAACTTTGCAGGTGGCGCATAAATATGTCTTAACTTTTCTGGATAATTTTTTTCGGCTTGATAAATAATTCTCATAAGTTTTCCTCCTATAAAATCAAGCCCCCGAACTTCTTAGTTTTCTTTTTTTATCAGCTTTCACAAATTTACAAATTCTAGAAAGCAAAGCTTTAAGAATTTGTAAAATTTGCATAAGTCATCTATACAGTTCATTCTTCGCTTACAGCTGACTTAACCACATTGCTCATTAGCATAGCAATTGTCATAGGTCCTACTCCCCCCGGTACTGGTGTGATGTAAGATGCCTTTTTTTCTACATTTTCAAAATCTACATCTCCTACTAATTTGCCTTCTTCATTTCTATTAATACCTACATCAATAACAATTGCTCCTTCTTTAACCATATTCTCTGTCACAAATCTTGGCTTTCCGAATAGCTGCTACTAAAATGTCTGCCTTCTTTGTTATTTCTGCTATATTTTGTGTTTTGGAATGACAAACTGTAACAGTTGCATTACTATTAATTAAAAGTTGTGCAAGTGGTCTTCCTACAATATTACTTCTTCCAATCACAACTGCATTTTTTCCTTGTGTTTCAATATGATATTCTTCTAACATTTTCATAACACCTGTTGGTGTACATGAGACAAGACACTCTTCTCCAATTGCTAATTTTCCCACATTAATTGGATGAAATCCGTCAACATCTTTTTTATAACTGATGGCATTGAAAGCTTCTCTAATATCTAGATGTTTTGGAATTGGACTTTGTAATAAAATTCCGTGAACATCCTCTCTATGATTTAATTCTTCAATTAGATTTAATAATTCTTCTCTTGTTGTATCTTCCTCTAATAAAAATTCTTCAAAAGCAATTCCTATTTCGTCACAAGCTTTACTTTTATTACGCACATATACTGCTGATGCTCCATCATTTCCTACCATAATCACTGCTAGTTTAGGTTGAATTCCTTGCTTTTTTAATTCTGCTACTTCTTCTTTTAATTCTAATCTTACTTTTGCTGCTAATTCTTTTCCATTAATGATTATTGCCATTGTTTTACTCCTTTTATATTAAGTTATAGTAGTTCTACTTTCGCAGTTTTGAAAGGTACCGTTCTGACTTTCTTCTTTGAAATTTCTGACTGCAACGGGCATTTGAAAAACAAGAAAGTAAATACTACTATAGCTGATTATTAGTTGTAGTATTACTATAATTTGGCATAATATATGCTTTATTAATATAGCCATCTATGTCTTTATAAAATGTAATTGTATACTTTTGTGTTGCACTTATCTTTGCTTTCAATTCATCAGCTTCTTCCATTAGACCATTGTAGTACACATCTATCTCATGTTCATTATAACTATTATTAATGCTAATATTGTTTAATACTATTTTAACTCTTGAACCTGTTTGATTTCCTTCATATCCTGAAAATTTTGAATTGAACATTTCTGCCTCGTTTATTACTGGCATTTGTATTGTGTTTCTATCATAGTCACTTACCGAATCATATACTGCAATCCCCACAATTAATATAAAAAATGATTCCACTATTAGCACAATAAACATAACTGCACTTAAAATCATTCCTGCCATGCTAATTGCTTTTTTCTCTCCAGTTTTTCCTTTCTTTACTGTATCTACGATTCCTAAAATTAATCCAATCACTGCTAATACTACACCAAGTGGTGCTAACACAAATGTAACTGCTAACACAAAGGCAATAATTCCTAAAACTAATGCTGCTATTCCCATTTTTTCTTTCCTCCCTCACTATAATTTTTTACATTATATACTACTTTTTTTAATTTGTATATTCTTTTTTCATGAAAATTATTTTTTCATTTTTGTCATACTTTTTAGTCTGTCTAATATACATTAATTAAAGATTTTTTGTACAAACATTTCTTAGAGGGGGTTAATAATTCATGGAAGAGAATTTAAAATTATATCAAGATATAGCTTTACGTACTGATGGCGACATTTATGTTGGTGTAGTTGGTCCTGTTCGTACTGGTAAATCTACTTTTATCAAAAACTTTATGGACTTACTGGTTATTCCAAACATTGATAATGAATACAAAAAGGAAAGAGCTCGTGACGAACTACCACAAAGTGCCGGTGGAAGAACTATCATGACAACTGAGCCAAAGTTTATTCCTAATGAAGCTGTTGAAATTACGATTGGTGAAAACCTAAAATTTAAAACTAGACTAGTAGATTGCGTTGGCTACTTAGTAAACAATGCTATTGGATATTTAGAAGACGACATGCCTCGTATGGTAAAAACACCTTGGTTTGAGGAAGAAATTCCATTTGAAGAAGCTGCTGAAATGGGTACTCGTAAGGTAATTGCAGAACATTCTACCATTGGTATTTTAGTAACTACTGATGGAAGCGTTACTGACATTCCTCGTGAAGATTACATTACTGCTGAAGAGCGAGTTGTAAAAGAATTACAAGAATTAAACAAACCATTTGTCATTGTCTTAAATAGCGATGATCCATTTTCTGATTACACCAAAGCTTTAGCTAAAAAGTTAGAAGATAAATATCAGGTTTCTGTTATCCCAACAGATTGTGCTCATCTAGATTTAGAAGATATCGATTATATCTTTAGTAAGATTTTATATGAATTTCCAATTGAAACTATCAATTTAAATTTCCCTAGATGGGTAGATGGTCTTTGTGATGACCACTGGTTAAAGAAAGAACTATATTCTGAAATTCAAACTGCATTTACCAATATTCATATTTTAAAACAAGTAGATGGTGGTATTTCTCAGTTACAAAATACACAAGTTATTACCAAAACAACTCTAGATGAAATTCGTCTTGGTGAAGGTAGTGTTAATATTTCCATTCAATTAATGGATGAACTATTCTACAAAGTGTTAACTGAAATCTCGGGTGTAGAAATTAATGATGAGGGTGCTCTATTTAGCACGATTACAGAATTTGCACAAACCAAGAAGCAATATGATAAAATTGCTTATGCTCTAGAAGAAGTTAAAGCAACAGGCTATGGTATTGTAACACCTTCTATTGATGAACTTCTATTAGAAGAGCCTGAAATGGTGAAACAAGGTTCTAGATTTGGTGTTAAATTAAAAGCTAAAGCTCCTAGTATTCATATGATAAGAGCAGATATTGAAACCGAAGTTTCTCCTATTGTAGGAAGTGAAAAACAGTCAGAAGATTTAGTAAATTATCTGCTTTCTGAATTTGAGTCAGACCCTAAGAAAATTTGGGAATCTAATATTTTTGGAAAGAATTTACACGAATTAGTTAATGAAGGTTTACAAAATAAATTATCTAGAATGCCTGAAGAAGCACAAGCAAAATTGCAAGAAACTTTAGAACGTATTGTGAACGAAGGTAGTGGCGGATTAATCTGTATTATTTTATAACCTTATTAGAGTAAGAACATATTTCAATATGTTCTTACTTTCATTTATTTTTAAATGGAGCTAAGTTATATAATCTTAAGAATTATTTAAAATTACATAATTTAGCTCCATTCTCTTCTTATTCATTTTAAGAATTAAATCTTTGATTCTAATTCAATATGACTTAATTTATTTGCTCTAAGGCTGAAATTCTGATTGAATGTTCATCAACTTCATTTTCTAAAACAATTAATCTCTTATCATTATCTTCAATATGTTGTTGATGAAAAGAATAACCATCAAAAAGCGCAGGTATTTTGTTAGAAGTATCATCTTCGATTAAAATTAAGGCTCTATTCATATTTTCATGGTCTTGTCTTAATTCTTTGACATCATCTTTTAATTTTTTGACATCATCTTTTAATTCTTTGACATCATCTTTTAATTCTTTGACATCATCTTTTAATCCCTTGATGTCTTTTTGCATTGTTGTCATCGTTTCTTTCATCTCTATGAATGAATTCATAAGGAAATCAATCTTCTCTTCCATTGTCATAACTTCTCCCTCCTTTCTACAAATTTAGATATATTTTAACATACTAAAATTTCACATTCAATACTTTTCTCGAAATAAATCAACTTTAATTTATACATTCTATTTTTCGACAAATCTCGACTTTTTCATTTTTCAATTTCTTCTATTTTCTTGAATACTTTTTCCACTTTTGGAAAACACTAAATTTAACAAAAATTAATGTTGATCATTATCTAAATAGAAAATCAAACGAAAGGAACTCATACATGGAAGAAAATGCAAACCAAAAACCAAAATGGCAAGAAAAGCTAACTGACAGTTTGAAAACATACTTCGAAGGTCCTAAAGCCCAAGAATATCATTTTCATTTATCTGACAGTAGTGAAACTGAAAACAACAATTCCGTTTCTCCTGCCTCTTTAACCACAAAGCAAATGCAAGAAAACGCAAAAATCTCTGAAGTGAAAAATATTTTTTCCAGTTTAGATGTTACTTTAGAATATATCAAAGTCAAATACAACACCTTAATCAATAGTGATATCATTCTTCGTGAATTCACTTTACATGCTAGAAATAGGCAATACAAAGCCCTACTTCTTTTTATTGATGGTATGGTTAATTCCCAACTAATCAATGACAACGTACTTCAAGCCTTAATGCTACGCAATAGAGCCAATATCTTTGATGGTGACGAAAATCAAGTTGTATCTGAAGGTGTAGCTAGTAATATTACTGTCAAAAGAGTCAAAATCTTTAATTTAGAAGATTATATTATGGATAGTTTGCTTCCTCAAAATAATGTAGAAAAAGTATCTGCCTTTTCTGACGTTTTTGATGGTGTTAATATGGGAAATTGCCTTTTATTTGTAGATACTCTCCCCATTGCTTTCAGCATTGACGTCAAGGGTTTTAAACAAAGAGGAGTTAGTACCTCTAATAATGAAATTATTATTCAAGGGCCACAAGAAGCCTTTGTTGAAAACATCAGAACTAACACTTCCTTGCTTCGCAGGTCAGTAAATAACGAAAACTTAATCATTGAAAATCTTTCTATTGGCAAGCTAAGTAAAACCAAATGCACAGTTTGCTATATGAAAAATATTGCTAATTCAGACTTAGTAGCAGAAGTAAAATATCGTATGAACAACTTAGAAATTGACTCCCTTCTTTCTTCTGGTGAATTAGTACAATTAATCGAAGAAAATCAAAAAAGCAGTGCTCCACAAGTCTTATTAACAGAGCGTCCAGACAAAGCAACAAAATACTTATATGGTGGTAGAGTTATTGTTTTAGTTAACGGTAATCCTTATTGCTTAGTAATGCCAGTTACTTTAATTGACTTTATTTCCTCACCTGAGGACACAAACCTAAAGTTCCAATTTGCAAACTTTTTGAAATTCTTGCGTTTACTTGCAATTGGTATTACACTGCTACTGCCAGGACTATACATTGCTTTAACAGACTTTCATCAAGAGTTACTACCAACAGAACTGCTCTTTTCCATTCTAGCTTCCAGAGAAAATGTTCCATTTCCTATTATCTTTGAAGTGCTAGTTATGGAAATCTCATTTGAGCTAATTCGAGAAGCTGGACTTCGTGTTCCTTCTCCCCTTAGTGCTACCATTGGAATTGTTGGTGCTTTAGTCATTGGACAGGCTGCCGTAAGTGCTAGTATTGTTAGTCCTATCCTTATCATCATTATTGCTATTACTGCCATTGCCTCTTTCTCCATTCCTGACTTTTCCTTCGGTTTTCACTTAAGATTAATGCGTTTTATTTTTATTTTACTACGGATATATAGCAGGGTTCTTCGGTATTGGACTAGGTCTTTTTGTTTACACTTGTATTTTATGTAGCATTAAGTCTTTCGGAGTACCATACACTGCCCCATATTCCCCTGTAACAGGTACTGGTAAAAATGCCTTTTTCCTAAACCCAACTTGGCAAAGAGAAAAACGCTCTGATTTCTTAGATACCAAACGCCATGACAGACAAGAACCAATTAGTATGAAATGGAGATATAAATAGAAAGGAAGATTTACTTATGTCAGACAAAAAAATAGGAAATATAGAAGCAATTGCTCTTATCATTACCATTATGGTAAATCATATTATATTAAATTTGCCAAAGAGTATTATCCATTCTACTTCTTCTGGTGCTATTTTAAATGTGCTTTTCATTTCTCTTGTTGCCTTAGTAATAGCGTATTTGGTTAGTCATTTATTAAAGAATTTTCCACGGTTTAGATATTTTTGACATTAGCAATTTTCTTGGTGGTAAATGGTTAAAAAGAATTATTGGACTTTTATTTATATGTTATTTACTCTTTACTGTCAGTGTGGTTTTAAGGAGTTTCTCAGAAACCCTAAAAATCATCTTTTTCCCACGTACCCCTGTAAGAGTCATTATGCTACTGCTTTTAATTGCCATTGTTCTTGTGAACAAGCTAGGCTTCAAGCCAATTGCCCGTGCTAACTTATTCTTTTTACCTGCTGTTTTGTTTAGTATTTTCTTTATTTTTATTACTAACATTGGAAACTTCACAGTGGAAAGAGCTTTGCCTTTCGTTGGTAATGGTATCTCCTCTACCTTTTTTAGTGGCCTAAGTAATCTATTTGCCTTTGGAGGAATTAGTTACTTGTACTTTATCCCCGCTCACTTAAAAGAT
This sequence comes from uncultured Clostridia bacterium, assembly GCA_948735595.1. Classification (GTDB taxonomy): domain Bacteria; phylum Bacillota; class Clostridia; order TANB77; family CAG-508; genus CAG-273. The sequence continues at coordinate 17,550 of CAPXSA010000002.1, read as the reverse complement.
TTCAAGGATTATAAAAAAATTGCACTTGCTTCTGTTGGAATTTCTGCAATCTTTTTGCTTTTAAGTGTAACCACTGTTTTACTCTTATTCCCAATTGTTGCATCCACTGAAGAAGTTCTACCTCTTTACCTAGCCTCTCGTTTTATCGAATTCGGAAGATTTTTCCAAAGATTAGATGCTATCTTTGTGTTTATTTGGATTATTTCCATGATTTCTTATTTGAGTATTGCTTCCTATTTTGCAACTAGCATTTTTCAAAAAGTTTCTAATTTGCAATACAACAAATGGATAATTGGTGTATTTACTTCTCTTGCTTTTGGATTCGGGCTATTACCACAAAACTTGCAGCAATTGTCTATGTTAGAAAATAATGTGTATAAATATATCATTCTAATTTTGGTAATTGGTATTGGGCTTAGCATTCTCATTTTGGCAAATATCAAATATTGTATTCAGCAAAAGAAAAAAGGTCTTATCATTTTAGATGAAAATGCTACTGCTGATAAAGGAGGTTGAAAAATTTGTTAAAAAATATTTATAAATATCTTATCATTATCATCATTGTCATCATCTTTTCACTTGCCTTTACAGGTTCCCATATCGTGCAAAGTGTAGATGATTTGGCTTATGCAGTTGCTTTAGGAATTGATGTTGGAGACACAGAGGATTTAAAAGTTACTTTTCAGTTTACTATGCCTAGCCCTAGTGGTGAAAGTGGTTCTGGTAAATCTTCTCCCGCTGTAATTGACACTGTAGAAGCTAATTCTATTGATTCTGCTATTAGTTTTATGAATGCTTATGTTAGTAAGGAAATCAATTTGTCACACTGTAAGGTCATTGTCATTTCAGAAGAAGTAGCCCAAAGAGGAATCGCAAAAGAAATTTTTAGTTTAATGAATAAAGTGCAAATTAGACCTGACAATCATGTTATTATCAGTACTTGTTCTGCACAGAAATATATTGAAAGTGTTTCTCCTAGTTTAGAAAATCTAGTTGCAAAATTCTATGAAATTCTTCCTCGTTCTGGTGAATACACAGGTTATACTGTAAATGGTGAATTAGGAGATTTCTTTACCAAAATTGTTTGTACTACATGTGAGCCTTGTGCTATTCTAGGAAATGTAGTAAGTAATGGTACTAAAGAAAGTTCTAGTGGTTCTGATAGTTCAGAAAGTGAAATGGTAAGTGCTAAAAATGGGATTGAAAATATGGGCATTGCAGTTTTTAAATCTGATAAATTAGTGGGTACTTTATCTGCTGAAGAAACTCTGGCACATTTACTACTAACCAATCAATTGAAAAGTTGTAATATTTCTATTCCAGACCCTGATGATGAAAGTAAAAAAATTGATTTATTTTTAACCTATAATCATACTGCTAAAGTACAAGTCTCTATCCTAAATGGTACTCCCTTTGTCAAATCTCATTTGACAGTCAATGCTAAAATAGCCTCTGTAGATGCTTTGTCAAAGGATACCACACCTAAGTCCTCAGAACAAAGATTAAAAAAAATCGAAGAATCTGCTGAACATTATTTGAAAACATTACTTTCTAATTATTGCTATAAAACAGCAAAAGAATTTCATTCTGATATTGCAGGTTTTGGAAGACATGCCATCCATAATTTTAAAACATCAGATGAATTTGATGAATATGATTGGCTAAATCATTATCAAGATGCTTTTTTTGAAACAGATGCAAAAGTTACTATTAAATCTGGCTTTTTATTAACTGGAACCTAATATTTTTATGATAAAGGAGTTTATATCTTATGGCTACTTTTTTACTAGTTGCTCTATTTGCTATTACTATGTGTATAGAAAGTATTGCTTATGCTTTTTATGAGATAAAAGTAAATAAAAATAAATCCTCAGGGATAGTATTAATCATACTTTCCCTTATTGGACTTGTATTTCCTATTGTAGTTTATTTAAGTGATTAAAGAAAATGTGCCATAATCCTTTATAAGAAATTATGGAGCATTTGTGATATTTGCTTATAATTATCCAAAGTACAAGAGCCATCTCATTATAGGTCGTCTATTATCTCTAATATTGATATACCTATCAACCTCTCGATTAGTCTTTATTAATTTACTTTCCAAATAAGTATCCACATAAAGAACAAGTTCTGGCTCGTCTGCCAACTTCTCTTTAATCTTTTCTCTCCCTCCCTCTATCTGCTCACTTATTTTCACTAAATTATCAATTTGGCTTTGTAAATAATCCTCATTATTTTTTCGAAGGTCTATAACTATCCTGCCTTCAACTAAAAGCACTAAAGCTAATATACCTCCCAAAACCTTCGCAATTGTTCTCTCTATCATTTATTGTTTTGTTTTTTACACACTTTCTTATTACAATACCCAAGGATATTACCAAGATTACGGCCACTAAGCTTAACAGCTTTTTTCCTCCTTAACTTTTATTGTTGTCAGTTTCTATATTGTAAACCCAAAAAGTTAGAGGATTTTTTCCTCCCACTATTTAGTGAATTTTAAGAATTCTACTTTTCAAGTTATTACTTGCTATAGTACGTAATTATATCACAAAATAGCCTCAAAGTCTATTCTTCTCGTTAGCTTATCTGCAAAAATAACTCTAATACGAATACTATCCCCTATTTTGTACATCTTCTTGCTTTTCTCACCTTGTAAAGTCTTTTTATTCTCATCATAAATAAAGTATTCATCACCTAAATCATCAAAACGAATAAGACCTTCTACTGTATTTTCTAATTCTACAAAAATTCCAAAAGAAGTAATACTTGAAATAATGCCATCATATTCTTCTCCAATTTTATCTTGCATGAACTCTGCCTTTTTAATATCTTCGGCATCTCTTTCTACTTTTTGAGCAACTTTTTCTCTATCAGATGAACTTTCTGCATAATGCGCTGATTGTTCCTGATACTTTTCTAATTGTTCTTCCGTTAATTGATAATTATTTTCTAAGTATTTTGAAATTATCCTATGAATAAATAGGTCAGGATATCTTCTAATTGGCGAAGTAAAGTGACAATAATATTTACTAGCAATTCCAAAGTGCCCCTTGTTTTCGTTTTCATATCTTGCAATTTTTAGAGTTCTTAAAACCAAATTAGATATTACTCTTTCTTCTGGCTTACCTTGTATTTCCTCTAATACTTCTGCAAAAGCTTTAGGATGAATATTGTCTTTACTTCCCTTTATTTTATACCCTAAATTCCATAAAAACTTATTTAATTCCTCTATTTTCTCCATATCAGGTACTTCATGTACACGATAAATAAATGGCGCTTCTAACCAGTAAAACTTCTCTGCTACTGTTTCATTTGCAGTTAGCATAAATTGTTCAATTAATTCATTGGTAAAATACATTTCATATTTTTTAACATCTACTGCTATACCATGTTTATCTAAAACAATTTTACTCTCTGGAATATCTAATTCCAAGCTTCCTGCTAATTTCCTTCTTTCTTTTAAAATATTTGCAAGTTCTGCCATTCTTTTGAAATGTGAAAAATATGGATAACATTCCTCTAATAATTGCTTCTTTTTTTGTGGAGAATATATCTCTTTTATTTCACCTTCTTCTTCATTCTCTTTTAACTTCCCTTGACCTAATTCATCTAAAATAGCTTGTACTTCTTTGTAACTCATTCTTCTAGTCACATTGATAATACTCTTTTGAATATCTGATGAGATTACTTTTCCATTTTGGTCAATTTCCATAAGAACAGTAAGTGCAAATCTATCTTCACCTTGATTTAAGCTACAAATTCCATTTGATAGTTCTTTTGGAAGCATTGGAATTACTCTATCTAACATATAGATACTAGTTCCTCTAACAATTGCTTCTCTATCTAATAAAGAGTTTTCCTTTACATAGTAACTAACATCTGCAATAGATACATTTAATAAATAGTTTCCATTTTTTAATTTTTCTACTGCTACTGCATCATCTAAATCCTTAGCATCTTCTCCATCAATCGTAAAAATCTCTTTTTCTCTTAAATCTAGACGATAAGGAATATCTTTTTTTGCCACTTCTTGTTTGATACTAGTTGCTTCTTCTATCACAGGATCTGGAAATTCATAAGGTAAATCGTATTCTTTTACTAATGACAACATGTCTACACCAGCTTGGTCTTGATATCCTAAGATTTCTATAATCTTTCCTTCTGCACTTTTATTCCCTTGTGGAAACTTCGTAATCTGAGCTACTACTTTTTGGTTGTTTTTCGCTTTTCCACAATTCTTTTTTGAAATGAAGATATCACTATTTACTTTTCTATCATCTGGAACCACAAATCCAAAATTTCTACTTTTTTGAAATACACCAACAAAGGTATCTTTATTATGCTTTAACACTTTTAATACCTTTCCTTCTTGATGCCTATCTTCTCGGCTTGCTTCTATTATTTTAATTAATACCTCATCACCATCAATGGCATCTTTAGTATTACCTCTGGAAATATAGATTTCATCTTCTTGCTCTTCTACTTTGACAAAACCAAAACCTTTTTCATTTCCTCTAAAAATTCCTGTAAAATCTTTTTTCATAGTTCTCCTTTAATTATCTACTATTATTTTACTACAAATATCATTTCTTATTCCAATTTTACTTTATAATAACACACACTAATTTTTTTATCAAGCTTACGCATTCTATACAAAAAACATTAGGAAGTGTAATAATCGTAATAATTATCTTGCGAATTCATAACTTAACTATGTCTCTGCATAAGATATCTGTAACTTGCTTTGCTCTAATAATTAGGAAATCCGCGTCAATTATGCAAATCATTAAAATAATTTATTGCAATTTCCTAAATAAAAAACTTCTTACCCCCGTTTGTTAAGATAAACGGGGGTAAGAGTCACTCACTTAGTTCAATCTTAGAACCAAAAGCACCAGTGCCCTTCGCTATTCAAGAACCAGTCCACCGCCTCAGAATCAAATCCCTCTTCTTCGGCTTTTCTTTTTGCTTCCTCAAAAGTCCATGTAGCGATTTTCTGATAATCTTCTTCTGCAACTCGACGTAGAATTTTTTCAAATTCCAAATCGCTTTCCATTTCTTCGAGGTTCTGTTCCAGGTCTTCTTTTTTCTGTAACAACTCGCTATACTCATCCCAATGGTATTCCTGTTGCTCTCGCATCCGCTCCTTGAGTTCCGTATTTTGCGAGTATTGAATGATGTTTCCAATCAGCAACATGGACACAATGCTGATTATGAAAGCAACACTCACTTTCTTCCGTCTACTCCAGTTTTTCATTTTGTTACCTCCTAGATTTTACAAAGTGATAGTTTTTGTTGCAATACGCAACACAGATAAAACTTAGGTCTTCCACCTACTTAATCTATTATACCACAAGTTCACATAAAGTTCAACTTCTTTATCTTACTAAAATAGCACAAAAAGGGACTATGTTCTTTTCATAGTCCCCTCTATTTGATTTTGTTTTACACTAGATATAGAATACCTAAAACAAGTGCTAATACAACAAATGCAATTCCTAACATAATTGTCCATCTTTTTAGCTTGCCTTGTTTTGTTCTTCCTTTATTTTGCTCATAGAAATTATTGGTTGAAGAACCTGTAATTGTTCCTGAAGCCCCTGCTTTTTCGCTATTTTGCATCGTTGCTAAGATAATTAAAGCAACACATACAATGATATAAATAACTAATACAATATATTTTGCTATTTCCATACTTGTTTCATCCTTTCTAGAGCAAATTCTATACTAATTCTAGAATAACTACTTCTGCATTGTCTCCTCTTCTTGGTCCAGTTTTTAGAATTCTTGTGTATCCACCAACTCTACCTTCATATTTAGGAGCAATTTCGTTAAATAATTTTGCAGTTAAATCAATGTTGTTTCCTTTTTCGTCTTTTACTTTATTAACTGTTTTCATCATTTTTCTTCTAGCATTTAATCTAGATGGCATATCTTTTTGCCTTTTTTCAGTTGTTGTTTCTTTTACTACTTTTAGATATTCTTTACCATTTTTGCTTTTTACAAGTTCTGTTTCTTTGTTTCCTTTGCTATCTAATTTCGCTTTAGAAACTTTTACTTCTACTTCTTCAAAGTTATCTTTCTCTTTTACTGCTAAAGCAATAATGCTATCTGCCATAGCTTTTACTTCTTTTGCTCTTGCTTCAGTTGTCTCTATTTTACCATGTAATATTAAATCAGTTACTAATGTTCTAAGCATTGCTAATCTAATATCAGTTGTTCTACCTAATTTTCTATTTGTTGCCAATTTGTTCGCCTCCTTTTTAGTTTTCTATCGGGGACAGAATTTTCCCCCTTGTATTCCTCTAGGGATAAGTTCTATCCCCGTTGGGTTACGACTTTTTTCTTTATTCCTCTTCCTTGGCAAAGTCTAATCCCAATGAGTGTAACTTGTTAGTTACTTCATCTAAAGATTTCTTTCCAAGATTTCTAACCTTCATCATATCAGCTTCAGTTTTATTCGTTAAGTCTTCTACCGTAGAAATTGCCGCTCTCTTCAAGCAGTTGAATGATCTAACAGATAATTCTAAGTCTTCAATAGACATCTCTAGAACTTTCTCTTTCTTAGATTCTTCTTTTTCTACCATGACTTGTGTATTTTTTGTTGCTTCTGATAAGTCAATAAATAGTTCTAAATGACCTGTCATAACTTTTGCAGCTAAACTTAATGCCTCATCTGGTTTTAAGCATCCGTTTGTCCAAACTTCGATAGTTAATTTATCATAATCTACCATTTGTCCAACTCTAGTATTTTCTACTGCATAGTTTACTTTCTTTACTGGTGTATAGATAGAGTCAATTGGTAATACACTAATTGCTTGATTCTCTTTTTTGTTCTTTTCAGCATTGTTATATCCTCTACCCATATCAGCAGTCATTTCCATTACTAAATGACCGCCTTCTGATACAGTTGCAATATGTAAATCTGGATTTAGTATTTCTACTGTACCATCTGTCATAATATCACCAGCTTTTACTTCACCTGGTCCTTTAAAATCAATTCTTAATACTTTTTCCTCATTTTTATCCATTTTCAAACTAACAGTTTTCAAATTGATAATAATTTCTGGAACATCTTCTACTACATTTTGAATAGTAGAGAACTCATGTAATACTCCATCAATTTTAACACTTGTAATTGCACATCCTGGAAGTGAGGATAGTAAAATTCTTCTTAAAGAGTTACCTATTGTAATACCATATCCTCTTTCTAATGGTTCGCATACAAATTTTGCATAATTTTTATCATTATCCATCTCTAAGCATTTAATATTTGGCTTTTCGAATTCTATCATTTTTTACCTCCCAATAGATAATAGAAAAACATTTCTATTTTTACAATTAAATTATTATTTAGAGTAAAGCTCTACTATTAAATGTTCTTCGACTGGTAAATCGACATCCTCTCTTGCTGGTAATTTTACAACTTTACCACTTAAGTTTTTAACATCTTTCTCTAGCCATTCTGGAACTGGTCTTGCTGCGTTTTCTTCTACGTTTAGCTTAATAACCCCATTATCTTTTCTAATTTCTCTTACAGAAATTACATCTCCTGCTTTTACTAAATATGATGCGATGTCTACTTTATGACCATTTACTTCAAATGCACCATGTGTTACTAACATTCTTGCTTGTGCACGTGATGCACCATATCCCAAACGATATACTACATTGTCTAATCTAGTTTCTAAAATTTGAAGTAATACTTCACCTGTTTTACCTCTGTTTGCAGATGCCATATCAAAGTATTTTCTAAATTGTTTTTCACCTACACCATAAAAAGCTTTTGTTTTTTGTTTTTCTCTTAACTGAGTACCATACTCAGAAAGTTTCTTTTTCTTTTGGCCATTTTGACCTGGTGCATAATTTCTTCTAGAAATACTGCATTTATCTGTGTAGCATCTTGAACCTTTTAAGAACAATTTTTGTCCTTCTCTACGACAAATACGACATTGTTCATCTTTATATCTTGCCATTTTATTTTTTCACCATCCTTATACTCTTCTTCTTTTTGGTGGTCTACAACCATTGTGAGGAATTGGAGTAACATCTTTAATTGAGCTAATTTCCAATCCTGCTGATTGTAATGACCTAATTGCTGCTTCACGACCAGAACCTGGTCCTTTTACAAATACTTCAACTGATTTTAATCCATGTTCCATTGCTGCTTTTGCTGCAGTTTCTGCTGCTTCTCCAGCTGCAAATGGTGTGCTTTTTCTAGAACCTTTAAATCCAAGTTCACCAGCACTTGCCCAAGAAATTGCATTTCCTTGAACATCTGTAATTGTAACTATTGTATTATTAAAACTAGAATGAATATGAGCCATACCTTTTTCAATGTTTTTTCTATCTCTTCTTCTAGTTACTGGTTTTTTCGTTACACTTTTTGTTGCCATTTTGATTTATTCCCTCCTTATTTTATCAGGCTTATATTTTATTTCTTACTTTTGCTAACTAATTTTCTTGGTCCTTTTCTTGTACGAGCATTTGTCTTTGTTCTTTGTCCTCTTACAGGAAGACCTCTTCTATGTCTTGTACCTCTATAGCATCCAATTTCAGTTAATCTTTTAATGTTTAAAGCAACTTCTCTACGTAAGTCACCTTCTACTGTATAACCTTCCATTGCATTTCTAATATCTTGTACTTGATCATCTGTTAAGTCTTTTACTCTAATGTTAGGATCTACTTTTGCTTTTTCAAGAATTTTTTGTGAACTTGTTAGTCCTATTCCATAAATATAGGTTAATCCTATTTCTACTCTTTTTTCTCTAGGTAAATCAACTCCTGCTAAACGAGCCATTTTTATTTACACCTCCAAATATTTTGTTTCTTTTTTGTTGTCCTATTATTGGTGAAATGCATTGGCAAAAACCAATCAATAATATTTTTGGACATATATATAAACACAAATCTATATTACAGCCGCGTCTTTAAGATTTGTGCTATATTCTTAAGGTTAACTATCCTTGTCTTTGTTTGTGTTTTGGGTTTTCGCAAATAACGCGAATGGTACCTTTTCTTTTAATTACCTTGCATTTTTCACACATAGGTTTTACTGATGGTCTTACTTTCATTTCTTTCACCTCTTTGTTTCGTTTAAGTTTTCTAACGGGGACACATTTCTCCCCTTAGTATTCCTTTAGGGACGAAGTATGTCCCCGCTAGGTTCTATTACTTTGCTCTCCATGTGATACGACCTTTGGTCAAATCATATGGTGATAATTCAACTTTTACTTTATCGCCTGGAAGAATTTTAATATAATTCATTCTTAATTTTCCAGAAATATGAGCTAAGATTTGATGTCCATTTTCTAATTCAACTTTAAAGTTAGTATTAGGTAGTGCTTCAACTACTGTTCCTTCAACTTCTATAACATCCTCTTTTGACATATTTTCCTCCATTATTTGTGGTCAATTTTGTTCTTCATTAACCAGTTTAATTGTACCTAGGCACAATATCTTGTATAGTATATCGCATTTTTACGATAATGTCAATATTTCTGGCTCTTTTTCTGTAATTAAAATTGTATTTTCATAATGTGCTGCTAAAGACTCATCTTCTGTTACAATTGTCCATCCATCATCTAAGACACAAATGTCTGGTTTTCCTATCATTACCATTGGTTCTATTGCCAGAGTCATGCCAGGTTCTAGTCTTATCCCTCTTCCTGCTTTTCCATAATTTGGAATTCCAGGATCTTCATGCATTTCTTCTCCTATTCCATGACCTTGAAATTCTTTTACTACATTAAACCCATTTTTTTCAACGAATTCACCAATTGCATGAGAAATATCACCAATACGATTTCCTTTTACTGCATATCGAATTCCCTCAAAAAAAGCTTGTTTTGTAATATCCACCAATTTCTTCTTCTGCGGAGTACTATTTCCAACAATAAAAGTTCTTGCAGCATCTCCATGAAATCCATTTTTATAAACTACTAAATCAATGCTAACAACATCTCCATCATGTATTACTCTTCTATTAGATGGTATTCCATGAATAATTTCATCATTAATGGAAACACATAAGGTACCAGGGAAATCAGGCACGCCTTTTTCGCCACTAGGGTATCCTTTTTGTGCAGGAATGCCACCATGTTCTCTAATAATCTTCTCTGCAAAATGATCTAAGTCCATAGTAGTAATTCCCGGTTTAATATATTTTTCAATTTCTTGATACACGAAGCCTGTTAATTTACAGGCTTCTCTCATTTTTTCAATTTCTTTTTGTGATTTAATCGTTACCAATTTTCTTACTTCCTTTTTGTCATTTCTAAAATAGTTTCAACTGCTTGCTCTGAAGCATTTTCAGCAGTTGGCTCTTTTGGTGTAATAGATGTTAAAACACCTTTTTCTTTGTAATATGCAATTAAATCTTTAGAATTCTCACGGTATACTTCTAAACGATTTTTAATTGTTTCCTCATTATCATCTGTTCTAGTAGATAATGGCGCCCCACAAATATCACATACACCTTCTACTTTAGATGGCTTAAATTTTGTATTATAAATTGCTCCACATTCCTTATTGGAGCAAGTTGCTCTATTTAAAATTCTCTCAATAATAATTTGGTCTGAAATAATTAGTTCAGGTACAAGGGTAATTTCTTTTCCCTGCTCTTTTAAGATATAATCTAATGTTTTTGCTTGTTCTAGAGTTCTTGGAAACCCATCCAATATTACTCCATTTTTAGCGTCTTCCCAAGTAAGTCTATCTCTTACAATATTAATTGTTACTTCATCAGGAACTAATTGCCCTTTTGAAATATAACTATTTGCTAACTTTCCAAGTTCTGTTTCTTTCTTAATTTGTTCACGAAACATATCTCCAGTAGATATATGTGGAAGTCCGGTCTTTTTTGCTAATATTTTAGCTGCTGTTCCTTTTCCACTACCTGGGGCACCTAACATTACAATATACATAGATTTTCTCCCTTCACGCATTTTGGACGGAACTTAAATTAGTCCGTCCTTTACTGCTTTTTATCATTTTTATTCATAATTCGAAAAAGAATTAGTACAGTGCTAGGCGGACAAAATTGAAATTAAATAGAGGCGTACTAAAGTACGTTGATTTAATTTCAATTGAAGTCCAACGACGCAATATACTGATTATCTTTCGAATTTAATCTAAAAATCCCTTGTAGTGTCTCATAACCAATAATGATTCTAATTGTTGTACCATTTCTAATGCAACACCTACTACAATCAAGATAGAAGTTCCACCAAATGTTAAATCTACATTTGGAATAAATCTAGTTAACATTGGCAAAATAGCAATAATTGCTAAGAAAAGTCCACCAAACCATAATAGTTTTGAAATAACAGAACCTAAATAGTCTGCTGTTGGTTTTCCAGCCCTAATACCCGGAATAAACCCACCATTTTTCTTAATATTATTAGCCACTTCTGCTGGATTGAATGTTGCATAGGTATAAAAGAATGTAAATCCAACAATTAATAATAAGTATACAATAGCATTCGCAATTGTATATCCAACTGGTACTCCTGCTGATGAAGTAGCAACTGAGAAATTATAAATAACTGACCAGAAACCAGTTTGGCTTGCAATATCTGGTACAAACATTTGAATAATCATAGCTGGAAATGTCATGAATGATGAAGCAAAGATAATTGGCATAACACCTGCCATTGCTAATTTCAATGGAATGTGTGTATTTTGTGCTCCTACCATTCTTCTTCCTACTACTTTTTTAGCATATTGTACAGGAATTCTTCTTTCAGCTTGTTGTACAAAGATTACTCCTGCTACCAAGATAATTGCTCCAATAATAACACCTAGTGCCATTAATAATCCTGTTGTACTGAAATTTCCTGTTCCCATTACTAAATTCCAAATAGTTGTCACTGCACTTGGTAAACCTGAAATAATACCTACGAAAATAATCATAGAAATACCATTTCCAACTCCCTTTTCTGTGATTTGTTCTCCAAGCCACATTAAAAGTGCAGTTCCTGCCATTAAAGAGATAACTACTAGCGCTCCTGTTGCAAATCCTTCTCCTACGAAAATTCCAGAAGATCTATAAGATAGATATAAACCGATACCCTCAATTAGAGCAAGTACTACTGTTAATAATTTAGTATATCTGTTAATTCTATTCTTTCCTTCTTCTCCGCCCTCTTTCATTAATCTTTCTAAGCTAGGAATAACCATACCTAACAATTGAATAACAATAGAGGCTGTAATGTATGGAGTAATAGACATAGCAAAGATAGAGAACCTTGAAAATGCTCCACCTGAGATTAAGTTAATTAATCCTGCCATTCCATTAGCCCCTGACATTGCTTCACTTAATTTGAATGTATCAACACCAGGGATTGTAATAAAGCAACCAAGTCTAAATAATACGATTAATAATAGAGTATATAAAATTCTCTTTCTTACATCTGGTGTTTTCAATGCGTTAATAATCGTCTTAAACATTAAATCACCTCAGCCTTTCCTCCTAAAGCTTCAATTTTTTCTTTTGCAGCTTTAGTAAATCTTACGGCTTTGACATTTACTTTCTTGTCTAAAGTACCTGTTGCAATAATAACAATACCGTCATTTGCTTTACGAATGATACCATCTTCAATTAAGCTTTCAGCTGTAACGTCTTCCTTGCTTGATTTGTTAAGCATAGTAAGTGTTACTTCTGTGTAATTGTTTGCAAAAATATTAGTAAATCCTCTTTTTGGTAATCTTCTATATAATGGTGTTTGACCTCCTTCAAAGCCTCTTCTAACTCCTCCACCACTTCTTGCTTTTTGTCCTTTATGTCCTCTTCCTGAAGTTTTTCCAAGACCTGAACCAACGCCACGACCAACTCTAGTTCTTGTTTGTGTTTTTTGTGCTGGTTTTAATTCGTCTAAATTCATTTTGCGATTACACCTCCTATTTTTTATTTAAGTTTTCTATCGGGGACAGAGTTTTCCCCTTTGTCTTTCTACTAAAGATAAGCTCTGTCCCACGCCGGGTTCTTATCCTTTTAGGATGAGATGTGTCCCGCGCCTTTAACTACTTTTTTCTATTTTCGGTGGGGACATATTTCTCCCCTTAGTATTCCTCTAGGGACGAAATATGTCCCCGTTGGATTTTTCATTTTATAGAATATCTGCTACAGCTTTTCCTCTTTTATGAGCAATTTGTTCAGCTGTTTTCATGCTCTTTAATCCTTCTAATGTAGCATATACTACGTTTCTTGGGTTATTTGTTCCAATAACCTTTGTTCTAATATCTTTATATCCAGCTAGTTCAAGTACAGGTCTTACACTACCACCTGCAATAACTCCAGAACCTTCTTGGGCTGGTTTTAATACAACACTAGCACTTCCGAATTTTCCAACGTATTCATGAGGAATTGTTGTTCCTACGATTGGAACTTCAACTAAATTCTTTTTAGCTTCCTCAATTGCTTTTTTAATAGCATCTGGAACTTCAGCTGCTTTACCATTTCCTACACCAACGTGTCCATTTTCGTCACCAACAACAACAACAGCACTAAATCTAAAGTTTCTACCACCTTTTACAACTTTTGCTACTCTGTTGATTGCAACTACTTTTTCTTTTAATTCTGATGTATTTTCTGATTGCACTTTATTTTCCCTCCTTTTTAGAATGTTAATCCGCCTTCTCTTGCGGCTTCAGCTAACTCTTTTACTACTCCATGATAAATGTATCCGCCTCTATCAAAAACAACTTCTTTGATTTTCTTATCTTGAGCTCTTTTTGCAATCAAAGCTCCTACTTCTTTAGCTGCTTCTTTATTAGCGTGCTTTGTTTTTACTTCTTTATCTAAAGTAGATGCTTGAGCTAAAGTATTTCCAGCTACATCATCAACAATTTGCACATATAAATTAGCGTTGCTTCTATATACACATAATCTAGGACGCTCTGCTGTTCCTGAAATTTTATTACGAACTCTAATATGTCTTCTTTCTCTTTCAAGCTTTCTATTGATTTTCTTAATCATTATTTTCTCCTTTCTACTAATGTAACAGCATTAGTTTTTTAATGATTTATAGTCTATTTCTTACCAGCTTTACCTTCTTTACGTCTAATATGTTCTTCAGCATATTTAATACCTTTACCTCTATATACCTCTGGAGGTCTTTTTGTTCTGATAACAGCTGCTGTTTGACCAACTACTTCTTTATCAATTCCTCTAACAGTAATATGGTTTGCGTCAGCTAAATCAAAAGTAATTCCTTCTGGTGGTTCAATCTCAACATTGTGAGAATAACCTAAATTCATTACTAATTTATTTCCTTGTTTTTGAGCTCTATAACCAACACCATTGATTTCTAACTCTCTTTTGAATTCATGAACAACTCCTTCAATCATGTTGTTGATTAAAGTTCTTGTTAATCCATGTAAGCTTCTGTTTTCAGCTTCATCATTAGGTCTAGTAACATGAATCGTGTTTTCTTCCATAGTTATAGTCATATTTTTGTGTAAATCTCTTTCTAATGTTCCTTTTGGTCCTTTTACAGTAATATGGTGATCATTTAAAGTAACTTCCACACCTTCTGGTACTGTAATAGTTTTATTTCCTATTCTTGACATTTCCTTTCACCTCTTTGCTTTTTATTTTCTTTCACAATCTCGCTTTGCTCGATTGCATAAGTTATCTGTAACTCGCTTTGCTTCGTTTCACTACGCATAAGTTATTCGTAACTCACTTCGTTCAAACGACTAACTTAGCTTCGTACAGCTAACGCTACTTACCAAATATAAGCTAATACTTCTCCTCCAAGTCCTTCATGTCTTGCTTCTCTATCTGTTTTAATTCCTTTTGAAGTAGAAATTAGAGCAATTCCTAAGCCATTTAGAACTTGTGGTAATTCTTCTTTAGACGCATAAACTCTTAAACCTGGTTTACTAATTCTCTTTAAACCATCAATTACTCTTGCGCCTGTTTCATCATATTTTAATGTGATACGAATCACACCTTGACTATTTTCATTAATTTCTTCATAAGCAGCAATATATCCTTCTTTAAATAAGATATCAGCAATTGCTTTTTTCATATTTGAGCTAGGTACATCAACTGTTTTATGTTTTTGACTGTTAGCATTTCTAATTCTTGTTAACATATCTGCGATTGGGTCAGTTGTGTTCATTTATTTTTCCCTCCTTTTTACCAACTTGCCTTCTTAACTCCTGGAATTTCTCCTTTATGAGCTAATTCTCTAAAACAAACACGGCAAATTCCGAATTTTCTAATATATGCATGTGGTCTTCCACAAATTTTGCAACGGTTATATTCTCTTGTTTTATATTTTTGTTCTCTTTGTTGTTTTACCTTTAAAGACTTTTTAGCCATGAATTTCTCCTTTCTTTTCGTCTACCCTTGGAATGGCATTCCTAATAATGAAAGTAACTCTTTAGCTTCTTCATCATTTTTTGCAGTAGTAACGAAAATAATATCCATACCTCTAATTTTATCAATTTTATCATATTCGATTTCTGGGAAAATTAATTGTTCTTTAATTCCCATTGAGTAGTTTCCTCTTCCATCAAAAGAATTGGCTGAAACACCTCTAAAATCTCTAACTCTTGGTAATGCTGTATTAAATAGTTTATAAGCAAAATCATACATTTTGCCACTTCTTAATGTAACTTTGCATCCCACATTAACGCCTTCTCTAAGTTTGAAAGCTGCAATGGCCTTTTTAGCCTTTGTAATAATTGGCTTTTGACCAGTGATAATTGTTAAATCATTTACTGCATTTTCTAATGATTTTGGATTATCTTTTATATCTCCTAAACCAATGTTAATTACGATTTTTTCTAATTTAGGAACTTCCATTACTGACTTATAATTAAATTTCTTCATCATTGCTGGTATAATTTCTTTTTGATATTGTTCTCTTAATATTTCCATAAGTCTTTACAGACCTCCTTTCTATTTCAATTTTGCTCCACATTTCTTGCAAACACGTACTTTGCTATCTCCTTCAACTAGATATCCTACTCTAGTTGCTTTATTGCATTTTGGACATACTACGTTTACTTTACTACTATGTATGCTGCATTCTACTGGGATAATTCCTCCCTCTTCACCTTGTTTTCTAGGTTTAACGTGTTTTTTACGAATATTAACACCTTTGACAACTACTTTTTGTGTCTTAGGAATTACTTCTAAAACTTCTCCTGTTTTTCCTTTATCATTTCCAGATAAAACTTTAACATTGTCACCTTTTTTGATTTTCATTTATTTTTCACCTCTTCATTTTAGGATTTGATTATTTTATTTTCATATCTAGGAAATAAATCAAAAGCAAGTATTGCTAGGAGAGCAAAGAAAAAATTATGAGATTATACGCTTTGTATATCGAATGATTTTTTCTGAAACTCGACAACGCAAGACGACGCTTTTCATTTATTTCTAAAGAACCTCTGGAGCTAATGATAATATTTTCATATATTCTCCATCTCTTAATTCTCTAGCTACAGGCCCGAAGATACGAGTTCCTTTTGGTGTTTTATCTTCTTTGATAATTACTGCTGCATTTTCGTCAAACCTTACATAAGAACCATCTGCTCTTCTAATTGGCTTTTTAGTTCTTACAACAACAGCTTTTACAACATCACCTTTTTTTACAACACCACCTGGTATAGCTGCTTTTACAGAAGCAACAATAATATCGCCTACACCAGCATATTTTCTATATGAACCACCTAAACATCTAATGCACATAATTTCTCTTGCACCAGTGTTATCAGCAACTTTTAAGATACTTTGTTGTTGTACCATTTTACTTCTCCTTTCTGTTCACTAACGATGACACATCTTTACCTAAGGTATTCCTTCAGGGCTAAGGTGTGTCCCCGCAGGGTTTCATTTTCTCATTCTACTTTATTACTGCCTTTTCTAAAACTTCAACTACTCTCCATCTTTTATCTTTAGAAAGTGGTCTTGTTTCCATTACTTTTACTTTATCACCTGTTTGGCATTCATTGTTTTCATCATGAGCTTTTAACTTATATGTTTTCTTTTCAATTTTTCCATACATTTTGTTCATTTCACTAGTTTTAACAGCAACAACTACTGTTTTATCCATTTTGTCAGAAACAACTGTACCAATCATAGTTTTACGAAGGTTTCTTTCTTCCATGCTTAATTTCTCCCTTCTTCAAGTTCTCTTTCTCTAAGAACTGTCTTAATTCTTGCTATATCTTTCTTCACTTCTTTAATTTTCATAGGGTTATCTAATCCATTTGTTGCTAAACTAAATCTTAGTTTAAACAATTCATTTTTTAGTTCTCCTAATTCTTTTTCTAGATCTGGTGAAGACATTTCTTTGATTTTATTTATCTTCATCACTATCACCTACCTCGCTTGCAGTTTCTCTTTTGACAAACTTACATTTAATAGATAGCTTGTTTCCTGCTAATCTTAATGCTTCTTTTGCAGTTTCTTCTGGAACACCTGCAATTTCAAACATTACTCTTCCTGGTTTAACAGCTGCTACCCAATATTCTACTGCACCTTTACCTTTACCCATACGAGTACCAATAGGTTTTGCAGTCATTGGTTTG
>CAPXSA010000001.1 GCA_948735595.1 uncultured Clostridia bacterium | reverse complement strand
GTTGATAGATTCTAAATTATTTTCATCAACAATTTTTCTAATGTTTTCTAAAAGTTCAGTTTCTATTCTAGCAGTGAATTGAGTATAATCTTTTTTCTTTTTACTTTTGACTATGAAATCAGACATTTCTTTCACCTCATACCAATTTTATTATATGAATTTTTTAATAGATATATTCATTAATGAAATCAATAATGAATTCAGTATTGACTTTTTTATGAGTTAAATATAGAATAAATAAAAAAAGTTATTAATATATAACTTAACAATGAACAAAATTAATCCAAAGAGGGGATAAAAATGCAAATGAGAAAGAATCAAGGAATTACTTTAGTAGCACTTGTTGTAACAATTGTTATACTTTTGATTTTAGCGGGGATTACTTTTCAATATGCATCAGAAGAGAGAGGTGCTAGTTCAAAGGTGCATGAAGCAAGTTTTAAAACTAGATGGATAGGATATAAAGAACAAGTAGAAACATATACAACATGGCAAATTGCCAGAAATATGAACACAAATATTGGTAAAATTCATGCGGGAGAAGTTTTACTAGAATTAATACAAAAGGATGTAATTACAGATATAAAACCAGATGAGATTAAGAACTCCATAAATGAGATAATTGGAAGTGTAAATGAAAAAGACAGAAACTATTTAGTAATTTATCATGGAGAATTATGTTATGTGAAAGATAGTGCAAACAAAGATGCAGAGCAAGAAGCTAAATGGAGCAATGAATTACAAATACCAGTATTAATGCTAAAATAGAAAGGGAGAAATGGTATGACTTTGCCAGAAATAATAGGATTAAATGTAAAATGGTATCGTTATCAAAATAAGATTACACAAAGAGAATACTCAGATATGACCAATATTAAAATAGAATATATATGTGCCATAGAAAAGGGAAGAGTCAATTTAACATGCAAAAACATAGAAACACTGGCAAATTCATTTCATATTATACCAGAATTATTGTTTAATGAAAAGACCGCAAAATTAGCAATTGAATTACCGCCTGCAAAAGTAGGGAGACGTAAAAAGGAGGAGAAACATTAAAATCTTCTCTTTTTTGTTGCAAAACTTTTGCAATTTGCTATATAATAGAAAAAAATGTTTTGTTAAAAAGGAAAAAAGTATGATAGATTTAAAGCAAAATGTACAATATATAAAAGGAGTAGGCCCTAACCGTGCCACTTTGTTAAATACTTTAGGAATTTATACTTTAGGTGATTTAATCACCTATTTTCCTCGTGAGTATGAAGACAGAAGCAAAATAAAAAAAATAGAAGAATTAGAGCAGGGTGAGGAAGCTACTATTGAAGCAACTGTGGCTTCAGAGGTAATCGTAAATCGTATTCGTAAAAATATGACAGTACTAAAAGCAACCGTAGAAGATGATACGGGGAAGTGTACGATTACGTGGTTTAATCAAACTTATGTCAAACAACAAATCAAAAGAGGACAAACTTATCGCTTTTTTGGAAAAGTAGAGAAAAATTTTATGCAAACAGAAATGAGAAGCCCTGTGTATGATGAAATGGGGAAAAATAAAAATACGGGGAAAATCATGCCAGTCTATCCATCCACCTATAAACTATCACAGACAGCTATTAGACAGGCTGTGGAAAATAGTTTGAAAATGGTAGCAAATCAATTAGAGGAAACTTTGCCTGAATATTTACTTTCAGAATATAACTTAGAAGGTTTAGAAGAAAGTTTAAGAAGAATTCATTTTCCACATTCAGAAGGGGAACGCTTGCAAGCACGTAAAAGGTTAGTATTTGAAGAACTACTGAGTTTGCAGTTGGCTTTATTAGAATTAAAAGGTCAAGCTGAAATGCAAGAAGGAATTTGTTATAATAAAGAAGTCAAAATGTCTGATGTAATTCATAATTTACCTTTTAAATTAACAAAGGCACAACTAAGAGTATTAGAAGAAATTGATAAAGATATGGAATCACCAAAGATAATGAACCGTTTATTACAAGGAGATGTTGGCTCAGGTAAAACGGTTGTAGCTATGATAGCAGCATATAAGGCAGTAAAATCAGGATATCAGGTAGCGGTTATGGCACCAACAGCTATCCTTGCAACTCAGCATTTAGAGGAGTTTCAAAAAATCTTAGAACCAATGGGAATTCGATGTAGTTTATTACTTGGTGCAACCAAAAAGAAAGAAAGAGAAGAGACTTTAGAGAAATTAGCAGATGGAACCATTCAAGTTTTAATAGGTACTCATGCTTTAATTACAGATAAAGTAATTTTTCACAAGCTAGGGTTAGTAGTAACAGATGAGCAACATCGTTTTGGAGTACGCCAAAGAGCAGCTATTTCTGACAAAGGAGTTAATCCAGATGTGCTAGTTATGACAGCAACTCCAATTCCAAGAACACTTGCCCTAATTTTATATGGAGACCTAGATATTTCTATCATTGATGAACTTCCTCCTAATAGGAAGAAAATAGAGACCTTTGCAGTAACCAAAAGAATGGAAGAAAGAGTGAATAATTTTATATGCAAAAACATTGATGAAGGAAGGCAAGTTTACGTAGTATGCCCATTGGTAGAAGAAAAAGAAGAGGTAGATATTGACGAGCAAAAGGCAGACTTAAAAGCAGTAAAAGAATGGACCGAAAAATACCAAAAAGAAATTTTCCCGAAGTACCGAGTTGCCTGTGTTTATGGCAAAATGAAACCAAAAGAAAAAGATGAAGTGATGGAGCAGTTCAAAAATGGAGAAATTGATATTTTAGTGTCTACCACTGTTATTGAAGTAGGTGTTAATGTTCCAAATGCAAGTGTTATGGTAGTAGAAAACTCAGAAAGATTTGGACTAGCGCAACTTCACCAATTAAGGGGAAGAGTAGGAAGAGGAGATTATCAATCTTATTGTATTTTAAAATATGATAGTCATTGTTCGCAAGTAGGAAGAGAAAGAATGAAAACTATGCAAGAAACGAACGACGGATTTGTTATTGCAGAAAAAGATTTAGAATTAAGAGGGACAGGGGAGTTTTTTGGAACAAAGCAACATGGACTTCCAGAATTCAAGATTGCAAACTTGTTTGTAGATATGCCAATGCTTAAATCAGTTCAAAGTGTGGCATTAAAAATAGAGGCAGAGGACAAAGGACTAAAAGAAGAAAAAAATATCAAATTACGCAAATTGGTAGATGATAGATTAAACCAAAGTATCGCTTTGTAGAAATGTCTTGACATTTACATAAAAACACAATATGATATAGGAAAAGTAAAACGAAAGGAGAAAAGCCGATGGATACACAAATGCTTACAACTAATAAAGGTGGAGAATTAATTAGTTTTAAAATAAATGGCGAAGAGAAAATGCATCAAGGAGAAAGTTGCATAGATGAAAATGGCAAAGTTTATTGGAAAAGACATTCACCAGTGCTATTTCCTATTGTAGGAAAATTAAAGAAAAACAAAACTTTAATTGGTGGAAGAACTTATGAATTGCCACAGCATGGATTTGCTAGAGACTTAGAATTTGAGCCAATTACGAAACTAGACAATTTCCATTCCTATGTGCTAAAAAGCAATAAGTATACATTGGCAAAATATCCTTACGAATTTGAATTATATAACACCTATCGTACAGAGGGAAATAAGTTAACTACAATTTATAAAGTAGTGAATACAGGTCTAATTAACTTACCATTTGGAATAGGTGGACATCCGGCATTTAAAATAGACCAAGAAGAATTAAAAAAAGGACACTATTACTTAGAATTTGAGCAAGAAGAAGAAAAAATACATTTCTTGTATTTAATAGATGGATTAATTGGTACAGAATATGCTAAAAATCCGATGGAAAATAAAAAGATTATTCCAATTGGTCCACATACTTTTGATAATGATGCACTGATTATGAAAGGTATTACTTCCAATAAAATTAGTTTAAAGAAGAGAATTACAGAAGAAACAGTTTTAACGATGGATTTTACAGATTTTCCATATTTAGCAATCTGGTCAAAACCAAATGCACCATTTATTTGTATTGAGCCATGGTTTTCAATGGCGGATACAGTAAAAGGTTCAGGAGTGTTTACCCAAAAGAGAGATTTAATTTCGCTAAAACCAAATGATTCATTCGAATGTAAGTATACAATAATTTTTAAGGAGTAAAAAATGGGACAAATTATATTAAGAATAGTAGCAATTATTTTAGTAGCTATTGGAGTTATTTGCATTTTTGATGCAAGAATAATTACCAAAAAAGCTTTTAGTTTTGGAGACCAGAATGAAGGAAGTTTGGGATTAAAAATATTAGGATTTATTATAGCGATGATAGGGGCATTGGTATTTTATTTTGTAAGGTAGAGGAGATTTCAAAATGGATTATGAAGGAGAATATATCATAGAAAATGAAACGACAGATGTAGGTAAAAAGCAAGAATACTGGAATACTGGTATAGGACTTAATAAAGTAGATAATCTAGAACCTTCTAAGTATTTATTAGAATTATCTCAAAAAAATATCAAAGGTGAATTAAAATATAATGAAGTAGAGAGTCTTTTAAAAACATATTATGAAACAAAAAAATTGACTGAGGTTCAAACGCAAAACGAAAAGGAATGTGACTTAGTTTCTTTAAGAATAGCACAGTTATTAGAAGATAGGAGTTTTGGATTTAGTCCTATTACTTTAAAAAATATTCATAAGTATTTATTTAGAGATATTTATGATTTTGCAGGAAGTTATAGAGAATATAATATTACCAAAAGCGAAGAAATATTAAATGGAGATACCGTAAAGTATGTTAATTATGAGGATTTAGAAAGCTATTTAGAATATGATTTCAAAGAAGAAAAAGAATTTGACTATTCGAGATTAAATCAAAATGAATTAATAGAGCATATAGCAAAATTTACCTCGACTATTTGGCAAGTTCATCCATTTGGAGAAGGAAATACTAGAACTACAGCTGTATTCATAGAAAAGTATTTAAATAATATGGGGTTTGAGGTAAATAATAAGATGTTTAAGAAGTATAGTGTATATTTTAGAAATGCTTTAGTAAGAAGTAATTATGGAAATATTCCAAAAGGAATTTATCCAACTTTTGCTTACTTAATTTTATTTTTTGAAAACTTGTTAAAAAATAAAGGAAATGACTTAAAGAATAAGAAATTATACGTAAAAGAATTATTTAAAAATAACGACTAAGGTCTTGCTATTTCAAAAATAGTGTGCTACAATATTTACAGATTTTTGAAAAACAAAGAAGAAGAGGAGTAAGTTCAAACAAACTAGAAAGAGAAAAGAAGTGGATACGCTGAGAACTTCTTATAGAAACGAGGACTGAAGGTAGCTTTGGAGTTGATAAACTGAAAATAAACTTAGGTTTATCCGTGTAACTTGCGTTAAAAGGAACTAGAGATTTGACTATATTGTTAGTTAAAATTAAGGTGGTACCGTGAGAAATAATTACCTCGCCCTTATATAGGGGCGAGGTTTTCTGAGTTCTAGGAAAGTGCATTTTGCACTTGACGTAGAAATCAGTTATGCGAGATGTTACAACTTCTTAAAGTTATACTTTTAGAAGTTGTTAGTCCGCATTTTCAGTTAGCCGTAGAGAACGGAGCGACTGTACGGATAATTGATGCAATCGAGCAAAGCGAGATTAAGTTAGTCGTTCGAGTAAAACGAGTTACGAATAACTTATGCGTAGCGTAGTGAAGTTGTAAACCTTAAAAATGAAGGAGGAAAAAAGTTATGAAAGAAGTAAAAGAAGGAGAAGTGTACAGACATTTTAAAGGACCATTTTATTATGTCATTTGTGTAGGACTAGACTCAGAAACAAGAGAAAGAATGGTCGTGTATAGACATTTAGATGGTTCTAATATTATATGTGTTAGACCAGAGAAAATGTTTTTAGAGGAAATTCCAGAAAGACCAGATAATGTTACCGGACAAAAAGTGAGATTTGAATTAATAGAAAATTTAAAAGAGTATAACTTGTCAGAGTAGGGACAGATGTCGTACTTGGGGACGTTAGTTAAGTGCGACAAAATGAAGGAGGAGAAGCTATGAGTAATCGTAAGCCATTAGAAGGAAAGTTTGAACCAAAAAGTTTTGAAGACAGAATTTATCAAGAGTGGAATGAAAAAGGATATTTCAAACCATCTGAAGATAAAACCAAAGAGTCATATACTATTGTAATTCCACCACCAAATATTACAGGAAAATTGCATATGGGACATGCTTTAGATGAAACACTACAAGATATTTTAATTAGATATAAAAGAATGAGAGGGTATAACACATTGTGGGTACCCGGCACAGACCATGCTTCTATTGCTACGGAAGCAAAGATTGTAGAGAATTTAAAAAAAGAAGGAATTACAAAAGAAGACTTAGGAAGAGAAGGCTTTTTAGAAAAAGCATGGGAATGGAAAGAAGAATATGGTGGAACAATTCTAAATCAATTGAAAAGATTAGGTTGTTCTTGTGATTGGTCAAGAGAACGTTTTACTATGGATGAAGGATTATCCAATGCCGTAAAACATGTTTTTGTTGAGTTATATAAAAAAGGATTGATTTATAGAGGGAAAAGACTAATCAATTGGTGTCCTTATTGTGATACATCTATTTCCGACATAGAAGTAGAGTATGAAGAAGAACCAACTCATTTATGGCATATTAAATATCCTATTAAAGGAGAGGAAGGAAAATATGTTATTGTAGCAACAACAAGACCAGAAACTATGCTTGGCGATACAGGAGTTGCAGTTCATCCAAGTGATGAAAGGTATAAAGATTTAGTTGGTAAAATGGTAGTTTTACCAATCATGAATAAAGAAATTCCAATTATAGCAGATGAATTTGTAGAAACAGAATTTGGAACAGGTGCTGTAAAGCTAACGCCTGCTCATGACCCTAACGACTATGCAGCAGCTGTTAAACACAATTTGGAAATATTAGAAGTATTTGATGCTAATTTCAAAATGGGAAATTTAGTACCAGAGTATCAAGGAATGGAATTATTAGAGGCAAGACAAAAAATTGTAGAAAGACTAGAAAAAGAAGGATATTTAATTAAAACAGAAGACTATACACATAATGTAGGAAAATGCTATCGTTGCCATCATACCATTGAACCACACATTTCAGAGCAATGGTTTGTTAAAATGGAGCCTTTAGCAAAGCCTGCTATTGAAGCGGTAAAAAACAAAGAAATTAGATTCATACCAGAAAGATATGAAAAAACTTATTTTAACTGGATGGAGAATATTCAAGACTGGTGTATTTCAAGACAAATATGGTGGGGACATAGAATTCCAGCCTATTACTGTGAAGACTGTGGTGAAGTGATAGTAGCTGAACAAGAACCACAAAAATGTTCAAAATGTGGTAGCATGCATCTAAAACAAGATGAAGATACGTTAGATACTTGGTTTAGTTCTGCGTTATGGCCATTTTCTACTTTAGGTTGGCCAGACAAAACAGAAGATTTTGAATATTTCTATCCAACAAGTACTTTAGTTACTGGTTATGACATCATTTTCTTCTGGGTAGCAAGGATGATTTTTTCAGCCTTAGAGCATACGGGAAAGCCACCATTTAAAGATGTGTTTATTCATGGAATTGTGAGAGATAGTCAAGGAAGAAAAATGTCTAAGAGCTTAGGAAACGGAATTGATCCATTAGAGATTATTGATCAATATGGAACAGATGCCCTACGTTTTTCATTAGTATTAGGTATTTCAGCAGGGAATGATATCCGTTATATGCCAGAAAAATTAGAGCAAGCTTCTAACTTTGCTAACAAAGTATGGAATGCAGCAAAGTTCGTAAGTAGCAATTTAGCAGATGAGCAAAAGGTAAGAGATTTTTGTTATGAAGCTTTTGAAAAAAATATGACATATGACCCAACATATTTTAGACTAGAAGATAAATGGATTTTGAACAAGTTTGATAAATTAGTAGTAGATGTAACGAAAAACATAGATAATTACGACTTAGGAATTGCACTGGATAAGATTTATAGCTTTATTTGGAATGAATATTGTGATTGGTATATTGAAATGGTTAAGCCTAGAATTTATAGCGATGATGATAACATCAAGGTTCCAGTTAGTGATGTATTAAGTCATATTTTAGCATCTTCTTTAAAGCTATTACATCCATTTATGCCATTTATCACAGAAAAGATTTATTCTCATTTAATTGTATTTGGAACAGAAGATTTAATTGTAGCAAAATGGCCAGATATGAGAGAAAAGTTTGTCTTTGATAAGGAAGAAGAATTTATAGAAAAATTAAAGAAATTAATTGTAGAAATTAGAAATGTAAGGGCTACTAGAAATATTCATCCATCTAAGAAGTCAGAGTTGATTTTTGTGACGAACCAATATGAAGATGAAATCAAAGAGGCAGAAGAAATTTTATTAAAATTAGGATTTGGAACAAAAGTAACTATTCAAAAAGATAGAACAGGGCTTCCTGAAAATGCAATTACCATTATGCAAGATGACATAGAATTATATATGCCATTAGAAGATTTGGTAGATTTAGAGGAAGAGAAGAAGAGATTACAAGAGGAAAAGACGAAGTTAGAAGCGGAAGTTGCTAGAGGACAAAAAATGCTTTCTAATCCGGGATTTGTTAATAAAGCACCAGAAGCAAAAATTAATGAGGAAAAGGCAAAACTTGCAAAATATGAGGAAATGCTTGCAAAAGTAGAAGAGAGATTAGGAAGCTTGTAAGGAGAAAAAATGAAAATTTCAACAAAAGGTAGATATGCCTTAAGAGTTATGATAGACATAGCTACACAAAAACAAGAAGGATATATATCACTAACTGATATTGCCAAAAGGCAGGAAATTTCTAATAAATATTTGGAGCAAATTATTGGGAAACTGTTGAAAGCTGGATATTTGAAATCTGCTAGAGGAAATAGTGGTGGATATATGCTAAGTAAAAAGCCAAAAGAATACAAAGTTGGTGATATTTTAAGTGTGATGGAAGAAAAATTATCTCCCACAGATTGTGTTATAGAAGGCTGCAGTAGACAAGAAAACTGCAAAACATTTTCTTTTTGGAAAGGGCTAGATGATGTTATCAATTCTTATGTTGATAGCAAGAATTTGGAAGATTTAATAAAATAAGAGATATAAGCACTACTATAACTTTTTATAGTAGTGTTGTCTCTATTTGTATATCCTATTGACATAGTAGGAATTAAGAAGTATAATAATAGCCAGAAAAAATAAGGAAGGAAAATGAACAATGAACCAAATATATTTTGACAATTCAGCTACAACAAAGCTAGATGAAGAAGTATTAAAAGAAATGATGCCATATTTAACAGAAGACTATGGAAATGCTTCTTCTATTTATAAATTAGGAAGAGAGAGCAGAAAAGCTATTGAAGAAGCAAGAGAAAGAATTGCAAAAGCTATTCATGCAGAACCAAATGAAATTTATTTTACTTCAGGTGGAAGTGAAGCAGATAATACCATTATTAGAGGAGTAGCCTATCAGTATAAAAATAAAGGAAACCATATTATTACCTCTAAAATTGAACACCCAGCAGTATTAGAAACTTGCAAACAACTTGAAAAAGAAGGTTTTGAAGTTTCTTATATTGGTGTAGATGAAAAAGGAAGAATAAATTTAGAAGAATTAAAAAATGTAATTAAACCAGAAACCATTTTGATTAGCATTATGTTTGCTAACAATGAGATTGGAACAATTCAGCCAGTAGATGAGATAGGAAAAATAGCTAAAGAACATCAAATTATATTCCATACAGATGCTGTACAAGCAGTAGGAACCTTAGATATTGATGTAAAAGACATGAATATTGATAGCTTATCTATGTCATCACATAAATTTTATGGACCAAAAGGAATTGGGGCATTATATGTTAGAAAGGGCATTGTATTCCAAAAGTTTATGAATGGGGGACATCAGGAAAGAGGAAAAAGAGCAGGCACCGAAAATACAGCAGCTATTGTAGGAATGGGAAAAGCAATTGAACTTGCATATGAACATGTAGAAGAGCATAGAAATCACTTAAAAGAACTAAGAGATTACTATATCAGCCAAATTCAAGAGAGAATACCATATATTAAAATTAATGGTGAACCTGAGAATGGGCTTCCAGGATTGAGTAATATTTCTTTTCGTTTTATTGAAGGTGAGGGAATACTATTAAATCTTGATTTAAAAGGAATTTCAGCATCTAGTGGTAGTGCCTGTACAAGTGGTTCACTTGACCCTTCGCATGTTCTATTGGCTATTGGATTACCTCATGAGATAGCGCATGGAAGTATTAGAATTTCAATGGGGAAGTATAACACAAAAGAAGAAGTAGACTATTTAATTGAACAGATGGTAGAAATTGTAGGTAGACTAAGAGCGATGTCGCCTTTATATGAGAAATTTTTAGAGGAGGAAAAGAATGGAACCATATAATGAAAAGGTAATTGAAAATTATGCAAATCCTAAAAATGTAGGAAAGATAGAAAATGCAGATGGAGTGGGAGAAGTAGGAAACCCTGTCTGTGGAGATATTATG
Organism: uncultured Clostridia bacterium; assembly: GCA_948735595.1. Classification (GTDB taxonomy): domain Bacteria; phylum Bacillota; class Clostridia; order TANB77; family CAG-508; genus CAG-273. Next base: position 2,065 of record CAPXSA010000001.1, on the reverse strand, counting down.
AGAATGTACTTAAAGGTAGAAAACAACAAGATTGTAGATGCGAAATTTCAGACTTTTGGCTGTGGAGCAGCAATTGCATCTAGTAGTGTATCAACAGAAATGATTAAGAATAAAACATTAGAAGAAGCCTTACAAATAACTAACAAAGATGTTGTTAATGAATTAGGCGGACTTCCACCAGTGAAATTGCATTGTTCCGTTTTAGCAGAAGAAGCGATTAGAAAGGCAATTGCGGATTATTATTCTAAACAAGGAATAATGAGCAGGGAATAGATACAAGGGCTTGAGTTTTGTACTTTTCTATGGTAGAATGCAAGAAAATGCAAACATAAAATTCGGAGGAATAAAATGAAAACAGGAAAAAAAGTTCTATTAGGTATGAGTGGGGGTGTGGATAGTTCTGTTGCAGCTATTTTGCTACAAAAGGAAGGTTATGAAGTTTATGGAGTTACCTTGAAATTGTGGGAAGGTGAAGAACAAGAAAGCACTTGCTGTAATCTGGAGGCTACTTTAGATGCTAAAAGAGTGTGTGACCAATTAGGAATTCCACACTATACAATGAATGCGAAAGAACAATTTAATGAGCATGTTATTCAAGATTTTATTTGCCAATATAAAAATTGTAGAACACCCAATCCATGTATTGAATGTAATAAATATTTAAAATTTGGTTATATGTATCAAAAAGCAAAAGAGTTAGAAATAGACTATTTAGCAACAGGACATTATGCTAAAATGGAATATAGTGAAGAATATGGAAGATATGTATTGAAAAAAGCAAATAATATTGAAAAAGATCAAAGCTATGTACTATATAGTATGCCAAAAGAATTACTAGGGAAGGTAGTATTTCCACTAGCAAATATGGAAAGTAAAGAGGAAATTAGAAAAGTTGCAAGAGAGCACAACTTACAAGTAGCTAACAAACCTGATAGCGAAGATATTTGTTTTATTCCAGACGGAGATTATAAAAAATTCTTGGAAGAAAATTCTAACTTAAGAGCAAAAGAAGGAAATATTGTTAATCTAAAAGGAGAAATTCTAGGAAAGCATCAAGGCTTGTACCGATATACAATAGGTCAAAGAAAAGGATTAGGAATTGCATATTCAGAACCACTATTTGTAATAGGATTTAAACCTGAAAAAAATCAATTAATTGTTGGTACAGAAAAAGAAATTTATCAGAAAGAAATGCTAGTAAATCAGATTAACTTTTTATTAATTGACCAATTAGAAAGTCCAATGAAAGTAATGGTAAAAACAAGATATTCTAGTAAGGAATATCCAGCTATTATTGAAATGGTGCAAGAAGATACCATTAAAGTAACTTTTGATGAGGAAGTTTCGAGAATTACCCCAGGGCAGTCAGCGGTATTTTATATAGATGACATGGTACTAGGTGGAGGAAAAATAATATAAGAACCTTAATAACAAAATGGAGTTTAATCGTGTAACCTTTTTAGGATTACATCATTAAACTCCATTTTGTATTTCGAGAACTTATTTCGAAGAAGATAAGTGTTCAAGCTGTTTAGAGTATTTCTTTGAATCAAGTTCTAAGGAAATAAGTCTTTTAGAATGATTTTTGGAAACTGTTTGTAAATTTTCAATATCCTTGTCAGTTTTTCCAAAGTGTTCCTGATTAATAGAATGACAATCAAATAATATTGCAGATTTATTAGAAAAGTCATCTTCAATGAAAATAAGAATTTGATGCATATTATCAATTTTTTGTTCAATAGAATCCACTTTTTTCGTAAGCTTATTAAGCTGCTCAGAATGGAAGAGTAATATATCATTGTGTTCAGTTACTATTTCTGATAATTCAGTTACCTTTTCTGATAAGCTATCTGTTTTTTCTGATAAGCCATTCACTTTTTCTGACAAGCCATCTACTCTTCCTGATAGGCTAGTTATTTCTTTTGAGTGTTCATCCAATGTCTTTGAGTGTTCATTTAAAATTCTAGTATGTTCATCCAATGTCTTTGAATGTTCATTTAAAATTCTAGTATGTTCATCCAATGTCTTTGAATGTTCATTTAAAATTCTAGTATGTTCATCCAAT